>JAJDUM010000092.1 GCA_022826645.1 Candidatus Poribacteria bacterium
CAAATGGTCTAATCACCCAACGTTTACCACGCGCTATTCATGCCGTTACTGCCGCTGGGTTTGAGATTAAGGTTGTTTTGTTTCTCATTGCTACCATGATTACACTCATCATTAAATAAAACACTAGCAACTTGCGTTATCCTACCACAATTATTCAGGGTTAATCAGCTGCACAACCGCAAGACGCTTTGATCCTTAATGCAAGTGGTTTGGCAGGTTACGCACTGCTTCAATGATTCGATCCTCCAGATCATCAGCGTCGCTGTCCGGCACACGGTTGTGTTTGTCCATCCAAGCGATATTGTCGGCAACGCTCTCCACAGGGGGCGTTTCTGGCTGGAATTCGGGGATATCTCCCGCGAGTTTTGTACCGGTATAGATCTGCGTATGACCGAAGTTTCCGCGTAACCCTTGGAACCGTTCTGATGCGATGGCGATGAGTGTCTCTTGGGGGACATGCACGATTTCGGCTTCGACGCCCAACGCTTGGGCGACGGTGTGGTGCCATTCGTCCCATGTCCGTGCTTGTGGATGGACGATGTTGTAGACTTGACCAAGACACTCCGATCTGCCGAGTGCTTCTGCGAATCCTACCCCCGCGTCCCTCGATGAAAGGAACTGGAAGTAGTTCAGGCCGTCCCCCGCTGAGAGGATCGGCTTGCCTTTACGCAGGCGGTCGATCCAACTCCCGTCGCCCCCGACCTGTCGATGTACCTGCATTCCGGGACCGTGTGTGTAGGAGGGTTTGAAGATTGTTACGGGAAAACCGTCTTCGGCATGTGCCTCCAAGAGTAGTTTGTCTGCTGCGATTTTACCGCGCCCGTAATCAGAAGTTCCGTTCAGGGGTGCGGTTTCAGGGATGTTAACGCCGCTAAACGGGAACGGCGGTCCGTAGGTCATGACCGTTGAACAGTGTATAAATGCGTCCACCCGTCCACGAAATGCTCGCAGCGCAGAGGTAGCATCGTCAGCGTTATAGGAGATCATGTCGATGACGGCGTCAAACTTTTCGCTGTGCATCCTACTCTCGAAAGCGTCACGGTCACGTCGATCCCCGTGGATGATCTGTATATCCGGTGGTGGTGGATCTGGATGCTGCCCACGATTGAACATCACCACTTCGTGATTCCGGTTGAGCAGCGCTGCCACAATTCCACGGCTGATATTTCCGGTGCCACCAATAATCAATACTTTCATGATTTTAACACTTTCCCCTTAACCGCTGTTCTCTGGGATTTCGGGCCAATTGTGTTCCGGGCGATAACCGAGTTCTTCGGCAGTCTGCTTCCAGTCGAATCGGGAATCCTCGCGCCCTGCGACCACATTGTAAGAACCGTACATCACGTCTTGGGTTTCGATTGCCAGTTCGACTGCCTGTGCGACATCGCGTGGGTCAACATACACAAACCACGGTTCGGTTGGCCCGGCTTGGTCTAAATTGTCCGGTGCTTTGGGACCGGGGTTATGTCCATCGCCTTCAATAACACCGGGACGCAGATGGATGATGCTGAACCCGTGCGCTTGATAGTAAGCTTCTCCGACCTGTTCGCCTAAGTATTTCGCAAGTGCATAGTACAGTCCACCCGAACTGAACTGGAACGGTTCACCGACCCGGTAAGGCAGTTCGCTCTCCGGAAGCGGCGTACAGGCGGATATACTCGAAATGTTGACGAGTCTTTGTACACCACCCACCGCACAGGCTTCGGCAACATTCCACGTCCCCTTGACCATTACATCGGCGAATAGCCATGCTGGCTTGTCGAAACGCTCGCGCACCAACGCCACAAGGTGGACAACGGCATCGTGGTCTTCACAAACCTTTTCAATCTCTGCGTAGTTCGTTATGTCAGCCTGCATAAAGGGCAGATCTTTGAATTCCGATTTTGGCTCGACCCTATCGGTGAGCGTGAGTTCATATTTGGATCGGAGTCGCTCGATGATGAAGCCGGCGAGATAGCCCGCTGCGCCGGTGATGAGAATTTTCCTGATTTTCATGCGTTAATTTTTTCCTCCCTAGCAGAATAGGGGTTTTATGGTAGATTTCATAATTATAGCGGACCTTAGAATTAACGTAAGTTGTTAGTTATCTGATGGAGGGTTACAAGACCTGTCCCTACAGCGATCCATCACCCACCCTACACGCGTATTTTGCCAAAAGTTAGCTAATGTTAGGTTTTGTGAGTTATTGTCGATAATTACCAAAGTCACCGGCAGTGATGCAAACCACATGTCGCCCCGCTGGGGCTTGGGGCATTGGTCTATCAATGTGCTATAAACATGTCGCCCCGCTGGGGCTAAAGACGACGCTGTTACGTACTTGACTATGGCGAATTCTACAATTAATTATACACCTTCGACGTACAACTAATTATACACCTTCGACGTACAACTAACCCCCTAAATCCCACCCCCGATGAATCGGGACAGGCGGGGCAGGCTAAGTCGGCACCGGTGCGGTTGGAAACCGCACCTACCGGAGGCAAAAGTGTCTATTTATTTTTCGATTTCACCATAATCAACCTTTACAAAGCCGCCGGTGTCTTGACTTGTGACGGCTGCTTCAACTAATGCGAGGGTGTGCAGCGCGTCCCCAAAGTCTGAACGGATTAGCGAACGATCGCCTGTTTCGATGGCGCGAAGCCACGCATGATACTTATCAAGACCAAGGCTATTTTCAGTGGGCACCGGTTCATTAAATTCGTTTCCGTGCAGATGGCCGACGATTCGGTCACCGTTGCGACCTCCCTGAGCATCTGCCCGAAGGCGTAGGTGCGGACCAATAACCTCTAACTCGAAACCGTTTCCTTTCGTGCCGCAGTGGTTCATGTGCGTACCGAAGACACCGTTGTCGAGTTCGTACATCATCTGGAGGGCGTTTTCAGCGTCAAACTCGGTTCGGTCTGGCGCCATATTTTTCGCACCGATTGCGTGCGCTTGAACCGGCTTGGTGTTTCCCATGACAAAGCGAGCACAATCGAGGATATGAATCGCTTGTTCAGCGATAGGACCTCCGCTGATTTGGCGCTGTAGGAACCACGGTGACATCCGAAAGCTGAGGTAATAGTCGACGGTACAGACTGTGTGAACGAGATGCACCGTTTCAGCCGCCAATAACTCTCGGAGTCGTTCATAGATGGAGCCGTAGCGTAGCTGAAAGCTTACCGCAGCAATCACCCCCGCGCTCTCGATCTGGGCAAGGCACGCACGTCCCTCAGCCATGTTTAAGGCGGGCGGTTTTTCAATCATCAGGTGGATACCACGTTCACAAGCCCTCCGTACCGGCTCAAGTCGCACAGGGGGCGGTGTGGTGATGACCAATCCATCCATTTCAACATCAAAGAACCGATCAAGGTCATCCGTCGCGATTTTCGCGCCCCCTTTCGTCGCAAGTTCCTGTGCCGCCGGTAGATGGACATCGTGAACTGCAACAACTTCTGCGCGGTAGTCAGCAATTCTCTCTTGATGGCGGTTTCCCATCACTCCGGCACCGGTGATTCCAATTTTCATCATGTTCCCTCCTCGTACCTCGTGCCAAAGGACATCCTTTAGGACTTATAGTGGATCTTAGAATTAATGAGATACTCCAAACCGGTGCGGTTAGAAACCGCACCTACCGGTCCCGATACATCCCCGATACATCCCCGATGAATCCCCGATAAATCGGGACAGGCGGGACTCCGACAAGCCGAGAGCAGGCAGGCGGGCAACTACAAGATGTGGTGGTTCTTACAGCCATCCGGCAACTTCCCAGATTACGCTCGATCGGCTGAAGGGTGCATCCTTGAGCGCTTCGACTCCCGAAATCGGATGTCCCCCATATTTACGCTCATACGCTTCATGGATCTGGCGTTCGAGACCTGTCATTTCCTCAATTGGTAACGTTACCCATGCGCTCCCGCGTCTGGCGCTCTCTCTAATAGCAATCCACAATTCGAGATCTCGCCGGGCATTGATCGGTCCGTATGCAGGCTCAATACCCTCCGTCACAGCGCGATACATACTGTGGAGGATGCTCGCTTTGGCAACGTCGTCCGATGCAGAGATTTTATATTTTGCAAATGGATTTGACCATACGATCGGCGGAGAGGTGTCTATCCGAACATGGTCTAACACCCCTTCGCCGTCAACCTCTGTATAGACATCTTCAATTTGGTAACTTCCGCCATCGTTGTAAAGGGTCAGCTGGTCCCCGGAGAGATGCCCATCCATGCCCTCAATCTCCCAGTGGCTGCCACGTGCTCCCGGCGGTGGCATCTCGTAGAGGCAGGTGATCCCTCCGGGAAACTCAACGATACCGGACTCCCACCACCGTGTCGTCATTGCTTCGTCGCCGTAGCCGGTGTAGGGGTGTGTCGGTGCTTCGGCTGCGTATCCCAAGGCACGTATCGGCTCGCAGCCGAGGATCATGCGAACCGCGTTGATGCCGTGATAGCTGCCGGATGCGTACCAGAGCCGCGCATGTCGAATCTTTCCGAGTAGCCCTGCTCGGACAATCTTCTGTTTCAACTGTTCACGGGGCCAATGCCAGACGTTCTCGGCGATTTCGTATTTGACGCCGTTTTCCTGGCACGCCTCGGTTATGGCGTCCGCAATCGGCAACGAGACAGCGATGGGAATTTCGGTGATGACGTTGATACGATGTTTGGCGACCGTCATCGCCATAACGTTGAGTGAATCGGTTGGTGTCAGACAAAAGACTACATCCGGTTTTTCGGACTGAATCATGTCCTCAACATCTGTGTATTGTGCTGGAATGTCGTAGGTTTCGGCTGCCGCACGGCACGCCTCGGCATTTCTGTCGCAGATAGCGCAGAACGTATAGAGGTCGGTCAGTTTCTTAATGACCGCTTGATAGCCGCGCGAGCGGGAGGTTTCGTAAGCCCCCGCACCGATTACAGCGATTCGTAAAGGGTTCATCAATCGTTCTCCGAATGAGTGAAATTATTGAAGCAAGTTGGGATTTCGAGAGGATAAGTCTTCATGGTTTAATCGCGTAATGCGTAATACGTAAGGAGGTTATTTTTTTAACGATTCCTTCCGGACAGCGTTTGGATCAACCACGGCAGTGATTGTTCCCCTGAAAAGAGGTGTCCGGCATCAAATTCTTGGAGTGTGATCTGATCGTTGGCATTCGCAGCACGGTAGATCCGCTGTGTCATCCCAAAGGCGGGGTGTACCGGGCGGCTAACGTCCTCTGTCCCCCATTCCACAAAGATTGGGCGCGGCGCGATGAGTCCCGCGATATCGGGCATCTCACAAAGTTCGCCGATGCCTTTCGGGTGATGGCAGACACAGTGTCCAAACCATGAGGTCTGTGCAAAGGTAGTAAAATAGCCACTCAACACCGCTGCCTGAACCCGCTCATCCAGTGCGGCGTGGACGATGCCGAGCCAGCACCCGCCGGACAAGCCTGCAATCCCGATCCGCGTTTTGTCTACCTCCGGCAGGCTTTGGAGATAGTCCACACCCCGCATTAGATCGTAGACCCGATAGCCTGTCAGATCGTATCCGAGATAGTTCAGGCGTCGCCAGAGGAAGTCACAACCGCCCGACGGGTGAGCGCGTTCGCCCATACCAGCGTTATCGGGACACAGTGTGATAACACCCTGCTCCGCGAGATCTCGACCGTAGGGGGAACCGAACTCTCCATCACCGGAGATGACACTCTCTTTGCCGTCCGGCACATGTCCGTGGATGCAGAGAACAGCTGGCGTCTTTGCCGTCGCGCCCTTAGGGATTGATAGATAAGCGGGGATCGGCGTGTCCGCTCGCGAATGGTAGATCACTTTGTGGATCGTAATCTTATCGGACGATTCAGTAGCGACGATCCGCGGATTTAGGGGAACCGCTTCGTCCGGGAAAGGTCCAAGCTGCTCTCGCAGTTCGGGGAGCAGTTGGGCTCGCCAATCCTGCCACGCATCAACCGTATCCCCATCAAACGATAAACGGGGGCTGTGGTTTGGGAAATTGTGATCGAGTAACTCTGCCGATGAAAGCTGTATTTCAGATGGTGGAGACATGGCTTAAATTTCTTTCTATATAGAACGTAAGTTGCTAGAGAATCTGTAGATTCTGTACACCTGTCGGCCCACTGGGGCTATGGGTCGGGCAAGATGCCCGACCTACAAGGTATAGGGATCAATTTTATCGTGCCGCACATTACCAGCAACTTAGATTACTAGAGATTCCAGAGATAAGAAACTTTGAACACCACGACTCTATCGCCTAACTGTAACTCCCCTTTATTGGTGCGCCAATCCTCATTATACGCAAGGAAGATATGGCTTTTAGGGCTATATTCCCAACCGAAGAGGGTACTGACTAGATAGTTCTCATGGGTTTGAATCTGATAAAAAGCGGTGCGCTCACGCCCCGCTTGCGTAAATACCCTAAGAAACAGATCCCGTGTAAACAGATAGGTGACGCGCAGAGAACTTGTGAAATACCGTCCATCGATGACATCAGCCTGCGTCAAACTCAGGGCATACCCACTTTCAAGGTCAATGGTGAAATTGCTCTGCGGACGGATAGTGGTTGAGAGGGCAAGCAGCCGTTGTTTCCCCACCGCTTGCCGTGAGAAATTGAAGTAGTTTCCTATCCCCCCATCCAAGCCAACGGAAACGGGTCGCGAAGTGTTTGTTAGAATCGAAAATTCATATCCGTCTGTCGTAAATACCTCCGTCAGTTCGACCTCGCGACTGCGTCCATAAAACACGCCAATGACCTCCCAGAAGGATTCAGTGGGTCTCCAATCCGCCGAAGTTCTGAAGTTCCAACTGATTGAATCTTCATCAAATTCCGGTGAAAGGGTTAGACCCGGATTGTCCCATTTCCAATCGTCAAAATATTTATCAGTGAACAGTCCCTGAGAAACCCTGCCGCTGACACCGAAGGAAGCACGATGCGGTCCGAACCGAGGGATATAGGTCCCCATGAAATTCATCTGCTGCCAACCGCGGTATCTCTCTTTCCGGAGGAATCCCGTTTCATTTGCTTCAAATAGGGGATCAATTCGTTCCATCCGCACTCTGGCGTTCCAGAGGTAGTTGCTTTGAGCAAGTTCGACGAGGTACGCTTTATTGTTTGCGTTTTCGCTGACATTCTCTGGATCTTCGCTGGGATTAAAACTCATCGCATATTGTCCCGACAACCGATAGGTTTTCAGAAAGAACAGATCGGTGTCGAATCCTCCCACTCGACCGTAGCCATTTTCCTCCTCAAGATGCTCTTTGTTGGCGAAGATCAGACCAACGCTGGAGCGTTGCAGGATATCCTTCTTCAGCCGGACCGTCGAATATAACGCCTCCTCCTTGGCTTGGGACTCTTGGCCAATTTCCAGCGCCCCGAAGCTGCCTGTTTGGCTGCCGAGGATACCGAGGGAATAGCTGCCGACCTTGCCGGTCATTTTACTACCCCAAAGGATATCACCCCGACTGCCGATCCGCCGACTGTAAAAGAGTTCTAACGGTGTCTCAAAAAAGCTGTTTCCCTCGACAAAGAAAGGACGGCGCTCCGGGAAACGGGTTGGAAAGCGAGTCAGGTTAATCTCCAGCTGATCCGCCTCTACTTGTGCAAAATCTGGGTTAACGGTGACGTTTGTCTTGAGTGTACTTGTCAGATTATACTGAACATCGAGTCCTGTTCCTAATTGACCGTCGAGTGATTCCTTGTCGGACACTCCGCTTAAGGCATAGGGCGAAATTTCAAAGGGCTTACTACCGCCGATGTCCTTCAGTCCCACCATAAGCCCGAGATCGGACATCCGTGTGGTCGCTCCGGCTTGGGTCATCTGCTTCCAAACGGTGACCTCATCTTTTCTGCGATGCACCCGTTCAACGTCGAATCCCCATACCTGTTCCGATTTATTGGGGAAACGAAAATTTGCGAACGGGATCTTGAATTCAGCGACCCACCCTTGTTCATCAATGCCTGTTTCTAGCCACCAGATACCTCTCCAGCTGGAGTCGGAGCGGATGTCGTCGAAACGGTAGGCATCGCTCTGGACGCCGCCGGGTGTGGTCGCAAACTTATAGCCGGTGCGATGATCATGATGCGGGTCCATGAAAAAGGATATTACGTCTGAGTCGTAGATGTTTCCACCCCGTCGGACAATGCGGTTGACAACCTTATCAGGTGATGCATCATAGCACCGGAAGGCGACGTAGAGGTGGTGCGGGTCGTAAGCGATGTAAAACGCTGTATCATCGGTGGCGGGTTTGCCCCGATCTGGCACGAGTTGGATGAAGCCGCTTACAGGCTTTGCCTTTTGCCACGCAGGGTCATCGAGTTTTCCGTCGATCTTCGGGGCAGGGACTCCGGGTTCAAGCCGGTAGGCTTCTACAACGTATTTTGCCGATCCGGTCTCGTGTGCACACAATGTCCCGGCGAAAAGAATGAGAAGTACAACAATATTAACAAAGATCCATCTGGGCATTAATCACGCTCCTTAGACTGTATTTTGGTCTGCAACCTTTTGCATAATTATAACCTAACAACCATAATTCAGTCTTCTAGTCATCCGCATTACTCCAGTTAATTACTTGTTCACCATCTGAAAGATCAAGCCTTGCAGCAGCTGCTTCTTGCGGAAGTTCCTCAACTCCACGCAAATTACGCTCCATTGCTCGCGTTCGGACCCCCGTTTCATCAATAGTCTTGGCTGCTGTGTTCAATTGACGTTTCAACTTATCCATGACACCACCAAATTTACCAAACTCCGTCTTAACAGCAGCAAGAACCTCCCAAACCTCGCTGGAACGCTTCTCAATTGCCAAAGTCCGAAAGCCCATGCGAAGGCTGCTCAGAATAGCAGCGAGAGTAGTCGGACCCGCTACAACAATCCGGTAGCGTTGTAGCAGTTCTGTAGCGAGACCTGGTGCACGAAGTGCCTCCGCATAAAGTCCTTCAGTCGGTAAAAACATAATAGCAAAATCCGTCGTCTTTGGAGGAGAAATGTACTTATCCTGAATCTTTTTTGCTTCGGTTCGCACTGTTCGTATAAACGCTTGGGTGGCTTCTTGTACAGCTGCCGAATCAGAATCAGCAGTAGCATCAACCAATCTGTCGTAATCTGCAAGTGGAAATTTGGAATCAATTGGCAACCAGACACACGAATCTGGTCCGTCGTTACTTCCCGGCAAACGAATAGCGTATTCAACCTCTTCACGTGAATCCTCATGAAGTTGTAAATTCGTATCATATTGATCCGACGTGAGAACTTCTTCAAGAAGTAATCCAAGCTGAACTTCCCCCCATGTTCCCCTCGCTTTAACATTCGTTAGGACTTGCTTGAGATCACCAACGTCTGTAGCAAGGTTCCGCATCTCACCGAGGCCACGCTGCACGTCTTCCAAACGCTTACTAACAATGTTAAAAGATTCCCCAAGGCGCTTTTCCAATGTCGATTGGAGTTGTTCGTCAACTGTTTTACGCATCTGGTCAAGCTTTTCTTCATTGCTAGTCTGCATAGTTTCAAGTCTGTCGTGAACTGTTTTCCTAACATTCTCAAGTTGAGTGTCTTGGGATTTGCCGAGTTCTCCAACAGTATTCACGAGAGTGTCGGCGGTACTTTGAAGTTGATTAGTAACAGTCTTGTGCATCTGTTCCGACTTTTCCTCATTGCTAGTTTGCGCAGCTTCAAGCCTGTCGTGAACTGTTTTCCTAATATTCTCAAGTTGAGTGTCTTGGGATTTACCGAGTTCTCCAACAGTATTCACGAGAGTATCGGCAGTGCTTTGGAGTTGCCCAGTGACCGTCTTATACATCTGTTCTGACTTTTCCTCACTGCTAGTTTGCATGGATTCAAGCCTGTCATGAACCGTTTTCCTAATATTCTCAAGTTGAGTGTCCTGAGATTTACCGAGTTCTCCAACAGTATTTACAAGGGTGTCAACAGTGCTTTGGAGTTGTTCGGTAACTGTTTGGCGTATCTGCTCCAACTTATTGTCGTTACTCTGCTGCAACCCCTGAAACCTTTCATTAACCGTGCCTCTCATTCCTTCGACTTGAGCGGTAAGAGTTTTGCTAAATTCGCCAATATTCATCACAAGTGTGTTGACCATCGTCTCTTGACTTGCCCTAATTTCATTTCTGATTTCCCGTTCTGACCTAGATACTTCCTCGCGAAGAGATCTGTTGTGTCCTTTTTTATGAATGCCAACCGCTTCAATACTATAGCAAGAAGCACCAGATTGAGTACCGACAGACCTACAACAACCCATGTCACGATTTGAATCATTTCTCTTTCCCTCCTTTATTTAACTAATGAAAAAGTTTATATCGGCAAGGTTTGCCGAAACACTAAAACAAACGCAAGTCTCGCCTGCAATGCAAGCAACTTATTGGACAGTGAAGCCTTGAATGAACTTGGCTATTGACGATGGAATAAGAACAACAAAACCATCTTTTTGTAGACCTTCAAAATGAAAACAGTTTTAGACACTCGACTATCCTAATTGACTTCCTAAACATACCCTTAGAGACGATAAAATTCCCGCGCATTTTCGGACAAAATCTTGCGTGCCAGCGATGTGGGCAGCTTTGCGGGGAAAGCCTCTTCGGGAGAATCGAAGTGCCAGTGAGGATAGTCGGTTGAAAACATCAGAAAGTCCTCCGAGTCGAGTTGACCGATAATCTGAAGCAGTTGCTCCGCGGTTGGCGGTCCATCGATTGGCTGGAGTGTCATGCGCATGTGTTCGCGGATATACGCGGACGGTAACCGTTTGACCCACGGTGTGAGGTGTCGCAGCCCACGCCACTCCTTATCAAATCGCCACATGAGCGACGGCATCCAGGTAAATCCCGCTTCGATGAGTGCAATTCGTAGGGACGGAAACAGGTCAAAAATCCCTTCTGACACCAGACTGAGCACCTGCGCCTGGAACACCTGAGACATACCGACGTATTCCTCCAGATATGTTGAGGGCCAACCTACCGATGTGGGTGGAAGTCCCGGTGCTCCGCCGTAATGGATGCCAATCACCAGATCGTGTCGCCCCGCAGCCGCGTAGATTGGATGATAGCGTCGATTCCCGTAAGGCGCCTGTGAACGTACTGGCAGCATCACTTGGACAAATCCCGGATGGTCTCCCAAACGTTCAATTTCTCTCGCTGCGAGTTCGGGGTTTTGGCTCGGTACAATCAGTGACCCCCGCAGGCGCGGTTCAGGATCCAGCCAATGCTCGATCTGCCAGTCATTGACTGCCGAGGCGAGTGCTGCCGCCAAGTCTTCGTTATGGACGCTCTGCACACGATAGGCGCAGGTCAATATGCCGCACTCGACCCCCCAAGGATCGAGCACGTGTTCGCGCATCAGCCCCAGATCCGATCGGGGCCGATCTTCTGACGGTTCTATAATCTCTGGTCGCGTTGAAGTCGGTGCCCCCTCTGGATAGTCGTTCGCATCGGGCCCGAAAAAGCCGGATTCTTCGCAGTGATCGCACCAGTAGTCCGGCAGATACGGGTAGAGCATTTCGAGCGGTGGGATTCGATTGTGGAGATCGCAATCAATTACTGGTAAGCCTGCGGTCACGAAACTCAATTTTTCATTCTCCATTCCCATTTCTTTTGCTCTTTTCGCTGATAAGTTGCTAAATCATCCTGCAGCTATTCAATCAGTTTGTAGGATACCAGTTTGCCACCCGTATGTCAACATGAAACAGGGTTGAAATGGCGAGGCGGAAGTGGATATCGTGCTCCTATTTGCAGAGGAAAAAGTGTTGACGGTTCTCTTGGATTCTGCTATCTTATACTTTGCCACAGAGAGGTGCTGAGATGGATAACGGTTCTAGTAATATCAGATAGGAAATGATGTAGGATATACGCCAAGTAATTCATCGACAAACGGGTGCAAAGATGAGTCATGGCACTTATTGAAGCAGAAATTGAATATCTACGCCAGAGGGCACAAATTCCGGGGCGTGTGCGGCAGCAACTTGACCAGATGGTGAAGGTGGGAGAGCACCGCATTCCGCGGCGTGCAGCCGTGTTAGCGTCGGAAATAGAGCGCCTTCGATCTGAGGGTGAACTCGACGATGACACCGATGCGGTGTTTAGCTATTGGTTCGACGAGCTTGTGGCGGGCCGACTCACTGAGGAACAGGCGAGGGCGATTCCGGGGCAGTTGGTGGCTGCCAGAGATCTAATATTATCCGCATTCGCTGAGATAGAACGGGGACCGGAGGTTAATAGGGGTAATGTTCACGACCTGCTTGCCTTCGTCTTCAAATCGAGCGATATTCCGGGGGCTGCGCGGCTCGTTATTCGAGTGTATCAACTCGGACTCAGGATCGATATAGACCAGATCCAGACGTTTCTGACACCCTTCATCCATTGTAACTCGATCGACGAGATCTTGCGCCGACTGGATGGACTTGGACAGTGGATGACGCAGTTTGAAGGTCGAAACTACGAGGGGGCGATGTTCACCCCGGTGGTGACCCGTTATCTGGCAGAACATTCAGATTTTGAGGCAGCCTTGGCAGAGTTTGACCGGCTCCGAGCGAAAACTCTGGAGGGGCAATTCTGTCTGGACGACGAGCTTCAGAGGGATCTGGAATTCCTCCGGTTCGCTCACTTGGAGGCAAATCTTAATGGAGGGCAGAGAGGCAGCGACGAGCAGTACGCGACCTTCAAGGCGCTGCCGGTGCTGCCGCCACCTCGTCAGGAGACAGTCGAACTGACAGACCAACATCTCGCTCAAGCAAAACGTTACGGATACCAAGCCGCCTGTTTTCTGCAATTCCTGAGACACTTCAAGGACAGTACCCCACGACCAATCGTGGTGGTCGGAAATGACCGCTATGGCAGACAGTGGGTTGTTGAACCCCTCTATGACTATCTGAAAGATGACTTTACGCTCCGATCCGACCGCGTTCGATCCCACGCATCGTTCAGGCTTAGGGTGCCCCACGAAGTCGAGAGCAAGGCGCGGGCAGGCTTTCCTCAAGATTTTGTCAGAGAACTGAGCGGGGAGATGCCGCACGTGGTGATCGTTGATGCCCGTAATCCAGTTAGGGGACCTGGCATGATGAAGATGTCGCGAGGAGCGCGCGACTATGTGAACTGGTTCATGGTTTTTAACGACCTCCGGGCGGAGGGGGACATGTCCAAGTATGCGCATGAAGGCGCGGTGCCCCACCTATCGGAACTAAGGAGGTGGTACGAATTTGACCTCGTGAGGCGATTGATAAAGCCGTGGGTGCAACCCGGTCCAACGTACAAGATTACCCATTGGGCGCCAGAGTTGAAGGAGTTCGTGATGCTTGGGGACTTCGCTATGCGAGCAGAGCACCCCGACCCGGAGTTCGATAAGCCGCAGGTCGTCATATCAAATGCCGATATCTACAGAACCGAGGGCGATGACATCTACGAGACGCTCCGGGGGACGGACCCATACTACTTCGATGGACCGGAGAGACATGTGAAAGAGACAGTGGAATTTGGGTTTGGAGAGTATGGCTTAGAAACCCGCGTGAAAGGACCTACGACTGATGAGTTCGTTGCGAGGGTGCAGCAGGAGATTACCGCTGAGGTTGGGAGGCTATTGCAAAGCAAGGCAATACCCGCGGACGGGGTGATAGAGCGACCGTAGTCATAGAATGCCTGGCGGAAACAATATGAAGCTGCTACACGAGTAAATCCCGCTGTTTTTTTAGAAACAGTACGAATAATAACCCCGAACATAGTGATCGTACCGGTTTTTCCCGCAACGATTTGCTTAATTCAGTGCGGTTCGGTATAATAGGAGTTCAGATGATGCTAAACCGTACAATTTGTAGCGCGTAATATACATCACAACTTAATTGATCCGAGGAGACTTATTTATGGCCCTGTCACCTGAATTGTGTAAGAAGATGTACACAGATATGTGGCGCATCCGGCTCTTTGAGGAAGAGGCGAATCGCCAAACAAGTCTTGGCTCCGTGGTCGGTGCCCTTCACATGTACTGTGGGGAAGAGGCGGTCGCCGTCGGCGTCTGTTCTAACCTACGAGATGACGATTATGTCTTGGGTACGCACCGTAGCCATGGGCACTGTTTAGCCAAAGGCGCTGAGTCACACCGTATGATGGCAGAACTTTTCGGTAAAGCCACAGGAACGTGCGGTGGAAAAGGCGGTTCGATGCACATCGCTGATTTCTCGCTCAATATGCTCGGTGCGAACGGTATTGTCGGTGCTGGTATTGCGCCCGCTACCGGTGCCGCGCTCGCTAGCAAGTTACGTGGGACAGATCAGGTATCGGTTTGCTTCTTCGGTGACGGTGCCGCCGCACGTGGTACTTTTCACGAAGGGATCGGACTTGGGGCTTTGTGGAAGCTCCCTGTTGTCTATGTCTGTGAGAACAATCAGTATCAGCAGTGGGTGCCTCGCATGAATGTGGCGGTGCTTGATTCAGTCGCTGATATGGCGGGATCCTATGCGATCCCCGGTGTGTCGGTCGACGGCCAGAACCTCGTCGAGGTCCACGAGGTTGCGGGTGAGGCGGTCGAGCGCGCTCGCAAGGGTGGAGGACCTACATTGATTGAGGCGCGAACCTATCGCTTCTACGGACACAGCTTAGGTGATGAAGAACAGTACAGATCCTCTGAAGAGGTCGACGAGATGAGGACCAACCACGACCCGATCCAGACTTTCCTATTGACGATGATGGAGCAGGACTGGTTGACTGAAGAGGAGGACATGGAGATCCAGAACCAAGTCAAAGATGAGATCGCTGAAGCGGTGAAATTTGCTGAGGAGAGTCCGTACCCGACGCCTGATAACGTCACCACAGATGTCCTCGCACCCGAGCAGTCCGATAAATCGAGACCAGGAGAGGTGGCACGATGAGAACACTAACTTTCAGTGAGGCATTACGAGAGGCACTGCACGAGGAGATGGAGCGCGACGAGACGATATTCGTCATCGGCGAAGATGTGATTACGCACGGCGGACCTTACAAGGTGACGGATGGCATTGCGGAACGTTTCCCGGAACGAATCTTTGAAACACCGATCGCAGAGGCAGGGATTATGGGCGTGGGGGTTGGCGCCGCAATGGCGGGGATGAACCCCGTGGTTGAAATTATGTATATGGATTTCGTGACCTGTGCCATGGACGAAGTGGTCAACCAAGCGGCAAAGATGCGCTACATGACCGGGGGGCAAGCCAGCGTGCCGATGGTGATTCGCCTACCGTGCGGTGTGGGTCGATTGTTAGCCGCGCAACATTCCCAGATTATGGAATCGTGGTTCATGCACGTTCCGGGCTTACAGGTTGTTGTTCCTTCGACGCCTGGTGACGCTAAGGGACTGCTCAAGACCGCAATACGCAGTCCGGATCCAGTGCTATTTTTCGAGTACAAACGGATTTATACCTCTACTGGCGAGGTTCCAGATGGAGATCATACCATACCCCTCGGTCAAGCCAAAATCTGTCGTGAGGGAGAGGACGCAACCGTTGTTGCTATCGGTCCAATGGTGCAGAAGTCACTGGAAGCGGCAGTGCTATTAGAAGACGACGGCTACGACGTAGAGGTCGTTGATGCAAGAAGCCTTTCGCCGTTGGATACCGAGACGATTTGTGAGTCAGTAAGCCGGACGGGTCATGCTGTGGTCTGCGGGGAGGACTCCAGTTTCGCTGGGGCGGCCTCCGAGATAGCAGCGGTCATCGGTGAGAACTGTTTTAGAGACCTCAAGGGACCGGTCGTTCGTGTTGGCAGCCCACATGTGCCAATGCCATTCAGTTCCGAACTCGTCAAACATGTTGTACCTGAGGTTCCTGATATCACTGAAGCGGTCAGTCGCGTAATGATGTAGAGCAAGGAGAAAGGGAGAATTCATGGCAATACAGTTCCGTTTAGCGGCTCTCGGTCATACCATGGAGACGGGCCGCGTTGTTGAGTGGCACATCGCCGAAGGCAGCAAAATTGAGGAGGGGCAGCTGCTGGTATCGATTGAAACGGACAAGGCCGTCGCTGACATTGAGTCGCCGGTCAGTGGTGTCTTGTTGCGTATCGTGGGTCAGATTGATGGTGTGTACGACGTTGGTGCAACCCTCGCTTGGATTGGAGAAGAAGGGGAAGAGGTGCCGGAGGAGTCCGCAGCACAGCCACAGGCTCCCGCTGCGAACCAGGCTACCGAATCACGAGCGACCCCTGTTGCCTTGAGGTTGGCGCAACGGCACGGCGTCGATGCCGAAGCGTTGGAGGGCACCGGTCCGGGCGGACGAATCACTAAGGAAGATGTGCAGCGCGCTATTGATGACGGCACTGCCACGCCGTTAGAAGCAGTCAGTGAGGCACCAGCATCTAGCGCTGCGGCGCAGCCCGAAGCCTCGGCTGCGGAACCCCCAGCGAGATCACGGGTGACTCCTGTCGCCCAACGACTTGCACAGCGACACGGTGTAGACGCTGAAGCGTTACAGGGTACAGGTCCGGGTGGACGAATCACTAAGGAAGATGTGCAGCGTGCTATCGATGATGGAACTGCCACCCCGCTAAAAGTAGCCGACGACACTCCTCAAAAAACAACCGATGTTGCTCCGGCTGTCCGTTCCGAGACCAGGACGGGTGTTGAAGTAATTCCGCTTGCTGGCATCCGTCGCACCACTGCCGAGCGTTTGGGGGCGATCTGGTCTCAGGCACCACATGTCACGGAAGGGATTGAGGTCGATTTCACCCCACTCCAAGCTGCACGCACCGCAAATGCGGATGCATGGCGGAATACTTACGGTATTGCACCGACGCTTAACGACTTTGTATTGAAAGCAACTGCTGAGGCGTTGAAGGCGCACCCTCAACTGAACTCAGCATTGATTGATGATGCAATACACCAGTATAGTGATATTAATTTAGGCGTTGCCATCGACATTGAATCGGGATTGGTTGTGCCGGTTGTTCGCGGAGTTGACACGCTTGGCGTGGTTGCACTCGCAACCAAAGTCAGGGAACTCGCAGACCGCGCTCGAAACGGAAAGCTGGGGCTTGATGATTTTTCGGATGGTACGTTCACGGTGACGAATCTCGGTGGTCTCGGCGTGGATTGGTTTACCCCGGTTCTCAACCCACCGCAGTGCGCGATTCTGGGAGTAGGACGGGTCCGCCAGGCCGCGGCGGTGGCAGATCGATCCATTCAGTTCCGAGATGTGGCAACGCTGGTTCTCACCTTTGATCACCGAGCGATCGACGGCGCCCCTTGTGCCCGCTTCCTTGCGGATTTGCGTGCACGCATCGAGGATCCAAGTCAGCTACTGCCTTAAGATCAAGTGCGAAGCCAACGACTACTCAACTGCTCTGATTCTTGCCACTGGAGGAGTGCGTCTTGGAAGTTCGCGGTCTCTCAAACGATGTTCGGGGATATAACCGGAATAGTCTGAGATTCCGCCGTGCGTCAGGGCGTAGATTGCGACGTTCGTCAAGAACCGATAGACGGCAGGAGTGTAGTGGGGAGCAAACCCAGGTACACTGACGGTTCTCATCGCGCACAGATAGTCTCGACGACTGATCAGAACAGATAGTTTGCCACCAACAGAGATGCCTTCGAGAAAATTCCGTTTCACTGGTTGCTCACCCCACCAATAGATATCGAAGCCGATCGGCGGACCACCTACCGTATGAAAATTGCGGTAAATTGCGTGATTGTTTGGGATACGCTCAATATGGTATTCCGGCATTGCACGCCGCATCTGAGCGAGGAATATTCGGGTCATTGCTTGTGCGGGTGCATTGACACCGCAATCGTCGAAGATGAGAAATCCACCCTTTTCGACGAGGTATTTTCGCAAGGCAATTATCTCTGTTTCCGAAAGTTTGCTATCCAACCTCCCACCGCCGTATTGACTGCCCATGAGATTTTTGCCACGGACCAGTGCCGGATCATGTCCCGTCATGAAAATAAGCGGGGCCTTCATGAGGTTCGCATCCGTCAATTTCGGCGTCCCACCTGCAACATTCAGGTCCGTCTTAATTTTTGTGCGCTCGCTTAACCATTTGGCTAGACTGTTAAGCGCAGACGGATTCGTCCACCAATCCGAGAGACCGTGCCGCACGCGAGTAAATCGGAGAACGCCGCGAATATCTTTGCCTCTACCGATGACTCTGCCGCCCGGCTCACCAGGCGGTAAGGGCGGGATATCTTCATTCCCAAGTGTTATCTCCTCAACTACCTCCGTCAACGCATCGCGGACCGCCCCAACATGCTCAACCATGGAGAGTCCGGCGGGATGTCCAAAGTCTGGCTTGAGTCTGACGATACTGCTCCGCCCACGATCCATGGGCATTACGATCCGTTTAGTCGCGGGTGTTACTGTTGGCTTTGAGACTATCAGTGCGTTAGGAGCATCGGAAAGGAAGAGGGCGGTGTGCGAGGTATCCGATGGAGGTGGTGTTATCGGGTGAGCTACTCTTGGAAGGTTTATCGGGAGATAGCTACCGATCACACAGAAATTACTACTAGCGAATTCAAGGATTATTTGAGGACGGACCCTCCGTTCTAAATCTCTGGCAGCTATCCGCCTCGTTCGTCTGTGCCCATTTGCTGCCACGATGTACCTATCTGATGTCGGGCTGGGTCGAACGACTGGCTTGATCACCGGTCGGCTTCCGCTTCTAGGTGGTGGAGGCGGTGCTGGTGGCAGTAGTTCTACCTCCATGAATTCCTTGAATCTTGGCATTTGACTCAAAAGGTAGACGCTACCGATTCCTATGATCAGTGCGTGACATACTAATGCAACTATCAAGGCGTGTGAAATTCGCTTGAGGTTCATCCTGCCGCTCCATCGGTGCTCCTGAAAATCTCATAGTTTTCATCGTTTGTTCTTCAATTCTAATGGATTGAAAACCTATGATTCGTCAAGGGGCAACTTTCGTGCCATCAGGAATAGCCTACTCGTATCATAAATAGAAACCGACTAGCTCCCTTGGATGCACAAAACATGGCGGAGATTTCGTTCAAGCTGCCCTGTTTGGTGCAAGACTGAACTCAAGGAGAAATCGATAAGTTTTCAGCAGGGATTTTGGACCGACGACCGAGGGGGAAATCTCTGACGAGAAACTAGGCCTTTGTATATGAACTCGCCGTAATTTCGTCAAGATTTATCGAGTTCCGGCAGATAATCTCGGAAACTGGTCATCGCGTCCTCGTTGTCGCGGTAGGTGATCGGTTTGGGAGAAAGCCATTCAATTATGGGCTTTTTAATCGAGTGAGCAAAGAAATGGTTGCCGGTGGGACTATAGTGTCCGATGTGATAACGTGCCATGTAATCCTCTAGAGACAGGTTGAAGCATCTGTAATCTTCGGCATGGACGAGGTTCATGTCGAAATAAAGGATCTGATTGTCACGGAGGTAATCTACGATGGGCTGATCGTAGCGCCTGCCGGTGGAGATGAGTTGCCGGGTGACCTGTGGACAGTAGAGCGCGATCATCAGCTTTTTGTCCCTGCGATGGGTAAATGTTAGGGCTTGCTCGATGATGTAGCGGGTACCGGCAAAGGCGTAGGTGTGGCGTAAATTCTCGATCCATCGTCGTTGCTGTTCGGGCTGGTCCGGAGGGTCGGGAGAAAGGCCAAGTATCTCCGCGAGAACAGTAAGAGGTTTAATGTCAATCTCCTGGATCAGGTTGCGGCAGAATAGGGTCATCTGCAGCATAAGATCATCCTTCAGTGCCTCATACATGAAATCAGGATCGGTCATATTGTAGAGGGATTCGGGGTTTTGCAACAGCGCCTCCTCTTCGACGAGATGTCCTTTCTCCATGTCCATTTTTAGGTGTGCCCAGAAGTTGCCTTCAAACATCGCTGGAACCGGAGATCTTTGGAGGGGATAGCTGACGCGTCGGCAATGAAGAAAGCTTCTGTGGTGGTCATCACCCCAGATATAGAGGATCACGTACTCGGCACCCTCATCGGTCTCTTCGGCGCGTATCAGTCTGCGATAAGCCTGATATACTCCGAAGCCGCCCACACCATAGTTGCTGATGGGTTCACCTATGTGTGCCGCCAAGTACTCCTGCCAAGTCTCTTCGTCGCTTACTTGGGCACCTTGGGTGAAACTGTTGCCATAGGTGTTGATGCGGCAGGGACGATCCGCGTATAGGGCTGCGCCGCGGGTTCCGTTTTTGTGCACGGTGTTGATGGTAGAACTGTTGTCGATGCCGTCTTGGGGCAGAAAATTGCCGAGGATATACCCGACTTCCGGATCGAATTGAGCCCATGAGAGTTTTTCCGGATCGAGGAAGTGATCGATTTCTTCCTTAGTAGGAGTTCTTGCCCGAACATGCTGCTCGAAAGTCGTCATGTTTGAAGTTTTCCTCACGCATTAAAGCGATTTTCTTATTTCTCTACCCTTCAAGAATTCTCGCGCGAAAGTCTCCGTCCTCTCAGCCTGTTCAGTCAGGACTTACCCAGTAGGAGAGAATCCGATTCCTGACAAAAATATTGCGGGGCAAGATGCCCCGCCTACAGTTGGTTTGATAAGAGGAAACTCCGATTTCCAACTTAAGTGCATAAGTCCTATCAGTTTTCAATTTCTCGCAAGAATAATAAAAAAAGAGTGGTGTCCTACCGCTCGTCACTGCTTGGGAATAACTGGAAGCAGGATATGCGACGGATATTGACTTGTGTGAAAAACCGTTTGCTGTGCTGAACGCACCTCTGCATCGACCCCTAACGTGTTTCCGGTATTTAGGTTCCTGTCGAAACGTGGGAAGTTAGAGGAAGAGATTTCTACGCGGACGCAATGCCCTTTTCGGAAAACATTCCCGGTGACCGCAACGTCGATTTCGTACTCATAAACCGTGTTCGGTTCGAGGAGCGTTGGGTCGGTGAAACCTTCGCGGTACCGAGCACGAATAATCCCATCGCACAGGTTCATCGCGTAACCTGTTGGTGAAACATCTACAAGTTTCGCTGTCCAGTCGGTGTCCAGCCCGTCAGTAGCGGCGTAAAGGACAACCTTAATTGGTCCCGTTACCTCCATGTCTTCCGCCATTGGTTCACTGGTATAGCAGAGGACGTCGCCACGCATCTCAGCGGGACGTTGATCGTAGGGACCCCACGGAACGATATGGGGTGAACAGCAGTTGTTGCCGCCTATCGTTTGGACAGGATAGCGCGGGTCGTAAACGAAGTGGTCTGTTGGCTCATGCGCCGGTGACTCGTTGGACAGTTCCCCATCGCCGAGTACAGAGTTTGCTTTACCGTTTGAGTGGAAATACCATTTCTGCCACTGTGTCCGTGCGAGGGGCCACTCATGTTCATCACGCCACTCGTTGATTCCCATGATGAATAACCGCAATGGGGGTTCGTCAACGATCCCGTTATCAATGCCTTTAAGCCAGTAGTCGAACCAGCGAAGTTCCTCCCCGTCTAAATCGACCATCGAAGGCGCACCGAAGTCAACATCACCCGTATGGGTGGAGGCACTTAGGGAATGAGGCCACGGTCCGACGATGAGTTTGCTTTGCCGGGATTCAGGAGTCCGTCCGCCCTGACGCAAGCCGTTGAAATTGATAAAGGTGTGCTGTGCGTAGAGGTCATACCAGCCGCCCATATTAAACGCAGGGGCATCAATCTCGCCCCATTTGGTTTCAACGTTGATTTCGTCCCAATAGTCATCATAGGCTGCGTGTTCAACCCAATCTTTCCAGAACTGGAGTTTGCGTCCGGCGAGTTCGTCCATCTCAACGATCGGCAGTTTTCGGAACGCTTCTGTCCAGTGGTGGTATTCAATGCTTTGGGCAGTCCGTCCGTTGGTACGCATCCCCCAAGTCATGAGTACATTGAGTTGGAATGCGCCACCGGGATAGACCAATCCGCTATAAAAATCGTTGCAGATGACGCGAGGCACCATGCAGGTCAGAAATTCGCTGCGGTGGGGTGCGCTTTGCCACTGCACCAATCCCACATACGACCCACCCGCCATACCGATTTTTCCGTTACACCACTCCTGCTGACCAATCCACTCCTGAGTATCGTAACCGTCCGGACCGTGATTCATAAAAGGATAGTGCTCGCCATCTGAGTCCCACCGACCTCTTACATCCTGGATTACGCAGGCGTAACCGTTGTTTGCCAGTTGACGTGCTTTTTCGATCATTGTGTCCATGTTGTTACTGTAGGGTGTGCGCATCAACACCGTTGGAAACTTCCCCTGCGCTTTCGGGAGATAGATATCTGATGAGAGGTTGACTCCATCGCGCATCGGTGTCTTTATGTTTAAACGCATTTCCACATCGTAATTCGACATATTTTTCCTCCTGTTTTTTACATAGCACTTACACATTTCAGCACAGTTAGTGCGGGGCAAGATGCCCCGCCTACAGTTGGCTGCGCAAGTCCTATTATATTCACGTTTTGCGCCTCAGTTGCCTAGTGCTCTGTCAAATAAATTATGATAAGCACCTTCATTGCGATGGCCGGTGCGGTTACAAACCGCACCTACCGGGCCTGGGGAAGATAGAGAATTACCGATTTATGTTCTGAAACCTTATACAGTTTGTGCTACATTTTTCTGACAATGTACTAGATTGAGCATAAGTAAGTAGGTGCTGTTGACACCTGGGGTGTCGAGAGATACATCTCGACCTATAGCCTATCTGCCAGTATTGGACCGAGCGGACGGGTATGGTGTTGGGTTTCACTTTACCCATCCTATAAAAGGATATTGTTGAAAAGCGTAGCTCTTATTGTGTTTGATAGGGATTCGATTTTATCGTTCAACCCAACCTACATGTTGTCAAGTTGTCAACACACCCTAGGGAACGCAGATCCGCACAGTTGGCGCGGGGCAAGATGCCCCGCCTACAGTTAGCTGCGCAAGTCCTACGGTTTTTCAATGAATCGCAGAGAACCGAAATGCTGTGGGCGGTGATAATCAATCTTCTGGGTTGGTGACCATGCGGTGTATTCGTCCTCGGCTTCCGTTTTCCCGCGATCAATCCGATACAGGTTCATGCGCCAGACATCTCCCGCTTTCGGCGGAATATTTGGGGCTGTTAGCAGGTCCTTGAATGGAACGGCGATTTCGCAGGACCAGGATGTATCCGGCGGGTTGGCGGAAGCAGCTCTGTCAGTCGAGGAACTCGTTTTTGCTGTACCATCAACGGAGACAGCGTGTTGCAATGTCTCACTATCCCAATCGCGCAGCACGTGCATTTCCTGTCCAAGCGACTTGCCGTTAACGACAAAGGCATCGAATAACGTATTGAGAGGACTTACTTCAAGCTCGATGTACGTCCGGAGATCGCAGTCTGGATCGAGAAAGACCTCGACGACCTCTTCGTTATAGATGTCCCCATCACGCTCGTGGATTGTCCCCCAGATGTCTCGGTCATAACACAGAAAACCGACGTAGAGATATTCGGTATTCCAGAGCAGCCGAACCTCTGTCGGTTGACGCGGTTTTTCGCCGGTATCCGTCGTCAACAATTCAATGACCGTGGCTGATTCCCACGCAGCATCTGTGAGCTTCCCATCAACCTTTATTTGACCATCGATCCGAACACAGTCGTATTGCGGCAATTCTGTCATCGGTTTCTCCTTCACTAAGCGATGTCGTGCGTTTTACGTTTCGCGTATCACGAGATCGATTCCCAAACCGGGGCGATCGGAAAGTTCGATATATCCGGCAACTACCTGCTCTGGCGGGTTGAGGAGTTCCGCACGCCATTCCACCTCACCCCATGCGAACTCCAGAATCGCGAAATTTGGCACAGTTGCCATGCACTGAACGCTTGCTGCGGCTGCGACGGGACCGCTTGGGTTATGTGGTGTCATCATCACGTCCGCTGCTTCCGCCATCGCCGCGATTTTTTTCAGCTCCAAGATGCCGCCGACATGTTTTACGTCTGGCAGGATGTAGTCGGCAGCGCGCTTTTCCAAAAGCCTGTGAAATTCGGCTTTGGTTCGTAACTGCTCGCCGGTTGCGATCGGCATTGAGGTAGATTGGTTGACGTGCGAAAGGGCATCCAGATTTGTCATAGGAATCGGATCTTCGAGCCAGAAGAGATGCAGGTCGTCGAGGGCTTTCGCTGTCTGGACGATCAAGCCCGGATTGAAACGGCTATGACAATCGACCATCAGATCAATGTCAGGTCCGATAGTTTCGCGGATGCGGCGGATCCGTTCAACCCCTGTCCGAATTGCGGGTGTCAAGGTGCCGCGCGCTATATCTCGCGTGGAAACATCGTCGAAGGGGGCACACTTAACCGCTGTGAACCCCTCCTCGACCGCTTTTTGTGCATTTTGCGCGAAGCCTTCGGGGGTGCGATCCACAGTCGCACGGTTGATGTTGGCATACAGACGGATTTTCTCGCGACACTTGCCGCCCAAGAGTTGATAGATGGGTGCGTCCAACGCCTTGCCGACAAGATCCCAGAGTGCGTGTTCTATTCCACTGACTGCCGTGTGATAGGGTCGTCCTTCGGATTCATTATATAGCCGGTGGTGGAAGTCCTCAATTTGGAAGACCTCCTGACCGATGAGATCGGAACTGAGCCCCTCGATAATTTGAGCCACGCGTCCGTCTTGACCCTGAGAGGCTTCGCCGATACCTGTTGACCCATCTTCGGCATGGACTTTGACAAAGACCCAATTCCCGCGATGGTTAACATCCACAGTGTGGGTTTCAATCGCTTTAATTTTCATTTAATCCTCGTTCAACAGAGCAGGTTTCAGATTCACAGTCCAGTTTACTTAAACGCGACCGATTCTTCGCGATGATTAGGTACGCCCCCTTCATCAGAGTCCGAACGATAGGCACAAGGTAGAGCCATGTAATATAGCGATACTTACCGAGCCTTTTATAGATCTGGTAGATGGTATCCGCGCCACAATAGGTCTTTCCGCTTGCGTCGATGAATCGCATCCCTTCCTTCGATTCGAGGGCTTCAAGTTGTGGATAATGTTCGTAGAGATCGGGGGTCTGTTTGGGGGTATAGATAAATTGATCCGCTTGATCCTTGTTTTGGATGCGGTGGATACCGTTCAAGCAGAAATTACACTCACCATCGTAGATGATAACGGGTTTGGTTGGTTTTGTTGTGTTGTCTGTTTGCATGGAATAGATTCTCCTTAAAGCATATTGATACTGTTGAGCAAAGACTGACAGGAAATCTCCAGCTTCATGAAATACTCCCGGATCGTGCCTAGGATGTGAGAGAATGTCCGAGTTAATATCGACAGGCACTTGCCGGATACCCAGAGATTGATGCCGTTCAATCAGCAACGTTGCGACGGTTTGCTTCTGCTGACTATCGGCAACCAAGACAATCAGATCCTTCCGCTCTTGATCTATTGTCTTCATTCTAAAACTCCCGCTGCGTATAGCGTTCCCAAATCTACCTGTCCCCGCCAATCCTTTAACTTTGGATGTTCGCTCCCACGCACGATTGAAGTAGCACCGGAGGTGTTTTTAGCAAAACAGAGAATTTGTTCCCGCTTGGTGAGTCCAACAATCAATGGGGAATGGGTCGCCAGCAAGACCTGACCGTCGTATACCGATGAAAGCGATTCAAAAACCGCCTCAATAGTGCGGGGATGTATCCCGTTTTCCACCTCTTCGATTAAATATACCTCCTGATGTTGTGGCAAGTATGCCAACAGAGTGAGAGCGAATAAACGGAGCGTCCCGTCAGACAACAACCACGAAGGGACAGGATGTTCTAAGTTTGAATAATGCACAGCGAGATAGAGATAGCCGTCTTCTGGGCGTTCAACCACATCAATTGTTTGCAGGTCCGGCAATACGGTGCGGAGATGTTCCAACCAGTCTTTGAAATCCTTCTTATGATGGTTACGCAAATCTCTGACAACAAGTGGAAGATTTGAACCGTCGGTGCAAAATCTGTGCAGGAGGGAAGGACGCGAAGGGCGACGCATAGCAGCACTGTTAAGTGCCAATACATGGATACCCTCCATAAGTATATTCCGTACCCGCAAGGTGATAGGAAAAAGTGTTTCATATAGACGTAAATCAGTTAGTGCAGCTCTACGAGGATCGACTCGCCGGCTACTTCCCCTCCCTCCTTCGGTTTCCGAAATGAAACTATGGTAACCGCTTTTTGTCTTACCGATGACCCTATGCCACCCTTTTTTACCGCGCTTTGTGAACACACTTACTGGTGGAGCAGATTCATTAGGAAAAGGTGAGGCTTGAGAGGTAGTGTGTACCCGCGGTTTTGGACGGAGCCATAGTGCTTCGTTGATAATTGTTAATTCATCTTCCGATTGCAATCTCATATCGCGCAATTTGATAACGATTGTGCGCTTTAGTGCGTAATTTGTCGGGAATCTCCAACTCAATTGCCAACTCAAACCGGTCCGCTATCTGATTGAAGATGAGTTCATCCACATGCCTAGCTCTGCCAATTGATTGAACGAGGCCTTCATGTGAAAGGATCGTATCATTAAGTCCTCTTGTGAGGAAATCACGAATTAACCCCACGACATCAAGAAAAGTGCTTTTCCCCGATGTGTTCGGACCAACAAGTACGTGGAAATGTCCTAATTGTTGACTGACGTAGTGCAGACAACGGTAGTTCAAGGCTTCAATGCGTCGAATCATATTTATCCATCTCCCCGCTGAATCAACGGATCGACTGACATCTTACCACATTTCACGTCTTACATCTCCTCAAGCGTCTCGATCCCCAACAAGGCTAAGGCTTTTTTGATAACAGCTGCTGATGCGTTTATCAGTGCCAATCGCGCTTTTACCAACGACGGACTTTCGGCGGCAAGCACGGGGTGCTTGTGGTAGAATTGATTAACGGTTTGCGCGACTGTGAAGAGATGATTACAGATACGAGCAGGGGAGAGATCCCGCGCTGCTTCTTCTACAACTTCAGGGAACTGGATCAGCGCGCGGATCAGCTGCAATTCTTCCTCGTTTCCGAGTAGCGAAAAATCGGGTTCAACCAAGGCGAGATCTTCGGTTTCTGCCCTCCGAAGGATGCTGGCACAGCGCGCGTAAGCGTACTGACAGTAGGGACCGGTAAAGCCGTCGAAGGAGATAGATTCTTTCGGATCGAAGTTGATGGTGAGTTCAGGACGGACACGCAGCAGATAGAATTTAATGGCTGCCATCCCGATTGCAAAGGCACGTTTCTGAACTTCCGCGTCCGACAACCTACTCTCCGAATCTCGTTCCCGAATTTCGTCCGCTGCAAGCTGGAACATCTCCTCAATTAGATCATCGGCATCAATCACTGTCCCTTCACGCGATTTCATTCTACCTTCTGGAAGATTCACCATGCCGTAGGACAGGTGATAGCATCCCGACGCCCATTCAAAACCGAGCATATCGAGCAGTTTGAATAAGCACTGGAAATGGTAGTTCTGTTCTGAACCGACGACATAGATGGAGCGATCGAGTTGATGCTGGTCAAATTTCATTTTTGCTGTGCCGAGGTCCTGTGTTATGTACACACTCGTGCCATCGCCACGGAGCAGGGTCTCCACCTTTTGATTCCCATCCCTTTGTGTACCAAACTCATCGACAGGCAATTCGGCTATCACCGCACCGTCTTCAGCCACGACGAAGGCACCCTTATCCAAACCGGTTTGGATGAGATCTTTGCCGAGATTGTAGGTCTGAGATTCATAGTAGAAGGCGTCGAATTCCAGACCCAGTTTTTGATAGGTTTCGGCAAATCCACCGTAGACCCACTCGTTCATCATCTTCCAGAGTTTGAGTGTTTCCGGATCGTCGGATTCCCACTTCCGAAGCATTGTCTGTGTCTCTTGTTCCAGATCCGGCTGTTTCTCTTCCTCTTGCGCGTAACGGACATACCAATCTCCAACAAAGTGGTCGCCCTTCGTGCTGGTTGTCTCAGGTGTCTCGCCATCTCCCCATTTCAGCCAAGCAAGCATTGATTTGCAGATATGAACACCGCGATCATTTACCAGATTAGCTTTAACCACTGTATGCCCTGTCGCTTCAAGTAGCCTCGACACTCCCATTCCGAGGACCCCGTTGCGGATATGACCTAAGTGCAACGGTTTATTGGTGTTGGGAGACAGATACTCGACCATGACGCGTTGGCCCTGACCTATATCGGTGCTTCCCAGGCACTCTCCCTGTCCCACAATTTCGTTACATACACCGCCGAACAAGAAGTGATTATGAATTTTAACATTCAAGTAGGGTCCAACCGCCCTTACTGATTGGATGGATCCGCTCGGCTCAATTTCGGAGGCGATCGCTTGAGCAATCTGGGCTGGATTTTGCCGAAACTGTTTTGCCAACGGGAAACATTCCACGGTGAAGTCGCCCAACTTGACCTCCGGTGGATAACCTAATTTGAGGGCTTCCGGTTGTTGACCAAATTGCTCTTGGCAGGCAGCCTTTACTGCGGTTAAGATTTCAGTTTTAATACTGGCAGTCAACATTCTTCCCTCCTATTTTTCTTCGTCAGAATCGGAGGGGAAAAGGCTTTCGTCATCAATTTCATAATCTTCAAGTTCATCATATTCTTCTTCGTCTTCCTCATACTCGGCGATAACTTCCACGTTGGGGACTTCGATCTGTGGAGCGTCCGCCCAAAGGCGTTCTAGATTATAGTATTCTCGCTTCTCTTCGAGAAAAATATGCACCACAAAATCAACATAGTCTAGCAAGACCCAATCTGCATCACGTCCCCCTTCTCGATGCCAGGGCCGTTCGTCCCAGTTGTCTTCTAATTCATCTCGCACAGCATCAGATATGCCTTCGACCTGTGTATCTGAGGCACCACTACAGATAACGAAAAAGTTTGTAAACGACGGTAATTGTCTTAGATCGAGGATAACCGCATTGCGTGCCCTTCGACTCAAGGCGGTCGCAGCGGCGGCTTGTACTATTTCTAGCGTGTTCTCTTGCATGTTATTCCTCCTTCTCGTCGTGGCTGGATTTTCTGATAGAGCTATTCACAGGTATAACTTAACAGTAACTCTTTTTTAGGCTGAGACACCCGTTGATTTCGATAATTGGTTTCATGGAGATAGTAAATGTCGAGTGATGTGAGCTGTTTCTGACCCGTGTACGTTTCATTCCAACGCTGGCAAAGATAACGTGCGTAATCCTCTTTAAACCAGAAATGTCTGAAATATCTGCGCCATCGATGGTTCTCGTGGATTGCAATTACAAGTTCTGGCTTTTCCCAACTCACTATTCTATCCGGGTTGAGGAGATTGACCTTGGTTCCATCTTGAAGTTCACCGACGATTACATGCCATCCATCTTTTCTTGACGGTCCCCTAAACAATCCCCACCACTGATCTAATCTCAGAGTATACCCAATTGACTGCGCAGCCTTGGGCAAGGAAAGCGATGGACTGACTGTCCTTAGATTCCATATCAGAATGTAAATCAAAAAAAATACAGCGAGTACATTCTTCCAAATTGCCTGATCCCGGATTGGGGAATCAACCTCCTGAAATGGAGTTTTGAATTTTCTTAAGAGCTGGTCCCAAAACCAACTCGGAATAAATAATAACCAACTTGCTATACAGATGTAAGTAAACAGCCACAACTCCAGCGCAAGCCCCATACTAAAATGAAAGATCATAAAACTGAGGATGACAAGGCACCGCACCGGACCCGAAAAAAATGGTGAGAAAGCAAGCAGCGGTCCGAATGCTTCAATTCCCATCGTAGCATAGGTAAGAAACTTCAACAACAGCGGATGGGATTCGAGCAGTAACTTTCCGAAGTTTGTAACGTATCGGTCAAGCATCAGCGCGTAATAAACACCGGTGCCGCTGATTAGCCAGTTCTTGGTTGATTTTAATGCGACCGAAAACCAATATACAAAACATATCTGTAGTAAAGCAGCGACCGTACCTCCTGAGAATATTACGTTAGATCCTTGGAACTGGTGCGGGTTTCTTAAATGGTCGATAGAGTAACGCGCTCCAAGCGGTAAAAACATACTCCAAAAGAGCAATAAACACAGTATATAATCGCCGCCCTGCATTAGGAGCCAATTTCGAGAATTCAAGGAAATTGTCAGGAACCAAACGACAGGTGTTACGAAACGGGTATGGTAACCTAAGAGCAACCCGATTGCAAACAACCCAGCAATGATGAACAGAGCGGCTTGGAACTCTATTGAGCCGTTCAGGAGATGCACAGATAAACGCCACTTTGGGGAATGCTCAAGGACCGTATCTATCGGTAGGACACCACGATCTGTATAATGCGATTCTAAGTCGGTAGCGCGTGTGATGAGATCTACGATGACTATAAGCGCAACGCTGATACGAAAGATCGCTAATGAACGCAGATCGATTCCAAATAGTTCCTGTGCTCTTAACTTCCAGTGATGAAGTCGAGATTGATTACGGGACATATTCGACTCTTCGCATATTTGAACCGATAAGACCACCGTCTATCAATTTTAGAATTACCAGATAGGAGAGCGCAATTCCCACATCAATTGAACTCAATTGACCTCCATTCATCAGATTAAACTTAACGAACACTACTTTGGTTCACCGATTTCTTGGAGGGCGCTGTTATAGGCATCAATTGTGTATGGGTGAATGAGGACCCCTTTAGCGAGGAGGTGCTCAATTTTGTAACGACTGACTTCAAAAACAGCTTTTATTAGATCTTGATAGGCAAGTTCACGCACGGCATCTGCTGCTGCGTAGTTGCGCTTCGGTTCGGAAAAGTCTGCAACATATAGGATTTTATCGGTAAGCGTCATCTTGCCAAATCCAGTTGTGTGGATTCGGATGGCGTTGAGGATTTCCGGGTCATCAACACCGAAATGCGAAACAGCGAGCATTGCTCCAATTGGCGCGTGCACGAGCGATGGGTTATGACGCTCAATTTCATCGAGTTGAATTCGATGGTCCGCTGCTGTTTTATACAACTCTGAAGTCCCCATCCATTTCGCGCAATCGTGTAAAAGGACAGCGAGGTTTACTTTCCGCAGGTCCGCAGCATGTTTCTCCGCCAAGTCAAGCGCCAATTCTCGTACAGATAGGACGTGCGCATACCGCTCTGGCGTCAGTTTAGATTTGAGATATTTCTCAATCTCAACGGCTTTTGGTTCCGTAAGCAGGGCGGCTTTTTCGATATCCTCCTTATTCTTCTTCATCTGTAATTTCGTCCACTTCTCCCGTCTCAAGTAAAAACTCTGCGAGCGCTTCTTTTTCTTCATCTGCCATTAGGTCGGCATTCGGCAGCGGCGCGCTGATCTTATATTCCTCGCCAAACCACTTGCCGAGATCTACCGCCCTACACCGCGCACTACAGAAGGGAAAGTTTGGCGGTAGTTTTCCACCGGGTTTGTAATCAAATTCGGAAATTGTTCCGCAGACACTACATTTATGTTTCACTGTGAGATCACCTGTCTTGTGCGTAAAGGAGCGGCCTCTCCATTCATTTCTTTGGAGAAGCCGACGTTTTCATATAATCATCTAAGTTGCTACATAGCGTGAGCCTATTAACAATTCACACCCACAATCCATGAGATGTAAAAGTAATACATCTGGCTGCACATATCGCCCCGCTGGGGCTTTAGGATTGGCTTTACCGTGTTTTCTATATACATGTCGTCCCGCTGGGGCTTTGAGAATCGGGTTAGGAAACCCGATCTGCAAATCATAGAGATAGAAAACTGAGGCGCTTTCGATAACTAGCATCTTTTGCGACGATGGTTTTCAGGGGAACAAAAAGATGGTTCTCCGGTTTACTTGTATAGTTGGTGACGTTCGATATACTCCGAAACGGGTACTGGGACGAGGTATCGAATGGACAGTCCGGATCGGATGCGTTCACGAATCTCAGTTGCGGAGATGTCAACTCCTGTGATCGAGAAGTATTGCACACGGTCTCGAAGATCCAAGGGAACTTTGTCCAAGCAGTAGTTAGGGCGAGTGGTTGCGATGAAGCGACAGATGTCGAGGATCTCATCGTAATCCTTCCAGATCTTGAAGTCGATTAGCGAATCAGCACCGATAATAAATGCGAGATCACATCCCTCTCCGTAGAAGGCTTGTAGCTCTTTGATAGTCTGAATAGTAAAGGAGGGACCTACACGATCCAACTCGATCCGCGACACCTCAAAATTAGCGTTATCCGATGTTGCAAGGAGGGTCATCTGATACCGATGCTCCGGATCGATGATGTCCCGCGAATCCTTATGAGGTGGACGGGCAGACGGGATAAAGAGGATCTTATCGTAGCCCAAGCCATCACGCACCTCCTCCGCACTCAACAGATGGGCATAGTGAATAGGGTTGAAGGTGCCACCCATAATGGCAATTTTCATCTTTGCCCCCTACTTTTATCAACGTCAGTGATTCGGATATAGTTACCCTTCGCGTTCCAATTTATCTTTACAATAGCATGCACTTCGATAGATTCTTTCTGAATCGGTTTATCGGTCCCAGCAGGTATTCTTTTTCGCCCTTTGAAAAGAAACCTGTACCCCAGAGCATTAGAGGATACCCCAAAAAGAACAACAACTTTAGAGCTACGCTAATCTCCACAGCCCTGTTGTTGACGAGGAGCAGAGCCAATCCGTAAAGCCCGAATCCAATTCCTGTGATATGTAACAATCTCCCAACCTCGAAGCGGAGGTCATAGAACTTTGCCGAATAGTATGCTTTTAGGACATTCCACACAATGTAGGATAGCATGGTGGCGAACGCAGCCCCTAACATGCCCCATTGGGGAACAAAGAGAAAGTTCAAGCCAATATTCGCCAACGCTGCTGCCAAAACTGTTCCCGAAATGTGGAACGATTTTTTCATCAATCCCATCCCCCAACCGACGAAATTACCCAACCCATGCTGAACGTAGGAGTAGGTGATGATTGGAACGATGACCCAAGCCCCCCAGAACGCTTCTTTTCTGGCAAAAAGCATCAGAATTTCGCGACTGAAAAGCGAAATTAGAAGACAAGCAGCACAACCGATTAGATAGAAGCAGGTGGCACCTATCTTCAGGAAATGCCTTACGGCTTCCGGATCCTCTTCCTGTTTGAGGACAATGGGTTGAAGTGCCTGTTTAATTGGAGTTACCAGAGCGGTCTGAAGGATTCCAGCGATCTGATACCCAAAAGAGTAGACCCCCACCATGCTAACAGATCCGAAGATCCTCAGAACATACCGATCTCCGGATTGAATGAACAGATTTGAATACTCTGACAACAACAGCGGATAAGCATATTTCAGCGGTGGAATAAGCACCGTATGAGACAATCTAAATGTCGCCCTGTTGATAAAAACGGGGAGTATCATGATTACCGTGACTATCAGACTCAGCAAGTTTCCGACGATAAGTGAGAGGACTCCCTTCTTCAAAACAGTGAGCAGATACAGCGTCAAGCCAGCAGAGATTAACAGACTTGATATAGATGTGAAAACGGAATATTTCGCCTTCTCCAGCATGCGAAGTAGACAGAGAAACAGGGACGAAATTGGTTGTAGAAATAGTATCAACGCATATATTTCGAGGAGGTAAGCCAAGTTCCTATCTTGTAGAAGGATCCCAGCGAGGTATTCACTGATACCCCAAAATATAGCTGCACAACAGGCGATCGTCAACAACGCCCATAAAAATAGGTTGAAAAGCAGAATACCGTTTTTTTCTCTATACTCCGGTGCGTAGTAAAATCGAGTAAAGGCGCTGTTTATAGGTGCTGACACGAACCGAGTCAACAGGCTGACTGTAATAGACATCAGCCCAATAATGCCAAAATCTTGGGGAGCCAGAAACGAGGTGTAGATCGGGAAGAGTAGAACGAACAACGCACCTTGAGATATGCTGCCGATGCTGTAGACAGTTCCCAGTTGTACCGTTCTTTTGAGATGATCTATTATCATACCCTATATACCGCATAACCCTCATTGTCGTACAGCAGTTCCAGCGAGTTTAAAGGGTATTCAATCCCTCGTTTCGCCGCCAGTTCTACCTCTCGTTTCTGAGTCACCAGTGTATTGACCCCATATCGGACACGAAAATGGTCAAAGTCTGGCTTCATCAAATAGAGGTACGCATGGTCTTCACCCATATACTTCATCCCGCGCCCCGGTTCGGACATCGAAGGGTAGTAAAAACGCGAATCACTTTCGGCCATGCTTCCCGCCAAAGTATAACCGAACTTCGTCGGGATGGTAATTATATTTTGTCCATTTCTCCCGTTCAAGAATGCGATCACATCTTCAAGCGCCTTCTCTTTAGCGGGCCACAGGTTGTTTTTAATTCTAATCGAACTTAGATACAGAAAATTCACCAAAACGAACCCGATATGAATCAGGATGATTATATAGATTATTTCGTCTGAATGTTCGGAGACGATGCAATACCTAACAAAAATCAGATGGAGAAAGGCTACCGAATACTCAAGATATCTTTCTGCCTCACCTAAGAAGAGGGCAAACTTGATAGATGTAATAATAAATGCGATGAAGCTTGCGAGGATAAGCCCAGTTACATACCAGATTACGTTGTCAGAAAAGAGTTCCGTGAACGTGTCAGGTGAGGAGACCCACCAGTATAAGAGAATCGGAATAATTGGGATCGAATAGACGACAATGATCGGTGTCGCCTTGGTAAAAACTGTTCTGCAAAATTCCCTTGGTCGAGTAAACAGGTAAACCGGTAGAACGACAAAATCTCTTAAACTATTCCTTTCTGCTATTGGGGTTGTGCCCTCTTTGATAGCGGTGAAATACCATTTATAGTGTGCCCACTTACGGGCAAGTAGCTGCCTGCCACCGAGTTGCGGGATGAGCAAACAGAGCCCGAAGGTTCCCAACAGCGGTAATAAGGGAACAAAGTCTCGGTAAAAACAGGACAGTACAACTGAATTCACTACCAACACTTGCATTCCAAACTGGGAAGAGAGCAGTGTCAGTGTTCCGAAGAGCAGACAAGACAGGTAGAGGTAGGGGATCTCAAGTAGATAGCCAACACCAAAAAAAGTAAAATAGAGTAGGACTAAAAGATTGCCTAGCGTTCGACCTCCTATCGCTTGTAATCGGGCCGTTACCGGATGCAGTTTTGGGCTAGTAGCGTAGAGAAGCGTTACCGCACCCGCAGCGGAGATGAATTGTCCAGAACCGATCTGCCAGACATGCTGGAACAGCAGGTGTGCCATAAGATAAACGAGCAGAATACTTGCTAAATCAAAGGCAAGGTTGGTTATCCTACCAACGAGCACCCAATGCTCCGGATTGATCCGTGCGATAATCGCATGTGGCAGCGGGGGATACCCCCTAATTCCGGGGACAAGCGAGTTCTTCACATGGTGCCTACCGATCCCCTTCAGCCCCCCGAGGTCGCGCCGCAGCTTCGTGAGCCAAAGATGTGCGTCAAGGTCGCTGCCTGCGTGTAGCAGAAAAATCAGACGTGTCACAAGACCCAAGAGACTGATACCTACAACTTCAATGTAAAGCATTTCGAAATTTTCCTAGTTTCCCAACAACTGACCTCCTAAAATGAGGGGTCCAGCGGTTCGCATCTGCAGAGACATTTAACATTAAATTTAGGAACCGGGACCTTTTATAGTGAACCATAAAAACAACTAGACACCTTCGCCCCCGTGTATGGTAGGCGCTGTTCCCGATTTATCCTGATTCATCGGGATGCGGTGCGGTTAGAAACCGCACCTACCGAGCCTAGGGGGCAATGCGGTGTCTCATTAATTCTAAAATCTACCATAGTATAACACACGAGCCATCATATCGCCTGCAATCCGATCGAATGCGTTTTGTTGTTCTGCTGTCCAATCAGACCAGCGAGGAAACTTATCGGATAAGCCTGCCCGCTCCTGCAATGAGTTGATACGTGCGCTTATCATCTCTCCTATCTGATCGGCGTTGAATCCGTCTAACCCTAAAAAGTCGAAAATCTCTCCCATCTTTGGTCGATCCAATGATTTCATATCTACCTGAAGCCAACGTTGATGATCGAGTTGAGAGAGCAACTCCAATGCTGTTCTATTGAAATTAGCCCAGTGCCAAGCACACTTTTCAAAGCGTGAGAGTTGTTGCCATTCCTCAAAATATGGATCGCCGGGGTTGGGCCGTAAACGACTGTAATCCCACCAATCCTGTTCAGGCGAATCAACGGGTGAATCGGGATTGTCCTCTTTCATTGCGAAGACGCCGCTATGTGAAAATCTCTGACGATAGAAGTCGTGCCAATCCATCAAAGAACGTACAACCTCGCGCCCATCTCGCACTGGAAAGAGAAAATTACAGTCCCATAGTTCGGCGATATATGGGATAAACGGTAGATAGTTTGGATTTTTGTCTCCATACTTTAGACCACCAGACAACACTTTTTGGATTGGCTCGGACTTTGCTTCCCTAATAGTCTGCTTCGGATCTGTTAATATGCCCCGATATAAATCCCGTGCTTCGATACACAGACTCGGTTTCTGTTCCACGAAGACAGTTGCGTTCTGCGAACTGTTTAGCATTTTCACCAGTGCTGTTGTACCACTTCGCGCGCAACCGATGATGAAGAAAATATCTGCCATAGCCATTTCCAGACGGAGAGCTAAATGTATTGGATGAGGTCCTGAGAAGGTTTAACGAAAACTCCTTTATGTATTTTTACGGCTTACGGGCGATCACTTCAAATACATTAACGAGTCCCATATATGTCCCACCGTAATTTGGCGATGGAGAGAGGGTTTGGTCATCACCAATTGCCAAAGTCCCTTCTGCGCCCAACGCAGCAACCTCGAATCCGGATTTGTGCAAGGTGCGCCTGGTAGTACTGGGAGTCATTACCCGAGCGCCGGTGCGAGGCGAAAGTCCGTTCCTTTTACGAATCAATGTGTTCCAGAACGTTTGAAGACCGTACCACCTTGGGCAAAAGTCTATGGAGGGATTGGGATTTGCAATAATATTATAGAGATACCAACCGGGACCGTTGGTACAGATGTAAAGGTCTCCCCCTTTTTTAAGGATGCGAAAGAACTCCTTAAACACCTTGTGGTAGTCCGTCAGATACACAACGCTATAACAGAAAATAGCATCGAACGTTTCTTCAGGATAAGGAACCTTTTCCAAGGTTGCTTGGCGAAATTCTACATTTTTAAAGCCATTTATTGAGGCGAGTTGGAGGGCAACAGATACGCGTTCTGAATTAATGTCGATACCGATGGCTTGCTTTGACGTCTGTGCCATTGCAAGTGTCCATTGCCCAAATCCGCAGCCTGCATCCAGAATCCTTTGCTTCTCAACAAAGCCGATACGGGTCAAGTGTTTTTTATATTTATCCAAGCCACCGGAATAGACCCGCCGCAAGAATCCGGTATCATTTACACCTAAATGGTTCAGTAGCTGATCTGGAATTTCTATTTCGTTCGTCTCAGACATTGGACACTGAGTTTCTAGGATGTTCGTGCATATTTGCGTGAGGTGTCAAACCCCATGGCGAGTGGGAGGTCGCGCAAAACCTTTTTTTCTGTCTCAATTGGATTAAGTCCCGCGCGGCGCGTCCGCGCCATTGCTTCTCCGACCTTCAGTCCAGCGGTATGCAGGGCGATAACCGGTTTAGGTCCCAAGTAATCGGTCGTAACACTCATGTGACCGGGTGCGGCCGATTCCCGGGGAACACACGGAATGGCAGCGTTATTAATCTCTTCCCGATTTATATTTCCAGCGATGTGGACAATCGACAGATGGGGACTCAACATCAATAATTCATCGACGGTTATTTGTCCTCCGCTACCGATTAAGCAAACTGGACTATGATGTTCTGTCAGGACGACGAGATCGGCATCGCGAAGTGTAGATTTAGCCGATTCAGCCTCCAAGGAGTTACCTGATGTAGACAGGTCGATATACTTTATATCAGCCTCCAGCTTATCAAATGCACTGACACAGCTTTCGCCAAAAACACCGCTTCCAACAATCACGACCTTCGATCTATATACTTCAATCTCCAATTCAAACGTCAGTTTGACCGCCAAATATCCGACATAGGTAAAAAGGTTTAGCCTCGGCTCCCGCTCATTTGTACCTAGAACCGTAATTCCCGCCCGCCGACATTCCGAGAGATCCAGATCGGCTTCACGATATTCCCACGGTTCCCACATCAACGGGAGGACAGCGGTTGGTTTTAGGTGGGCGATCATGCTTCTATCAATTGGACGTACAAACCCAAGATTCGTTACGATATCAACTTGTGACAGTATCGCTGGACTTTTATCAGAAACCACCTCAATCCGATCTTCCACTCCCCACCTTTGTGCCAGTTCAAGTGTGAAATTTCGGATAGCTGCTGCTTTACCATATTTCGAGTCCCGCGTGATAGCAAAAACTCGATCCGAACCAGCCAACGCCGCAATCAAGGGGGTCACGACATAGTTTCCACTTGCCGCCTCTGTGAAGACAGTTAGGCCTGATAGGTCTAGGTCGTAAGTGTTTATTGCGTCTCCAATGAGTTTCTCAATGCGTTCGATATTCATGTCACAAACTGCTTTAACCACCACTCAAAACTCAACAGCGACCAGATCAGGAGTCGCTTGTTCTCTGCACCGGAGCAGTGGGTTTCGATGACCTGCTTCACATATTCAGGATTGAGATATTCATTAATTCGCGCCGTATCATCCAGCAAAAGGTCTCGCACATACTTTTCACTGCTACCGCGGAACCACGATTCATCAGGCGCACTGAAACCCTGTTTCTTGGCTTGCGTGATTGCCTTGGGGATAATCCGGTCCATCGTTTTTCGCAGAATGTCTTTGCCGACCTCTGTCCGCTCTAACCTAACCTGCCCGGTGCGTGGAATATTCTGATCAAACACTTTCCAGTCATGCAAGTCGGCAATCTTATGGCGGATGGGGATCTGACAAGCAAGATCAACCAAATCATTATCCAGCAGTGGCACCCTCGTTTCCAGTGAATGTGCCATCGAAATTTTGTCTTCAACTACAAGCAACCCGTGCAGAAAGGTTTTGCATTCAAAGTAGAGTGAATGGTTGATCTGTTCCTCCCGGCTATCGCACCGAATGCCTTCTGGGTAGACATCTTGGAATTCCCTCCAAGTGTGATTTTCTAGGGGAGTTATCCCATCCACATCCATTTTGTGCAGCTGATTTGTAACCTCTGGGTTGAAAAGCAGGGACTTCTCTTTATTATATACCAATCTCTGCCAGTAGCGGTAATAATTGTCCTTATAACTCTCGGCGCTATTTCCAATCGCTGCGGCATATCGCCAAGGATAACCGCCGAATAATTCATCGCCCCCTGTTCCGGACATAACTACTTTGACAAATTGGCTCGCCAACTGAGCTGCATAGTAGTTCGGATAGCACTGCCCGACGCGCAAATCTTCCAAGTGCCAGATGAGATCTTCCATAGCAGCTTCCATATCGCCAGAACACAGCACATTTTCGTGATGCTCCGTCTGAAACAGGTTCGCCGTATATTTAGCTGACTCGCATTCGTCGAAATGCAATTCATGGTCCGCGGCTTCCGACAGGTCAAAACCTACCGTAAATGTGGAGATCCCTCCAAAGACAGAAGCGGTGATAGCAGCTACAGTCCCTGAATCCATACCGCCACTCAAGTAGCTACCGACAGGAACATCGCTGACACACTGCCGCTCAACAGCCTGTGTTAATCGGTGGTAAAGCTGCTCCTCAAATTCGGTTGAGGAGACATTCATCTCCTGTCCAAAATCAAAATCCCAGTATTTGGTCTTGGATTTTTTTTGCCCCATAAGATTGGAATTCAAATCGATCCGCGACAAATCGAGTTCCAGGTAGTGTCCGGGTGGAAGCAGCTTAATCCCAGAAAAGAGGGTGCGGTCACTAAAAATGTTTTGGAATGAGAAGTATTCGTTTAACGCTGCGAGGTCTACGTCCGGTGTTTCGGGCAGGTATTCCAGAATGGATTTGATTTCGGATCCAAACAGGAAAGTCCCTTCATGGGTAAGGGTATAGTAGAGCGGCTTGACGCCGTAGCGGTCACGAGCGAGCCAGACTTTTTGATTACGACTGTCATATAGCGCGAGAGCGAACATCCCGTTGAATCGGTGAATACAGTTCGTCCCCCACTCGTGGTAGGCGTGGATGATAACCTCGGTGTCAGAAGCACTCGAAAAATGGTAACCAAGCGCTCTCAGTTCCTGACGTATTTCCCTAAAATTGTAGATTTCGCCGTTGTAGACAAGCCAGATCGCACGTGACCTATCGCACATCGGTTGGTGCCCACGGGGCGAGAGATCAATAATCGATAACCTTCGGTGTCCGAAGAACAGATCCCAGTTTTCTGAACGCAATCTGTTCTGTCCGGAAGGCGAGTCAATCACGGGGAGCAGTGGGCAAACGTCTTGAAATTGGCTATCTGTAAAATCTTGACCGAATGGGTGAGGCGCCGCTGTCTGCCAGACCAGATAACCTGCGTCGTCCGGTCCTCTGTGGGCGATGACATCTACCATCGGTTTCAGACGTTCCACTTGGAGGGGCTCACGATTGAGGGATATTGCTCCTGCAATGCCACACATAATTTAACTCTTTGCCTGCTGTAGACTCTGACATACCAACGCCTGTTCAGCTTCGGTCATCTGTGCATAGAGCGGGAGCGTCAATCCCAGCCGATCTGCCAAATAAGCGTTGGGAAACTGCTCAGTTCGTAGTGCGTATTTTTTGGTATAGTAGCCTTGAAGGACTGGTGCGTGAGTTCCTTGGCGGGTCGCAATTCCTTTTGCTTCCAGCTGCATCATTAGTTCGTTACGCTGTCGATGGAGTCGATCCACGTTGTTCATGGCAGGCTCTTCAGGGCGAAACAGACAAACATAAGCCTGATATCCGTGGACAAAGCCGTGGGGGACTCTGGGTGTTTCTAACCATTCTACTCCGGTCAGTAGGCGATTATAGCGGTCAGCAAGTTGCGATCGTGTTTTCAGGATCCATGAAGCCCGATCCATCTGTGCACAACCGAGTGCGCCTTGGATGTCTGTCATGCGGTAGTTATAGCCGAGATGATTGTACTCGGATAACAGAAACCCGGCTTCACCTGTATGGCGTGAGAGATCGGAGCGCGAAGCGCCATGATCTCGTAAGGTACGCGCCAGTCGGTCGAAGTCCTCGCGCTGCGTTATGATCATGCCACCTTCGCCGGTGGTGATAGATTTGCGCGGGTGGAAGCTGAAACAACCCATCCCACCAAATGTCCCTGCGTGTTTTCCGTGATACCGAGCACCGAACCCACACGCAGCATCCTCCACAACCCATATGCCATGTTTTCGGGCGATCTCCAGGATTGGCTGCATCTCCGCGCAAAGTCCGAACAGATGGACCGGGATGATGCCGACCGTTCTGGGTGTAATCAGCTCTTCAATCCCCGCCACATCTATATTGAATGTGGATAGGTCAATATCGCAGAAGACCGGTTTTGCGCCCATGTATTCTACCACATTGGCGGTGGAAATCCATGTGAAAGCAGGTACAATTACTTCGTCACCGGGCTGCAATCCTAACGCAGCGACGGCAATATGCAGCGCCGTTGTGCAGGAACTGGTCGCAATCGAAAAGGGGGATTCTGTGAAGGCTGAAAACCTTTCCTCAAATTCTTTGACAAATGGTCCTTGAACCACCCATCCACTGTGCAAGGGAGCGCGGATCGCAGCCTCCTCCTCTGGACCGAAAAACGGCTTGGTGATCGGTATCTTTTGAGGTGTTGCCTCATCCTTCAACGGTAGCACCACCTTTTTTATCGGCATCCCGCCAAGCTATCAATCGGCGCATTCCATCCTCTATATCGACCTGCCACTGGAAGCCTAAATCCTGTTCAGCAGCCCGGGTAGAACCGATCCGATTCGTTACAAAGGTTTGACCGGCGGGTTCATATTGAATCTCAAGATCGCTATCTGTCAACCGTAGCAACAACTCCGTCAACGCTTTGATTGATGTACCGATACCCCGTCCAACATTGTAGTTTTTGCCGGTCACATCAGCCTGCATGGCGCGAGCATTCGCACGGGCGATATCGCTCACGTAGATGAAATCGTACTGCTGGCCCCCATCCCCGTAGACAATCGGAGGCAATCCCTGATCAATGCGATCGAGAATCTTCATCATGACAGCGGTATAAGCTCCCTTATAATCTTGGCGGGGACCGTAGGCGTTCATATACCGCAACCCCACCCAATCCAGATCGTAACGATGCCCTAACGCCTTAAACATCTGCTCACCGGCGATCTTGGTTGCTCCGTAAAAGGTGTAGTTGTTATAGGGATGCTCCTCCGTCATAGGTAGCTCGACAGCATCACCGTATACCGATGCGGAGGAGGAATAGACCACGCGCTCTACTCCCTGTCTAATTGCCGCTTCAAGCACGTTGAAGGTGCCTCCAACGTTGACTTCAAAGGCGGAGCGGGGATATTCATGGCAATGTAACAGCCAAAGCGCTGCCAGATGAAATACGCCGTGAATTCCTTCCATGGCAGACTCTAATATGTCACGGTGTAGTATATCTCCGCCGTGGGGATATACTGAAACTCTGGGGTCTCTCAACGCCTCACGCAAATTTTCTTGGATCCCTCGCGTGAAATTATCATACACAATAATCTCAGCAACGTCTGTCTCGATTAACCGATCGACGAGATGGCTCCCGATAAAACCGGCTCCACCAATAACCAAGATACGTTTATCTTTTAGCTCCATAATGAATTTACCGCAGAGACACAGAGAACGCAGAGGTAAAACGTGAACGCTCATGTAAAGAAATCGTGCAACAGGAACCAAGTTTTCAAGAAAAAACTCGGTTTCTCTGTGCTTTCTGCACCTCGGAGGTGATTTTTCAATAATCGGGAAATGTAAGTCGATTATCGTGGTACTGATATTTTCGCTGACAGTAATCGCACTGAGCGAAATTGTCTGTTAGTTCTAAACGGGTTCCACATTGGCACATCCAACCGTGCTGTCTCGCCGGATTACCGTAGACTAAGGCGTAGTCTGGCACATCCCGCGTTACCACGGACCCTGCACCGATGAAGGCATATTCACCAATAGTAACGCCGCAGACAACCGTCGCATTGGCACCAACTGTTGCGCCACGTTTTACCAACGTGGAATCATATTCGTCAATCGTTCTGGGGATAGCACTTCTTGGATTGATGACGTTTGTGAAGACCACAGAGGGACCGCAAAAGACATCATCTTCGATGGTGACTTTTTTGTAGACAGAAACGTTGTTTTGGATCTTGACACTGTTTCCGACACATACACCGCTATCGATATTAACGTTCTGCCCGAGTGTACAATTGCGCCCGATTTGGCTGTCCCTCATAATATGGCAGAAATGCCAAATCTTAGTGCCATCACCAATCGAAACCGGTTCATCGATATAAGAGGATTCATGAACAAAATAGGATTTTTCCATATAGTTCCCCTTTCTCGATGAAGCAAACGCCACGATTAGACATCACATTCTGATGTCTACCGGTTCACCGTTTCGGTTACGCGATTGCTGTGCTGCTTGTAGCACACGCACAACGCGAAGTCCATCCCTGCCGTCGCTTCTGGGCTTGCGATGGTTCATAATACAATCAAGAAAGTGTTGACATTCCAGCTTGAGCGGCTCAGTCATTTTGATATATGGTATTGTAACATCACCAAATCGTGGACTCAAAGCCTCGCCGTAGGAGGTATAACCCGCGCTATGATCGACCCCTTTATTGTAAATTTTGACCATTTCCGCGGTTTCCATGTCGTCAAAAACGACCATTTTTTCACTGCCAACAATTGTTGTTAAGCGGAGTTTATGGGGGTCTAACCAACTTAATTGGATATGAGCCATTACCCCACCAGGAAATTGAAGGTTAACGAAGACAACATCATCAATCCCCTCTTGTAGATAGGCTGCCCCGCGCGCGGATACGTTTTCCGGCTCGGCATCAAGCAGGTACATGGCGACGGAGAAATCGTGAGGAGCGAGGCTCCACATCGCGTTTTCGTCGTGGCGGATGCGTCCCAGGTTGACCCGCTGCGCATAGAGATAATGGATCTGTCCCAGTTCCCCCGACTGGATAAGGTCCTTCAGTTTTTCAATTGCCGGATGGTATTCCATTAGGTGACCAACCATCAGGACTCGATCCGTATCCTCAGAAAGTTCGACCAATTCGACAGCGTGTTGGACCTCCAATGTCAACGGCTTTTCGATGAAAAGGTGCTTGCCATGCTGAAGCGCTTTAAGGGCAAAAGTGTAATGTGTGGGTGCGGGCGTTGCGATGACAATCGCGTCAAGATCGGGGTCGTCCAACAGGTCGTCATAGTTATCAGTGGTCCTAAGATACGGATATTGCTGTTGTGCCTGAGCGAGCCGAGTGGCATCAAGGTCACAGCAAACTCTGACGCAACAATCGGGTAGTTGATCGAAGTTCCGAAGCAGATTTGGTCCCCAGTATCCTAAGCCAACCATTCCAAGGGAGATTTCGGATCTTTTCATACCGTCAATTTAATCCGTGCTTTGCGGTAAGTATTTTGGGCAACCACAAGTTTCTTAATCCCGATTTATCGGGGGGTTGCCCCTACATTAGGTCAATACCTGTAGGAGTTAGGGTTCCCAACCCATTGGGCGCGGGAACCTCGCCCCTACGATTACAAACACAACTCACATAAATGTCAGCACGTCCTAATTCTTAGCGAAAACTCCTTTAGGTCTAAGCCCCAAACATTAGCCTTGGGAGTACGTCAATACCCTTTTTGCTTGTTCACGACATTTTCTAACGGTTCACCCTTGACAAATCGGTGTAAGTTGTCAACGAACAGGCGCATGGCACGCGCACGGATGTGCTGCGATGCCCCCGCACTATGGCCGGTCAAGATTACGTTAGGTTCGGTCCATAGTGGGCTTTCCGGCGGACACGGCTCCGTGTAGGTTACGTCCAACCCTGCTGCTGCCAATTTACCGCTCCGAAGCGCGGCGATTAAGGCTTCTTCATCAATAATCCTCCCGCGACTGACGTTGACGAGGTAACTTCCATCAGGTAGTCGATTAAACTGCTCGTGCGATAGGAGTTTATGCGTTTCGGGAGTGCTTGGACAACAAACCATCACCACGTTGGATTGCGTCATGAATTCGGGCAGCCAATCCAACTTCCCAAGCTGGGTCACCGTATCTGGCTTTTCAATAGGCTCTGGATCAACAGCAATCACATTCAACTCGAATGCTTTTGCTCTCGCGGCGACTGCGCGACCAATGCCACCAAGTCCCAAGATCCCCATTGTCATCCCCGCCAATTCGATACAGGGCACACGTTCCCAGTGCTTGAGTTTCATAAACTCCAGTTGCGCTGGGATACTGCGGGTGAGTGAGAGCAAGAGCGCAAAGGCGTGCTCAGAAATCTGTTGTCCGTACAACCTTCGACAATTCGTTAACACTACATCGCTCGCTTTGAAAGCGGGGTACATGAAGCCTTCAACGCCTGCATGTGGCTGATGCACCCATTGCAATGAGCTGGCTTTCGGAAAATCTGCTTCGCCGATTGACCCATAAATGATCTCAATTTCGGTGAGGTGTTCACCAAGTTGCTCTCCCTGTGGCAGGAAGTGTATTTCGACCTCCGACGGTGCATCGTTAAGCATCGCTTCAACTTCTGGTGTTTGACGGCTTGCAATGAGTACTTTTGGGTTGGGCATTACAATTCCTTTCGTAGGTTGGATGGGACATGGTGGGGAAAACAGATTGAGAACCTTCAACGTGGAGTGTACAAAAATCCTCGGAGGATTGGGTAAAAGTGAAAAACTTATTATTTCTTGTCAGCGTCATTCAATCTTTGTATACCTCAAGTTCCGTAAATCGTTGGATCTGGGACACCCGCCTCTTCAAACCCCTTTATCCGTAACAAGCAACTATCACAAGTGCCACACGCTCTACCTTCCGGATCGGGATCGTAGCAGCTAAGGGTGAGTCCATAGTCAACGCCAAGTTTCGTGCCCTTCTGTATAATTTGGGCTTTAGTCATTGAGATGAGCGGGGTGTGAACCTTTAGCTGCGTTGTGCCTTCAATCCCTGCCTTTGTTGCCAGATTTGCCATCCCCTGATATGCTTCAATATACTCTGGTCTACAGTCAGGATATCCACTGTAATCAAGTGCATTGACACCGATGAAAATTGTATCGATCTCTAACGTTTCTGCCCAAGCGAGTGCAAAAGAGAGGAATATCGTATTTCGTGCGGGAACGTAGGTGATTGGGATACCCGTGCCGATTTCCTGATCTGATCGCTCTTTGGGCACCTCAATATCATCTGTCAATGCAGATCCACCGAACGCACGCAAATCTATATCGACAACGACATGCTTTTTTGCTCCCATCTTCTCTGAGATCTGCTTTGCGCTATTGAGCTCCACGACGTGTCGCTGACCGTACCGGAAACTCATGGTATATACATCATACCCTTGGGATTGTGCGATAGCGAGTATCGTGGCGGAATCAAGGCCTCCGCTCAGAAGCACCACCGCTTTTTTGCTCAATCTGAACTCCTCCTCTGCTTATAAAAGAATCGAGATTTGCTTCCCCAACGACTAGAACCATCAGCACTGATTTAAGCATTTGATTATAGCCAAACATCAGAAAATCCTCAAGTGAAAATGGCTTGGCTCTCGCCGTATAGTCAATCGCATCCCAACTGAAGACCAGAATCTTTTCGACCGCCATGTTTGATGTTAGTTCGGGCAAACTTCAGTCGCGAACGCTTCTATTAGCCTGACAGCGGTTGTCAAACCATCTTCCATCTCAATTTTTTGCATCAATATCTTTGCTTTCTCCGCCATCGATCGAGAAGAGATAACTTGGTTAATACGCTCTGCCAACCGTTTGGGGGTCATGTCTTGGCGATGGAGCGGCTTAGGAGCAACACCGATTTTGCGTAAGGTCCATCCCCAATAGGGCTGATCCGCCCAGTGGGGAACAGTAATGGAGGGTACGCCAGCTCGACATGCTGCGGCAGTCGTACCCGCCCCGCCGTGATGGATGACACAACACCCCTGGCGAAACAGGAAATTGTGAGGGGCATATCCGACAAGACAGATATTTTCAGGTGGACTCTCCAACCCAAGATGCCCCCAACCTGTCTGAATGATTGCACGCTGACCGGCGCGTTCCACCGCTTCGACGAGGATGTTTGTGGTCTCCATATTTCTACTTCCGCCTACCGAACCGAAGGTGATGACAATTGGCGATGATCCTTGATCCAGAAATTCCTGAAGCACCGGAGAGATCTCGTAATCAGGTTCATCAAGAAACCATGCGCCTGTAAATTTATGGTTACTAGGTAGATCGGGCGAGGGTTTGGTGACACTCGGCGACGCCGCGATCAGATTCAACTCCGGAGAATACATACCCTCTAAACCGATGCACTCCCGTTTCCTGCCGCCGATGGATCGAATAAAACCGTTGAACAGCGGATCGACCTGCTTTCGCATCAATCGATCGGCTATTTTCCAAAATAGTATATTTGACGGTGCGCCAAGGTTCAGTATCGGGAATGGAGGCTCATAGCGGGTCTTAATGAAGCCGGGCCAATAGCTGACCGTGATCCACGGTAGATTGTGTCGGATTGCTGCTTCCTGACCCGGTACATCTGCCGCATGGCAGATTGCAAGGTCATACCCTTCCATGCCTCTGAGGCAGTCTTCGTACCATTTGTCCGCTTTGTAGAGAAGACCTTCCTTCGCAATGGAGATTGTTGACTTTAGTGGATTCTTGATCTGAACGATCGTATCCATCGCTTGATTCATACGATCTGAATCAAAAGGAGCACCGACAGGGTAAAAATCAACGCTGCATTTGGCAAATCGATCTCGATAGATTTCTGATGTGCAAACACGAACTTCGTATCCCTCTTTTGATAATCGATTGGAGAGCGCAAGAAAAGGTTGGACATCACCGGTCGTTCCCCATGTGCTCAGTACGATTCGGAGTTTCGTAGTATCCTCTTTAGATTGTCGATGGTCCATCGGCATGGTTGCATATTTTTATTACTTGGTCGGCGCGTAAAACTGAATTTGGCTACCTTCTTGACTGCGGAGGCAAATGATCAACTCGGTCAGATCATCATTGTCAGCATCGGCAATTTTCATATCCACGATTTGCCCATCAAGCAACGGACTTCTCCAGCCCTCCACATACAAATCCCCTTTTTGCTCAAGGATGATAAACTGATCTGAGAACTCAAGGGTGCTCGGAAGATTTTTCACTGTTCCAACAATCTCCGGCGTACCATCCCCGTTCAGATCTCCGATTGCAATTCCTTCACCGAAGACAGGCGGCGTTTGCCATGAGAGTCGTGTCGTGTTGTTGTCCATGTGATAGACTTGGAGATGTCCGTCTAAATCGACGATAGCAACTTCGCTTGTCGATCGATCTATCGCTATCGCCCGCGTGGCTATGGAATGGTAATCGACAGGCAAGGGACACGGGTGTTTCAAGTGGATCTTCCCCATACGCCACACCCAACAGCTTGTCAACGATCCACGATACGCCAGTTGATTGAAATCAGTTTCCCCAAAGATTAGCCGTTCTCCACCTTGGGCGAGAAATATCGAGTCCTCTGCAAAAGTTGTTACTTCCGTATCCTCGCCCCATTCAACCCGCCGCGTTAGATTCGGCGGGATACCGATATAAATCTCATCCCGGTCATCCCCATCCCGGTCCGCGGCAAGCATGATCCGCCGAGATTGGGCTAACATCGGCGTCCCACCAATGTCATATTGGGCATCCGAAAGGTTTACGTGTTTCCAGAGATCCACCCCACTCCATTTCAACACTTTCACCTGCTTTTCGTCCGCAACCAGCACCTCGTTAAAACCATCTCCATCAGGATCTGAAACCGCAATTGCCAGCGCGAAGTAGCCCGCGTCCGGCAAGCTTTGCCATTTGAGCAAGTAGGGTTGAAGTTTCACAGCAGATGCGGTCGTATAGAGTGCCATCAGTGCAGCAACAGGAGATAGCTGGCGATTGGCAACATATTGGAGATATCCTGTTTTCACATCCCAGAGAAAAAGATTGAGATTGACCACTAAATCGAGTTTTTTGATCTGTCCTGTGATTAGCCATCGACATGCCAAGGATTTGCCATACTGCTTCACCTGCTCAGGAGTTAACAGACTACCATCTGTGGGGTATTGACGCCAATCTAAATTTCCCGGATCAATAAGTGCCTCGCCGATCGCCTCCGCCAACTGAGAAGCGAGCAGACCTGTCATAACACGGCTCACTGTTTTTAGTTCCGGTTCTGTCGCGCTTAGGGGGATCAGCGCAATTCTATCCTCGCTGGACTTCTTCGGAATTTTCGCGATAACCTCATCTGTAATACCCACTATTGCGAGGTTCAGGTCCTGCTCCGGCGCAGCAAAGGCTATGGTCATGCAATACCAAAAAAGGATAAGAATGGTCAGAGGCAGGCCAGCTTTGATCTTAAGGGAATCGTGAGTCTTTGTAGTATTTTGCGTCATTCGTTACTCCTAAATGCTTTACACATCACCTTTCAGTGAGATGTCGGGATTCGGAGATCCCTCCTACAGTAAAACTATAATAAAGTTTAGAATTAATTGGACACTCTGTACCGGCGCAGTTGGAAACAGCGCCTACCAAACATGGGGAGCGGAAGTGTCCATTTATTTATATAATCCACCATAAATGACCCTACTTTCAGTTAAAGTTTCACTTGACAAAACAAAGCTGCGTGTGGGATTATAGAGTGTTGTTATATTTACTATCAATTGCACACCACCAAACCAGATGCAAATTCCAGATTACTACCACACATTAGAAATAGATCGCCGCGCAACAGCAGAGGATATTAAACAGGCTTATCGCAAGCAGGTGAAGCGGCACCACCCGGATAAAAACCCGGGAAAGGAGAAGTATGCCGAGCGCATGTTTCGCCGCATCTGTATCGCCTACGAGATCCTTAGCGATCCCCAACGGAAATTGAAGTATGACCTCACACTTCAGTCGGTAGATATAGAACATGCATGGCAGCCGCGCCTTTTTGAAGGTTTGCGAAAGTCGAATCAAACTCGGCATAAATACCAACTGATGTTTCAGGAGTTACTGAACGAAAACATAAAAGCGGGCATTGAAATTTACGAGCAGTTGCAGCGCGAGAAGAGAAAGGGCTGCATTGACGACTTTTTAGGCTATGCAGATAGCCGCGATTGCGAATTTCTCATCGCAGAAGCCTACCAGACACTTGGGAATTATCGAACAGCTATGGGACTTTATGAATCGTTAATCGAGTCTGAAAGGCAGCGACCGTGTTTTCACCACTTCATCGATGAAATCAAGGAGCGGTTGAAGCGAGTCTATTTCTACGTCCTCACAAACCCTCAGAACTTTGAAGACATCCCGACCGATTTGGAAAAGATTCGCACCTTGAACCTATCGAAACGAGAGACGGCATGGATTTATAAAAGGTTATCCGAGTGCTACATTGATATTAACCAGATTAACCGAGCGAAAGAGATGTTAAGCATGGCGTTTGAAGTTTACCCAGGTATGGCAGGTGCAAAAAAGATCTGTCAGCAGCTGAACATGGAGCACCTGCTATTGTGAAGCATCAGACAGTAGTAAGCGGATCTCAATAGCCACTTCGGTGAATCACCTTATCAGAAGCTGTGGATAGTATAGTATCACAAAACGCTTGTGTTTTTCTATTCATAGTGCACTCGGTTAATGGTCCTCTGAAAGAAAAAATTGGTTTAAATAGGTATTCGATTCAAGGCTCAACCGCTAAGTTTCTGTCACGCCTCCAGCCATCTGTTTGTACCGTTCTTCCGATTCATCGGGAATTCATGTCTCTGCTATGCTCCAACAAATAAAGCCAACCCTAAAAGTCAGAGGAAATCTGGTTGTCGGACAAGCTGGAAACCTATCGGCAGTGTTCAATGCCTGCCTCCACGGAATAATCCAAGAGGCGAAGCAACACCCTGACATCCAAAACATCTATGGTATGATGGGTGGTGTGGAGGGGTTGCTGAAAGGTGACCTGATTGATTTGGGACAGCAGAACCCGGCGATCCTCCAAAACCTGAAAAACGCTTCTTCCCCCGTACTCTCTTCCACATACGACCTCCTTGCGGACGAGGATTACCATCGTGCTCTGGAAATCTGCAAAAAATATAGGATCCGTTTTGTTATCTACATGGGCGATAAAGGGGCGATGTTTACAGCCAACCAACTTGCAGAAGTTGCTGAGGTCGCAGGTTACTCGCTCTGTTGTATAGGGATTCCGCATTCTGTGGAGAATACGCTCGGTTTCACAGATCACTGTTTTGGCTACGGCACCGCTGCACGAGCAAACGCTATTGTGATACGAAATATCGGGCATGATGCTAAAGCAATGGGGACCACAGCAGATGTAAAAATCATTGAGATGGAGGGACGCAATTCCGGTTGGCTTGCCGCAGCGACCGCCTTGGCGAAAGATTCTGATGATAGCCCACCACATCTGATCTATCTCCCGGAAAGCGGATTAGATCCGGCGCAATTCCTCGCCGATGTGGAGACGGTGTACCGGCGGTTAGGCTATTGTCTGATCGTTGTCAGTGAGGGGGTGAAGGATAGGGAGGGATGCACGCTTCCGCCGAGTGGGAGTATAGGGGAATATTTGTGTGACCTTCTCGCTGAGAAACTCAAACTCAAAGCAAGTTGGGATAGACTTGAAGACCTCTCTCGATTCGCAATGCAGTCCGCTTCAGTGGTTGATTCAGGCGAAGCATTGATGGCGGGCGAAGCGGCTGTTCGCCGTGCTGTTGATGGAATGAACGGCTTTATGATTACCATTGCTCGGCACTTGGACCCCAACAAGCCTTATAGCTCTTTAATCGGCATGGTGCGTCTCAGACTTGGGGCGCATTCTGAGAAAGAGGTGCCAGAGGCTTTCATCAATGAAGCGGGTAACTTTATCACTGAGGCGTTTGAACAGTATGCGGTGCCGTTGATAGGAGGAAGGCTGCCGGCTACTTTAGAACCGGATCCCATCGGGGAAGAGGTGCGGTTGGAGCCAATTCCTGTCCCGATACATCGGGACGAATCAGAAAAGGGTGTTTCTTACAATGAGCATGTTTCGTGAACATTGGATCGGCGGACTGGTTACCTACAGCTTTTTTTTCGCGATTTCATTTGGGGCAGCCCTTGCCGGTGTGTTCGTTTTCCAACAACCAACCGACTGGAATCCAACGGTTTCCCTCGATCCACTGAAGATCGCTGCATGCTTTATTATCGCTGTCCTTTCAGGCTTGTGGCCCGATGTGGATACCAAGAGTAAAAGCCAACAGATCTTCTATCGACTCTTCCTCATCTCTAACGTTATATTGATTTATAAGGGGTATTACGCCACATCGGCATTTTTCGGTTTATTCGCTATGTTTCCTCTCATCGGTAACCATCGGGGTTGGACGCATTCTAAACTGACGATGCTACTATTGCCCGCGGTTTTCCTGATCGTGCCGATTTATTTTCAACGCGATCAATTGGACCGACATGAGTTGTTGGCAGCACAGAATCTGGTTCTGCTCAAAGCCGGCTTGCCTTTCTACACAGCGAGCTTAATCGGGTATGCGACGCACCTGCACTTGGACGGCATTCTATTACGGTCTCGCAAGGCGCAAAGGCGTCAGGCGAGGGCTGGTTAAAGCGATTCATTTTTCCTCATTTTGCTGTTTTTTCGCTGGCAGCGCCTATGTTGGAATCTTGCGATAGAAATTTCACGAGGCTGCCACGATTATGTAACATTTCTCCGGTATACTTTCTTGTTTTTCAAGGATACGTGGTTTTCAATAGATGGGACTTACGCACTTCAGTTCTAACAGCAAATAGGGACGCGGATTTCGCTGATTGAAGTTTATCCCGATACATCGGAGCAGATAAAAAGAGAAAAAACGAAAAAAATTGTGTTCAGCCGCATCTATTAGCATTATTTGAATTTTCACATTCAGATGGGATTGACTTCATCTAGTGCTTGCGGCGATAAATCGCCGAACTACAGGTGTTTGAGTGTTCAACTGCATAAGTCCTAAGAATTGAGACAGAAGGAGAAAGATTGATGGATTGCAAACAGATTTTGAAAATTTTTGCTGTGCTGCTCGTATGCCTTGCAATTACTGGCAGTGCCGCAGCACAAGCTCCGGATTTCCCGGACCGGATACCAATTGTTGAACGACCGTTTTCAGAGGATCCGGACAAATTCAGCTTCGCAATTATTGGTGATAAAACAGGTGGAGGGCTCGATAAGTGGCACGTGTTTGACCGCGCGATCAGCGAAATTAATTCGCTGCAACCTGACTTTGCCATCATGGTTGGCGACCTGATACAGGGAGTTACGACCGATATAGCACAACTTGATGCGGAATGGGAGGAATTTTGGCAACATGAATCGCCTCTGACTGTCCCATTTTTAGCGCTGCCGGGGAACCACGACATTACCAATCGGGTGATGTATGACTATTGGGTCGAGCATATCGGACGGACCTATTCGGCTTTTATCTATAAAGATTGCCTGTTTATCATACTTAACACGGAGGAGAGACACGGGTTGCCTCAAGGCGTGGAAAATTGGTTTGGAGAGGCACAGATCCGTTATGCAGCAGAAAAATTGGGACAACACCCGGATGTGCGGCACACCTTTGTATTGTTGCACAAACCCGCATGGTCGCATGAAGAATCCGGTTGGAGTCAGATCGAGGAAATGCTTGGGAACCGAGCATACACGGTTTTCGCGGGGCACTATCACAACCTGACCCTGCACACGCGCAATGACCGCCGGTACTTCGTTCTCAGCGCGACGGGTGGCGGACTGACTCCCCGCGATGTGAAGGAGTTTGGCGCATTTGACCACTATAGCATCGTGACAGTGGGCGGCGATGATGTCGCTGTTGCGATTATCGAACCGGGGAGTATCCATCCGGCAGACATCTCGACTACAGCGTTCAAAGAGAAGTTTGGAGATTTGCTCACCGTTCAACCGGACTTTGAGGTTGACCGAACAGAGCCAGTTGCCAGCGGACAACTTGGAATCGAGTTAAAAAACAGTTTTGAAAAACTGGTTAAGGTTGAAATTGCGTTTGACCCAAGCGATAATTGGCAGATAACCCCAAATCAGCTTACTTTTGAATTAAAGCCGGGACAAGAAACACAGAGTGCGGTAACGTTTTTAGGCGCGTCTGATGCGCTGCTTCCCTTGCCCACGTACCACTACTCCATCCTGTATGGTGGGGAACAGTTGTATAACCGGAGCGAGAAGGTTAAGTATGTGGATGAAGCAGATCTATACGCGCTCAAAGACTGGCAGATTCTCGGTCCCTTTGACCTCGGTATCACCGAGCGACCGACCGACCCAGAAACTGCACCACCTCAGTTTATAGCTGAACAGCTGCCGGAGGAAGGGTTAAGTGATAAAACCTATTCGGGCAAAAATGGGGAAATCCGCTGGCAGGAGTATCGCGCTGACAGCGAGGTTATCAACTTAAATAAGGTGTTAGGAGATCCGGATTGGGCAATCGCTTACGCGGTAACGCATATCAAGAGCCCTGACGACCGGACAATTTTCGCTCAAATCCGATGGGGAAGCGAGTTAGGACGCGTTTTTGTCAACGGTGTTGAAATTCAGGAAGCGTCCGTACCGGAAGCGGATCTGTTTTTCAGTTGGGCTTACGTCGAGCTCCCGTTGAAGGCAGGTTGGAACAGTGTCACAGTCAAATCCGCGGATTATACGGGTGGATGGCACTATCGGATGTGGGTTGAAAACCGGATGGAGGCGCTTCTGTTTTCCCATCAGATGCCGCACTAATTTCTATTTCAGGATTTTCGCGTAGGGGAGCGAGGGCCTCAATCGAACCGTTTCGCAGGATTTGAGGGGGACACCCTCGTTCCTATTGTCACGGTAAAATTGGACTGTTCATGGATAGGTTAAACAGTGAGGACACCAATCATGTCGAATTACTTAGAACCGACACATCACAAAGACTGGCAAAATAACAATTACCTAAAGATTTCCAGTTTCTTCTCAGATGAAGAGGTAACGGCGCTGCAAGGGTGGGTCAAGGACATTGAGGATCGGGAACCGACTCATGACAAATGGCTGCACCATTTTGAAGCTACGCCAGATGGGACCCGACTCTCCCGCTCAGAAAATTTTGTGCCGTATCACGCAGGCATGGAAAAGCTGCTGACGGGCGGCAAGGTGTTGCAGGTTGTTTCAGAATTGATGGATGAGCAGGCTGTCCTCTACAAAGAGAAGATCAATTACAAGTATCCCGGCGGTGGTGGTTACGCCCCACATCAGGACGCGCCCGCCTACGAGTTTGTTACATTTCATATTACCTGCTTGATTTCCGTTGATCCTGCGACACCGGAGAGCGGTTGCCTCTCTTTCTCACCGGGGCAATACGAGAAAGGTTTTATCGCACTCGACGACAAGGGCTGTATTGCGGAGGAGGTTGCTTCGGAGATGGAATGGGTCGAGGTGCCAACGGAGCCGGGGGACATCCTGCTTTTCGGATCTTATATCCCACATAAGAGCGGCACAAACAGCTCTAATCAGCCGCGACGCATCATTTATGTGACTTACAATGCCCTCTCTGAAGGTGATTGGCGTGAGCAGTACTATGCGGATAAACGACAGACCTTTTTGGAATACCAAAAAGATAGTTCAACACAAGCAAGTCAGATCAGTAAAATTGGACATTTTCGGGGAAGGACGGTGCTGAACCATGAACAGTCGGATTGATCAAACGCTCGCAGAGCAGATGACGGATATGACACCAGCGGAGAAGGTTGCCACGCTCTTTGATTATATGGAACGCAAAGGGCAGTCGTTTTATGATGAATCGGTGACGCAACTACAACACGCGTGTCAATGTGCGAATCAGGCGCGGCTACACGACGCAAGCACGACGCAGATCGCGGGTGCTCTGTTGCATGATATTGGACATTTTCTGTTAGACGAACACAATGCCGAGAGCGATTTCTTGGAGGAAGATCAGAATCATGAGGAGGTCGGTGCAGACTATATGGAACCGTTCTTCGTAGAAGCGGTCATAACCCCAATCCGATTGCATGTGCCAGCGAAACGGTATCTGTGTACAACTGATGCATCGTACTACGACGACTTATCTGAAGCGTCGAAAAGGAGTTTTCAGGTTCAGGGCGGGGTCCTGTCGGACGACGAACGGGCAGCGTTTGAACGCATCCCACATTATCAAGATGCGCTGCAGCTGCGGCGGTGGGATGACCTTGCCAAGGTGAAAGGTTTGGAGACGCCAACAATTGATACTTACCGCGAGATTGTGCAGGCGTGCCTGAAATAGCCTAAGCTAGGAGTACTTTGGGCAACCACAAGGGTTGCCCCTACATTGAGTTGACTGCTGTAGGGGTTGGGAAATCCAATCTCTACCAGTTATTGTTGGGTTTCACTATCGTTCAACCCAACCTACGTGCTGTCAAGTATCAACTCGTCTGAGCAACTTGCGTTAAAATAGTGCGGAAATTCCAAGTGCATTCATTATCTCCTTGACAAAATGCGGATCATCGTCTAAAATATATGCCCTGTCGGACCCGTAGTGTAGCCTGGCTTAACACATCTGCCTGTCACGCAGAAGATCGCGAGTTCAAATCTCGTCGGGTCCGCCACCTATTCATCTGTTTCATTTAGTATGGGCGGGTAGCTCAGTTGGCTAGAGCGACGGCCTTACAAGCCGTAGGTCACAGGTTCAAGTCCTGTTCCGCCTATGCCGATTTATTCTCGATTTATCGGGATCATTTCTACGATTGCTCCCCGATAAGATCGGGACAACCCGATCATGAAACGTCGGGACCAGAACTAAAAATACCCCTTGTCGGACCCGTAGTGTAGCCTGGCTTAACACATCTGCCTGTCACGCAGAAGATCGCGAGTTCAAATCTCGTCGGGTCCGCCAGTTATTAAAGCCACAGATTGTTATCAACAGTCTGTGGCTTTTTCATATCTATAGACCGAAGATACGGGAAGGAGGATGTTCTTTTGTTAGATCTCAGATTTATCCGCGATAACCCCGATGCGGTGCGAGCGATGTTAGCGGCTCGCCGGATGACAGCACCGTTGGAGGAACTTATTGAAGCAGACCGCAAATGGCGCGAACTATTGGGGGAGGCAGAATCACTCAGAAGTCACCAGAACACCGTCTCGAAAGAGATTGCACAAATCAAGAGGAACAAACAGGACGCCTCCGAGCAGATTGCTGAGATGCGGACGGTGTCTCAGAAAATTAAGACGTTGAACGATCAAGCGCAGGGCTATAAAACCGAGGTCGATAAGATTTTAGGGCTTATCCCAAACATGCCGGATGCCAGCACGCCGATCGGGGATAGCGAAGCGGATAATCCCGAGATTAGTCGCTGGGGAAAGATCCGAAACTTCGATTTTGAGCCGAAGCCGCACTGGGAACTTGCAGAGGCGTTGGACATCGTCGATTTTCAGCGGGGGGCGAAGGTCGCCGGCAGCAACTTTGTGTTATACAAAGGGTTAGGGGCGAAATTGGAGCGTGCGTTGATTAACTTTATGCTCGATCTGCATGTCTCTCAGCACGGGTATACAGAGGTTTCCCCGCCTTTTGTCGCCAACCGTCCAACGATGACGGGCACCGGGCAGCTGCCGAAATTTGAGTCGGATATGTATCGGTGCGATCGCGACGAAGAGAACGAGGAGATGGATCTCTTTCTCATCCCGACCGCGGAGGTGCCGGTTACCAATATTTTTGCCGAGGAGATTTTGAATGGCGAGGATCTGCCGATCTACTATACCGCATACACCCCCTGTTTCCGACGAGAAGCGGGTTCTTACGGTCGGGAGACACGCGGATTGCAACGGCTCCACCAGTTTGATAAGGTCGAGATGGTGAAATTCACCCTACCAGAGACCTCCTACGATGAGCATGAATCGTTGCTGCGTAATGGCGAAGCGGTTTTGCAAGCACTCGATCTGCCCTATCGTGTGATCACTCTTTGTACAGCGGACCTCGGATTTAATGCGTCCAAATGTTACGACATTGAATTATGGGCACCGGTTGACGAAAAGTTTAACTTGGAAATATCTTCGTGCAGTAATTTTGAGGATTTTCAGGCGCGTCGGGCGAATATCCGTTTCCGTCGTGAGCCGGGTGCGAAACCTGAATTGGTGCATACCCTGAACGCCTCCGGGACGGCGCTGCCACGATTGGTTATCGCAATCCTCGAAACGTATCAGCAGGAGGATGGGAGCATTCGGATTCCAGAGGCTATCGTGCCTTATATGGGTGGAGTTGAGGTGATTGAATTGGCGTGATGGGTGGAAAATTTTGTTAGAGTCTGTTTTTGAATGCTCAAGGGAATTGCATCTATATTGCCCCGATGCTGCATCGGGATTCAAAGCAATCTGAATCACAGATCCAACGGATTGAGCGGAGAACACGGATAAGACTGAAAACCTCCTGTCGGGGCAGGTCTTGTGTTTGTCCAAAGGCAATCAGTGATGAGCAAGTTCGTAAAGATGCTAAGGCACTGACCATCAAATGGCACTCACCGGCATATAACTCATCGAACATTAAGACTTACAATGGTCAGCAACTCAAAGTTGTGAACCTAGGTGAACGCGGTGACTTATGTGTGGCTCTAATGATGTAAAAGAAAAATGCTCCCAGATTATGGAGGTAAACGATGACTAATCAGAGCATTCAGGCTTACGTTTGTGAGATTCAAGATACATTGACAGAGTTTGCATCACTTCCCGAAACACAGCAAAAATTGGCTGATGCTAGAGCTGATATTGACTACCATTATAGGTATTGGACAAGTGGAGTAATTCGTCGGATAGGTTATATAGGCGAGGAGAAACGTTTTGAAGTGCATTCAACATTTCATTACAAAGAAAGACTTTATGATCTCTGCTGGGTCGAAAAAGATGAAGGACTCACGAAAAGCCTACCGCTAGCCCTAGAGTGTGAGTGGGATCACTCCGGCAACATCAGTAGATACCGCTCCGAAATTGAATACGACTTTGAAAAACTGCTATGGTCATGTGCAGCGCTCCGCGTGATGATCTTTGAGTGTTGGTATCCAAATGATCCTGCCGATACCGTAAAACAGAAAGCGAAAGAGGAAATAGAAAATCTCATCCGTCGTATTGAAGCCTTCATATCTGCCCAGTCCGCGGCTAACTACCTTTTTTGTGTCGGCTGCACTTATAAAGAAGGTAATGAGTTCATTTTCTGTCGTTATCCCGCCGAAGAAAGTTAGAGGAACACATTATAGATTTTTATTATGGTTGCTGAATTATACCATAATACCGCGTTACAAAGCGCTGAGCATTCAACTGTGTAACTCTTACCTGTAAAGGAGAAAACAAACATGACTGATATAATCCATCAAGATATTGAATTAGATGGTGCGGACGAAGGAGATTGGGAAGGACTTACTAGCAAGGAGAGGGTTGTTCCTATCCCTATTGATCGCACTTTAGCCGATTGGAAGCGTTTATCTGATGATGGTGACATACTCGATACGGATTGGCAACGCGAAGACGTTGTATGGGATGATAAAAGAGCCTCACGTCTCATTGAGTCGTTTCTGATAGACCTACCAGTTCCTGCCATCTACTTAGCTCGGAATGATAATCAGGAGTTTGAGGTTATTGATGGATTGCAGCGATTAACTTCTGTATTTAGATTTCTTGAGGGTAAACTTAAATTAAAAGGGTTAGAAGCAAGAGCGGATCTCAATGGTTGCTATTTTAATAATTTGGAAAAAGGTCTACGAAAGAAATTACTCAACTCTGTCCTCCGAACCATTGAATTATATCAACCATCTGATGGAAACTTAAAATATGTGATGTTTCAACGGTTGAATACCGGCGGGGTTGCTCTCAATGATATGGAAATCAGAAACTGTGTATATCAAGGGGAGTTAAACAATTTGATTAAGGAGTTAGCACAAAACCAAGACTTCAAAGACAGCGTGAATCAAACAAACCTTGGTAGAAGAATGAGAGATCGCAGGCTTGTTCTAGGGTTTCTGGCTTTCTACGAAAGGACGTATACCAAAGCCACGAAGGGGTTGAAGGCATTTTTTAACGAGTTTTGTGAAATCTATAGAAACCCAACACCAGAAAAATTAGAGGAGTTTAGGAATAAGTTTAATTTTGCAATGAAAGCCACACGCACAATCTTTGGAGAGAGCGTGTTTAGATCTACACCCAAAAGCAGGAGTGTCAATGCGCCGATTTTCCAAGTGATATGTGTTTCTTTCACTAACTATGATCAGGAGGCACTTATTCACGCTGCTGCTGATATTCGTGCAGCATATCATGACCTGATTAAGAATGACAGCCATTGGGTAAATTGTGTTAGCACATCTACAGGGACCTGGGACCGTATCTCATATACTTTTGAAACTTGGAACGAGAGATTAAAGCAAGTTATGGAGAATGTTGAACCCCAATTGGAGCATCGTCATTACAATGCTATACGCTCGAAGGGTGAAACACCTCCCCCAACCGATCAGAAGCGTCCAAGAACAAAACCAACGGTAATGACATTTAACGGTCATCGAGATGATACGGTTAAGAAGTGGTCTCAGTGTTTAACAAAATTGTGTGATGCCTTGTTTGAACTTCACCCAGGACGATTTTCAGAGGTATTAGAACTTAAGTTTCAAGGAAAAAAGGTTCTTCGCGCTTCAAAAAATCGCGGGGATCTTATAAACGAGGTAGATCCTAAAACTCATACAAGAGTTCATTTTATACCTCAAGCAGGTATTTATATTTATAAGGACCTCAGTCAGAAGGATGTAAAATGGGCTATGAAGTGTCTTGCTACGCACTTTGGACATAGCGAGCCTGAAATAGAGGAGAGGAGTGTTTGAGGTAAAAGTAAAGGCAGACTTACTGGTTATTCCTGCGCTGTGGCGGAAATACAAGGAATGGCGATTTGAGCCAGATTAAAAAGACAATGACTTTGCCAGTTTGGGTAATACAACGTATGTTGAATAAAAAGTCCTTACCAGATCGGATGATACGACGCATTCTGATCGCTGAGTTCGGTGCCCGGTGTTGGGGCTGTGGTTTTGTGCCTCCCGCTGGCTTTAGTGTATTGGGATTTGCCTTTACAATGCCTGATGATCGATACCTTGAACTCGACCATATATATCCAGATTCACACGGAGGATCGGGAGATCTTCATAATCGAGCGTTATTGTGCACTCCTTGTAACCGAATGAAGTCAAACTCTCTTACCTTATTTGAATTACAGGAAAGAAATAGATGGGATGGTTTCGTAAAACAAGAGCCACTTATTAACCTTCAGCAAGCGTATCAATGGTTGGAGGGCTTTAAGCCATATCAACTAGAGTTACTTGAAAACCTCCGATAACAACCCTTATCGGACATCGTTGTGAAAGAACAGTCGCAAAAAGCGATAAAAGCCCCAAGGCAGACACACATCCCAATGCCTCCCTTGGGGGTGAAACTTCAGAGGTGGGGATTTGAAAGGAGATAAGAGTAATGAATACTCTTGATGAACTTCGCAGTAATATCCAAGCTGTAAAAGTGGCACTACGACAGGTAGAGGATACTCTCGACACAGGTTTTGAATTAAAACATCGGGAAGCTGTTCTTGACTTTGAGGCAGAAACCCGCATCCTACTCGGCAGACTAAAAGCAAGCTTCCACGACGCAATCAAGCCCATCACAGAAGAAGATATAAAAACGTGCATGGCGAAGATTGAAGAGAACTATTGACAAGACTAAAGCAGCGCTTCACAACTGCCTTGAAAAAGGGGCTGAAACATATCTGATAATTGCGGTTATAGGACATTCACGACACTTACAAGCAGGAGGAATATATGCAATTACGTTTTGACGAATCGCAAATCCGTTACTATGCAGAAAAGTATCTGGAAGACCATCCAGTTTACGACAATTCCGTAAAAAGCATTGTAGGTGAGGTAAAAGCAAGAGGGTATCTAACAAAATCCGACTTGATAGTACTCTCAGACTGGACAGGGGATCCTCGAAACAAGCTTCGCATCGAAAAGAACTCCAGCATCTCCATCGAAGATATTACACGAATCGCTCTAAGCCCGGACACGGCTGAACCCGACGGAATCAACAGCAGCCTACAGCTGTACGGTGCTGGCCCAACAATCGCTTCCGCAATCTTACACTGGTTTCACAAAGATTGTTACCCTATTTGGTCCAAACCTGCCAGGTACAGTGTTCACCTCAACGAAATTAGATACACATCAAAACTCAAGCCCGAAGAGTGGGCAGTCTATGTCTCATTTTGTAGATGTTTAGCGAAGAAAAACAAAGTAAATATGCGAACTTTGGACAGAGCACTCTGGAAATACGGGAAACACCGAGGAGCATAATTCGCCACGAAGGAGGACGCCTCCTCACACCTCCCTTGTGACGAAACTTCAAAAGATGGGGATTTGAAAGGAGTTGTAAAATGGTAGAAGTAATTGTTTCAACAATAAAGCCTGACATGGGAAAGTTAAAGGACGAGAAAGCACTGCTGCGTACCGAAATAGAAAGCACACCTTGGGGTGGGACTGAAGAGTTGCTGTTGGAGTACGCGGACAAGTGCGAGGCTCTAGGGCACAGGTTCCGGCAAGAAGGCTATGAAAAGCGTGCAAAATATGAATTTGAAGAGGCAACTCAGGCTCGAAAGAACGCAGCGTTAAATTACCATAATGTCCGATAACGTGAATTATCGGGCGTTGCTTTGAAAGGAGACTGTAAAATGAATTCTTATACAATAAAATCTAAAGGCATTACAAAGGCGATAGTGGATTTAGATGAGGTTCTGTCTGTGCATGCCGTGCCGGAGGCAGGGCGTCCTTTTATTGAAATACAATTCAAAGGGGATAAGCGTCCCCTTCACGTTGATGTGGATCGGGACGAAATGACATACATAATGAATAATCTAAATGAGCGTTTGAAATGAAAACTCTGTTTGTATCGGATTAAATAATGAAGGGGGATTATTATCATGGATAGCGAGAGAAAATCAGCTGAAATGCTAATGGAGTTGAGTTCGTTACATAGTCCTATTTCTGGACAGGTTGATGCTACAATTGATTCCGCCGGAGTTTTTATCGGGCTTCCGAGAACTTATTAACTAGGTTCTGTTGACATTTCATCGTAACCAGATAATGGTAGCCACGAAACTCAAAAATCCCATATACCGAACCGCTAACTTATCAAAACGAGCGGAAATACGTCGATACTGCTTCATTTTGTTGATGAAACATTCGACTAAATGCCTCTCTTTATACAGATTCACATCATAAGTGCGTGAATCCCGACGGTTGGCACGTGGCGGTATCACCGGCACCGCACCCGTGTCGGTAATCGACTCAATGAATGCCATCGAGTCATATGATGTATCGGCTATCACATACGCACTGCTGTAACCGTCAATCAATGCTTCAGCACAAGTGATGTCGTGCCGTTGACCGGCTGTCAACATAAAACGTAAGGGATTGCCTAAGCCATCAACAGCGATATGAATCTTGGTTGAAAAGCCACCCCGGCTGCGTCCGAGTGCTTGACAGGCTTGACCGCCACTTGTGTTCAAAGCACCCCCAGCACAGGGGTGGGCACGAATAGTAGTGGTATCAATGATCAGCCACTCCAGGTCGGGGTCTTTGGCACAGTGTTGGTGCAACCGTTGAAAGATACCTTTATTACACCAGCGAGCGAATCGTTTATAGATGCTGTTCCAATTGCCATACTGTTTAGGTAACAGACGCCATTGACTGCCGCTACGAGTTATCCAAAGCACCGCTTGGATAAACCGTTTTAAGCGAGTTTCCTGTCCGGTGTAGAGGTCGGGACAGGTGTTAAGGAATGCTACTATTTTTGACCATTGCGTATCGGATAAGGTAAGTGTAGACATACCCTTATTATACACAAATGTCAACACGCCCTAGTACACCGTCAGATAAGTTTTGAAATTATTATATGTGCTATCGTTTGATTTCAATCAATATACACCAGCATAATTTATTGGACAGTGTACTAGTATTCGATCGCTGATGATTGGACTTCCCGATCTAATTGATAGCAGTGATCCTGAGGATAGAGATAGTCTGGTAAAGGCTACCAAGCTCTATATTGACGTTATATCTCAATGTAATTCTGAAATAGATGCCAAAAATGGTGAAATGAAAGACTATATCGACAACGTGACCTCTCCCGGCATTTCATTTGAGAGGCAACCCTTGAAATAGGGATTTAAAAGGAGAATACAATGAATTTAGATTCATTCAAACAAATGACTCCACAATCAGCCATAGAAGAAGAAATCACAAAACTTGGAGAGGTAAAAAACCAACTTTCTAGGTTGAGTGAAGGGGCCCCAATTCACTGGAATCTTTACTCTACATGTTTCCCAAAGATGGAGGAATTATCACCTATAGTGCGAGCCTTAAACGTAGTTATCCAAGATTTAAAAAAATGTGCGGGGCAAGATTCATGATTTTTTTTGAATAGGAAATATCCGATAATATTTCTTATCAGATATTTTAAGCGGTTTTCAGGGAAAAATCGAAAATCTTGATCCAGTAAACACGCGAGTTTTGTCAGTCTTGATAAGCCAAAAAATGTCCGATAACCTTACCCGATTCAATTACATGGACTGACCCCAGAAGCAAAAAAGAGTTGATAAAAGTCGTTTTCAATGAGCAAAGCACCAAGAATAAGGAGAGCACAATGAATGACAAAGGCTATACCAATCCACAACTGCTGATTTCCGCTGAGGAGTTGATGAGCAGGCTCGACGACGGTCCAATCTGTCTTGTGGATGTCCGACCGACGCACGAATATGTCGAAGGTCATATCCCCGGTGCTATCCATCTCGATCTATTTGCAATCAGTCTCAGCGACACGAGCGAACAGGTGTTCGACGCGTTTATGTGGACGATTGCTTACCTCTTTAAGGACCGTGGGATTGATCCGACCAAGACAATTGTATGGTATGAAAACGAATCTGGCGTTAAGGCAGCACGGGGGTTCTGGTTCTGCGAGTATCTGGGACACGAGGATGTTCGGGTGTTGGACGGCGGGCTCAGTGCTTGGTCTGCGGCAGGCGGGGAGGTGAGCACCGAAGCGGTAGTGCCAGCGGAGGTGTTACAATTCTCGACCGACTCAAAACCGGATGCCCACATGGATGCGGAGACCATCCACGGATTGCTCGATGCCGGTGATTTTGCTGTCCTCGACACACGCGCCGCTGCAGAACACTACGGAGATGTCGCACGTTCTGCGCGGGGCGGTGCTATCCCCGGTTCCATCCATATCGAATGGATGAACAATCTGGACGAGAACGGGATGTTCAGACCTGCCGCAAAACTTCGTGAGTTGTATGAATCGGCAGGGATTACGCCGGAGAAGCGCGTCATGTCCTACTGACAGGGCGGATACCGCTCTTCCCACAGCTATTTGGCGTTGCGGCTTTTGGGCTATCAGAAAGTCAGCAACTACATTGGCTCGTGGAAAGAGTGGGGAGATCGGCTGGATCTGCCGATCGAAATACCAGAGGCGTGAAACGTGATGCGTGAAACGTGAAAAACTATTTGTTCATTGGTGTGGTTGGGCAAGGAAGTCCGACCTGCGGGAATTGAAAAAGTGTAAAACGCAGAGAGAAACCGAGTTTTCAAGAAAAAACTCGGTTTCTGTTGTGCAGTTTCTTAACATGAACCTTTTGTGTCTTTCCTACGCCAACGCCTGATCGAGGTCTGCGATAATATCTTCCACTTCCTCCAACCCGACAGACACCCTTACTAAACCATCGGTGATTCCGGCGCGACGCCGCGCTTCAGGCGAAACATGCAGGTGCGTCGTCGAAGCGGGGTGGCAGATTAGCGTCCGTACATCCCCCAAGCTAACTGCAAGTGCACAGAGTTCGACCCGATTCACTAATTTTTCTCCTGCCGCCACACCCCCTTTGAGTTCAAAAGAGATCATCCCACCGAAACCGTTCATCTGCCGTTTCGCGAGTGTATGTTGCGGGTGGCTCGGCAGACCGGGGTAGTGCACCCTCTCAATAGCCGAATGATTCTCCAGAAATTCCGCGAGCGCGCCGGCGTTGGCACAGTGACGCTCAAAGCGCAGCGGCAGCGTGGCGACTCCATGCAACGTCAACCAAGCATTGAACGGACTGATGACTCCCCCGAAGTTTCGCAGTGCCCCCTTCTTTGCAGAATCAATAAACTCCTTTGATCCAACAATCACACCGGCGACCACGGTGCTATTTCCGCTAAGATACTTTGTCATACTGTGGACGACGATATCAAAACCGAGGGAGATGGGTTGCTGTCCGCACGGCGTGGCAAAGGTGTTGTCGATGATGGAAGTAACCCCGTGCACCTTTGCAATCTCTGCACAGACAGCAAGATCCACCAACTTTAGCGTTGGATTGGCGGGACTTTCGATATAGATGGCTTTTGTGTTCGATTGAATCGCCCGCTCAACTGCACTGGCATCGGTTGCATCTACGAATGTGGTCTCGACCCCCATGCGACGGAGATCATCGTTCAGGATATTATATGATCCGGAATAGAGGGAGTCCACTGCTACAACATGGTCTCCATGCGCAAGCAGCGTGAACAGGGTTGTACTCACGGCTGCCATCCCCGACGCTGTTGCGAGCGCCGCTTCACCGCCTTCCAAGGCGGCAATCTTGCTTTCAAGGACAGATTGGGTCGGATTTCCCCACCGGGTATAAACATAGCCTGAATCTTCGTCCGTGAACGCAGTGACACACTCCTCCGCTGTTTCAAACTGAAAGGTGCTGTTCTGATAGATGGGTGGGATGAGGGGACCTGTTTTAGGCAGGGATTCTTCGCCGGCGTGGATGGCTTTGGTTGACCATCCGATAGATTTGGATTTCTTTGTCATAATCATTAATCCGTTGGTTACGTTTAGGACTTACGCTGCCCGATTCATCAGGTGTATCGGGGCAGGGATGCCCCTCTCACAGATATATTATAAGGATTTAACGCAAGGACGCAAGGATGCCAAGACGCAAGGATTTTCTTTTTTTGCTTTGCGCCATCGTGCCTTAGCGACTTTGCGTTGAATTTTCTTTGCATTTTTCTTTATCGAGCGTATCGGGGCAGGGATGCCCCTCCCACGACAGGACTTTGACCGTTCAACTGCGTAACTCCCAACGCTTATAGTTGGTCTAAAACCTGTTCTGTAATTTCTATGGTCTGTTCGATATCCGCTTCTGTGTGAGCGAAGGAGATGCTCCCCTGTTTGGTGGGGAGTGGGAAATGGAAAATCCCTCTTTCGATCAAGAGTGTTCTGTACTTTTTATCGAGGTCCATATCGTGGGATTGTGCAATTTGCAGCCAATTGGTGGGAACCTCCTCCATGAAATAAACCACAAATGCAGATCCCTGTCGAGCGACTGTTGAGGGGAAACCTTTCTTCGACAGCAGCTCCTTTAAGCCGTCCCCCATGATCTGACCGAGGTGTTCCAGATGGTCGTAAATCTCCCTTTCCTGCGCTTTCAATTTCTTCAAGGTTGCGATTGCCGCTGCCGTGGGAACGGGATGGGCGCTATAGGTGCCTGCGATTAGTACCTTCTTTTCCGGCTGTGGGTGGTTGAAATACTCCATATACTCCCGCTTTCCGCCGACGACACCGAGCGGGTATCCGTTGGCGACCGCCTTTCCGAATACCGACAGATCGGGCTGCACGCCACATATCGACTGATAACCGCCCAAGGCATGACGGAATCCTGTTTTCACCTCGTCAAAAATTAGCAGAGAACCGTATTGATCACACAAGCGTCGCAGCCCCTGTAGGTATCCGGGGTTGGGTTTGACCACACCAATATTTTGTAGAATCGGTTCAAGAATGATGCACGCGATATTATCCGCTTTTATCAGGTTTTCCACGGCATCCAAGTCGTTGAACTGTACGACATGGACATGCTGGGAAGCGGACGCTGGCATTCCGGCTGTGATGGGGTAGCGTGGGAGTTCCTCGCCGGGCTGATAGCCCTCAATTCTTTCATGGGGATCCATCAGATTAAAAGCCACATCGTTATGCCAGCCGTTGTACCCGCCCTGCATGATAATCACTTCGTCACGTTCGGTTATTGCCCGAGCAACCCGCACAGCGAAAAAGGTCGCCTCTGATCCTGTATTGGTGATCTGCACTTGGTCGAGGGTGGGAATACATTCTACCAGCAGATTCGCCAACTCACCCTCCCAAGGGGTTGTCCCCGCCCCTATCAGGGACTTGCCTTCTTTTATGGCTTGGATCACTGCTCCATCGACATCTGGATCGCTGTGGCCAAGCAGATAGGGCGAGAAGGCGGCGTGATAATCGATGTATTGCTTCCCATCACTATCCCAGAAATAGGCGCCCTCCGCTTTCACAAAAACGCGCATCGGATCAATCACGCGATTCAGTGAAACGACACCACCGGGTATTACTTTTTTGTGTTGTTCCCAGATTGCTGCTGTTGTGTCTTGCTGTGTCATCATCTTTTCTTTCTTGGATATATTAACGCGAGTATTCTGCACACATGTCGCCCCTCTGGGGCTTTGGGATAATTGGTTTGCCGATGTTCTATAAACATGCCGCCCCGCTGGGGCTTTGTCGGTCGGGCAAGATGCCCAACCTACGGGTATGGGGGATTAACTTTTATCGCACCGCACATAACCAGGTTTTGTTGACATGTGAAAAATTGAGCCAATATTGATGCGCTTGAGGCAGTATCTTGGGCAACCACAAGGGTTGCCCCTACATTGGGTCAATTCCTGTAGGGGTTGGGTTTCTTAACCCGTCGGGCGAGGGAACCTCGCCCCTACGATTACGGACACCTCTGCATAAATATCAACACGTCCTAGCAAGTTGGGCTACCGTATCTGAATTATTGCGTCCGTTCATAGATTTTCGCCGGATCGATCACCGATTTCTCGTTATGCAGCTCTTCGGTTAGGATACCGTCGCGGAGTTGCGTTATGCTGTTACCGGTCTTGACGAGCAGGAGTGGATCCTTCCGGTACTCTGCGAGACCGACCTCAAGCGCATCACGTGCTCGAAACCGTCGAGCTACGGCGTTTCCCAGCGCACCGACCTGAGCAAGTCCGCGTTCCTCCAGCATGGATCCAAGCCTGTTAAAGTCGTTACCAGCAAATCCCGGTTTGGGGCTATAACCGAACATGGGGAGTGGTCGTTCACGCCCATTTGGATCTCGAACTTTCGCCTCGACTTCGCGCCACCGCCGGTAGCGAACTTGCACAAGCTGCTCTATAACGTGAAAGAAGGTACAGCGAAGATAGGGAACGCCCAGCATTAAGATGTGTGCGTCCAGTTCGTAGAGTTTCCAGAAGGGACCGTCAGCTGCCCAAGCGGAGGGACCGTGTGAAGCGGTGATATCTTCAGCGTGAGGACCTAAGGCAGCGACGGAATGCAGCAGGTGATGGCTCCGCTGTGCGCCGGGACGCGTCCGAACTACCTCCGAGATACGTCCCATCTCGGACGGATCCTGGATAGGGTCGAACACCGGATTAGATTTTCCACCGTGGGAAAAGGTGAATGCCGGCACCACGAGTGTGCCCGCAGGACCGAGCAAGTCCAAGAACGCGTCGACCACGGCGTCGGCGCCGTCTTCGACGTAGCCAATGCTGCGCAACGAACTGTGCACAAAGACAATATGACCGGGCTGCACACCCAGTGTCTGTAGCGCTTCGGCGATCTGTGCCCGTTTCACTATCTATCCTAACGCCGCGTCCACTTTATTAATCGCCGCAGCCATCAATCGGGCGTGATCTTCCTGCATGTTGACGTTGAACCCAAATCGCAAGGCTCTGCCCAAGATTGAAAGGGTCTGTGGGCACATATCCCGTGAATACTCGACATTGCCCTTGTAAGCCGGATCCTTCCACGGATAGCCCGACGGGTGGTGGGAATGCTTAAACAGGATTGAATCCCAGTAATAGTAGATGTGACGATCTGGAAATCCTTCGTTGTAGGCTGTGCCTGCGCCCAGTCCTTCTGCCTTGAGTGCTTCGACATATTTTGGGGTGAATTCGGGATCCTTGACAATGATCGCTGCGCTGATGCCACATTCGCCATCCGGATCATCGACATGCTGCGGGATGTATCCCTTCGGCTCATCCAACTCCGCAAGGAACGCTTTTTTCAGCCGACGGGTATGGCTCAAGATGTCCTCAAGTTTGGAAAGTTGTACCCGTGCAATTGATCCCATAATTTCGCTTGGACGATAGCCCTGACGTGAGAAGGGTGGATTTTGCCACTCCTTATCGCTCATCCACATCGGCATCGCGGCATCACTGGCGAAAGCGGTGCGTTCATAGATGTCGTAGTCATCCGTAAACACCATGCCTCCCTCGCCGCAGCTAATTACCTTGAAGTAGTTTAAACTCCACGCGCCAGCTTGGCCCCACGTTCCGGTATACGCGCCTTTATACCGTCCACCAACACATTGACAACAGTCTTCGACCATTTTGAGGTCATGTTGCTTGGCGATCGCCATGAGGTCATCAAGGCGGCACGGCACCCCTTGCATGTGGACAGGAAGGATCGCCTTTGTGTGTGGGGTAATCTTCCGCTCAACATCGGCGGGATCCATGCCGAGCGATTCGTCGATCTCGGCGATTACCGGGATAGCCCCCACACCGACGACCGCCGCCGCTGTTGCAATGAAGGTATAACCCGGAACGATCACTTCGTCCCCCGGACCAACCCCGATTCCTGTCAGCGCACAGATGATCGCACTTGTACCAGAATTGACCATCAGTGCGTGGTTTACACCGAGCAGTGCTGCGGCTTCTTTTTCGAACGCAGCCACATGAGAATCCTCAACAAACCGGAACAGTTTACCGCTCCGCAGCACTTCGGTGACTGCGTTAATCTCCCGGTCATCGATAGCACTTGGACCGTGCGTGCCGCTGGGAATAGGTTCCGCAATAACCGGAGTTCCACCATCAACCGCCAATCGATCTGCCATTTTTTCCTCCCAAGTCCCGCGTAGTCCCGATTCATCGGGAGCAGGTCGGGACCTTCATTTCTTGATATATGTTGTCCACCCTTATTGGGATTTGGACACTATATCATAGCGACTGATCTCTGTCAACGGTTGTTTTGACCGCAACTGTGTTGCTGTAGGGTCAACAGCTAGATGTCGGGATTCGGAGATCCCTCCTACAGAGGAGCTAAACGTTCCTACATGTCGCTGAAAGCGAACTTGACATTTTTTGGTGGCATGACATATCCTATAGCTATCTTACTTTTTTGGGAAAAATTGTGATTGGTGCCATGCAAATTTCACAGGTTTCTATTAAACAGGCAATCAAAACCGTCGTTGTCAACATGAGTCCACCGGTCATTGCGGCATACCTTTTCGGATCCCGCGCAACAGGGAAGGTATGGGCAGAGAGCGATGTCGATGTGGCACTCCTATTTGGTGAGGCGGATACGTCGAATCAGCTAGAGATTATCGGGAGGATGTCGGAATACCTGTGTCAAGCATTGGGAGGCATTGAAGTTGATGTTGTGAGTCTGGATGGAGTACCGACGCATTTTGCCTATGAAATCCTGCGGACGGGGAAACTTGCCTTTTGTGCCAACCCACACGAGCGCATTCAGTTTGAGATGGGTATTTTTGAAAAACAGATGGATGAAGAACCGTGGCGACAGATTGGTCGCCGTTACCTGATGAGGCGGGTAAAAACGAGACAGATGTTAAAGAGAGGGAAGGACATGATAGATCGGAGGCGCGTTGAGCATTTAGTGAATTATGTCCAAGAGATGCTGAATCGTTTACAGAGTCAACAGGGGAAGGGTTTCGAGGAATTCGCTGAGAATTTCCAAGCGGTGGATGCGTCATTATACGAACTCCAAACGATATTGGAAGCAATCAGTGACATCGCAATGCACATTGTCGCCGGTGCTAATCTAGGATCGCCTAACAGTCGTCCTGAAGCGATTGAAATGCTCGCCAAGAACGGGATCATACCGCAGGAACTTGCGGAGAAGGTTAGCCAAGCTGTCAGGATGCGGAATATCATTGTCCATCATTACCCCAGAGTTAATCTGCGTACAGTTTACGATGTCATCCAAGATGGTCTCGGGGATATTGTCGATTTTTGTGCCGAGGTTGCGAACTATCTTGATTCGCTGTAGGGACAACCCCCCGATGGAATCGGGATTCAAAGCAACTTGTGGTTGCCCTTTTGGGCAGGTACGAGACCTGCCCCTACGAAGCGATAGGATCTTCCGAAAATTTGGCAGCTTCGGAAGGTTAGAGCCAATTTAGGAGGATTAATCTATGCCGAATCTGCGTTTTGCAGCACCCAAAGAGAAACGGGTAGCAGTAATAACTGGCGGGGCTCGAGGTATCGGTGGGGCGTCTGCCCTTCGACTCGCGGAAGCGGGGCGGGATATTGTTATCGCAGATATCCTCGAAGAGGAAGCCGCCAGTTTAATTAAAGAGATTGAACAGGTCGGACAGCGTGCGTTATTTATAAAGACAGATGTGGCAGATTGCGCGGCTGTCCAATCGATGGTCGATCAAACGGTCGAAACCTTCGGACGCTTGGACATTCTCGTCTGCTGCGCTGGAATTTTGGGGTTGGAAGCACCGTTCCATGAACAATCGATTGAGCAGTTCGATAAAGTCATGCGGATTAATATCTACGGCGTTTATCACGCACATCAGGCAACCATTCCTCACATGTTGGAGCGAAACTGGGGGCGGTGTGTGACGATCTCCTCCGGAGCACGTAACGGCGCAACGAACCAAGTACCGTATGGCGTTTCTAAAGGAGCGGTCTTCTCGTTCATCGGTGCGCTTGGCAATGCGTATCCGAAGCAGGGGGTGTTCGTGAATGGTGTGGAGCCGGGACGCGCGCTTACAGAGATGGTTGTCCCACGCTTCTCTGCTGAATTTCTCGCTAATCCGGGAACGCCGGTTGGACGGTACTCAGATGCGGAGGAGTTGGCGGAAGTCATCGAGTTTCTCTGCTCGGAGCGCAATACCTACACTACCGGCGCGGTCTGGAGTGTGAAGGGTGGAACAGGGTAGTGATGGATTGGTGGGACTGAGGATCACTGACACAGGAGGAACAAGCGGCGATGCGTGATGAACTCACAGAAGAACAGATCGAATTCTATCAAACCAACGGTTTTCTGGTCATTGAGGATTTTCTTGATGCGGACGAACTGGAAGAATGGCGCCGATGTACCGGGGAATCCGTTGCGGAGCGTCTGGGAGGTGCGGTGAATTTCATGACGAATCAGATGGACCCAGACGCTTTTTACGCGAGAGTCTTTACACAGTGCTTGCGGCTTGCGGATACACACGAAGGTATGCACAAGCTTATCTGCGATCCACGGATTGGGCGGATGGCTACGAGGTTGGCGGGCGTAGAAGGCATCCGAATCTGGCATGACCAAGCGTTGATTAAGCCGCCCCATGGGAATCCAACGGCTTGGCATTTGGATGTGCCCTATTGGTCGTTTAGTTCTCGTGATGCTCTATCTTTGTGGATGGCGCTGGACGATATAACGCTCGGCAACGGATGCCTCTGGTATCTGCCCGGTGTGCATCGGGTTGCACGGTTTGAGAACGTCGGCATCGGAGAGAACTTGGGTGGATTATTCAAGGTGTATCCCGAATGGCGAGAGATTGAGCCACAGGCGTGCCCATGCCCTGCTGGATCAATTGTTTGGCATAATGGTCTGATTGCCCACGCTGCTGGCGCAAATATGACAATTCGACCGCGTCGTGCGATGACGTGCGCCTTTATGCCTGACGGCTCGACATTTAATGGCAAACAGAATGTCCTGCCGGACGACTATTTTAATTCACTGACGATTGGCGACTTACTGGACGACCCACAGCAAAACGAGCTGATCTGGCATAACTCATGGGCTGGACAGTGAAACGTGATGCGTGAAACGTGAAAAAACTATTTGTTCATTGGTACATTGGTTCATTAGTGTGATTGGGCTAGGAAGTCCGACCTATGGCACTGCAACAAAAAGACAGCATAAAACGCAAAGAGAAACCGAGTTCTTGATAGGCTTTCGGTTACCCAACTCGTACTACGGGCGGGGTAACCCCGCCCCTACAGTTTTTGCTGTACAACTTCTCAGCATGAGTGTAGAACGTCGAGTGTAAGGCGAGTCGCCTCGATTTATACGATACGGTTATGAGATTGATACCGTTGGCGGGTTGATGAAATCGTGATATTTCTGTGCGACCTGTCCCGTTGCAGCGTCACCGGCGTGGATGAGTACGCGGAAGCGGAAATTCATCTCCTCCCCACTTTTCATCGTGTAAGAACCATCTTTGCTCGGATCGCCTTCAAACGTGCCGGTCCCGAAGATGTTTGTCGTCATTAAGCCGTAGTTGCGGACATGCCAATATGTGGGATAGCGCGGGTTGGAAGTGTGATCAAATACAGCAATTCCAACGGGCGTTCCTTCGACGACACCTGAGTAGTCGCACCATTGCGCACGCTTGCCCCATGTTTCGCCTTCATTGGTCCCACCGTAAGCGTTTTCAATCTTTCCGCCATCGGAGGCATTCATCGATGGATTGACGCGGACGGATATAATCCCACCCTCTTTGGTGTCTCCGAAGTGGACATCTCCTTCAGAAGCGATCAGGGTCAAATCCAGGTCGATAATGGTTCCCGTCTCAGGGGTGTTATAGATGCGGAAATTCTGTCGGTCTGACATCAACTTTTCGCCCGGTTTATCCACCCAATCGTTTTCGGTATAGATTTTGCCGACGGTTGCGCCCCCACTTTTATCCGTGAAGGATCGATGCACCACTCTGCCCGAATTTTCGCCCTCTGCCCACACATCTACATCGTTGACCTCACCGTAGGCAACGTATAGTGATCGGTGATGGACATGGTCGCTGGAATTTTCACTGGTTTCGCCGCGGGTAACCAGATTCCCACCGGGTCCAAATACGGGGAAGAAGTAAGGTCGAAACCCATCGGTTCCATAGCGGAAGGTTGTGAATTCCCTCCCGTCGATTTTCACATCAATAGCATTGTCCCGTTCGCTGAATACAACACCATCACTCCCAGCATCGCCTGACGAGAGGGTATATGATCGTTCCTGATGGGCTTTGAGTCCGTCCAAGATCCATGAGAGTGTTGCCGTTTTGCCGTCGCTGTTGATGTCGGCGGGGATGACTGCACCGCTCACTTGATCCGTAAGGGTGACCGATCCATCCGCGAGCGATTCAGCTTGAGCGTTATCTATGTCAACGCTGACGGGACACCCGTCCCGATTGTGTTCACCTGCATTGACAGTAACGGTAATACGATTTTTCTCTGCCATATATAACTCCTTGGAATTTGTGATTAATGCACTGTTCCATTATATCACCTTCCTCATGTTTCGGACAACCATCAAAGTGAAGGCTTACTTTTCGGCTCATTCACAATTATCGCGCGACCCAGCCACCATCCACAGACATAGCGTGTCCGGTGACAAAAGAAGCTGCATCCGATAACAGCCACATCACCGCTTGGGCGACATCTTCTGGATCCCCTATTCGTCCGATTGGATGCCTCCCAAGCATCCGTGCTTTGCTTTCAGGGTCGTTCATCCCTCTCTCTATCATTGGCGTGTTGATATGTCCCGGACAGACTGCATTGACTCGGACGCCTTCAGCGGCATATTCCATTGCGGAAGCCTTGGTCAACCCGACGACACCGTGTTTGCTTGCAACATACGCTGGCGTCCCGCCGGCAGCAGCGAGTCCGTATGCAGACGCCGTATTGACAATAGCACCGCTGGACTGTTTGAGCATCTGGGCGATTTCGTACTTCATGCACAACCAGACGCCTGTGAGATTGATCTTGATGGTAAATTCCCAGTCCTCCTCTGTACAGTCTACTGTGCTGCCGCCTCTGCCGACTCCAGCATTGTTGAACGCACAATCCAAGCGTCCATAGTTTTCAACCGTGCGCTTGACCATCGCTTCAACTGAGTCAGCCTTTGACACATCCGCCTCCACAAAGATAGCCTCTCCACCGGTTTCTTGAATCAGGTGCGCGATCTGCTCGCCGTCCGAAACGTTGAGATCGGCGATGACGACCTTTGCCCCCTCGTTCGCTAATGTCAGTGCTGTCGCCCGACCAATCCCCGAACTTCCACCTGTCACCAGAACTACTTTATCTTCTACCTGCCCTGCCATTTCAGTACCCCCTCAATTAATTTGAAAACTCTTTCAATTTACCAATCGTATCATGTTTTTTCGAACCAAGCAATCATCTCCTAATGTTTTTGGATCTTGATTCATCCAGTGCTGTGCGTTATACTCAAGCGCAAAAGGATAGAGAAGGAGGAAACATCAATGGACTTAGGATTAAATCAAAAAGTTGCGGTTGTTTGTGCGGCGAGTAAGGGCTTAGGAAGGGCGTGCGCAACAGCGTTGGCTCACGAAGGCGCGAGCGTAGTTGTCTGTGCACGTAACGAGCAAGCACTTAATGAGACAGCGGCAGCCATACGCGCTGAAAGCGGCTCACAGATATTGCCCGTTGTTTGCGATCTCACAAAAGAAGAGGACATTGAACGGTTGGTTGAGAGGGGTGTGGAAGAATTTGGAACCGTTGATATTCTCGTCACCAACGTTGGCCACCCGCAGATGGGCACCTTCTCAGACTTAACAGATGTAGATTGGCAAGGAGGTTATGAGGGTGTTTTGCTGCCGGTTATCCGGCTCTGCCGTACCGTTCTCCCATATATGCAGCAGGCGAATTGGGGTCGCATCGTGCACATCACCAGTATTGCTGTTAGGGAACCTGGTACGCCTTATCTCATCTCCAGCGTTTTTCGAGCAGGTGTCGCGGCACTGAGCAAGTCGCTCGCTAATGAACTGGGACCTGCAGGAATTCTGGTCAACACCGTTTGTCCTGGACCGTTTCGGACACCGCTGGGTGAAGAATTGATACGACGGGCAGCAGCAGCACAAAACAGAAGCTACACAGAAATTGAATCAGAAACGGCTGAAGCCTCCGTTATCGGTCGGATGGGGGAGGCGGAGGAGTTGGCTGCGCTTGTTGCTCTGTTATGCAGTGAGCAGGGCGGAAACATCACAGGACAGGTGATGACAGTGGACGGCGGAGCAGCGCGTGGGCTATTTTGAGGAGGCAGTATTGCGTCGAATTACTGTGTCTCCAACAACTGATTAAATAACGTCCTTGTGGTCTCTGTGCACCACTGATAATCTCTCAGAAACGAGTCTGATGCCCGTCGTGTTCCGTCTTCGTAGCCGAGTCTTTTGGCGAGCTGTTCCAACGCTGTCTCTGTATCCGGTAGCGCGTCCAACGGTCGGTCATGGACGATTCGCAAGCTATTTTCCACATTTCTCAGAAATTCATACGCGAAGCGGAGTTGATCTCGCTGATCTACAGTCAAAGCATCAATTTCATGTAGCCGACGAATTGCCTCAACGGTGTTCTGTGCCCGGACTCGTGGCTGCGCTGTGCCGTGGATTAACTGGAGCGTCTGTGCCAGAAATTCGATATCGATAAGCCCTCCATATCCAGATTTTACATCGATCTGTTGTTTCCGCCTGCCCCTTCGGCGGCGTGAGGTAGAAGGGGGACGCGTTGCCTGCGCTTCTTTACGCTGCCGATTATGCACAATAGCTGCTGTTTGTTCAGAAGTTAACGGTTGACTATAGGCAAAGGCTTGTGCCTGTTTAACAAATTCTTTGCCCAACTCGACATCTCCAGCCACAGGGCGGGCGCGGATTAGCGCCTGACGCTCCCACGTTTCTGCGTCTTTGTTGTAGTAGTTTTGGTAGCCCTCCAGAGACAAGGCGATCGCTCCACCTGACCCGAATGGCCGGAGTCTCAGATCAAGTTCATAGATTTCGCCGCCTCCCGTATTCCCTTTCAGCCGATTGACTAACTCCAATCCGAGCTTACTGAAATAATTCGCGTTTGACATGCCTTGTGTCGTTTCGCCTTCAGCAGAATAGACAAATAGTAGATCGAGATCCGCGCTGAAGTTAAGCTCTCGCCCACCGAATTTCCCCATACCAATCACAGCAAACCTCGCCAACGGCAAATCTTCATCTGTTTGTTCGCCTGTAGAAGCAGTTTGGCGCTGACCTTCACCTTTCTCCAGCGGTTTCCCATGTTCAATTTCCAATTCTGCGTTGATGTGGGAATACATTGCTTGCAAGATGCCCGCTGCAAGTGCGGAGAGTTCAGTGGTCGTTGCCCACAAATTTGCCTGTCCCAAAATGTTCCGCATACCGATTCGCAGGACTTCACTGTTTTTGTAGCGCCTTAACGCTTCAAACACTTGATCGGTTGTTCCGTCTCCGATTTCTTGGACTGCTTCCTCATAAATCTCGGATGTTGTCTTGGAGTGGTCCATCACCGCTGGAGCGGTCAAGATGTCAAAGGATTCTGGCTGCACAGTTAATAGCTCAGCCAAGAAACGGCTTGTTCCGCATAGTCTGGTCAATAGCTCAAGGGTAGATGGTTGTTCATTGAACAGTGCGTAGTGCGAACTGCGCGCTCCCACGCTACTTGCAAAGGTCTCAATATAACGGATTGCCATGTCAGGGTCTGGCGATTCGCTGAGCAAACGTAACAGTGTTGGTGCAAGATCAACAAACAACCGGCGGACATGTGGCGTAAACCGTACACCATCAGGTCCCTCCGCCATTAGCTTCAACCGCCGATGGGCTTCGCGCACGTCGGTAAATCCGATAGGTTCTAGGAGTGGCCGTATCGCTCCCATATCGTTGGTCGTGAGCAGAGTTGCTATATCCATTTCGCGATCTGAAATCGGCGCTGCCAAGATCTTATCAAAGATCAGGCGGACTGCGGCTGTGTGTCGTGCGTAATCTGCTTGGAATGCTTCTAAAGCGGAGCTGATCCCACTATCTTGATAGCCAATACGCTTGGCAAGCTTGATTAGTTCGGATTCCTTTGAAGGGAGGGAATATCGTTGCAAGTCGGATTTCATCTGGATACGGTGCTCAACCGTCCGGAGGAATCGGTAGGCATCAGCAAGGACATCCCGATCCGTTTGATCCAACATCCCATGATGGTGGAGTCGTTCGATAGTTTCCAGCGAGTTGTGACACCGCAACGCCGGGATGGGTCCACCGTGAATCAGTTGGAGGCACTGTATGGCAAACTCAATATCACGAATGCCGCCTGTGCCGAGTTTGACATGGGTTGTCAAATCATCCCTCTGCTCCCGGAGCCGACTTTCAATCCGTGCTTTTGTTTGGCGAACATCCAGTTTTATTTCCGTGATGAAAAATTCGTCAAGATACCGCTGATAAACAAACGGCTGGACGGTCTGGATAAACTGCTCACCTAACTTTAGATCGCCAGCAACGGGACGGGCTTTAATTAACGCTTGCCGTTCCCAAATCTCGCCCCAACCCTCGTAATAGGCTTCGTAATTGTCTATGGATCGGGCGATAGCCCCTGCCCGGCTCTCAGGACGCAGACGGACATCAACGCGAAAGACGTAACCTGCCTTGGTGACTTGACTCATCCCGTTGATGATGAACTCACTGAGTTTGGCGAAATATTCTTGATTGTCGACGCCCTGATCGGTCTTCCCATCGTGCGAGTAGACGAACATTACATCGATATCTGAGCTGAAGTTGAGCTCATATCCTCCGAACTTGCCCATTGCAATTACAGCGATTGTGCTTGGAACTTTTTCGCCCTCCGGCAGTTCCCCCCAAGGCGTCCCCATTTTTTCGGTCAGTTCAGCCGTACCGACTTCATAACAGACCTGTAGGGTCACCTCGGCGAGGTTTGTCAGTTCCCGCGTCGTTGTTTCCAGATCGGCGTCGCCCAGTAGATCGCGCAGCCCTAGGCGCAAGCTCTCTTTCCGCTTATAACCGCGAACCGCATTCAACTTCTGTTCAGCTACATCAAATGGGCGTACTGCCTGCGACAGTTCACGATACATCGTCTCACGGTCTTTTGGGTCACCCATCACCTCGGCATCAATGAGTTCGTAAAAATACTCAGGATTCCGCACCAAAATATCCGAGAAATAGGTACTAGATCCAAAGCAGGTTGACAATACCCTCAGTAGGAATGGGGCATCATGCAGCAGTCGATAGAGCCAAAGTCGATCAAATGTCGCGCTGACAAAACGCTCGAAATTGTTAAGTGCTGCGTCCGGATCCGGTGAATCCGCAGATGCACTCAAGAGATGACTGACAATTTCAGCAAACGCCTCCCGATACGGAGGTGCGTCTGCTAAATTGTGTAACCGCCGATTTACATCGCGAATATCTTGGAACCCATAGATCCCGAGGATCTGATCAAGTACTTCTGCCGAGAGGTCATCGGGGGAGAGAATGAGATCTTTTGGAGTGAGGTTTGAAGCCATATTGTTATCCTCTGATTGCGCCGATTTATCGTGCATCTTCCGATTCTCGTCCCGGCGTAGCCGAGGATCCCGATCTATCGGGAGAATCCTCGTGAAACGGGACTCGCTCGTTTCTACAATCTATAGACTCTGAAACGCCGGGATAAGGAATTGAAACAGATTCTTGCGGAAGCACGTTATCATCATAACTCTAATAAATATTCGGTTACACAGACACAAAAACTAACGTACGAACTGTGGAATAGGAGTACACGATGGCAATCACTGAAATACCAATAAAACCAACAGAAGTTTCGCAAACTATATCAATACCAGAGTCGAGCGATTCGGCATATCAGCCTCCGTTACGAAACACTCAACTCGCTCATCTGCAGGTGTTAGTCCGCGAAAAAGCCACACTAATTGAAAAATTAACGGAAGAAAACCGGTATCTCCAGACCCAAATTGAACGGCTCGAAAAACGCATGGAGTCGGAAATCAAGCGATCAGACGCCATGATTGAGCAGATGCAAACTGCCTCTGGAGAATCAAGCAAACGCGCCCAAGCGATTATCATGCACTTGAGCCAACAGGTTGAGCGACAAGCCGAACAGATTGAGATTTTGCAGGAATCCCAAGGTTTTAGTGGCGCAATTCGCCAAACGGTTAGACAACTGAAGTCACGTATTCTGCGTGAGCCACTTCCCGCGGGCCAGAAGTATGGGTATGAGGCTTAGTGATCGTACGTTATGTCGCGTTTCACAGCACGACAGATCGCCTCTGCCATCACTGCCGCTGCGACAATGCCAACGGTATTGACCGGTGCGTCGTGTGTTCCTGTTGAAAGCGCGAAAATTGTATCGCCATCGAACATAGTATGCACCGGATGAATCGTTCGCGCCAAGCCATCGTGCGCTATCTGCGCAACTTTCGTAACTTCTGTTGGGGAAAGGGTTGCGTTAGTAGCAACGGCACCGATGGTTGTATTTGTATTAGGTGTTTGAAATTGATCTTTTTCCTCCGGGTCAGATAATCTCTCCGTAATATTCACAAATTCTCCCGTCTCCGGGTCTTTCGCGCCTGCTATAATCTTTCCCGTGGTTGGATCAACAACGTTTCCGACCGCGTTGACGACGACAATCGCCCCGACCATCAGTCCCGATTTCAGCACTCGACACGCTGATCCGATGCCACCATTTGATGGCTGGAGTCCTGGTCCCTTCCCAACCGTTGCGCCTGTTCCAGCACCCACCTGCCCCATCTCGATCTTAGTATTGGTGGCATTTACGCAAGTGTGATAGCCCATCTCTCGATCTGGACGCACCCTTGGATCTCCGACACCCAGATCGAAGATAACAGCACTCGGTACAATTGGGACACGCACTGGACCTGCCGGGAAACCAACACCACGTTCTTCAAGAAACTGCATTACACCGCCTGCTGCCTCCAATCCAAACGCGCTACCGCCCGTAAGCAACACCGCATGGACTTTCTCGACCAATCCGCCGGGACGAATGGCATCGGTCTCTCTGGTGCCGGGTGCGGATCCTCGGACATCAACACCAGCGACAGCTCCAAACTCACAAAGAATCACCGTACATCCTGTGCGCGCCTTTTCATTCGTCGCATGACCAACTTTGAGACCGCTGATGGCGGTGATTGTATCGTTTTCTAATGGAATTGTCATTTTAATACAATGCCGTGTTGGATAGGAGCTAGATTAACCTGTGCAGTGCTTCAAAATAGTCGCGGATGCCAGCCAAACCCCGATGCAGATCTACGCCTAACCTTTTTACGCCCTCGGAACTTATCGCTGCGGACTTTGGGAGTTTAGAGTGAACGATTTTAGCTTTGCCACGGGTTACCTCCTGTGCTAACTGCGCCAATTCTTGGTTATACACAAACATATCACACAGGTTAAAGACCTGACCAAAAGATGCGGAGTTATTCACCGCTGCCGTCAGGGCCGCTGCAACGTCATCGACAGCGACAACATCGCATCCGAATGTGCTTTCGTACTTGGTATCCCTTTGAACTGTTTCAAAGATGTCGCGCCAGACGGTTTTCTCCAAATTGGGATGGACTCCATATATCCACGCGCAACGGAAAGCGGTTGTGTTCAACCCGAACTGTGCATAATAGGTCCGACATGCCGATTCCAAGACAGTGTTGTGCATGACATAGGTACTCTCAGGAGAGATTAGCGGCGAATCTTCTGTAATCGGTGTCTGATGTACATCTGCCGGTGTATAAACATCGGAACGGAGGAGGTAGGTACTTGTCGTGCAGATGAACTGTCGAACGCCGGCAAGGCGAGAAAGCTCAAGCAGTGTCAGCGATCCGAAGATATTGGAGCGTAGGTATTCAAGTTGCCGGTTCTCTACCGCGGAATCATAGGCGGTATGGAGGACAACGTCCGCCTCCTCAACGAATGCGTATAAGGCAGTCTCATCGGTCAGTTCTCCCCTGCAAATCTCAACCCCCAACTCTTCAAGCCAAGAGGTATCTCTTGATGGCCGCACAAGCGCACGGATGCGGTGTCCCCCTTCAACAAGTGGCTTAACTGTGTGTGATCCGACAAATCCTGTGGCACCTGTCAGCGCAACGTACATGCTACGATTCTCTCTCGTAAAATAAGGCTGTTTTCTGACGATTGATATGCGTCAAATGTATCATATCTGGCAGGAAATGTCAACGTCCCAAAATTTGAAAGCAGGCATCAATGACCGTGTTCACTCGCCTGTTTTTATTCTCGTGACTTACCGATTGACAGGCTTTTAGCGAGGCTGTATAATATGTGCGTTTTACGCCATTCTTTAACAATTCGAATCAACGAGGCGACCTATGCCAACAGAAATCAAACCCTTTGTGGAATCGAACGACCTACTCGACCACCCCGATCTGCTACGGGCACGTGCGAAACGAGATGGATATCTTTTCTTTCGGAATCTGATTGACCCGGACACGGTTCTTCAACTCCGCCGCGACTTCCTCGAAATCTGCGATAGGCACGGTTGGATTAAGGAAGGGACGGATTTGATGGACGGCATCCGAAACGGAGAACCGTACCGAGAAGGACAAGACGGATATTGGCCCATCCTTGATGACTTTCAAAGTTTAGAATCCTTCCACGCCTTTGCCCATTATCCATCAATCCTTGATGCCTGCGATAAACTGTTTGGCGAACCGACGCTCCCTCACCCACGGAATATCGGGCGAATTATGTTTCCTGAAAACATAAGGTATACGACACCCGCTCACCAAGACTATATCCATATCCAAGGGACCGAGGAGACCTATACCGCTTGGATTCCTTTGGGCGATTGTCCACAGCATTTCGGCAGCTTGGCGGTGCTTTCAGGGTCGCACAGGTTTAGCGTTTTACCCACAAAGCGAGCTGAAGGTGCGGGCGGCTTGGGAGTAGACACTGATCACTTGGATCTCACATGGGTCTCAGCGGATTATCAGATCGGCGATATTTTGCTTTTCCAGAGTCTTACTGTCCATAAGGCACTCCCCAACCAAACGAAGGACCGCCTCCGTCTTTCCGTCGACTATCGCTATCAAGGCCAATCCCAACCGATTACCGAAGGCTCGCTCCTACCGCACTTCAATCGTATGTCATGGGAAGAGATCTATAGGGATTGGAAATCGGAGAAGTACCAATACTATTGGAAAGATTTGGATCTGAAGTGTGCGCCCTTCACCAGAAAATATCACGAAGCTACACGTTAATCCACTCCTTACCTAAAAGTAAAAAACTCCTCAAGGAGAAGCGATGAAGATTACACAGATCGAAACCATTAGTGTCAAAGCCCAGCCCCACAACATCTGGGTTCATGTACACACGGATTCTGGCATCGTCGGTTTGGGGGAAACCTTTTATGCCCCGTCGGTCGTCCGGGCGGCGATTCACGACTTCTTCGGACCACTCCTCATTGGGCGTGACCCGTTCGAGATTGAGCGTCATTGGGAAGCGATGTTCCGCCTGTCTGACCATGCCGGATATGGAGGCGCGGAGATGCGGGCAATTTCGGCACTCGACATCGCGCTTTGGGATATAAAGGGCCAAGCGGTTGGCTTGCCGGTGTACGAGCTCCTCGGCGGTGCAGTGCGCAAACGCATCCGTGTCTACGCGACCGCGATGCCCTATGAAGGTGCGGGCGAGGCGGCAAAACAGCTGCTTGATGAAGGTATCACCGCAATTAAGGGCGGACCTACTATCGCGTTAGCCATTGCGAGCGACGGTCAGTTTCTTTCGCCCAAAGACCTTGATCTGGCACTCAAGCCGATCCGCGAGATCCGAGATACGGTTGGCATGGAAATGCAGATTGCCAACGACGCTCATGGCAAGTGGGCACTGCCCATAGCGATTCGGATCGCTCAGGCGATGGAGCCGTACGACATGATGTGGCAGGAGGACCTGATGCCGCTGCTCAATCCGGACGCCCTTCTACGACTCCAGGAAGCCACTAAAACCCCGGTTTGTATTTCCGAACGTCTCCTCAGCCGATGGCAGCTCCGACAATTTATTGAAAATGGTTCCGCCCGTATTGTTATGCCAGATTTAATATGGACCGGCGGTGTTTCGGAGACGCATAAGGTCGCCATTCTTGCCTCCGCGCATCAGGTGCCATTTGCACCGCACGATGCTACGGGCCCTGTAAACATCTTTGCCTGCTCCCACATCTGCATGAGTTCTGCAAACGCTATGATACAGGAGCATGTGCCTGCTTTCCATAAAGGTTGGTATAACGAATTCGTTGACCCGAACCTTGACATCCGTGATGGCTTTCTCCACGCCCCACAACGACCGGGAATTGGCACACGGCTGAAGCCCGAAGTTCGAGACAGATCGGATGCCGTTGTGATTGTGAGCGACGAACCGGGTCAGAGCACTATTGACCATTGGGGACCAACGCCGGTGCGGAGCGAAGAGACAGAAGCTGAAGTTCAGCGGTTGAAAGAGGAACGCCTTCCATAATCCACAGTCCCGATGAATCGGGATTAAATAATTTATCATATTTTATTAGGATTTAACGCAAGTTGCTATTTGAATATCCATGGAATTTCCGTTAGAGTATTTGTTGCCTAAAACAAAACACTCAAACAGGAGAATCCCATGGACTTAGTAATTGTAGCATTTTATACGCTTTGTGACGATCTGTTAATTCA
>JAJDUM010000033.1 GCA_022826645.1 Candidatus Poribacteria bacterium
CAAATGGTCTAATCACCCAACGTTTACCACGCGCTATTCATGCCGTTACTGCCGCTGGGTTTGAGATTAAGGTTGTTTTGTTTCTCATTGCTACCATGATTACACTCATCATTAAATAAAACACTAGCAACTTGCGTTATACAAGGAGCCTCACAATGTACAAAGAAAATGGGCAAGAGATTTTTGTTGTTGACGGACATATGCACTTTTGGGATGCCAACCCGGACAACTGGCGCAATGAGTATGGCGAAGGCTGGATCCGATGTTTCTACGATTTTCATACCGCCCTCAGTCCGGAGGAATATGTCTGGCCCTTTGAAAAGTATTGCAAATACGGTGAAGAAACGCTCATCAACGATCTCTTCGCGGAGGGATACGTCGACGTTGCCATCCTCAACTCAACGTATCTTTACGAGTTCTATAAAAATGGATTTAACACCCACCAACAGAACAACGCGATCAAAGCAAAATACCCTGACCGCTTTATCCTCTGCGGTTCTTTCGATCCGAGAGCGGAGGAGGCGGGACTGGATGCGTTTCGGCAGATGGTGGAGGATTACCCGGTTCAGGGGCTCAAGCTCTACACCGCCGAATGGCGGAACGGCTCGAAGGGCTGGCGGTTAAATGACCCGTGGGCTTACAAGTACTTTGAGCTCGCCGACGAACTTGGGGTCAAAAATATCCACGTCCACAAAGGACCAACGGTTTATCCCCTCAATCGCGACGCCTTTGATGTCGCCGATGTGGATTATGCTGCGACCGATTTCCCCAATCTCAACTTTATCATTGAGCATATTGGACTGCCGCGATTAGACGACTTCTGCTGGATTGCCACACAGGAAAAGAACGTCTATGCCGGTATGTCGGTGGCGATGGCGTTCATCCATTCACGTCCAAAATATTTCGCCGAGATAGTCGCCAACCTCCTGTTTTGGTTGGGTGAGGATAAGATGATCTTCGGTAGCGATTACGCCATCTGGACGCCCAAGTGGTTGATTGAGAAATTTATGGCGCTTGAGTTGCCGGACGATATTAAAGAGGAGTATGGGGTTGACATTACACCAGAAGCCAAGCGCAAGGTCTTAGGTGAAAACGCCGCCCGTCTGTATGGGATTGACCTTCCCACCCATCGGGAAAAACTGAGTCAGGATGAGATTGGTGTCAAACTTGCCGCGGGCGCGTAAAGCCGCGCTAGCCTTGGGAACCCTGCGCCATCATCCCAACCATTATTACGAGGGCTGCCCATGATCACGGCACATACAGACGTCGTTGGAAGTCTGCTTCGTCCGCCTGAACTTCTTGAGGCGAGAAGTGAAATGACCGCAGGCAAAATGACGCAAGCGGCATTCAAAACCGTCGAGGACCGAGCAGTTGACAACGCTATTGCACTGCAAGAAGCGGTAGGCTTGGAGGTGGTCACCGATGGCGAGATGCGCCGGTTATCCTTCCAGAGCCAGATGACAGAAGCGGTCGCCGGGTTCGGTGAATATGATCTCAACGCCTTCCTCTGGGGTGATTGGCGCGGCGATGAACGTGCAAAGGATTTGAGTATAGAACGCCCCAAGGGTTTGGGTGTTGTGGGCAAACTTAGTCGCAAACGCCATCTTTCGGTGGAGGAGTTCACCTACCTGCGAGCGCGGACGCGTCGCATACCGAAGATCACGTTGCCTAGTCCCAGCATGTGGACAAACTTCTGGTCGTCGGAGCACTCCGTGCCTGCGTATCCCACGCTCGACAGCTTTCTCGCGGATGTCGTTGATATTATGCGGGACGAGGTCGCTGAATTGGTTCGACTGGGCGCGACCTACATTCAGCTTGATGCCCCCCATTATCCGTTACTGCTTGACCCCCAAACTCGAACCTTCTACGAAGGGCAGGGTTGGGATCTTGATCGGTGGTTGGCTCGAGGCATTGAGATGGATAACGCTGTGATTGGGGATTTTCCGGAGGTTACTTTTGGCTTTCATCTCTGACGCGGCAATCAGGGCAGCCGGTGGTTGGTCGAAGGCGGGTACGATCTGATTGCTAAACCGATTTTTCAAGGCATCCGAGCCCAGCGGCTGCTGCTTGAATACGATGATGAACGCTCCGGTTCGTTTGAACCGTTGAAGACGATTCCCGATGACAAGATCGCTGTCTTAGGATTGGTCACGACGAAAACGCCGCGCCGAGAGACGGCGGATGGACTCGCTATGCGTATCAACGAAGCCAGCCGATTTGTGCCGTTAGAACGGCTCGCCGTGAGTCCTCAGTGCGGTTTTTCAACTTCGGTCCTCGGCAACCGGATTACAGCGGAAGATCAGCGGCGTAAGTTGTCGGTGGTTGTTGAGACAGCCAGAAGGGTGTGGGACTCAGTTACGGAAAACGGATGAGGTATACCTCGCATCGGATTAAACCGTGTTTTTTTAGGCATATCTTAAAGAGGCATGAATACGAATTCAATCGGAGTTAAGGAGGAAGGACATGGCACAAACCCCGAAAGACAATCAAATCCGAACTGAATCTATTGGGAAATGGACGGTTCGGATCCGGTCATATCAGCTCGGTGATGTATATATCTGTACTGTAGATAATGTAAGTCCTGGTGCCGTCATTGCCCGGTCTACCGCTGCAACCCGGGCAGATGCGGAAGCTGATGCATTGGCGCAGGCGAAAGCTGCTATGGCGTAATCGTGTTATACGAATTAGAGAAACCGAGTTTTTTCTTGAAAACTTGGTTTCTGATGTATTTGCAGGACTTACACACTTCGATTGTAGTTGCCCGCCTGTCCCGATGTATCGGGGATTCATCGGGGATTTATCGGGGCAGCGATGAATCCCCGAACTACAGGGCTTAACCGTTTAGCTGCGTAAGTCCTATATTTGTAGAAGATACGAAAGTTGGGAGCGATAGGATGAACCTCAATAGGTTGTCACGAAAACATACCCTCACAAGCCTTGCAAAAACGTGCGGGTGAGCGGCGAAAGTCAGTCCAGTTGGGCTGGGAGAACTGCTTGCAAAACTGCCAAAAAAAAATGACCCGAATCTGCTCGTTGGATTTGAAACTAGCGATGATGCTGGAATCTACCGCCTCAACGACGAAATGGCACTGGTTACGACCGCTGACTTTATCACGCCACCGGTAGATGACCCGTATCTGTTTGGTCAGATTGCCGCAGCCAATTCAATCAGCGATATTTATGCGATGGGCGGCAAGCCTGTAACCTGCCTGAATCTGGTGGGCTTTCCGGCGGATAAACTGGGCCCAGAAATCCTACACGGAATTGTCGAAGGCGCGTTGAGTAAAATCACCGAATCTGGCGCAGTTTTGGCGGGTGGGCACACGACCGATGATGAGGAACCGAAGTTTGGATTGTCGGTCACCGGGATTGTGCATCCGGAAAAATATTGGCGAAACGTCGGTGCAGAACCGGGGGATGCCCTCATCTTGACCAAACCGATTGGCAGCGGTGTCATTTTTAACGCCAATCTGAAAAGCTGGGTGTCAGACCAAGCGTTGGACGAATGTATAGGGGCGATCACGGCGCTCAACAAAGAGGCAGCAGCGGTTATGGCTGACTTTGACATCCATGCGGTAACGGACATCACCGGGTTCGGATTGGGTGGACATGCCTTGGAAATGGCAGAAGGCTCAGGCGTGACCTTGGAGATTCGGACCGACGACGTGCCGATGATGAGCGAGGCGCTGGAGATGTACGAAAAAGGGATGCGGACAGGTGTCAACGCCGCCAATCGGGCGCTGATTGAAGATTCAACCCATTTTGAAAGATCACTTCCTGGGTGGCATGAGGAAATCTTTGTTGATCCGCAGACCAGTGGTGGACTCCTGATGTCTGTGCCCGCTGCTCAAAGCGAATCGTTATTAACGGCTTTACACAATAACGGTGTGGCAAAGGCGCAGATTGTCGGGGATGTGAAGTCCTTTGCTGAACCGAATCATCTTATTTTTGTGTAGGCGTCAAGGAGAGGTGATGAAGATCTGCTTAGTGACCCCCGCTCCAACATACTCCCGAAAGGGTAACCGTGTGACCGCCCTTCGGTGGGCTCGCATCTTACGAGAGTTGGATCACCGTGTCAGTATCGTGGAGGAGTATCAGGGGGAGCGATGCGATCTGATGGTCGCGCTCCATGCCCGTCGCAGCCACGCTTCTGTTGTGCGTTTCCGGGGCGAACATCCAGAGCTGCCGCTTATCCTTGCCTTGACCGGAACAGATCTCTACGGCGATATTCATACGGACGCGTCAGCCCAAGAATCTCTGGAGATGGCGGATCGTTTCATCCTGTTGCAACCCGCAGGCATCCAAGAACTTGCTGAACATCTCCGTAACAAAGCGTGGGTGATTTATCAATCGGTGACAGCACCGCCGGGGAAGTTCTCGCCAAAAAAGAACATTTTCGAGTTGTGCGTGTTGGGACATCTGCGTTCCGTGAAGGATCCATTTCAAACCGCAATGGCAGTCCGGCAACTGCCCCCATCTTCCCGGATTCGGGTGGTGCATGTTGGGGGAGCACTCACCAACGATATGAAAACAGCGGCAGATGCCGAAGCGTCCACCAATCCACGCTATCGTTGGTTAGGAGAGCTCCCGCGTTGGCGGGCACTCCGTGTCCTCGCACGGAGTCGGGTGCTCGTGCTAACCTCGCGGATGGAGGGGGGCGCGAATGCGGTTTCTGAAGCGATTGCGTGTTCTATCCCCGTCATTTCGTCGCGAATCTCTGGCTCGATCGGTCTCTTAGGAGAGGACTATCTGGGCTACTTTCCGGTGGGAGATACGCGGACACTGACGGATCTGCTGGTGCGTCTTGAGACGGATGCCGCATTTTATGAGGCACTCAAAACGTGGTGCGAACGACTAAAGCCTATCGTCGATCCTAACCGCGAATGTCAGAGTTGGAAACAACTGCTGCAGGACTTATAGTGGATCTTCGGAAGTAACAGCGTTTGATTGACTGGATCAGCAGCGGAAAAAAGAGAGCGGAGGCAGGTATGAGAAGGGTTGGGGTTGTAGGTGCTGGGGCGTGGGGAACTGCGCTTGCAGTAACCGCGGCGCGTGCTGGGAGCGAAGTCACCCTATGGGCACTGGAGTCGGAGGTTGTGGCATCTATCAACGAACGGGGTGTAAACGAGATGTTCCTCCCCAATGTTAAACTGCCTGACACCCTCCATGCGGTCAATGATCTGGCTGCAATGCTGGCACAGGACGCACTGTTGATGGTAGCACCCGCCCAGTTTGTGAGGGGCACCTGTGAGCGGCTGGCTGCAGCCGGTTTGGACGAGTCGCTGCCTATAGTTATCTGCAGCAAAGGAATAGAACAACAGCGCTTGAAGTTGATGAGCGAAGTTATCGCGGAACATTTCCCCAATCCGCTGGCGGTACTGAGTGGACCGACCTTTGCGATAGAGGTGGCGAAAGGGCTGCCTGCTTCGGTGACGCTTGCGTGTGGTGATGTTGCCCTTGGGCAGCGACTGGCGCAGTTGGTGGTGCATCCAAAATTCAGCGTCCACCATTCCGAGGATGTGATAGGTCCCCAGATCTGTGGTCCCATGAAAAACGTCATTGCCATCGCCTGCGGTATTGTGGAAGGCAAAGGACTGGGCGAAAGCGCGAAGGCTGCTCTGATCGCCGAAGGTTTGGCGGAGGTAAGCCAACTGTGTGTCGCAAAAGGCGGCAAGCCTGAAACAGCGGCGGGCTTGTGTGGTCTTGGCGACCTGATCCTGACCTGTAACAGTCATACTTCACGCAATATGTCGTTGGGTTACGCATTGGGGCAGGGAAAGGCGTTAGCGGAGATTCTGAGTGAACGCAGGAGCGTTGCCGAGGGTGTTGCGTCGTCCGATGCTGTGGCTCGGTTAGCAGCCCAATTGGGTATTCGGCTGCGAATCTGTGAAACTGTTGATCGGATTGTACGCGGTGAGGCAGATGTAGATCAGGCAGCCTTGACGCTCGTTCAGAGTTGACGACGGAAACACCGGTACTATAAAAGAGTTAGCGCACTTGAGTTTGTAGTAGCGCAATTCCTTGCGCGTCAAAGGGTATGTTCAGACTCCACCCCCATCGTAGGCGGGGCATCTTGCCCCGCATTGGTGGATGAACCTTTGAATTACAGCATCTCATCGTTCAACTGCATAAGTCCTAATTATAGATAAAAAAGATGCAGATATCACAACCACTGACCATTGATGAAATACCTGAAGATGAGCAGGAAGCACTCCTAACAAAGGTTGCGAGGGAGATCGTGAGACGCCGCCTGACTGTGCCTGCGATTTTATTCCTTGAAACTTGTAAACCGCTCAACTTTATTGGCAGTCAAATGCTTATTGCATTCAATCCTTTTGTAACTTCGATTTTTAACACCGCTGAATACCAGAAATTTGCCCTAATAATAGAAAAGGATGCAAATGTTGAGTTGCTGACCCAACTCATTGAGAAATTAGATGCAGAGGAGAAAGAGTAGTATGTCGGAACAAACACCGGAGATACGGTCCATCCTTGCGACAGATTGTGGGAGCACCACCACGAAAGCGATCCTAATCGAGAAACGGGGAGATGAATACCATCTTGTGGTTCGCGGGGAGGCACCGACGACAGTTGAGGCACCGGTCGAGGATGTTACCGCCGGGGTCATCAATGCGATAACGGAGGTCGAGGAGCTTGCTGGACGCAAACTCCTGAAAGACGGCCAGATCCTCAAGCCGCAGCAGGGGGATGCAGGTACAGATTTATATATCTCGACCAGTAGCGCTGGCGGCGGTTTGCAGATGATGGTCGCAGGTGTTGTGCGGAACCTGACCGCTGAGAGCGCGGAACGTGCCGCGTTGGGCGCCGGTGCGATTGTCATGGACGTGATCGCTTCCAACGACAAGCGGCTCCCTCACGAGAAGATTGAGCGCATCCGACACCTACGTCCGGATATGGTGCTTCTCTCCGGCGGCATTGACGGTGGGACAACGTCTCACGTTGCGGAGTTAGCGGAGATCATTGAGGCAGCAAATCCCAAACCCCGTTTGGGGGTGACTTATGAACTGCCGGTGATCTACGCGGGCAACAAGGACGCGAGCGAAGTCGTCGGTGAGCGACTTGGCGATAAAATGGCGTTGGAGGTCGTCGATAATCTCCGTCCCGTGCTGGAGCGCGAAAATCTGATGCCGACGCGTCTGAAGATTCAGGATCAGTTTCTGGAACATGTCATGGCGCACGCTCCCGGTTACAAGAAATTGATCTCTTGGACCGATGCGCCAATTATGCCAACCCCCGGCGCTGTCGGCGCAATTATGCAAACAATTGCCGCGCAGCAGAACATCGAAGTGGTCGGCGTAGACATCGGAGGCGCAACAACGGATGTGTTCTCTGTCTTTAAGAATCAGGAAGGTGAAGCCATCTTTAACCGCACGGTGAGCGCGAATCTGGGGATGAGCTACAGCATCTCCAACGTGCTCGTAGAGGCGGGGATGGAGAACGTTTTGCGGTGGGTGCCTTTTGATATTGATGTTGGTGATCTCGGAAATCGGATCAAGAACAAAATGATTCGCCCGACGACGATTCCGCAGGCGTTGGAAGAGCTAATTATTGAGGGCGCGATTGCGCGTGAAGCCTTGCGATTGGCGTTCGATCAGCACAAGCAGCTTGCAGTCGAACTGCGCGGGGTACAGCAGCAGCGCACCATCTCCGAAGCGTTCTCGCAATCCGAGACCGGTGCGACCCTGGTGGATATGCTCTCGCTGGATCTGATTGTTGGGAGCGGCGGCGTGCTTTCCCACGCGCCACGCCGGAGTCAGGCGATGTTGATGATGATTGACGCGTTCCAGCCAGAAGGGGTGACCCACCTCGCTGTCGATAGTATCTTCATGATGCCCCAACTCGGTGTACTGGCTCAGGTGAACGAAGCGGCGGCGACACAGGTCTTTGAGCGTGACTGTCTCATCCACTTAGGTACCTGCATCGCGCCGGTTGGAGTTGCCTCTCCCGGCGATGTTGGTGTGACAATCACAGGCGATTTGACAGAAACCGTACCGTTCGGTGAATTGCGCCTCTATCTGCTGGGTGTCGGGGAAAAAGCGCGGGTAACAATCCAACCCCAGCGCCGTCTTGACATGGGGGCTGGACAGGGGCAGTCGGTCGAAGCAGAGGTTGAAGGGGGTGTGGTTGGCTTGGTGGTGGATACGCGCGGTCGGCCCCTTGAGGTCTCTACTGCATCTACCGAGCGTGTCGCACTGCTCAAGAAATGGTTTGAAGCGTTGGACGTCTATCCCGAAATAGCCAGATCAGAGTGATCAGAATAGGAGAGATTGACGATGCCCATTATGGACGCGCTGCCGGATATGAAGCGAGAGCTTAAATTCTTTCCGGTTGAGAATGAAAACCCCAGAAAACTGACAACCGATCAGATTCGTCAGTTTAATGAAAAAGGCTACATCTTTCCGTTGGAGGTCTTTACAGAGGAAGAGGTGGAGGCGAACCGAGCGTACTTCGATCGGATTATGGAGATGGCGAAGGAGGCCGGCTTGAACAGTTATTCAATTAACGGTTGGCATCCCACCTGTCGGGGGATTTATGATCTGGCGCTAGACGACCGCATCCTCGATTATGTGCAGGACCTGCTCGGCGAAGATCTAATCTGTACGATGACCCACTATTTCAGTAAGGAGCCGGGCGATACGAAACAGGTCGCTTGGCATCAAGATGCCTCCTATTGGCCCCTGACCCCCAGCAAAGTGGTTACGGTTTGGTTGGCGATTGATGATGCAGATGAAGAAAATAGCGCGATGAAGGTTATTCCCGGATCCCATCTACAGGGACAGATACCCTTTGAGCACAGTACGGCGGAGGAGGACAATGTCCTCGGACAATCGGTGCATCAGGCGGAGGATTACGGAGAGCTTCCTGTTGCTTTTGAGATGAAGGCGGGTCAGGTTTCGTTACATACAGATCTGTTACTACACGGATCGGATCCGAACACCTCAAATCGGCGACGTTGCGGTCTTACCCTTCGCTATTTCCCGCCAGACGTGCGTGGTAGGGATCCGAAACAGGGTTCGGGTATTGTCTGCCGCGGGGGCGACAGCGAGGGTTATTGGCAACACATTCCGAGACCTGAAGGCGATCAGATCCGACGAACTTAGGCTTCGACATAGAAAGAGAAACCGAGTTTTTTCTTGAAAACTCGGTTTTTGTTGCAATTTCTTAACGTGAGCGGAGACCTTTGTGGTAGATTTTAGAATGACTTAGACACTGCCAACCTACAGCTAACCCCCTAAATCCCGCCCCCGATAAATCGGGATTTCGCTGATGCTCAACTTGTCAGGGAGACTTTGAATACTGCACGAGGGACAGCGTACTGGTAAATGTCTACTTATTTTTCTAATTCATCACAGTACCGGAGGGGTGACCGGTGCGAATTGTCTGAATCGCGGATTAACACGGATTTAGGGATTACGCGGATTAAAAAACGGAAGCTAGGCGCAGCGGATGCGCATTTGCTGTTAGCCCCGGAGGGGCGACATGTTTATAGAATACCGGAGCCACCATACACAAAAGCCCCAGCGGGGCGACATGTGAGAACGTAAGCGTGATACGTAATACGTAAAGAATCGGAGATAAGGACGCAAATTAACGCTGATTCACACAGATAGAAGCTGCAAAAGGCAAACATCTGTGAGAGGGGCACCCCCGATGAATCGGAATTCAAAGCAACTTGTCTTTCCCCCTTATCAGAGGGATTCAGGGGGACTTTGGAAACTTCGCGAAGGTTGGAGTTATTGGTAATGTCCACTTATTTCTCTAATTCACCATAAAAAGGAGAGAAACATGCCAGTTTTAAGTGCAGCAGATATAGATTTTTGGGAAGAGAACGGTTACGTCGTTGTTCACGACGCGGTGCCGCCGGAAAACTGTCAGGCAGCCGAACGTGCCATTTGGGACTTCCTTGAAATGGATACGGACGACCCAGAGACGTGGTATCCAAACCCGCCGCGCCGCGGGATCATGGTCGAGATTTATCAGCATCAAGCGTTGTGGGACAATCGGCAATACCCCCGTATCCACCAAGCTTTTTCTGAGATTTGGGACACGGAGAAGCTATGGGTCAGCTTTGATCGCGGCAGTCTGAACCCGCCGGAGCGAGCGGATTTTAAATTCCCAGGTCCCCACCTCCATTGGGATATGTCACTGGATGGGCCCGTTGATGGACTCAAGGTACAAGGGGTGTTATACCTGACCGATACGCCTGCCAATCAGGGCGCATTTACCTGTATACCGGGATTCCACCATAAACTGGAGAATTGGCTCAACGATCTTCCAGAGGATGCGGATCCACGGCGGCTTATCAAGGAGAGAGGTGCCGATGCCGTGCCGGTTGCGGGCAAAGCGGGGGATCTGGTTATCTGGCACAGTGCCCTGCCACACGGCAGCAGCCCGAACAGCGGCGATCGTCCTCGCATAGTGCAGTATATCACCATGTCGCCTGCTCCGAAGGACAATGAAGAAGGGCGTCAGAAACGGATTAACGGATGGCGGGAGCGGTTGACAGGGCTGGGCAAGGAGGAGAAGGAGAAGGAACACCTCCAGGGCAGGACAGCGGAATTGACTCCGTTAGGACGAAAACTTTTGGGGTTAGATTCTTGGGAAGATTAGGAGCTAAGTTGGGCCAATCACCGCTCGCAGTGGATTGACAAATCCACTGCATATCTGTGCACGCGGCTTGGATATGTCTATCCAAGCCGAGCAGAGCTATTGAGTTGTTAGTACTATATTAGAGTGATATAGGGTGCAAAATACCCCAATTTTCGATAGGTAGCAACTTAGGTTATCTTATTTTCGATAATTTTCGATAGGTAGCAACTTAGGTTATCTTATTTTCGATTGCAATTTACGGAGGATTATCATGTATAAATGTGCATTTTTGGGTTGTGGCGGACGGGCGCGTGCCCATGCTCACGCGTACGAACATATCCAACGTGGCGAAATTGTCGCACTCTGCGATATGAACGAGGAGCTGCTGAATAGCTTCGGTGATGATTTTGGAATCGAAAAGCGGTACACGGACATCCATGAGATGTTGGATAGAGAACGTCCCGATCTACTGCATATCGTGACCGCGCCGGTGCTACGCGGTTCGAACGAGTTAATCCGCTACCCGCTGATGAATATCGCATCGGAACACGAAGTACCTGCCGCGATCGTTGAAAAGCCGATTGCAGTGATGGGGGAAGATTGGCGTCAACTGAGCGACCTTTGCCAGAATACGAAGACCAAATTTGCGGTGAACACGCAGCTCAATTTTCATCCACCGAATCTGAAATTGAAGGCAGATGTCGCCGCCGGATCGATTGGGGACCTCGACTTTATCGATGCCAGTGCCCGTTCAACGCCGATTGATCAGGGACCCCATGTGCTGCAACTGGTCTCCTCGTACATCGACAATTCACGTCCGGTCAAGGTTTTCGGTCAGGTTGCAGGCGGGGAACATCTGGATACCGCCCAACCGTCGCCCGACCATGCGACAGCGTCGATTACGTATGCCAATGGGGTTCGCGCACTGGTCACATTTGGTACCAAAGGCTCACCCGAAATTAGCGATCATGAATCGGTGTTCCAGCACAAACGGGTCCGTGTTTTTGGGAAGCGTGGGTTTGTCCATTGGTGGATGTACGGATGGGAGCGAAACACACCGGGGGACGGCTATAGTCGCGGGGAACACGAGTACGGCGAGCAGGACCTCTTGGGTCAAGCGGGACTAACCAACGCGATACTTGATTGGCTTGATGATGACGAGAAGGTACATCCGACCCACCTGGAACAGTCGCTTGCGGAGTTTAATGCCATTTTGGGTATCTATCACAGTGCCTTGACGCACGAACCTATTGATCTTCCCTTTGACCCGCCCGATGGGTTGATTGAATCTCTCAAAGGGTTGCTGCTGTGAAATCAACTTCCTTCCAACCCGGTAGGTGCGGTTTCCAACCGCACCGGTGCCGACTTGTCGAGCATCTCCCAATTCATCGGGGCGGGGCATCCCCGATAAATCGGGATTTTCAACTTGCCCCGCCGTATCCTTGACCGGGAGATCGAAGCTATGGGAGAATTAAATGCCCCTAATAAGATATGAAATATGACAGCACTTGAATATCCGTTTATTAAGAGCGTATTGCCAGAAGCAAAGGGCGGCGGATATTTAATTGAATATCCTGACCTACCGGGCTGTATATCCGATGGGAAAACAATTCAAGAAGCGATAGAAAATGGCAGGGATGCAGTACGGTCTTGGATGGAGACAGCAAGAGCACATGGAGATGAAATTCCTGCGCCGGGTTCATCAACCTAAACTTGAGGTAGATTTACTTAGTGTTGTTGCGAATTTGTATATAAGCTGAAACTGTATTAACAGAAATAGGAGGTTTGGAATGGCTTACAGTAACGTTCCTATCGGAACATCTAACCCCGGTTGCATTGTCATCTTAGTCGATCAATCTTGGTCAATGAGCGAGGACTACGGAACTGGAACGAAGGCAGAGGTAGCCGCTCTTGCCGTGAATCATATCCTTGAGGCACTCGTCCTCGCTTGCCGGGCTGGAGAGGCGATAAGGGATCGGTGTCACGTCTCTGTTATTGGTTATGGAGAGCGGGTTGAATGCGTTGTTAACGGTATGATATCAGAGGTCTCCTCATCACTTGTTGAAGTCAAAAAAATCAAAAAGTCCATACCGAATGGGGCAGGTGGACTTGTTGAGGTTGATGTAGATATGCCTATCTGGTTGCAACCGGAGGCCAATAATGGCACCCCAATGCACGAGGCGTTTGAACGCGCCGCTGAGATAATCCAACGCTGGTGCGACGATAAACCCGATGGTTTTCCGCCAATCGTTATCAACGTTACAGATGGTGAAGCTAGTGATCTTGATGCGACAGCAGACGCCGCGAGAAAAGTCATGAATCTGCACACCACAGATGGCAACGTTTTGGTCTTCAACCTTCATATTGCTAATAATAAACATGAAGTGATTTTCCCACACAGTACGACTCAATTACTGCCTAATGACTTTTTTGCAGAATTTCTCTTTGATATCTCTAGTGTCTTGCCAGCTCCCTTGCGCGAAGCAGCAAAAGAACACGGACTACCAGCGGAACCCGATACACGGTGTTATGCGTATAATGCAGGCGAAGCCGCGATGATTAGGATTCTGCATTTTGGATCTACAATAGGGGGACAACTAGTTCCGGTTTGAGGATATGATTAGATTAACAACGAGTTCTTTCATTATTCATAAAGAAGCCGAGAGCCCGGAGGATTGTCAAGATGCGTGTGCCCAGAATGATGAGAAGCGACGCTATGCGATTGCGGATGGTGTCACCCACTCCTTTTTTCCAAAGGAGTGGGCAGCTCTGCTCGTTAAGCAATTCTGCGACAATACCGATCTGTCTGTAGCAAAAACAGATTGGCGTGCTTGGATAGCTCCCGTCCAACAAAAATGGTATGAGCAGGTAGAAGAAAAGGTAAACGAGAGAAACTTATTCTATCTCACAAATTCGTTCAACACCAAAGAACCCGCGGCCTCTACTTTTATTGGCATCGAATTCAATAAAGATAGCGGTGCGTGGGAGGCTATGATTATAGGTGATAGTTGCCTCTTTCATAAGAGCGATTCTGGGTTTGACAGCTACTTGATAGAGAATTCAGCAAATTTTACGAATTATCCCGAAGTTTTCGCTAGTTTTGACAAGGACAATCACTCTGAACCGAAATTTATCGATGGTGACACCAACCCCGGTGATACCTTTATCTTAGCAACGGATGCCTTAGCGAAATGGATCCTTGAGCGTAAGGAAGTTGGGGAATTAGATGCGACTCTTAATGTCCTCAAAGCAATAGAAACGGATGAAAAATTCCACCAATTTGTTCATGAAGCGCGTCATGACGAAGCCATTCGCCTCGTTAATGACGACGTAACGCTTATGCTAATTTCTGTTGAGGAAGTTCAAAAGTCCGAAGAGCCCGAACTGGATGCACTATCGGAAACACAAACTCAAGAACCAAACCAACAGCAACAGGACATCTTGTCGCGTATTCTTTCTTGGGGGATTTTCGTAGCAGTTTTTGCGTTCTGCATTGGGTTTATCATTCTTCTCCTGATACTATTTGACAAGAAGTAACCCGCTCATGTAAAGAATCGGTGGAACAGGAAGCGTAGGTACTTGCGTCCCAATGTATCAGGTGGTGCCTCTACCCCTCCCGCGTTCCCGATGAATCCCCGATACATTGGGACAGACGGGATTTCCGCTGTGCTTCAGCTTGTTCTAATTTCATCGAAATATTCGGAACGGGATGGGGCTCGGACTCCTCCGATGAGATCGTCCGTTCCGAGACTAGAGGGGTCCACGAGAATCGGGGATGGAAGGGCCTAACGGGTGTCTCGCTTTGCACTTTCTTTTGACATTAGCAAAATAGCCAAATCATAAAACTGGAGTAGTTCATGCCTTGGCCAACCTTGAGCAATTATGCAGAAGCAATACGCGATTATCCTCATATCAGCATATTAGATTCAAAACTCAAAGGTGGAAATCCCCAGAGAGGTGCTAACAACTATTTGATGGTTTACTCCGGCGGCTTTTCAGGTGTTTTTCCGATTGAAGTGTTATCAAATACTTACGCGTTGCGGTGTTGGACTAGAGACATCGGAGATGCCGAAACTCGGTATAAAGAGATATCAGACTATCTGAAACAATACCGTTTGCCCTACTTTGTCGATTTTGCTTATGTTTCCGAAGGCATTTTGGTGAATGGCATCAGATATCCCATCACGCGCATGGAATGGGCAGAGGGGAACACGCTTTGTGATTTTATTGAGCATAATTTACAGGATGCTAGGTGCTTGAAAACCGCTGCGGCAGAATTCCAAAAAATGGTTGCAGCCCTCCATGCTCACCAAATTTCACACGGAGATCTTCAAGATGGAAATATCCTGCTCAAGCGAAGTGGCACCGATGTTGAGATCAAATTGATAGACTACGACAGTCTGTTCGTTCCGGCACTCCGTGGACAACCCGATACTATTGTTGGGGTTCCTGCATACCAACACCCCCAAAGAATAGCGCGTGGTGTAAGTGCTGCCGAAAAGATGGACTATTTCTCGGAGTTAGTAATCTATCTTTCTTTATCAAGCCTTGCAGAAAAACCCGATCTCTGGAACCAGTTTGGAGCTCCAACTGAAAGAAGGTTATTGTTCATAGCCGAGGATTTCAAAGATCCAGACCAATCTGACGTCTTCCGAGAGCTTGAAAACCTGTCGGCAGATGTGAAACACTTGGCTTCAAAATTAAAAGAATTCTGCCAGCAGTCGGTTGACCAATTAGAGCCTTTAGAAGCGGTATTGCCAAAAACCTCGCCCGCTCAAGTTGCCTACAATCAAGGAATCGCCTATCTTAATAATAACCGATATAATGAAGCGGTTGGCGAGTTTAAAAAGGCGATAGGTCTTGATCCTAACTATAAAGAGGCGCACCATGGGCTTGGTCTTGCACACTTAAAGATGAACAATCCGAGAGAGGCGAAAAGGGCAGCGGAAGCAGCTTTAGGAATTGATCCGCACTATCAGCCTGCTCATCAACTTTTAGATGCTGTCAAATCCTTCAAGCCTCCGCCTGTGTCCCCACCTCCACCGCCTCCGGCACCCCCAAAACCTACTACCTCGAACCCCTGGCAGTACATTACTGGTGCTTTGGCTTTTGTGCTATTGATTTGCATCGTAGTACTCGCAACACAGATTAGGGAAAAAGATGAATATCTCAATCGAATTGAGATATTGGAAAATCAACAGACCGAAACACACTCGAAACTCATCGCTGCTTCAAACGAAAAGAGGCAGCTTTCCTTTGAAAATCGGCGATTACGTAATCAACTAGCTGAAAAGGATAAGGAAATTAAAAATCAAATTTCTACAGTCCAGCAATTACAAAGCGAAAAAGAAGAATTTCGTAGTCAAAACCAAAAGTTGGAGAACGAGAACACAACATTGAGAAACCAATTAAAACTTGACGGTACAACTTCTTCAATTCGGGCACTTTCAACCAAAAACGAACAACTTCTCCGCGAAAATCAGAGATTACAGGACCAACTCACTGCACAGGACAAGGAAATTAAGCATAAAACTACTATAGCCGAGCAGTTGCAAAATGAAAAAGAGGACCTTCTTAACCAAAACCAAACGTTGCAAAATGAAAAAGAGGAGTTTCTTAGCCAAAGACGACAGTTGCAAAACGAGAACGCGATGTTACGGGAGCAATTGGACGAACAGAAACCGATCCGTCCTCCTCCCGATGATAGCGAGCAGGCGGCCCCTCTCCAAAAGATTTATCGTAACATCAGCCCTGAAGTAAAATCAGGTGCGCTATCTAAAAATAATCAAGGATATTTTGACTTTAACAAGGGTAAGTATGACGATGCTATTAAGTATTTTGAAAATGCCATAAAGAGCGATCCAAAAGCTGCAATAATCTACTACAACCTTGGTTCTACATACCTAAAAATGAAAGAGTATACCAAGGCTGTAAATTATCTTCAAAAAGCTGTAAAGCTTGATCCTGAATTTAAGGAAGCACACTACAACCTTGCACTTGCTTTAGGTAAGGGCACCGTCAAGTAGCGATAAATGTAGCTTGAAAAGTTTTAAATATAGATAGGAGTTACGCAGTTCAGTTTGTAGTAGGGCGATTTATCGCCCGTCCGAACGCGCAATGAATTGCGCTACTACAAACCTAAGACCTTACTGTAGTTGCTCAATTCATCGGGCGTTGGAAATGGCGTACTGCGGTGATGAATCACCGAACTACAAAGCTTTGAGTGTTCAAGTGCGTAAGTCCTATATAGATAATAATTATCTGCTTACTCCCCAGCTTTTAGAGACTATTTAACAGACTAATTGAGGGTGAACAGTTAATTTGACAGGGAGGTTCGTTAGTCATTCTTGAGTTGCACATACAGCATCATATCTTAATTACGGAGGCACTAAATGGCACAAAAGACATGTTTGATGATTGGTGGCAGTGGCATGGCTGGTGGCTGGATCCGAAACTTTGTCGATAACTTCAGCGATCGGATCAAAATTATTGGATTGGCGGATGTGCTGCCGGACGTGTTGCAGGAGCAGGGAGCAGCACTCGGTCTCAGCGAAGATCAGTTGTTCTCAGACTTTAACGAGGCGTGTGCGACGGTCAAGGCGGACTTCTGTGGCGTTGCGACACCCCCACCGTTCCACAGTCCCGCAGCAATTGCAGCGATGGAGAACGGAATGCCGGTGATCTGCGAAAAGCCGATCGCAGATACGCTTGAAGCGGCGAAAGCGATGGTAACTACCGCCCAAAAAACGGGGATGCCGTGTGCGATTATCCAGAATTACCGTTATGCACGGAACAAGCAAGAGTTGGTTCGCATTCGGGAGGAGGGACGGTTGGGACGGCTCCAACATATCGTGGGACGGTACGCCTGCGACTACCGCCGCTATCAATCGTGGGGCAAGGCGTGGCGGCACGATATGGATTTCAGTCTGCTCTTTGAAGGGTCTGTCCATCACCTCGATATGCTACGCTTCCTCTCCGGCGGCGACTGTGAGACGCTGATCGGGTTCGGTTGGAATCCGGAATGGTCCAGTTTCAAGCACTTTTCCAGTGGGTTGTACCTGATGCAGATGGATAACGGGGTCCATACCTGTTACGAGGGGAATAGCTCTGCCGCGGGTATCGTCAACTGTTGGCACAACGAACACTATCGCGCAGAATTCGAGGATGGGTGTGTCGAAATTGCTGGCGAAGCTGAAGTTACAATTCATCGGGTCGGTCAGGACCCGGAGCTGTATGAAGCACCGGAGATACCCCGCTTCGGTCATGAGCATCTGTTCGACGAATTTATCAACTGGCTTGATGGTGGTTCACCGTCTGCCACGCGAATTGAGGATAACATCAAGAGTTTCGCGTTGGTGATTGCGGCGATGGAGACAAGCCTCGACGGGCAACCGAAACGGATTGCGGACTACTTGAGCGGACTGAATCTCTAATCCATCGACTCAGATGTAGAGCGAGCCCGTGAACCTACAAGGAGAACAAATATGGCAAATTTAGCGATCAACGGCGGCACACCTGTCCGAACCGAGCCATATCCCTCGTGGCCCACCTTTGACGATAATGACCTCAAAAGTTTTGAGGAGGTCTATCGGAGTGGAGTGTGGGGCACCGGCGGGTCAAGGGTTCCTGAGTTTGAAGAGCGTTTCGCTCGGTTCCAAGGCACAAAGTATGGTGTCTGCGTGAATAGTGGCACGGCGGCGTTATACGTCGCGCTCAAGGCTGCAGGCGTTGGGCTTGGTGATGAAGTCATCACAACGCCGTACACTTTTCAGGCGACGGTGGTGTCAATTCTGATGGCGAACGGAACCCCGGTCTTCGTCGATACACTCCCCGACGGTTTTAACATCGATCCATCAAAAATTGAAGTGGCGATAACGCCCAAGACCAAAGCGGTGCTGCCGGTGCATATTGCGGGCTATCCCGCCGATATGGATGGCGTTTTGGAAGTTACCGAGCGGAACAACCTCGTTGTGGTTGAGGACTGCGCCCAGGCACACGGGGCGGAGTGGCGGAACAGGGGCGTCGGCGGTTGGGGACATCTCGGCTGCTTCAGTTTCCAATCGTCCAAGAACCTCTGTGCGGGCGAGGGCGGGGTTATTTTGACCAATGATCGAAAACTGTATGAACGTGCGTGGGCAATCCATAACTGCGGACGTGCACCGGCTGAGTCTGAGTTTGAGACAGAAGCGTTCGGCGGTAATTTCCGTATGACGGAGTGGCAGGGCGGATTGTTGCTATCACGCCTTGAACGACTGAATGGTGAGGTCAATCTCCGCAATACAAATATGCGAACTCTGGATGCGGGGCTCGGCGAGATCCCCGGCATCAAGGTAGTGCCGCTCGATCCGCGCGCAACCCGCGGCGGCAGTCACGGTTATAAGGCGATTTTCGACCCGGAGGAGTTTGAGGGCATTTCCCGTGAGACCTTTATCCAGGCGATGAGCGCAGAGGGGATACCGATGCGACATTGGTACACAACGCCGATGTATCGGGAGTCGTTCATGGAATCGGGGCTCCTAAGCGCGAAGCCTGACTATTCAAAGGTCTCCTGCCCAGAGACGGAAAAGCTGTGCAAGAACGGTTTGGCACTCAGTCAGAGCATTCTGATGGGCACTGAGGAAGATATGGCAGATATCGTCACGGCGGCGACAAAGATCCGTCGCTATGTAGGCGAATTGAACTCGTGAAGCGCTGTGGTGTGAATAGAAACGAAGACAGATCAATGCCCCAAGAACTCACCTATAAGCTCGCTCAGTGCTGTTCCCCAGAGACGGGGGATGGCATCATCGGGTATTTTAAGGAAGATGGCACAGTGGCTGTACATCGATCTGATTGTGCCTCTGTTCCGCACCTGCGCCTTGAGCGGCTTCTTGATGTAACATGGCGTGAAATTCACGCAGCGCAAACGCCCGCCGACGCAGAAACGGAAGATCCAACGTTTGATCGACTTGATGAAGTGGATTACCTCATCCTGAAACATCATCAGGAATTTGGACTGGACTATTCAATTGTCGTCTCCGAGATGCTCGGCCTGTCTCTTGAGGAGACCCACAATCGCCATCGGAAATTGCGAGAGTTGGGTGGCTTGAAACGCGTGGAGAAACGGATGATTCAGTACCGCAAGAACATTGTGAAAGGGAAGTGGATCAAGCACCGCAACCATACCTATTATGAATTGACCCCCAAGGGAGATCGGTGGGTACGCTCGTTTGAGGCGAAGTCAGAGACGGTTTATAGTGAATTATAAAAATAAATAGACACTTTCGCTCCCCGTGTTTGGTAGGCGCTGTTTCTCCCGACAGGTCGGGATCCCGATTTTCGGGACGCGCCGATTGGCAGTGTCTAAGTAATTCTAAAATCTACCATAATCGCACAATTTGTGACACAGGAAGTACAGGGAATAGTCCCAGGAGAGCGGATTGCAACAAAACGTAGAAAGTCGGGGTGTAAAGGGAGGGGTACAGGGACCCGGTGGCTACCGAGAGGTTTGGCTATTAGCATATCCGATCGTTATCACGATGTTATCGCGCACAGCGATGATGTTTGTGGATGCGGCGATGGTCGGACGTTTGGGCGCGACAGAATTGGCAGCTGTCGGATTGGCGGGAGTATTGACATGGACACTGTTTACCTTCTTTCAGGGATTTCTGGGTAGCGTCAACACCTTCGTCGCGCAACGCTACGGAGCGGGGAATCGACAAGGAATCACCGTTGCGGCGTGGCAAGGGATTTATCTCGCGCTCGCCTCGTATCTCGTTCTACTGTTGATGAACCAATTCACAGTGCCTGCGTTTGCCCTGATGAAACCCTCTCCAGAGGTTCAACGTCTGGCGAGCATCTACACGGAAATTCGGTTGTATGGTGGCATTACAGTCTTCATCTCGTTTGGGTTGGCAAGCTACCTACGGGGCATCGGCGACACGAAGACACCGATGCGGATTGAGATCCTCGCAAATCTGGTCAACTTGCTCCTCGACTACCTGCTAATCTTTGGAAAATTTGGCTGTCCAAGGCTTGAGGTTGTCGGCGCGGCTGTTGCCACGTTGATCGCGGGTGTGGTTGCAGCGATTTGCTATCTCGCTGTTTTCCTCTCACGGAAGTCCAATCAGGCGTTCCAAACCCGATCCCATTTCCAGCTTGATGTCCGTGATCTCCGCCGTATGCTGCGGATTGGTTTACCGATGGGCGTCCACAATTTGATGGATTTGGGGAGCTTTACAGTTTTTACAGCCCTGATTGGGCGAATGGGCGATGTCGCGCTCGCAGCAAATAACGCTGGTATTACGCTGATTTCGACATCGTTTATGCCTCTGTTTGGAATTTCTATGGCGGCGACGACACTGGTCGGGCACTACATCGGCTCCGGCCAACTCCATTATGCGCGTAGGAGTGGCTACACAGCGATAAAGTTGGGGGTTGTATATACTTTTTTTGTTGCCGTTGTGTTTTTTGCAGTGCCTGAGTTTCTAATTTCCTTGGTTACACCGGACCCGGAGGTGATTCGTCTTGGAACACGGGTCCTGTTTTTCGCAGCGCTCTTTCAACTCTCTGACGGGTTTGGCATCTGTGCGTCAGGCGCACTCAAGGGAGCCGGCGATACCTTTTTCACAATGTGTGTTAGTATTGGCTATGCGTGGCTGCTCTTCCTTCCGCTCTCATACATTTTAGGATTTTGGTTGGGGTATGGAGTCCCTGGCGCGTGGTGTGGTGCAACGATCTATATCATTTTGGCGGGCACAACCTTTTTCCTCCGTTTTCGCAGCAACCGGTGGGAGCGTATTCGGATCTAACTATTGGTCTGAATCCTGTATCTTACCGATGTGATGACCTTCGTGGGTATCAAAGAGAGGGACGGACAAATGCTTCAACAATATACGGACCTTAACAAGGTTCGGCGGCGGTCGGCGATACTGGTCGCTGTAATCTTGCACATGATTATCGGAATTGTCTACGTCTTAACTCCGGATAGGGAAGCGGTCAGAGATCGGGATCCCATCTGGGTGGAGTGGGTGAAAGAGCCACCAAGACCCGAAGTGAAAACAGTCAAGATCAAGCCGCCGTTGAAGATGGAGGTTCGTAAGCCTAACGAAGATTTGGCACTCAGATCGAAGGAAAAAATGCTTGAATCCTCACGCCACAAGCTGACCGAGGTTGCCCGTCTCAGCCAACGGATGGTACGCGAGAATCTGGACGTAACCACAGCACCACTCACTGAGGAGCTGCCGGACGCCATGACAGATGCGGATTTGCGGGAATCCGAAAGGTCAGATATTAGTCGCACGGTTTCAGTGCGGGCGGACGGTCAGGGCGAAGTCACAGGACGGATGCGAGTTCGTGGACAGCGCACCGGGCTTGATATGGTTGATTCGGCAGGGGACTCCAAAAAAGGGTTGGTTGGTGGCGGTGGATCGCCCGGCAACCTGAAAAAGTTGAAGAGATTACCGAAGGACAAGTTAAAGAAAATACCGAAAGACAGGTTGGGTATCATCGAATTCATCGAGGGAGCGGAAGGTCCCCAACAGGTTGTCTTCTGCCTTGATGTTTCTGCCAGTATGCAGGCGGTGGGACTTAGGAAACTGGAGTTGGCGATTGAAGCAATTAAAGAAGCGTTACCGTCGCTTGATGCGGAGGACTCTTTCAATATCATCACCTTCCACGCGAGTGCCACGATAGGGAAGGGTAAGCTGGCACCGGTAACAGAGAAGAATATCGAGACGGTATCGAAGTATCTGGACCGGTTCACGCCTGAGAGAATCGCAGGGTATCAGGGAACGAACCTCCTCGATGCCATTGAGACGGCGCTTGAGGTCGATCCATCAATTATTGTGTTGGTCACCGACGGTTTACCCACAACAGGTCCCGCTGGAAATATTGAGATAGATTCGAAGAAAATCCTGGAAACCGTCAAGGCGAAAAATGTTAATAATGCAAGCATCTATCTTGTAGCACTCGAAATAGATCTGGAACATTCGCCCGGTGCTGAACTTCTCGTTGATCTCGTTGAGCAAAACAGCGGAGAGATAAAGGTTGTCGATTATAAACAGCTCCTGCAACTTGCGGAGGAGGACTTGAATACACAGGATTAATGCCAAATTTGGGAAAGGGGTGCTTTTCAGAGGGAAACCGAGAAAGCGTCAAGCATGATGTGTGAACGTACAGTTCATCGGTTTTTTCAGTTCCAGGGCGGAGGACAGGCGACAGCACAGTTGAGAATGGAGTTGACAGTCCCGCCGAGCTTCCCTATAATTTGCACCGATTTAGGTTGAACGGTAGACAACAAATGTTATCTTATGTTTTGGAGACTGTTGTAAGCACTAACCCACTAAATTGATTGTTGAGGTTTTTTATGTTCAAAAAAAATTGGCTCATTTATGGTTTGCTTTTTCTGTTACTTGGATTCACTATCGGCACGGCGGATGCAGCGAAGTTCAAGGTTGCCTTGATGACACCCGGCTCAATCAGCGATGCCGGATGGAACGCGCTGGCTTACGAGGGGCTTCAGCGGATTGAAAAGGAGCTGGGCGTTGAGGTCAGTCATGTCGAGAGCAAAGCCCCATCGCAGTGGGAGGAACATTTTCGGTTCTATGCGAGCAAGGGGTACGATCTGATATTTGGCCACGGGTTCGAGTACCAGGAGCCCGCAAAATCTGTCGCGCCCGATTTTCCGGATACGGTGTTTATTGCAACCTCCGGAAGCACGGTTACGGATAACGTCGCATCGATTGTGTTTGAGCTCGAGGAGGCAACCTATCTGCTGGGAGTCATTGCCGGAACAATGAGCAAAACAGGCAAGATTGGACTTATCGGCGGCATGAACATCCCACCGATCAACAGCACCTTTCACGCCCTTGAGGAAGGGGCGAAATCTGTCAATCCAGCTATCAAAGTCGCGCAATCCTACGTCGGCGATTGGGAGAACATCGGAAAAGGCAAAGAGTTGGCGTTGTCCCAGATTACGGAGGGCGCGGATTTCATCTTCCACAATGCAGATGCTGCCGGGCGTGGGGTTTTTCACGCTGTCGAAGAGAGCCGCAAAGCCGGTAAGGACGTTTATGCTTTCGGTTCAAATCTCGATCAGAACGACATCGCCCCCGATGCAATCCTTGCGAGTGCCGTTATTGATACAAAAGCCTTTGTGTACATCGCCGACTTGGTTCAGAGCGGCAAATTTGAACCCCAGGTGATGTGGATGGGGATGTCGCTTAATGAGACGGTGAAGCTGGTCTACAACCCGAGACTGAAAGATCGCGTCCCTGAAGCTCTCCGTGCCAAAATTGAGAAACTTCGCCAGGATATTCTTGCCGGTAAGTTCAAGGCGCCTCGTGTGAAATTTTAGAAGTCTATCCTACCGGTACAAGAAATGACACATTGTGCGTTGCTACCTGAAGGAGATCCCAAGCATCCATGGGGCGATCCTTGCGCATCGGGAGCGAGGTAGGAACAAACAGGTTCTATCTATGAAAATTACCGAAATTGAAGCCTTGCATCTACGTTTGCCTGTTGTTCAAGAGGTCGCCGACGGCACCCAAGATTGTCTCATTGTGCGAGTGCACACGGACACCGGACTCACCGGATTGGGCGAGGTGGTCTCCTGCTCGTATGTCGCCCGGTCGGTTATTGAGGCTCCTCGTTCCGCCCCTTTTCGGCACGGTTTGGCTGCCATTGTCAACGGCATGGATGCGGAAGATATAGACGGTGTGTTCCGGGCAATGGTCGAAGGCACCGCTTGGTACGGTCCCGGTGGCGTTACCCGACAGGCAATGAGTGGGATCGATATGGCGCTGTGGGATCTCCGCGGTAAGGCGATGGATAAGCCCGTCCGTGCGCTACTCAGCGATACTCCGGTCGACGCGATACCGTGTTATGCGAGTGTTCTCTGGCCCCAACGCCCAGAGTTGGTAGCGGCATCCGCACAGGGGTTCTTGGAGCAGGGGTACGGAGCAGTGAAATACGGTTGGGCACCGATGGGACCAGACCCGGACCTCGACGAGGCGTTGGTCGCTGCTGCCCGTGACGCGCTGGGACCTGACATAAACCTGATGGTCGATGCTGGTCGCGCTTGGGATGCGCAAACGGCACTGAAGCGCGTCGAGCGGTTCCAGAAATACGATGTTTTCTGGCTCGAAGAGCCATTGAATCCCTACAACACGGTAGGATATAGGACGCTCTCCGAATCCTCGTCGATACCGATCGCCGCGGGCGAGGCGGTGACGTTAGTCGAGGAGTACGAGACCCTGCTCAAAGACGGCCGTATACAGGTGGTTCAGCCCGACCTAGGCCGAGTTGGGGGTATTACCGGGGGAAGAAGAATTGCCGCTTTGGCACAAGATACCGGTGTGTGGGCTGTCCCTCATGCTTTTGGTACTGGTGTCCTGCTTGCCGCCTCTGCCCAATGGGCTGCCTCTTTCAAAAAACCGATGACCGAATTTACGCGCGCTTCGTCTCCGCTGGCGCAAGACTTGGTTAAGCATAGCATGAGTTTCCGCGATGGGGAATTGCACCTAACTGATGCGCCGGGATTGGGTGTGGAATTAGACACGCAGGTCGTCGAAACATATCGTGTGAATTAGCGCGTCACGACAGAAACGATATTTCCGCCGAGCGTCAATCGGGCGCTGAATGAAGGGGAATTTAGCCATTGGCATCACTCGCACTTGAACTGCACGGCGTCACCAAAGCGTTCGGAAACAACGTCGCCGTGGATAGCGTGGACTTCGCGCTAGAGCGGGGAGAGATTCACACCCTACTCGGTGAGAATGGTGCGGGTAAGTCTACGCTGATGAATCTGATCTACGGCTTGTATCAACCCGATGCCGGGGAGATTCTGGTAGGCGGAAAGCCGTGCGTTGTCGATTCCCCAAAGATGGCGATTGCTTCGGGGTTGGGTATGGTGCATCAGCACTTTATGCTGGTGCCTTCCTTGAGCGTGGCTGAAAATATCGCGCTTACTTCCGGGCGTGGGACATTTCGATTTCGCCGATCCGAAGCGGAGAAAAGTGTCCGGCAGCTTTCCACCCGTTACGGTCTGTCTATCTCACCGCAAACGAAGGTCTGGCAGCTTTCGGTTGGGCTCCAGCAGCGGGTCGAGATTCTGAAGGCACTTTCAGCGGATGCACAAATCTTGATCCTTGACGAGCCGACCGCGGTGCTATCCCCACAGGAGATTACAGAACTGTTCGCCATCCTCCGTCGTCTCAAGTCGGACGGGCATTCCATTATCTTCATCAGTCATAAGCTGAAGGAGGTGATGGAAATCAGCGATCGGATTACTGTGCTGCGTCGCGGCAAAAAGGTCGCTACGACGAAGGTTGCAGACACGTCACCTACCCAACTGGCGAAACAGATGGTCGGACACGAGCTGCCAGAGATTCAACGAAACACACAAGTCCCCGGTTCCCCAATCCTTGAAATCCGGAATTTAACCGCTGCAGACCACGATGGTCGGCAGGTCGTTGATGGTCCCTCGTTTGATGTTCGCGCCGGCGAGATTGTGGGGATCGCCGGGATTGATGGCAATGGACAGATTGAGCTTGCCGAGACGATTGTTGGGCTCCGCAGGTCTCAGAGTGGCAGCGTCCGTTTTAACGGACAACCGATCACCAATCTTCCGACGAGCAAAAGTCGTCAATTGGGATATGGCTATATCCCCGAAGACCGACAGGCTGAAGGGCTCATCCTGAGTTTCACGGTCGCGGAGAATCTGATTCTCAACGTTCATCAACTCAAAGGATATCGATCAAAACTTGTGAAAGGTTGGGGGGCGTTTTTAGATCTTAAACGGATCGACGCTGATAGCGAGGCGCTCATCCGAAGTTATGACGTGCGCACGACCCACACCCATGCACCGGCGGGATCGTTATCCGGGGGCAATCAACAGAAGGTTGTTATCGCACGGGAACTCTCACAAGAGCCGCAACTGTTGTTGGCTGTTAATCCGACCCGCGGATTGGATATCGGTGCCGCTGACTACACACATCAGCAATTTCTCGAGCAACGTCGGCAGCAACGCGCTGTCTTGCTTATCTCCACAGAACTTGATGAGGTCTTGGCGTTGAGTGACCGGATCTTTGTGATGTATAGAGGTGGATTAACTGAGGCGACCGAGTTTCGGGATGACCTGTCCAAAATTGGACTGTTGATGACAGGGAATTGGCAACATGAACTGGAGCAAGTGAGTTAATTAGGAGGAATATCTAAATGTTACTAACACAGAAGGTCGCTGGTGAAAACATAGAAATGCAAGCATTTAGGTGGGCGTTACAGTTGACCGCATTTACGATCGGCTATAATTTCCTGGAAGGGACAGTTTCAACTTTGCTGGGGTTTCAAGACGAAACGCTCGCACTTTTCGGTTTTGGAGTAGATAGCTTTATTGAGGTAATTTCAGCAATCGGTATCGCTCATATGATTACTCGAATCCGCCGTTTTCCAGATGTATCAAGGGATAGATTTGAAATCACTGCGCTACGTATTACAGGAACCTGTTTTTATCTTCTAACGGCGGGGCTTGTTATTACTGCGGTTCTCAATATCGTTCAAGGCCATCAACCTGAAACAACCTTCTGGGGAATTGTCATTTCAGCGATTTCAATTGTTACCATGTGGATTCTAATTGTTTTGAAGATGAGGGTTGGCAAGCAGTTAGATTCTCAACCCATCATCGCTGATGCGAAATGCACGAAGGTATGTCTTTACATGTCATTTGTCCTATTAGGGTCAAGTTTCATATACGAATTGACGCACATAGGCTACTTAGATAGCATCGCTGCTCTGGGGATTGCCTATTTTGCAGCAAAGGAAGGTAAAGAGTCATTTGAAAAGGCACAAGGTAAAGCCTCATGCTGCGATTGTGAAGAATAGGACTTACGCAGCGCGTTCATAAGTTCCCCTGATAAGGGGGATTTAGGGGGTTAAAAATCAAGGTTCATATAAAAAGAGAATGCAAAGCGCGAAGATAAACCGAGTTTTTTCTTGAAAACTCGGTTTCTGTTACACGACTGAAGTGAGTGGGTCCTATCCGGTTCAAGCGGTCTTATCTGTCAAGAATAGACTGAACCATTTGACCATCCACTCAAAGTATTGGACCAGAAAGCGATGGTTGCCGTCCGGCTGGTAGACCTTAAATCGCTCCGGGTGTCCCGCCGATGCATAGACCGGAGCCACAACCTGAATTAGCTCATCTACCCCCTTGCGGGGCATGTCCTCGTCCTCCGTGGGTGCCACCATCATGAGCGGACGCGGTGCTATACACGCAGCGACAACCTCCGGATGGTCAAAGTAACGGAGCATGTGGGGGATGAAGAAGTAGGCACTGTGGCGTTCGATGTCTCCTTCGTGGATAACGGTTGCCATACGTCCCAAGCCTCCGCAAATCGGCGCACCCGCCCGAATCCAAGGCGCAGCTGCCATCGCATACCACGTCGCATTCCCTCCGAGTGACATGCCGGTAATTCCAATCCTATCTGAATCGACCCTGTCGTTCGCTGCGAGAATACGCGCTGCCCTCAGCGTTTCTTCGACAAGGATTCCCATCTGCGGCCGGCCGTAGGGTGTGAGAAGTTTGCCTTCAAGATTCCAGTGTTCTATGTCAGGCCGTCGGGTGACGCTGCCTTTGGGTGAAATCGCCAACGTTGCGAAGCCGCGTCGTGCCAGTTCACACGCCCAACCGATCAGCCTGCCGGGTGGGTCTTCCGCTTGATAAAACTGTTGATGGGCAATCTGTTCAGCAGAGCCGCCTGTTCCGGGGATGCAGACAACACCGGGCAGTTTCTTATTCGATCCGTTGAGCGGGGTCATGATGAACCCCGGAACTGCCTCACCGAGTGAGTTCGCGTATGTCAGCTGCGTGACGCGAATGCGCACTTCCTCTCCGTGCTGAGAATCCAAGACTTGCGTCGTTCCCTCCGAGAAGTCAACCTCTTTGGGAATTTCATCCAAACCCAGCAGCTCTAATAGTTTTGAACGCACCGCGTCTTTCGGAACATGCGCCGGAAACGCCGGTCGGATGCCCTTTGGAATAACGTCAGACATTCACCCTCTCCCGCAGAAACCGCTCTCTGATACGCTACTTCAGTCGAAGGATCTCACGCTGCTCCTCTGACAAGCCATCCATGACGTGATCGCTAAAGATCAAGCTCTGGCCGCCCCAATCGGGCATGTATCCGATGCTGTAGCAGTAGTAAAGCGTACGGCGTGGACGCTCCGAGGTGTTCACAACTGAACCGTGTGTTAAGGCTTCGGTGAAAATAATCGCGTCACCCGCTTTGGCAGGGATAGGCGTCAATACCGGATTTTCATCAGGATGGCTGCCCCAAGGTCTGACAAAGTTGCTCTTGTGTGCTCCCGGAATGACGGCAAAGCATCCATCCTCAACATCGCAATCCAGCAGCGGAAATACGGCTTTGGTCAGCGTTGATACCATTTGACCGTTGCGGCAATGGTACTGGCATTTGGGGATGATTGGGGTGCCGTGCATGTGTAGTCCTGTATAACCGCCGCCCCACCGATAGATTGTGTAGGTATGGTTGAGTCGGTACGGACCGCCGGTCACGGCTTCAACGACATCCAACACTTCAGGAAGGTCGATCAGTGGATTAAAAACAGGATCGGCTTCAAGAATATTGGAGATGTAGAGTTCCTGTTCTGTCTTGGGTGTGCCGAGACAGAGCGGTGGTGGATAGTCTTCCGGTGGCATATCTTCCAAGGGATCTAATGCCTTGTTACACGCTTTCACCACAGATTGAGGTACTACATCTTCTAAGACAATATAACCTTGTAGGTCAAATAGATATTTTTGTTCTTCTGTCATCTTTCCCGCCTCCTTAGCTGTCGGTTATTAGCTCCGTAAATTGATTTCGATTTGACACGCTTTTCCCTTTCTTATGAACGTTAGGGCCACTGTGTTTCAAAAGCATCGGTCCCGTCCCCGTATACCAGCTTGCCGTACGCCTCCCAAAGTGGTAGATTTTCTGAGAGGTGTTCCGTACCCCGCAAGGCGATTAGGTTCTCCTCCAGCTGTGCCGGTGTTGTTGGTGCGGTCAAGGCGATGTCGACGGCGGGATGGTGCAGAACATATTGATAGCAATCTGCAGCGGTTGGCACGGGACCGTCCCAATCTCGATGTCCTGTCAGTAACGACCCCCACCGTGTGCACGTAAATGCAACGACCGGAACCTCAGCGTTGAGCGCTGCAGGGAGTACCTGCTCTTCCGCGCCCCGATGCGCCATGTTATACCTGTGCATGAGCACATCAATGCTGCCGCTCTCTATCAGTTCTACTGCCATTGGTCGGTTGTGCGTTGTGGCACCGACGTAACGGATGCGCCCCTCTGCTTTCCATCGGTGGAGTTCCTCAAACACGCCCCCTGCACCGAGCAGCGTTTCCATGTCATCACCGGGCGAGACATACTCCGCGTAGAAGATATCCACTGTGTCTGCCGCCAGTTGATCGCACACCTGATCGAGATAGGAGCTCAATGTTTTGAGGTTTCGGGATTCGCTTCCCGTTGCTATGGCCACCGATTCTCGATTGTCGTGTATCAGGGATTTCAGCTCACCGATGAGTCTTGGATATGACTGGTTGTAGAAGAAGAAGTAGTTGATACCTGCATCGTAAGCGGTGGCAACGCAACCCTCCTCCATGTCTGGATTGCCAGCCAGACCAAGTGACTGCACCGGTTGGTTCATTAGGGTTGTTATCTTGGCAGTTTTTTCCATGGGCTGTTCCCATTTTCTTGTTGTCACAATAGCCTCCTATCGGGCGTTTCCATTATATACCTTTGAGTCCCTATGTCAACCAAATTTTTCTATACATCCGCCCGGAGGTATGGTAACATAGCCGAGGTGGAAGCGAAGCGGGAGATGATTCACAATTCCCTACTATTTTCCAAGTCTGACACGTAAAAGACAAGCCCAACAAGAAACCAGAAAATTAACAGTGATCGTTGGTGGAGAATCTGATCTGCGAGGCCGTAGACAAGGGCGGAAATCAGGAAACCGCTGCATCCGACAAACAGACCGAAACACCAAAAGTCGTCCCTTTTGCGTAGCGAAAAAAGCTGGCGGAAGATGAGAAAGAGTATCGCTAAAAACAGAATTAGCGATGGAATCCCCTGTTCAACAGCGATGTGCAGATAGATGTTATGGGCGTGGTACGGCTTGTGATGGGCCCTTTCCGGCGCGTGTAATTGATACTCATGACGGAATCGTCCCAATCCGATACCAGTGATTGGATATTTCGCTATTAGTTGGGCGGACGTTTTCCACCATTGGGGACGCTCACTCATAAAGCCCGATGGACGCTGGCGCATCGTCTCAAAGCGGTCCTTGACGGCTTGGGGCATTAAGAAGGGGGATAGGAGCGCGACGACCAGTAACCCCCAGAGTAGCTTCCGCTGAAAATAGATTGCGATATAAATCGTCGCAGCAAACACGCCAACCCATGCAGCGCGTGTGAGTGTGAGGACGAGGTTAGCGCCCATCACGCATAAGAGTCCCCCAAGAACCGCAATGGACTTCCAGTTTTGGGATACACGCAAATTCCGTTCTGATCCCGATTTTCGAGGACTCCGATCGGATCGGAGAAGTCCAAGACTCGCAACAAGATAGCCTATCGTTATCGGTAGGATGATTACCAGGTACGCTCCCAAATCGTTAGGCATCTTAAAAGTGCCAGCGAGCCGAGGTTCAATCATATAAACTTTGAGCTGTCCCTCGCTTTTCCTGACTGCGTACTTGCGGTCGCTACTATTGTCGACTATCAGCCAATCACCCTGTTTTTTTGCGGGAAGAAGAGTCGCATTTTGGGAGAGTTTTCTGCCATTGTTCTGGTAAACTTGCCGCAAATCCTCCGGGACCTTAACGCCTTCATTGTGGTGATTTGCATCGTTAAAATAACTTTCTAACCTTGCCTCCACGTCGAACATATAAGCCGTTCCCATGTGTGTGCCGGTTGCGTAAAAGTATAGACCAAGAACAGAGGAGAACCCTCCAGCAAACACAAAGGTGACGATGAGGTGACGCCAACGATTGCCCAGCCGGCTGTGAACCACCGCATAAAACAGTAATATGGCTCGAAGCAGCTTCCAGAAGTATCCTAAACTACTTGTTGCTGGGTGCGGTGCAAAGAGTGAAGCGACAAGCCCAAAGAGAAGAAAGACAGCAATCGGGAGGTCCAGCGGCGTTTTTATCCATTCGAATCGACGTTCGTGGCAGATACGCCCTACCCATCCAAACAATACGAGCAGTAGACTTACATTCAAGATTGGTGTTGCATAGCCAAATGGCATGACGCACGCGAAAAGCAGAAAGCCGGCATAGATGGCAAGGTCAAAGCAATCGCTTGGGCGGCGATAATATTGGGTTGCGGTCAGTCGAATTTTATCTAACATGGTGTGTGTGGGCTTTGGAATGTGGGTCAAAACATAAGCTGCAATATGATGTCTATAAATGTAACATATTCGGCGTGAAAAGAACGAAAAAAATGACACAAGCGACCGGCGGAAATTCTCCAACTGCTTTGATAGGGTTTTTACGCTTTCATTGCTGGAGGTGTGTTGTGAAGAGATTTAGGTTATTGTTGCTGCTTGTTTGCACTGGTTTCTTAGCAGCCAACATATGTGCGGAACAGAACGGAACGATAATTCCCCATTTGTCCTTCCACTTTGGTGTCAGCCTGCAGCCGCCGGGCGATCGTATGCTACCGAGAGTTGCTCGGCGGGTTGTCTTCAGTTCGGATGATACCAAAATCATCTCCAAAATGGAGGATGGGAGCGTGGTACAGTGGGATTTAGAAACCCGAAACGAAAAACATATTACTTCGACCAAGGACCTGTTTGCATACTCGCCAGCTCGCAATCTGCTCTTGGTCAGAAAAGAGAGCGATGATGTTACGCTTATTGCTCTGGACACCGATCAAGAAACGGTTCTGACCAATGGTGGGTTTGAAAACGGGAGTCTATCCGCAAACGGGAAATTCGTGGCGCTGTCGCGTGGGGATAAGGAGATAGAAATCTGGGAGGTAGATCAGCAGCGACTGCTAAAACGCCTGACCACGGTTGAACAAGTGAGAAACGGTTTAGCCATTTCACACGATGGAGGGCACGTTGCGGCAGCGGAAGGTACGTACCGGGATGGAGAAGGACACCGCACAAAGATCGAGGTGTGGGACATCAAGGGAGATACCCCGGCGGATCTTATTGATACAGGTATCATCTTGGGTGTGTGGAGCGTGCATTTCTCACCTGACGCTTCGATGCTCGCTGTCGATAGTCAAATAGAAGCGAAGGCTGGAATTCGTGTTTGGAATAGAAGTACAAAGGAGCCGCTGATTGCTTTAGACAACTTGGGGGCGTATTGGGCGCGTGCCGTCACGTTTGCGTTAGATGGCAAATACATTGCGCTGGGTGATGAATCGGGAGTGCTAATACTTTCTGACATCAAGAAAGATGCAGAAGTGTTTGCGCTGAGAGTCGATACTGGAATTGAATCCCTTGCGTTTTCTCATGACGGAAGATATATGGCAGTTGGGCTTTTCGACTCGACGGTTCAGATCTGGGAACTCAAATCCGATCTCTAACGTTTTCTCAGACTTTTCATAAATGGGGGCAAATCTGTTATGGATCCGAAAGGTGACACATCATATACTGATCAGAAAGGTCGCACCCGCTGGCGACGCAATGACGAAATCGCGGACAAACTCAAGCAACTCCACGATATCCTAATCATTGGCGGCTACGAAGCATCTCATGCTACACGGTATTCGAGGTTAGCCTATACTATTTCGCGCCACCCGGAATCCGTAGAAGCGCTGCACGATGAGGGGCGTTTGTCGGCAATCTCCGGCGTCGGTGAAACCATTGCTGAGATTATCGGCGAGTTTATCTAGACCGGTACATGCAACAAGTTGGAGGAGTTCGCTGAACACACACCAAAAACTGTGCTGGAGTTGACAGCGCTTCCTGGCGTCGGCATCAAGACCGCAAAGGCGTTGTACGATGAACTTGGCATTGATAGCCGCGCTTCTCTTGGTGAAGCACTCGATGAAGGTAAGCTTGAAGGGTTTAGACTCATGACAAAAGGGACGCAGGAGAAGGTTCGGCAGCTCATCAACGAGGATCTCAAATGACAGCATCGCGCATTTATCCACAAGTTGATGTGTTGTGAACACAGAGTATGGACAACGGACTCCAACGCAAACAGCGATAGAGGAGGCAGCAAATATGCAGGAACAGGATCAGGCGTCTCAGTCTACACCAGAATCTTCCCGCCGACTCGACGACAAAGTGGCAGCGATTACCGGTGCGGGCCAGGGGATCGGTAGAGAAACCACCCTACGGTTGGCGCGGGAGGGAGCGTCGGTCTTCGCCAGCGATATCCGAGAAGATCTGCTGGAGAAATTGGAAAGTGAAGTCAAAGCGACCGGTGCCACCATCGCTACAGGAATCTTCGATGCAGCCAAAGCAGCGGATGCTCCACCTTTTGTTCAGGCGGTCATGGATCACTACGAGCGCATTGATATTATGGTCAACAATGCTGGGGGCATACGGACACAGCCATTTCCAGATGTCACAGAAGATATATGGGACTGGACGCTCAATCTGAATCTTAAAGGTCCATATTTTTATATGCAGGAAGCGGCAAAACTGATGATGAGGCAAAAAAGTGGCACGATTATCAACATCGCCTCGGTGGCTGGAATTGCTGGAGGGATGACCTACTCGCCGCCTTATGCAGGGAGCAAGGCAGCAATCATTAATCTCACCAAGGTGGCTGCTGCTAACCTCGCGGAGCACGGAGTTACCGTCAACGCCGTTGCTCCTGGCATTGTCGAGACCGCTTTTAACTGGACGCTCGATGACCTGATAGGGGTTCAGCAGATGGGACTATCCCCCGGCGAGTTTATGGAGCGTCGTCGTGACTCTATTCCATTAGGTCGGCTTCAGCAGCCGCAAGACATTGCCAACGTTGTGGCTTTTCTGGCGGGTCCAGATGCGTCCGAGATGACAGGTGAGACAATCGTTGTCTCCGGTGGATTGGTAACGCGGTGATCGTCTAAAGGAGAAACCATGATCAAAGAATCAGTATTATCAAAACCTCAGTATGAAACGATCCATGAAAAGAACCAAGAAGCTACCATGCGGGACGGGACGGTGCTTCGTGCTAATGTTACCCGCCCTAATGTAGAGGGCAAGTTCCCGGTCCTGATAGAACGTACGCCGTATAACAAGGAAGCGGGATCCGAGAATGGGGTGGGATCCCCTCAATTCTTTGCGCAGAGAGGGTACGCTGTCATTATCCAAGACGTGCGCGGCAGATTCGCTTCTGACGGCGACTTTTATCCGTTTCGGGACGATGGCGCAGGGGTAAACCGCGATGGCTATGATACCGTCGAGTGGGCGGCGGCGCAACCGTGGTCTGACGGCAATGTAGGGACGATCGGCGGTTCCTATTCCGGTGCGACTCAGTACAGAAACGCGCTCAGTCGTCCACCCCATCTGCGAGCGATGTTTGTCCGTGAATCTTCCGCGGACTACTATCAGGAATGGGTGTACCGAAGCGGTGCATTTGAGCTTGCATTCAACATGGCTTGGGCGCATGGCGTGACGTTGAACAATCTCGCGCACCTCGCGGAAGGGGAGGAGCTTGATCGGCAGACAGGTATACTCGAAAAGGTTCAGGAAGAGATGGAAGACTGGTATGCGCGACTTCCGGTGCATCCATGTCCATTCTTTGAGGGCTTGAGCGATTGGTTCAATGAGTGGCTTCAACACCCAACAGATGATGGATATTGGGACACCTTCAACATGGATAAGTTTCACGATCAGGTCGAAACGCCCATGTACCACTTAGGGGGCTGGTTTGACATCTTCATGACGGGAACCTTTAAGCACTATATGGGGATCAAGCAGCGCGGTCGTACGGAAAAGGCGCGTCAAAGCCAAAAACTGATTGTCGGACCATGGGTGCACGGTCCTGGAGCTATCAACACCCAATCTGCCGGAGAGTTTGATTTCGGATCTGATGCGGCTAAGGACTTCAACGAATTGCGTCTCCCTTGGTTTGATTACTGGCTCAAGGGGATTGACACAGGGATTATGGAAACGCCACCGGTGCGCGTCTTCGTGATGGGGCGTAATGAATGGCGTGATGAATCCGATTGGCCCCTGCCCGACACGCAATACACGAACTATTATCTGCACAGCGGACAGAGCGGCTCTATCAAATCTTTGAACGATGGGACACTATCGCCGCAGCCGCCTGAGGGGAGTGAGAATCCGGACAGTTTTGTGTATGATCCGTTCCAGCCTGTTCCTACGCGTGGCGGCAACACATTAAATGTGCCCGGCGGTGTCTATGACCAGCACGAGGTTGAGGAACGGTGTCTCACCTTCACCAGCGAGCCGCTGACGGAAGAACTTGATGTCACAGGCCCTGTGAAGGCGGTAATATATGGGCTGTCCTCTGCGCCGGATACCGATTGGGTTGTGCGGCTCACTGATGTGCACCCAGACGGTTACTCGCGACTGTTATGTGACGGCATCCTTCGGGCACGATACAGGGATTCTTTCCAGCAGCCTGAGTTGTTGGAGATCGGCAAGGTCTACAGATATGAGATCGATCTGTGGGCAACAAGCAACGTTTTCCTACCGGGACATCGGGTCCGCGTATCGGTCACGAGTAGTTGTTTCCCGCGTTTTGACCGCAATCTCAATACGGGCGGGGCCATTCACAACGAGGCTGCCGGCCAGGTTGCTATTAACACAGTTATGCACGATGAAATGAGGCCATCTCATATTGTGTTGCCTGTTATTAGGCGGACATAAAGGTGCCCTTGCTATTGGTGTGGCGGGAGGAGAATCGTCTTTCGGGGGGTGAGGCGTGTAACGGCAAGTAGATTAATCGTCCGATTGCTCACGGAGCTGTTGAGGGTGTGTCAACTCGGCTGTCAATGCCTCAATGGACTGACTGAGTACTAAGTCTTCCTTGAGCAGCGCTTCGATCCGTTGGCAGCTTCGCACAACTGTTGCCCGACTCTGTCCAAATCCTTGATTGATCTCTTTCAATGAGAGCGGGGTCAGTTGACGTGCAAGGTACATTCCGACTTGTCGAGGGAGTACAAATCGCCGGCCGCGCTTTCGGGAACATAGCTCTGACAAGGTGAGATGGAAATACCGGGCAACGGTTTCCTGAATATGTTCGAGCGTGATTGTGTCAGATGGGGGTCGATCTGGGGTTTTACTCTCTAACACATGATGAACAGCTTGGAGGGTCAAAGGTGATCCCAAACGCACCTCTGCCATCAGTCGGTTAAGTGCGCCCTCAAGTTGACGAATGTGCTGTGTTAGATGCTTTGCCAAGTAACGGAGCACCTTCAACGGTACGGGTCCAGAATCACGTTCTTTTAATTTCTGCTTCAGAATCGACACCCGCAAATCAAACTCTGGTGCAGAAATTTCAACGGCGCGTCTTTGCGTGAGACTCTCGGTCGATCTCCAAAACTCCTGCAGAAATTGCGGCAAGCGATCGCAGGTGCAGACGAGCCGTTGCCCCCGTTCACTTAAGCAGTTGAGTAGATGGAAAAACTCTTCCTGAATCTTTTGTTCTGGCGATAAAAATTGAATATCGTCAATTAGCAAAAGATCTACGTGCTTATACTGTCGCCGCAGTGCGGCGGCTTTCTGAGGGGTGGCAATGGATCGAAGCCATTCACGCATAAACCCCTCTGCTGACGAGCAGTACACCGTGCGATTCAGCTGCCCCTGGCGGAATTGGTTCCCGATTGCATGTAGCAGGTGGGTTTTACCGAGTCCAACCCCTCCGTGTATAATCAATATGCCTTCCATTTTTCCAAACCCATTTGTCAAGCTGTTTGCTGCGTCAAACGCTTCTTGATTGCTTTGCCCAACGACGAATCGATCGAAAGTTAATGCTGGATTCAGTCCTGAGTTGGCAGGTAGACGCGGTGTTGAAGTTGGTATACCGGTTGGTAGTTCGGATGGCTGTGATGCTGGAGGCTGGGGAGAGCGATCATCGCTGCCGCCGTTCGAGTGATTCATTCCTATTGTCCTGTGATTGAGGATCGAATATTTTTGCTAACACTAAATCTGTATCCACATGTTAAAAAGATGTGTGGGTAGGGGCGAGTGAAATTACGCTTTCTGTGTAACGATATAACACGATGACCGAGAAGTTAAATGGGGTATTGCCGTCCTCTGCCTCAATAAGATTGAGAGGACAATTTGGGTAGGGTTATAGTCTATCAAAAAATCAAAATGAGTTCAACCCTTTTTTCCGATTTTTTTAGATATATCCCATATCCTTCAACTTTCGCTCATCGCGTCGCCAATCTGCTTTAACGGACACACGCAAATCTAGAAATACGGTTGTGTCCAAGAACCCCTCAATCTCCGCACGGGCAAGCTGACCGATCCTTTTAATTGTCTTACCACCTTTTCCCACAAGGATCCCTTTCTGCGATTGTCGTTCAACATAAAGCATCGCACTGATGTAGATCTTTCCGTTTGGACGTTCTTTGAATTCTTCGACCACGACGCTGGACGCGTAGGGAATCTCTTGGCTGGTTCTGAGGAAAATTTTCTCTCGAATCGTTTCCGAGATAAAGAACCGTTCTGGTAGGTTACTGAGTTGATCGGGTGGGAAATAGGCAGGACCTTCGGGGAGGTGCTTGATGACGGATTCTTGGAGGTGGGACACTCCATCGCCCGTTGTTGCTGAGATCGGGATGAGCTCGAGGAAAGGGAATTTTTCCTGATAGCTGGCGATAATTGGCAGAAGTGCTGGGTTAGGTATGAGGTCGATTTTGTTAATTACAAGTATGACCGGTTGTGCAGCCTTTTTAAGTTCGTCGAGAATTTTTTCTTCGATGCCGGAGTTTAGGCTGCTCGCATCGATCATGTAGAGTACAAGATCTGCGTCTGTGATTGCACTATATGCGGCTTTGACCATCTGGGCGTGTAGGCGATATTTAGGGGTAAGGACTCCGGGCGTGTCTAAGAAGATGATTTGGTAAGAATCGGTTGTGAGGATTCCTGTGATCTGGTTCCGTGTCGTCTGCGGCTTGGGTGTGACGATTGCGAGTTTCTCGCCCATCAGCACGTTCAACAGCGTTGATTTTCCGACATTCGGCTCGCCGATGATGCTAACGTATCCGGATTGGAATGAGTTTTCTTCTTGCATTTAAGGATTCCGCAGCCAATTTGAGGGGATAAAAAAAGCAATGTTTTTGACATCGCCTTTTGGCTGATTCAGATGAATTTCACTTTGCGAGAAATAGGAGCGGACGTTTCTTTCCTATATTTAGGGAGGGTTCTTATCCCTTTATGGTTCGTGGTGGGATAGGTGGTCGATGTGGTTCTGGTTTAACTGGCGCATTTCACTTCTAACGTCACGGATTTCCGCTTGCATATCCGTAAGTCGTTGATTCACTTCAGTAAACCGATGATTCACTTCCTCGAATCGCTTGTCGATCCGATCTTCTAGCCGTTCCATCGCATGAACGAATGTCTCGCCCTGCTTTTGCAGCTGTTCCGTGTTCGCTTTCAGTCGCGTTAACACGGCGATGGCTTGTCCTATTATCGTTGCCAATGCTAGTGCTGCCACAATCAGATGTGACGGAGACCATGCTGAGAAGTCCATTTATATATCCTCCCTTCTGGAAGAATATCCGGTAATAGTTGTTATAGGATATTTAATACAAATCCGCCTATCCACCTACGTTTTTTAATTCCTGTTTCACTCTCGTCTTAACCGAATGCGCGTCTGCCGTGAAGCTGGACGTGGCTGTTGACTGAGCCGCTTCAATAGGTCTTCAACCTCCGCATCGTAGGTCTCAAAGGGATCTTTCATCTCAAAGGGCTCTTCGTGCGAAAAATAGATCTGATTCCAATCGATGATACAGGGTAAGCGATTTTGAGATAGATAACGCATTACATAGGAACGGGCTTTTGCCCTTGTATTTTCAGGGGCATTTCGGATCGCTGCCTCAATCTGTTCATCCGTCGTCACTCGTCTCACATGTCCTTCGCGCTCAAGTTCGTAGTACAATCCCTTTTCTTGGTTCAGGTGGTGGTATTCAAGGTCGAGGCTCTCAATCCACGGGTCGTCCCACTCCAACCCCTCCTCCGCCATAAAAGCCTCAAGCAGCCATTTCTTGGTTACCCAATCAACGCGATCGAGTAGACGTTCCGGATCTGCTTCCAAGTCGTCCAGAACCGCTTCCCATTCGGTCAATACCCAGTCCGTATCTTCATCCCTGCCTGCTAAGACTTTTTGGGCAAGATCGAGGTATTCACGCTGTAGATCTATCGCTGAGATGGTGCTGCCAGAAGCTAGTTCGACAGTCCACTGGAAGGTCTGATCGCGCGAGATATCTTTAATAGCGTGTACCGGGTTGACTAAGCTCATATCGCGGGGACGATGCCCGTCCTCAAGAAGATCAAGTATCAGGGAGGTCGTTCCAACTTTCAAAGCCGCTGCAAATTCGGACATGTTGGAATCGCCGACAAGTAGATGGAGGCGTCGATACTTGGTATAGTCGCCGAGCGGTTCATCCCGCGTATTGATGATCGCTCGGCTGAACTGTATCCACTCGTAGATTTCTGTGACAATGTGATCCGCGCGTTGAGAGATTTGGTAGCCTACGAAATCGTCACGTCGATGATGGGAATCCCCGAATTCAAGGATCTCTTCGTGTCCGCCAACACGACCTGCCCCAGCAAAAATCTGTCGTGTGACAAAGAACGGCAGCAGCGTAGGAATGACGACTTTGTAGAAGGGAACATCCCGCCGGAGTTGATAATTTTCATGGCAACCGAAAGTCGCCCCTGTAAAGTGATCGATGTTGTTTTTGAAGAAGGAGATATCGTCTTTCAACCCGACATCGTCGAGGATTGAGATGATTAGCTGCTCGATGGCTCTGTCGTAAGCGATTAGATCGAAGAGGTTGATACACTCCGGTGTGGCATACTCAAGATGGCCCATGTCGATGTAAAGCCGCCCACCGTTGAACAGAAAGCCGCCGTTGCCGGGCGGTTCCCCCCAATCTCGGTAGTGCATATCGGACATGCCAAGTTTCAGTTCGTGAAAGATATAGTCCCGCACGAGCGCGGCTGTCCCCTCCGAAGAGCCCAGAGAGCCATCCGAGTCTGCCATGCATCCAAATTCGGTTTCGATACCAAAAATACGTCTGCTCACGATTTTGCCTCAGGGACAAACGCGAGTTTGTCCGTACTCATATCAGAGCCAGTCTGCAATGGCTGCATCAATTTCGCCCGAAGTTAAAAGGCGAAACTTGCTATTGGTCCGGCGCGAAGTCTCCAATACTGCCCCTTCAATCTCTCCCGCCTGCAATTCGTCTCTAAGGACTTCGTGTAGCCGTTCTTTGTCCGTGGTCAATTCCGAATCCTCGTTTGCGTCCTCATCTGAATCAGCCTCCGTTTGTTGCAGTCCCAACCCCCAACCGACGACCCAAGTTTCAAGTGCAAGCTGTAAGGAATCGGTAAGCGAAGACTCAGACGTGTCAGCGGCAGACAGGTAATGCTGCATCGCTGTTTCGGCTTCGTGGGTGCCGCCGATAACTTCCCTATCTGGATTCGATTGTAGGGTGCCATCGTAGTTCAGGGCGACAAATCCATCACCCTCACCGCGCACACCGAGTTCCGCCATTAGCATTTTAATGATGTAGGCGGAGCCAAAGATGGCTTCAAAGGATTGCTTGATAGTGGGTCCCAGTACGAAATTTGTCAGGCGATGGAGGGTGACGTCATCAACGGAACTCTGAAAACCTTGCACGGATGCGGTGTCAGTTGCCATCATGCGCAGCCGTTCAATATCGGCGCTATGCCCTATAGCTGAGAGTGCGATTCGGTCATGCACCTCAAAGATTTTACGTTGTCCTCGTCCAATGGTCACAAGCAAAAGACCATCTTCATATCTTAGGCCGACAACGGGGCTGCCACCGCGAAGTTGGTCTTCGATATAGTCGCGTCGGTTGTTAACGGCTTCAAGCCACCGATATGGTTCATCTAGCATAGGTTGTCTCTACAGATTCAGCGTAAATCTCCTGGAGTCTTTCGACAGAGAGATCTTGAATTCCGTCCTTCGTAATTGTTTTTACGGTTGGATAGATATTTGATTTCGGGTTATAACCGCTCGTTGCCGAGTCATATTCTGCGGCTGCGTCGAGTAGGCGCAAAACGGTAACAGTGGCTTCTTGTTCATCCATGTCAGCAAGTGGTTTCTCGCCCCAACGGTTCTGATAGAACAAGATCCCGCGAATCCACACAGAGCCGGATCCAGAGGTCGCAAAATCGGTGCTCTCAAAATGGGCACCGAGCGCGTCATAGAAAAAGATTTTGCCGCCGTTTTCATCTTCGTTCAGCAGATCATAGACCGCAAAGATCGGTATCACACCCCCGATACCTTGCAATGTCATAGGCAGGTTTTCGCGAATTAGGCGGGAGAGTGTGCGCAGTTTGCCTTCGAGGCTCAATTCTTGGAGTTGGCTTCGGCGGAAATATTGGAACGAATGTTCGAGGACTCGCGCCATTTCATAAGCCATGGCAGGAGAGCCTGCGATCGCGAGGACAGAGTGCTCGTCAATCTGGAGCAGCTTGTCCGCGCGGTCATACATGACGACATTACCCGCCGTTGCCCGCCGGTCTCCACCGATGAGGACGCCATCCTTATAACGCACGGCAAGGACAGTAGTGCCTTCTATTTCTTGTATGGCAGGCGAAGCCCCATTTCCAGATGTTGCGGGAAGATCCAGTTGAATCTGGCACTCGTTCGCTTTCAAGAGGTCGAGGAAATTCCCCTTGTGATTTGTCATGGGTTACTCACCTGTTCGCTGGCGATAACGCCTGGATTGGTCTTTATCGACGCGGCGCATCCGTCTAACCAGATTCCTCGTATCCGGTCTGGTGACGTCCGGACGTTTGGGACCGTCATCGTCTCCACCGTCGCCCGGTCCCGTCGGCTTCACCGGTCTTTGAATCCGATCGCGTAGATAAATCAAATGTTGTGCTGTCATGGTAATAACCTCCTGTAAGAGAATAGATTTGGGGGTTTATTTGCTAAGCTCTAAATTTTCAACCAACGCTTCCACCGTCTGCGCTTGGTCGAGGATGCGATTGTACTTTTCCGCCATCTCTGCATCCGCGAGCTGATTCATACTCACAGAGACCGGGCTTCTTTTGCCCTTTATGTTAAATGTCACGTTATCCCATTGGATCGATTTGACTTGTGGACGGAATTTGTCCAACGATTTGCCTCGAAAATATGCACGGGTATCGGCAGGTGGATTGTGGATAGCGCTTTCAACCTGTTGGTCGGTGACAAGCCGTCTCACCAATCCGCTCGCTTCAAGTTCATAATATAACCCCGCCTCTTGATCGATGTTGTGATATTCGAGATCAAGGCTCTGTAGCCACGGGTCATCCCAAGTAAGCCCTTCCTCATCAATAAACGTTTCCAATAGCCATTTCTTGGCGGCCCAATCCAACCGATCTGTGAGATCCATCGGATCTTTTTCGAGTGCATTGAGGGTAGATTCCCACTCAACGAGGACCCAGTCGGTATCGTCGCGTTCTCCGTTGAGGTGCTTTTGGGCGAGCGCGAGATATTCTCGCTGCAAATCAATTGCGGAAATACTCTTACCGTTGGCTAATTTGAACCGCCACTGATAAGTCTGGTCACGGGAGATTTCCTTAATCGCGTGGAGTGGGTTTTGCAAGGCGAACCAACCGGGGACGCGCTTCTGCTCAATAAGATCGATGACGAGTGCGGTTGTGCCGACCTTGAGCGCTGTCGCGTACTCTGACATATTGGCGTCACCGACAATGCCGTGTAGCCGACGATATTTTGCGGGATCTGCGTGCGGTTCGTCGCGCGTATTCACAATCGGGCGGTTGTGCATGGTATCGACGCTGACCTCGACATGGAAAAAGTCCGATCGTTGTGCAATCTGGAAAAAACCGGCGGAGGTCAATCCTGATTCGGTTTCGATTCCCACCTTTCCCGTCCCAGCAAAGATCTGGCGTGTCACAAAAAATGGCATGATGCTCGCTTTAAGGTCGTCAAAGGGAATATCCCGCGACATCAGGTAATTGTCGTGGCAGCCGTAGCTGTGGCCATGGAAGTCGGTGTTATTTTTATATAATAGGACACGCTTGCCTAATTTTTCGCTTCGTCTTACCGCACACTGCTGAAGTATGCGCTCTCCCGCTTTATCGTGGGCGACCAATTGAAAAAGGCTGCAACATTCTGGAGTGGAGTATTCGGGGTGGGCGTGGTCGTTATATAAACGGGCACCGTTGGTCAGGATCAAATCGCTTTTGATTTCAGCGAAGGAAAGATTGCGCTGGCGGTCGGCTTTCTGGTGTTCCAACTCGTCGGGGTGTTCCTGCAAGGCTTTTGCACGGAAACCACGCTCGTCTTGGAACGGGTCTTCGCCACTATAATCCCACATCGGTCGAAAATCGTCCTGCCGGTAGCTCTTAATCAATTCGACAGATTGGCTGACGGGATCAACGTGTTCCTCTGACTCTAACGTGATTCCGTATTCGGTTTCGATTCCAAAAAGTCTTTGCATAAACGCTTCACCCTAAATCACGCTGCTCGCAGCTTTTCTGCGCGTTGATTTTTCTGGACGGATTGGGGTGACTTTGACGACGTTTTCTGGATCGTAATCGAGCAGCTTAAGCCAATCCTCGACGGTGTCTGTCGGGGGAAAGATATCGTTCTCGCGATATTCTGACAATGCGCCTTCCAACAGGTCTTCAACGCGAATGCCAACCCCATCTGTGGTGCCTTCTATCGCACGTTTGATTGCGGACTCTTTTGCGCGTTGGACAATAGAATCGACAATAGCGCCGCTACATAGATCGCCACGGTATATAGTATCACGGCGACCGCTTCGCAGGGCGACCTCCAAAAACCTGTTGTCTTCATGCCGTTGGAACAGTTGATCGGTAACCTGATCAATGAGATAGGAGACTGCTGCCTCTGCATCGCCGTTATGAGCATCAAGGACTTCTGGGTGGAGCGGTAAATCTGGTGTGAGATAAATGCGGAAAATCGCCTGCGATGCCTCTTTATCGGGACGGGTGACTTTAATCTTCCGATCAATTCTGCCGGGGCGTAAAATCGCAGGATCAATAAGATCGGGACGGTTCGTTGCAAGGATGATTACAACATCTTGCAAGGATTCAATCCCGTCCATCTCAGCACAGAACATCGGGACTACGGTATTGGAGATGTTATGAGAGCGGAATGAACGACGTGTTCCTAAGATCGATTCTGCTTCGTCAATAAATACAAAGGGCAGGTAACCTTCTTTGCTCTTTTCACGCGCTATCTGGAAGATTTCACGGACTTTGCGCTCCGACTCGCCAAGCCACATATTCAAGATTTCAGGTCCCTTGATGTGGAGGAAACACCCTTCCACTTCAGCCCCTTCCTCTTCGCTCAATCGTTGTGTCAGATTGTGTGCTGTCGCCTTCCCAATGAGTGTTTTTCCACAACCCGGTGGACCGTGTAGGAGAAAACCTTTTGGGGGCGCGTATTGAAATGTATCGAAGAGCTCTGGGTGTAAAATCGGCAATTCGATGGTATCTTTTATGAGTTCAATAGTATCGTCTAATCCGCCTACCTTCGACCAAGGAAGATCTGGCACAGCTTCGAGGTAGTAATCCTGTGCTTCTTGTATTTCTAAGCGTTCTAATGCTACTTTGGAGTTCGGGTCCATGCGGATTTCGTCGCCGACTTTAAGCTTTGCATTGGCTAAATCGGTGGAGCGTTGCAGAATGATCGATTGCAACCCGGCAGGTTCACCGCCAACACGCAGCCGCCCGTCAGGCATTAGATCAGCGATTTTCGCGATAGATCCAGAGGTATTATATCCCAATTCACCGACGATAACATAAGCATCATTAAGGAGTACGCTAAAGCCAATTTTGAGGGCTGCGGGATCCAGTTGTGGGTCAATATTCGCATAGTATTCGGATCCACCGATAATGACGTGAGCAACCTCCTTTTTCGGCATTCCGAGCAGCGTCCCGATCCGGTTGGCAGGAGAGGTCAACTTTTCGATTGTTTCCTGCATTTCGACGATGGCTTCCCTCGCTTCTTGGAAGGTCATTTCATCTTCCACAATTGCCCGCCGAAGTTGAAACAGCAATGGTCGCCGGCGATCGTCCTCTTGGGTCGCATAAATGAGTCGATCCACTAACATCAGGGAGCGAGGGGTGCCCACCTGATCCTCATCGTCTTCAATTTCGTCCTCAAAGTCGTCAAATAGCCGGAAATCGTCTTCTGGTATTGTCTCAGGTCGCCTTCTATCGTTCTTGTCACGCATTGAACCCCTCCTCAAACGGGATAATCAGTCGTATTGGATGGTATTTCAGAATTAATCTCTTCTGCGGTAGGGAAAGCGCGGGAAGGTTTCCCTAAAAAAATGTTCGTAATACAGAGCGTTCAGTTGCTTACATTTCCTTGAATAACCGGTTGAGTGAGATAGTAACTGTCGATAGAAAGAGAGTTGCGTCAGACCGGCTGAGAACTTGGATGCCCAAGACAAATCGGGAAATGGGCAAGAAATGGGAAAATGTTAGCTGGCAAAAGTATGGCATCTATCAAACTGCTCATCAAATAAGTGCGTTTGTATTCTATCACATCGGTAGGCAAACATCAACACAAAAAGTGGAGATTCCTCACGAGGATCCTTCTTAGGCGTTGGAAATTTCCGGCAAAAAGCTAAATCAACCGTTCATAATTATTGCCTTCCCCTGCCGATTTTGGTATAATCTGCCTTACACTTTTCCATCTTAAGATGAATAAGATATCCTAAATATGCCTAAGTTGCTAGTTGTTAGACTTGCTCGGCTTGGATAGCCATATCCAAGCCCGCCTTGCAGCGGTGTTGTGGATTTGTCAATCCACAACGAGCAGGACCATTAGCATTTATCTGACAGAGCACTAGAAATTACGCAGTTGGGTACTCAACCCCTTGTAGTTCGGCGATTTATCGCCGCTAGACACCCTTCTCAACGCCCGATGAATCGGGCAACTACAACAGAGGCACCATCACAAAGTTCGTAGGGAACAACGATCGTTGTTCCCTCTTGAAGCGTGTAAGTCCTAATCTACTATAGTTATTAAGGCGGTGATAATGGAAGCGACAGAATACAGACTTCGAATCAAAGACCTTCCCGAAGACGAGCGACCACTCGAAAGGCTTTACAAATATGGTCCACAGGCGCTCAAAACATCGGAACTGATTGCGATTATTATTCGGACCGGAACGGGCACTGCAACGGCTATTCAGGTCGCAGAACAGCTGCTTCAGAAATATAACGGCAACTTAAAGCGGTTGGCGGATAATAGCGAGCGGCAGATTGCGGACGGTATCAAAGGGCTGGGCACGGTGAAGGTGGGGCAAATCAGGGCAGCTTTTGAGTTGGGACGACGGATGGCGGCTTTTCTGGAAGAAAAACCACAAATTAGTTCGCCCAGCGATGTTGTACATGTTGCGCGAATGGCGATGCCTTCGATGCGAGATCTACGCAAGGAGGAGCTCCATGTTTTTTGCCTCGACACGAAGAACTATGTGACCAAGCATCGGCGCATCTTTGAAGGAAGCTTAAATGCAAGCATCATCCATTCCCGTGAAGTCTTCCGATTTGCAATAGAGGAAGCGGCGGCATCGATTATCCTTGTGCATAACCATCCCTCCGGTGATCCCGCACCCAGTCCGGAGGATATTCACGCGACGCGACAGTTGGTCAAGGCGGGAGAGTTACTCGATATCCGTGTGACAGATCATGTTATTATCGGCGATGGCAGCTATATCAGTATGAGGGAAGAAGATATAATTAAGTGACTTTATATCACAAGCGTCTACAATTCACAATCCGATAGGAGAGTTCAATATGTCCGAAGATAAAGCGTATAAAGTTCGTGCGATTCACTGTAGTCATAAAGCCTCGCAGGAAGAAATCTACGAAAGGCTTAAGACAATTACCTCACCGCTGACGCGTTCATGGGAAAAGATCGAAAAAGCCCGTAAAGTTGGTATCAAGGTGAACATGCAGATGCGTACGGACAATATCCGTCGTATCGGCGGACGACGGCAGGAACTGGTTGACGATGATGTCCTTCGCGCATCGCTTCGTCTGTTGCGCGAACGCACCGATGCAGATATCTTCGTGTTGGATACCAGCATGGTGCCAGCGGGAGAGCGCCCCGGTGATGATTTTAATATGCGCCCGATCTTTGAGGAGTTTGACATCCCCTACATCGAAGCCGGCGATCCGCCCTTTACGAAATACAAGGTTCCCGGCGGCGGTATTATGTTCTCTGAATACCAACTCTCCGCCTCGATTGGAGAAGCGGATGCTTTTGTCTCCATCGCTAAGATGAAGAACCACGCCTTTATGGGCATCACGCTGTGTCTGAAGAATCTCTTTGGTTTGCCGCCAATACCGCCTCACGGCCGAGTGAGGACCTATTTTCACCATGTGATTCGGTTGTCGTACGTCCTACCCGACCTTGGTCTGATTACCCAACCTTGTCTCAATATCATCGACGGTTTGACGGGACAAGCGAGACGGGAGTGGGGCGGAGAAGGGCGTATTTGTGACGCGCTGATTGCCGGCGACCATGTGATCGCCACGGATGCCTGTGGCAGTTACCTGATGGGTACTGACCCACGCCTCGATTGGCCCCAACCGCCTTTCCGCCGTGATCGAAGCCCGGTTGCAGTGGCTGCGGAGCACGGATTTGGGACTGTGAATCTGGAGGAGATCGACTTTAACATGGGTGAGCTACAGCCGCCCCTCGCCGAGTTCGATTCGGAGGAGACGGATCCCACCGAAAAAATTGCCGGTCTGCGTCAAACCGCGTCTCAGCAGGCACTATTTTATCGGGAAAACCAAGATCGGTTGGTGAGTGGCCACGCTGGTTCCTATATCTATCTGCAAGATGGGGAAGTGATCTGGAGTGGTCCTCGTCCGGATCAGGCGGGTGCTGTTCAACAACTCAGCGGTGAGCGGCCGGATCAGGCGGTATGGCTCAAACTGGTCGATCCAGAGGAGACGGAAGGGGAACGGATGCGTGTGTATGAGCGGATTTTAGCGGCGTAAACGCTCTTGATATCTGTGTGTAGTGACTTGATCGGAATCGCTCCTCCCTGCAACGCTCTGAATAAGGAACGGTATGTCTCAGCAAAAACCCCATGTGCTGCTGCTAATCAATGACGAGCATCGTCCGGACGTGTTACCCGTCGAAGGCGACCAGCAGGTTCGTACGCCCACGTTGGACAGATTTATCAACGAGGGGACCTACTTCCGCAATGCGTACACGCCCTCGCCTATCTGTGTGCCCGCACGGCAGAGTTTTATCTCCGGCCTCTATCCTCGGAACTGTGGGAGCCTCAACTTCGGCGATCCGATGCCTACCGAGGTGCGAACGATTCCGGGGCATCTGGGCAACTACGGCTATTACTCGTGTGCAGCGGGAAAGATGCACTTCGTCGGCAAAGATGTCATGCACGGTTGGCGGGAGCGGGTTGGTCGGGACATTGTGGGTGATAATGGGTACCCTTACCCAGCCGTTGATGATAAACACACCGCCCAATTTCAGCGAGAGCCGGGCACCGGTGCTAAGCAGAACAAGGTTATCCAAGAAATTCGTGATGCCCAGCCCGGCATGGGATATTGGATGCTCCAAGACCAGTACGCCGTAGATGGCGCGTTGCTGTTCCTTGAGGAGTATTTCGTGGATGCCTCCTACGACCGGTACACGCCGAATCCGCTGTGCATGGCGGTGAGCCTCTGGTGTCCGCACTATCCGTATCAGTGCCCGCTCGACCTGTTCACCTATTACATGCAGCGTGTCGAGCCGATCATTGAGGATCCGAACGATAAATTTGAGTGCAGCGATTTCTTCAGAGTCCGCTTTGGTGAGGATGTGACGCCCCGTCAGGCACACCGTGCCACCGCCGCCTACTACGGCATGATTGACTGGATGGACCAGCAGTTTGGCCGCGTGATCGAAAAACTGGAACATCTCAACGTCCTCGATGACTTCATCATTGTATTTCTCTCGGACCACGGCGAAATGCTCGGTACGAAAGGATTGTGGGAGAAACAGAGCTTCTTTGATGCGTCGGCACGTGTGCCGTTCTCTATCTGGAATCCAAAGCGGTTTGGACGTGAGCCGCAGGTCCTCGAACAGAATGTATCGTTGGTAGACCTGTTCCCGACACTATGCGACTTAGTTGACATCCCCGCTCCCGACGAACTTGATGGCCGCTCGTTGGTGCCGCTCATCGACGGGAATACCGATGATTGGCAGAACACGGTCTACAGCGAACTCTGGCGTGTTCATAATGGTCCCTCTGTGATGGTCAAGCAGGATGACCTGAAGTATTTTCGATTCGATAACGATGCCGGTTGGCCCGAACAGTTGTTCGATTTATCGAGCGATCCCGATGAATGTAACAATCTGATTGACACCCCCGCCTATGCTGAAGCACTTGCAAGGTTGCGCGGTAAAGTCGATGCCCTGCCCCCACCGCGGCGCAAGGATGCGGAGAACCGTTTTATCGATCCGTATCGTCCAATGGATGGAGGTTGATTTCAACTGTAGCAGGACTTATGCAGCCAGCCGTAGGCGGGGCATCCCCGATAAATCCCCCGATAGGATCGGGGCAGGCCCGATGAATCGGGACTCCGACAAGCCGAGAGCAGGCAGGCGGGATCCAAAGCGACTTGCCCCGCCGTAGCCTCAACCGGGAGATCGAACTACAGGAGAATTAAATGACCCTAAGGTTGATTTCAGCTGTAGACGAAAAAGGAGTAGTATCATGGGACTTAGGCAAAGATGCTTATGTATGAGAATTGGTTTCTTGTTTGTGGTGCTTTATACAGTTTTTGTCTTGAGCTGTGAGGGACGTAGCGAGGCGGAGGAAGCGAAAACGACTCCGGCACCGGCAAGTGAGACCTCCGTAAAGCCGAAAGAACTTACCTTTGAATTGGTCAGGAGTATAGTATTCGCCGACGGCACCGAAGTGAAGTCTATCACCAAAGCGGATATTGAAGCCCTTAGAGATCGACCTATTGATATGGGTGGTAATAAAACGGATGGCGTAACACTGACAAGGAGCAGAAAAACAAAGAGCAGACACGAGAAAAAAATCCATGTGCGTACGTGTAGGGAATATGATGCTGCGATTGAGGATGGCTACTACCCCTCCTCAACTTACGACATCTCAATGGCATCGTGGTTCAAGTATCCATGTGGAACCCTCAACTTACTTGAGAAAGCAACAATCCCACAACAAAGTTTCCTCCCAACTTCTGACAAGGCAGTGTTTGATTTAGAATTGCTCCCCCTTTCATTGTTTCCTGTCCTGACCGATTTTGAGCAGACATACGGGTATAACATTGAGAATGTGACATATCAAGATCGGGCGAATCAGGGGCTACTCAAGGTGACGGACAAAGGTGATAACCGGCTCATCTGCGAGGCCGACGAACTGAGGCAACATTTGACTGAAGTGGCACGCGCTGACTTTAATAGCGACGGCATCGAAGATCTCCTGCTCTCCGAGGCGGTCCATGCCACACAGGGTACATACCGCACCTACAATCTTATCATTTTGACTCGAAATTCAACGGATGACAAGTTTGAAAAGGTGGAACCGGATGATTCGGAATGACCGGCTGGGACTAAGGCGGATTTGAAGGTCATAATATCGTATATTGGGTGTAGTCGGAGGCAAGGGTAACACATGAACAGGCGAAGCTCTACCCTACAGATGGTCGGTTTTACCGTTGTGCTGCTTTTCGCCGTGGGATTGCTGTTGACGGGGCTCGGTGTGTTCGGTGTTCCGAGCGTAAACGACTTTCGGGATTGGGATAGCTACTATGAAAAACGCGATGCGCTTTGGGCGGAACAGGAAAAATTGTCCTTGGAATTCAATAAACTGCATCGGGAGATTGAGCCACTTGTATCCGGTTATTTTGATGCTCCTGATGGCTTTGCGGAGACACCAGAGGGAAGGGCAGCTAAGGAGGTGCTATTAGACAAACTGAAGGCACATCACTCCAAATCCAAGGCTTTGCAGAAAAAATCTGATAGATTGCAAAAAAAATCTGATAAACTGGATCGGCAATATCCTCCTGAACTCGTTTCCAAATACGCGCCCCACCCCAGTTATGATCGTTGATGACCGTTGGATATAGGGGCGCAATGAATTGTGCTACTACTCACCTGAGTTGCTAGTTGTCCAGTCTGCTCGGCTTGGATAGACATATCCAAGCCATGTTCGTATATGTGCAGTGGATTTGTCAATCCACTGCGAGCCGTGAGGCGCCCAATTCAGTTCCCATTTTCCCGTTTCGTGACATTTCACATCACTAGCAACTTGCGTTACTATTTACTTGAACCAAAAATAATAACTGTGATTTTGGGCAGCGACGGAGAGATTGACATCTTTTTCCCGTCCCATTTCTCGCATATATTCGAAACTAAACATACTGAGGTGTAACTATGTCGAATTACTCAAAGACTTACCGCGTGGGTCTCGTTGGGAGCGGCGGCATTGCCCGGGCACACGGTACCGCTTGCCAAGCACTCGACGGTGCTGACCTTTCCGCTATCTGCGACCTTTCACAGGACGCATTAAATAATTATGGTGAACAGTTTGGCGTTCCAAACCGATACCTCGACTTAGACGATATGCTTGAGGACGCAAACTTGGATATCGCCATCCTCTGTAACTGGGGCGCAGTCCACGCCGAGACAGGGATTCAGATTGCCAAATCCCGGAAAGTGCGAGCCATCCTGTGCGAAAAGCCGTTCACCAATAATGCAGCTGAAGCAAGAGAGATGGTCGCTGCGGCGCAAGAGAACGGTATCCTTCTCGCGGAAGCCTTCAAATTCCGCCATCATCCGATGCACCTCAAAGCGAAGGAGTTGGCGGAGGCGGGTGCTATTGGCGATGTGCTGACGATTCGTAGTACGTTCTGTTCGGGTGGCAGCGGTGCCGGTCCGGAAACGCGGAAACCGGAGAACAATTGGCGCTTTAACAAGGCAAAGGGCGGCGGTAGCGTCTACGACCTCGCCTGTTACTGCATCCATCAGGCGCGCTTTATGTTTAGCGCGGATCCGATTCGCGTCTTTGCTTCGTCACAGCCGGGCTTAGAGGTTGATGACGCTATGTACATACTGCTCGTATTTCCAAACGACCGTACGGCGCAGATTTCTGTTGGGTTCAATACGGCGACCGCGCAGTACGTTGAAATCTGTGGGAGCGGAGGGATGCTCCGAATAGAAATCGCGTGGAACAACGAGAATCGGTCTGTGGATCTGGAGCACCGGACCCCGGATGGAACGGAGTTCATCAACTTCGAACCGATCCATCAGTTCACGAATCAGCTCGCTCACCTGTGCGATTGCCTTGAAACGGGTCAACCGCACCGAATCCCGCCGGAGAACAGCATCAACCAGATGCGGACTATCGATGCGATCTTCGAATCCGCGGCGACGGGAAAAGCGGTGGAGATGTAGAAGGGAGTGCATAAAGATGGAAGAGACGAAAACATTTAAGGGAGACGAGAAAGGACGACAACGGCGGAGATTCCCTGTTATTGATTGTGATATACATAACACCCTATCTTCGGAGACGGTGTTATATCCGTATCTCTCCGAGCGTTGGCGTCGGCATCATCAGATGTTGGGCGCACCCGACCGTGTCGGTGGGTATGTCCCGCGTGGTATGCCCTACGGGGCGCGTTACGACGCTTGGACCCCCTCCGGTAACCGTCCGGGATCAGATCTAAACTACCTTCAGGAACAGCTGCTTGATTTGTGGAATATTGAATATGGCATCCTGAACTGCTTGACCCCCGTCTGTGAGATGCCCAATCTGGAATATGCTGCAGCATTTGCGCGGGCAGTCAACGATTGGCAGATCGATGAGTGGTTGGATCCAGACCCAAGGCTTCGTGCGTCGATGATAGTGGTCTGTGACGATGGTAAGTTGGCGTCGCAGGAGATTAATCGGCTCGCCAAAGATTCGAGATTTGTCCAAATATTGCTGCTCGCACGCACAATGGAACCGTTGGGACGGCGCAAATACTGGGAGATGTACGAGGCTGCCGTGAGCCATGACCTGCCGATCGGAATTCACTTCACCGGCGTTGGTGTCGGTCCGATTACCGCCGTTGGTAAGCCCTCCCACTACATTGAAGATCACACTGGCATGACGCAAGCGTTTCAGACACAGGTGACCAGTCTGGTCTGCGAGGGCGTTTTCGAGCATTTTCCGACGCTCAAGGTAGCCCTGATTGAGGGCGGCTTTGCCTGGCTCCCACCGCTGATGTGGCGGCTTGACCGCGCGTGGAAAAAGCTACGCGATGAGGTGCCCTACCTCAAACGGTTGCCGTCAGAGTACATCCGTGACCATTTCTGGATGACGACCCAGCCGATCGAGGAACCGCCCAAACCGGAGTACTTTCAACAGCTGCTCCAACATATCAACGCCGATGAAAGGTTGATGTTTGCCACCGACTATCCCCATTGGGACTTCGATTCCCCCGATCATACCCTACCGACGAATCTCCCTCCGGGGCTGAAGCGGAACATCATGGCAGAGAACGCCCGTGCGTTCTATCGGCTTTAAGAGTCGGGAGTGGAAGAACGGATAAAAGATTGCGAACAATTAGATGAGGGGTACTCATAAATCAAACTACCGAAAAAGTGCAATCAAACCACGTTTAATTCTAACATAATTTTTTGCTAAAAAACAATCTCTTTTTGTGCCTTAATCCGTTCAAGCAGGGCACTGGCAGGCTCATCGTTTGGGTCTTGCGGCACCAATCTCCCAGAGAAGGCTTTTTTGAGAATGGACTGCCGCAATTGCTCGGCGCGTCTCAGTTCTACCATAATGGTTTTCTCCACTTCGTCGACAACGGAGATCCGGGATTCGACTTCGGAGACGATGGCTTGTTGTTCAGGGAGTGGGGGAAGGGGAATTTCAAAGGTTTTGAGTTGGTTTCCCGTTATCGCATTAAAAGTTGTTCCAACGCCTCTGCCTGCGAGCACATCTTCATAAGCACGCATTAAATAGAGGAGGAAAAACGGCTCAATGCCATTTAACCCACGGATTGCTGCAAGCCCTCTACCGATACAGGATTTTTCAGGGCATAAATTTGTCGGACCAACAGGTGCCCGGACAGAAATAAGCACATCTCCTTTTTCAGCGATTTTTTTTGGTGCGGCACACCATTTTCGTGGCGTTGGGTAAGTTTCACCAAATTCAAGTTTACCTTGATAAAAAGGAAGCCCCTTTCGGTCAGTATTATAAGTTGATGATGGTGGGGATTGCCCCAATATGATTTCACTGGTTTCCTCTAATTTTGCCCAGACCCACCCATCGGGCAGATCGTTCTCAATTGATGTGGTACGGTTGACTTCGCTCGGTTGCTCTGCCCGCCACGCCTCAGTCAGTTTCCCTTCAAAGGCGGCTTTCAGGACAGATTGACGATACCGCTTGAGTTGGGATTGTGCCTTGTGGAGCTCGTTTATTCCTGCGTCAAGTTTGGTGAAGAGTTCTTCGATTTTGGAAACGATACGGTGTTGTTCAAGGAGTGGGGGAAGGGGAATTTCAAAGGTTCTGAGTTGGTTTCCCGTTATCGCATTAAAAGTTGTTCCAACACCCCTGCCCGCGAGCACATCTTCGTAGGTACGCATTAAATAGAGGAGGAAAAACGGCTCAATGCCATTTAACCCACGGATTGCTGCAAGCCCTCTACCGACACAGGATTTTTCAGGGCATAAGTTCGTCGGACCGACGGGCGCCCGGACAGAAATAAACACATCTCCTTTTTCAGCGATTTTTTTTGGTGCGGCACACCATTTTCGTGGCGTTGGGTAAGTTTTACCAAATTCAAGTTTACCTTGATAAAAAGGGAGCCCCTTTCGGTCAGTATTATAAGTCGATGACGGGGGCGATTGTCCCAATATGATTTCGCTGATTCTCTCCAAGGTCGTCCAGACCCACCCATCAGGCAGATCGGACAAACCTACACCCGTTTCGCTCATATCACACCCTTCCTTGGGTTCATTGATTTTGTTCTCTCCGTCATGATTATATTGGATATTTCACCTGCAACAAACATACGGTTTCGCTGCCATCCGGTTATTTCCCTGGGTATTTTCTGTTAACATTTTTATCGCTTTACGTTTAATGAGAGACAGTGTTATTAACATTATCTAGCGACCTCCCTGAAGTGCGTAAATCTTATGTAAATATTACCCTATTTTCTAAATATTATCCAGCCCCCCCACTTTTATCCCTGAGAAAAACACCTAGGGCAACGTTTGGTGCCGATCTCAACGTCAATTATTTTAGGGTGCTCATAAATCATAAATAGGCGTCAATACGCTTGTACATCAGGAGAGGGATCTCCGCAGCCCAAACCCACAGTGAGAAAGATTTACCAGTCTTGATGCGCCCGCTCAAATGCTGCTTTGGTGTGATTCAGCTAATAATCCGTGCTATCTGCGCCCTCCGTTTAATCTGCGATTCAGACAAATAGCACATGTCGCCCCGCTGCGGCTAAGTGCACCAATGCACTGCATCGCGTTTCAGGTTCCGGTTTCTATCCTGTAAATCCCTAAATCCTGCCTGTCCCGATCTATCGGGGAGAATCCTGATTCAGATGGCTTTGAATCCCGCCTGTCCCGATTCCATCGGGGATTTATCGGGACAATAATTATGAGCACTCTTCACTTATCTCTCATAGCCGGTTAGTTCGACGTACCCGTGGCCGCTGACTACTGCACCACCGATCTGACCGCTTACCTGCACGGCACCCTCCCAATACGTGAAACTCGCACGAAACTCTTGGTTCGGGATGAGCGGTTCGACCTGAAGGGCGATCGTTAATTCCGGAAAGGTAATGTCCCAACCGGAGGGATAGGTAGCACCGCTCTCCGGGCTTGTCCACTGCCGGGTTGGGGTCAGTGTGAAATCCGTCTTCCGAACGCGTAGCTGCCGTCCATCGGGGTATACCAAAGTACCTTCAAACGTCTGTGGATCGCATGACTGGTCTGACCGGCGCAGGCAGTACAACATCAATGCAGTCCCATCTTCCAACTGCAAGCTGAACCAATCCCACCCCACGAATCCCTCACCGAGGAAACTGGTGCCGAACTCATGATCCATCCAACTAATCCCACGGACAGCTACCGTTCTGCCATTAACGGTGATCTCGCCAGCGGTTTCCATCCCAACGAGACTGTAGTAATAGGTCGCATTTCCCAATTCGGGTCCCTTTTGGCTCAAACCTCGGTCTCCGTGCAGTATCGGTGGACGTGTCTGCCGCAGGTCGAGCGATAATCCAATCTGCGATTCTGCCTCGATGTGATCGGAGGTTGAAGGCACATGTAGGCGCATCACGTCCGGCTCTGTTTCTGTGGCAGACCAATCTTCCAGCCAGACCTTGTAGGTCGGCTCTCCCGTTGCCCCCGCCAATCCGCCTGCCCCTCGACTTCGACGTTCAAAGCAGAAATACTCACCCTGCGCTGCGTCCGTAACGGCAAAATGCGCCATGTAGACCTGGTTCGTGGCAAAATGTGAGGTCCGCTCTGGCATTTGGGGTGTCAGCGCAAAGCGGAAAAAGGTTAATTGATAACCGAACGCCTTCCCATCGTCTGCCTGTAGATTGCCGGTATAATACCACCACTCGATCTGATACTCCGGATGTGCCCCGTGATCGCGTGGGAACTGCAGCGTCATCGGCGCTAACGCACGGGCAAATCCTGCATCGGTTTCGGTACTCAATACATCACTGACACCGGTGGAATTGCGCTGTGACTCCACATGATTCGCGCTTCCAATCAGTGCCAAGCTTACAATCCATAAATAAAAAATGAAGGGCGGTCTAATGGGCTTCAATTGAGTTGATTGTGTCGTCAATTCTGGCACACTCTCAGAGATTTTTGTGTTTACAAAACAGACTGTCTAATGTAATATACGCGCGTAAGATACATCTTAATCTTCCTTAGATTCTAACACTTCGGAAAACCTCATTTCCGAACTATATTTGACTGATAAGGAGTAACGCCATGATCTATGAAATACGGACCTACAACCTGAAGGTGGGACAACTTCCGGAATACTGGGAGCGTTTCGGCGAGAAACTACCAGCGCGTCAAGAATTATCGAAACTGGGTGGGCATTGGTACACTGAAGCGGGACCGTTGAATCAGATGGTTGCCATCTGGCCCTATGAAAGCCTTGAACAACGCGCTGAAATCCGACGTACTGCAGAGGCGGGACCGGATCCGATATGGCCCCCCGATACAAGCGATCTCATCGCCTCGATGGTATCTGAGATCTTTCTGCCAGCCCCATTTATGACTCCCTTGGGTGATAGAGATATTGGACCTATCTATGAGATGCGTATATACACCTATCCTGCGGAGGGGATGCCGCAAGTGCTGGATGCATGGGGCGCGGCCGTTACCGAGCGCGAGAAGTTCTCGCCGTTGGCGGGCTGCTGGTACTCAGAATACGGTGGGCTTAATAACTTCATCCATGTATGGGCGTATAGGAGTTTTGAGGAGCGTCTTCGGATACGGGCGGAGACACGGGAGCAGGGCGTTTGGCCCCCCAAAGGGTCTGTTAGACCTCTCACACAGGAAAGTAAGATCCTGCTTCCCGCACCTTTTTCGCCGATGCAGTGAACGTGAAACCCCTTGGTTCATTTGTTCATTGGTACATTAATGAACTAGTGAACTAATGAACTAAACCGGTTTCTGTTACACAATTGCCTAACATGAATCAAAAACTTTTGCTGCGATTCGCTAATGCGAATTCATTCCTGCGGCCTTACAGACCGAATATGGTTGACCGCACAGTCAGTCGTAGCAAAGTTGGCTCTCCAGGTCTTTAGCAAAAAAGAAATCGAGTCCGTGACCGCAGTAGCCCAATTCTGTGTCTGCTCCGGGAAGCGCAGCGTACAGGTAAAAGGCAGGTTTCAGTTTGGCAAGAATGTCGCTGCCGGAAGGTTCTTTTGGAACCTCCACGACCTGCGTTCCATTTTTTAGGGATGATGTCTTCTCTGCGGTGAACCCAATAATTTCATAACTGCCAAAGTTTCCACCTTTGTACTTATCGGGAACCTTGATTCGGAATGTTCCCTTCTTTTTACCGGTGGTATCCACCTTTAGCCAGCCGACCGGACCCAGATATTCCGTCTCCTGATTCACGGTGTCGTGCAACCACGCGAAAATCGCACGGCGACCCTTGGGCATCTTTAGCCCTTTATAAGTCCCTCGAAATTCGTTTGCCGCTTCATCGTATATAATGGTTCCCTTAGGGCTATTATCTTTCTTAAAATCGTAGCCGTCTATAAGGAACCCACCGTACATTGGCTGGACATGTTGCGCTTTGTTCTGTTGGCTCTGAACTGCCCACGCTATGCAGCAGATCGCGGCAGCGAATACCAGTAGGAACAACATCTTCGGTTTCATTCTTATTCTCCTTATGGGTTTAGGCAGGCAGGTTTCTTTATGCTGTTTCTGCCTGTCCTTCTTCTGTTTCTGGTGACCAGTATATTTAATATGAACAGGAAAATCAAGCCATTTATTTTCGATGCAAACTACATAGGTTTATCCAATCTATTTTATTAACGAGGTTAGGGGAATTGCATCTGTTATAGAAATTAGACAATTAACCAATTTGAACCACGGATTAACTGATGTTGTAGCGTAGATTTCCTAATCTGCGTGCTTGTGCGCAACCACAGGTTGGAAACCTATGGCTACGATAGGAAATTGGAGGCGATTTTTCACAATTCATAGGCGTAAATCTTACACAACATTTACATGCGATAGCCCTATTAACGAGGTGCTTTTGAGTTGTTCTCCAAAATAAATTCTGCTATTCTCTGTTAGGAGGAGGCGACCGCTATGAAAGTCTTACTGAGACAACGTGACCTTTCGGACGAATATATCCAATTTGCTGCACAAATTGGTGCTGACGGATTTGACATCCATAATGCCGAAAGCATTCCTGGACTGGTGGAACAGGGTTATCCAGATGTAGAACAACTGACCAAGTTAAAAGAAAGAGTCAACGCCGCTGGACTCAACATCTACCGTGTCGCGCCCGCTGAACCGCAGAAATTCCTGACGGGCGAGCCGGGTGGCGAAGAGGAACTCGACAATTTGTGTAAATCGTTGGAGATTTTCGGTCAAGTCGGAATTCCCTTTATGTCGATGCCTGTGCATCTCGCACAAACCCCAGGACATCGAGATGCGAACCCGGGTAACCGCGGCGGCTATACCAAACCCCTCCGAGGAAATTATACGTTCGGTGGGTTTGATGTCGAATTGATGAATCGGAGTATCGCCGAGAGACCGCTTGAACCATTCTCTGTTGAAAAGCATTGGGAACGTTGTGTGCAGATGTATCAGCGACTCGTTCCGCTCGCTGAAAAATTCAGTGTGAAACTCATTATCCATCCATCGGATCCCCCGCTACCTGAAACCGAATTTTCGCCGAAGCGATGGGCCGGCATCCTCGACGCCGTCCCAAGCGATCACAGCGGTCTGCTCTATTGCATCGGCACCTGCTATGAGTCGGGGGTAGACATTTTCGAGAACATCCGCCATTTTGGACAGAAAGGGAAAATCTTCCACACCCATTTCCGCAACGTGCAGGGAACAATCCCGACGGGCGGATATATGGAAGTCGCCCTCGATGATGGTGACATGAACATGTTCAAGATTCTTCAGACCCTACAGGAGATTGGGTTTGAAGGCGGTTTGCAGATTGATCATCTGCCTAACTATATTGGCGATGTAGAGCAGCGCGCGGCGTCAGCCTACGGGATAGCTTATGTGAAAGCGTTGTTGAGAGCCCTTGATGCTTAACTGTGAAACATGATCACGGATATTACGGATTAACAGATTGACGCAGAAATTAAAAATAATGCGTAACGAGTAATACGTAAGATTTTTACGCATTACGCATCACGTTTCACACATCGCGTCCCTGTAAACGGGTGCTACGGCATTATGTTTACCTACTAATTGTATTATTAAGGAGCATTCAATGAATCGACCCCCAGAAATTTTTGTGAATGTGCAGGAGGACCGCCTGCTCACCTTTAGTACCACCTGTTTTGAGAAAGCTGGGCTGTCAAATGACCACGGAGCGCTAATCAGTCGCCTGCTCGTCAACTCAGACCTTCGTGGGGTGCGGAGTCACGGCACGCGGACGGTCAACGGTTACTGTAGTGGCTTTGAAAATGGAGACATGAATCCTGATCCCAATATCCGCCTTGTCCATGAAACCCCGACGGCTGTGGTTCTGGACGGCGACGGAACGCTCGGCTATCTTCCGATGGTTAAAGCAACTGAAGGAGCAATCGCCAAGGCAAAGGAGGTCGGGTTGGGCATGGGACTTGTCCGTCACATCGGTCACTACGGCTCGGCAGGACACTACACGCGGATATGTATGGAGGCGGGTTGTGTAGGCTTCTCTGTTCAGGGCTATCAGAATCTGGGCAATGCCGCTGGCAGCGATCCCAAACCGCAACTCGGCTACTTCGGCAATCCGCCCCTCTGTTTTGCGATCCCCGGCGGCGATGAACCGTCCGTGGTGCTTGACGTGGCGACCTGTATCATGGCGGACTATCAGCGCGGGGAAGAGTATGACCCACTCCTCTCCCTCATTCCGGCTGCTTTTTTCAAGAGTATAGGTTATACTGCGGTCGCAGGACTCTTGGGCGGCGGATTGACAGGCTATACACTTCCCGACGACGAGGGCGTTACCGAACGTTGGCCCGGCGGGGCACGGTTGGGAGGTATGGTGCTCGCTATCCATGTGGACGCGGTTGTGCCCGAAGCGGTTTTCCGTGCCGAAACGGATCGGATGGTGCGAGACGTGCGGGAAACATTTGAACCGATGCCCGGCTATGACCGTGCGCTGCTACCCGGCGGAATTGAAGAAGAACGGGTTAAAATGCACCGTCGGCATGGCATCCGCTATGGAGAGATGGAACAGGAATCCGCCCGCGAAGTCAGTGAGCGCCTCGGTGTTCCACTGCCGTGGGATTGATGAGATAGTTCATCAGTGCATTGGTTCATGAGTTCATTAATTACCCAATGAACCAATGAACTAATTACCCAACTGTTTTCACGTTCCGATTTATCGGGATCCTCGAAACGGGATTTCACATAGCTATTTTGATTAGGAAAGGAAGAATTCATGGAACCACTTCGTGTTGGATTTATCGGTGCCGGTGGCTTTGCCAGACACACTATCTATCCGGCGTTGCACCTTGCTCCGGTCGCACTGCAAGCTGTCTGTGATATGGATGAAGCGAAAGCGAAAGATGCCGTGGGCAAATTTGGCACGGGGCGCTGGTACACAGATCGCCATAAAATGTGGGAGCAGGAAGATCTTGAGGCACTCATCATCTCTATGAGACCCGATCCACGTCAATCCCTCGTTCGTGAAGCCTTAGAAGCGGGCTATCACGTCTTTGTGCCCAAGCCACCTGCCCCCTCTTTGGCAGATGCCACCGAGCTCGCAGAGACCGCTGACCAAGCTGGCAAAACATTGATGATTAATTTTCAGCGGCGGTTTAGTTTAGGTGTCAGTCGTGCGAAAGAGATTATGGCGCAGGAGTCCTTTGGTCAATTAACGCAACTCTTCTGCTCCTTCTGTAGTGGCACTTATCCGACGGTGCAGTGGTATCTTTTGGATTTTGCTATCCACCATTTTGATATCGCACAGTATATTGCTGGTCCGGCGAAAGAGATTGCGGTCTTCCACAACGAGGTAGGTGGGCAGGGGGCTTTCGCAGTCGCGGTGGAATTTGAGAATGGTGCGGTCGGGAACCTCCAGTTGAATAGCCAACGCCTCTGGCAACGCAACTACGATCGGATTGAAATCACCGGTCAGGGTGAATACATTGTCCTTGACGGGCTATGGGAGATCGCTCATTACGCCGAATCCGAGAATGTCTTTACGGATAATTACAGCGACCAACGCAATGGCGAATTGACCGGCGATGGCCATAGCTTGACGGAGTTTGTCAACGCCATCCGTGAAAATCGTGAACCGATAGCGAGTATCAACGATTGTCTGAAGTCTATGCGGTTGTACGAAGCGGTTTTGGAAAAACGCAAGGGAGTTATCACCCTGAATGGTTGATAATTGTTCAGTGTCAAGAGGGAAGGTCCTATATGGCGGTTTCGATTCGAGAATACCGTGAGGATGACCGCGCACAAGTTGGGATGATCTGGTCGGCAGCCTTTGATGGTGGTCAACCCAATCCAAGGCTTGAAACTCCAGAACTGCCCCTTGATCTCCGAAGTCCCGATGAACGGTCACAGGTATTTGTGGGGGACGCGGATGGTATTGTCTCTGGCGCATTTCAAATCTTTTATACGCCGATGATCTGCCGCGGTGCACATTTCAGGTGTGGCGGCATGAGCGGCGTTGCTGTCGCACCTGCGACCCGAAAACGGCATGTCGGAAGTGCGATGATGACCTGGTCGATTGAAGATATGCATCGTACCGGGGAGGTTGTCACAAATCTGCGCGCTGCACACGAAATCTTCTATCGCCGGTTCGGTTGGGAGTGTTGTGGTCGGTGCGTGCGTATTACCTGTCCTGTCGCGCTGTTTCCTCGGATGGACTGCGTATTGCCGGTGCGTCAGTTGAGCGTGGACGACTGGGCGCAACTGAACTCGATATACGAGCAGTTCGCGCATCGCTATTCTGGGATGCGTCTAGCGCGCAAAGGTTTCGGCTTATCGCGACTCACACAGACTGAAGGTACACCACCCCTCGTATTCGCCGCCGGGGACCCAATAGAAGCCTATGCCCTGCTGAGATTGACGGTAAATCCGGATCTATCGGTTATCGAATTTGCATGGACGACACTGCGCGGGTATGAGTCGATGCTTGGGACATTGGCGGGGACCGGTATCAATCGGCAGACCATTACTTGGGACGAACCCTCTAACGGTCCATTCTTGTCCTCAAAATGGTTTACCCGTGGTATGACGGCTCAGCTCCCGAATCCATCGATGTTCCGTGTGTTGGATGTGCCTGCCTCACTCACGGGGCTCTCCACGACAGTCTCCGGAACCTTCACCATGGCCATTGATGATGAAATCCTCCCATCTAACCGAGGGCCGTGGCGGGTCTCTTACTGTCCGGAAGGGGTGCATGTCGAACCGAGTGACACCGGAGATTTGCACATGGACATCCATCAGTACACCCAGGCGTGGTTGGGAGAGCCGAGCCTTGCAGATCTGCTATCCCATGGATTTGGGTCTGCCTCCAGTGAAAAAGCGGTAAAAGCAGCTACCGCGCTTCTGCCACCAAAAACGACTTATAGTCTCGAATACTTCTAGACAGAGAGGTAATGTAATGAAACACACAATTCTCTATAAACGAAAAGGGTTTTATGCCGCCTTTCCGGTCCTAACCCATCTCCCCGATGGGCGGTTGACGGTCGGCATTCCGGTCGCGCCGTTCCATGACCACTACGCGGTTGCCGATTGGGTGGTGCTGCTGTCGGAAGATGAGGGAGTAACGTGGCGGGAGTCCGATGATCCGACACTTCCCGACAACTGGCCCGGGACGTCGCCGCGTGAGATATATGACCGGTTTGCCGCCGTGATGCCGGACGGGACGTATCTCTGTGCCGGTACAGTTGGGTGGAAAGCTTGTTCAGCGGAGGAGCAGGGGGACGCCGAAGCGCAAGGGCTGACTGTGCGTCCGCACCCAAACGACAAAGACGCAATTCTGGTCGGTAGCAACAAGTTGTTCGTCCAGCGTTCGACTGACCAGGGAAAGACATGGGAACGGGATGAATGGACTGCGCCCGGCGTTGACCATATGACAGCGTTTCCGCGTTCAGCGTGGCTTGCGGACGGGACGATCCTTGTCCCTGTCTACGGTTCCGACGCCGATGCCCAGTGGCGAACCTACATCTGGCGATCCGCAGACGGAGGGAAGACGTGGCGTTGGTTGACGATGGGCTCCTATGTAACGGGGGTGAGCGGCAACGAGACTTCGCTTTTGGAGGTATCTCCCGGTTGTGTTCTCGCCCATACACGAACAGAGGGCAGTAACCTGTTGGAGACTTGGTCGGATGACGGTGGACGCACCTGGTCGCAACCGTTGCAGACATCTATCTGGGGGTATCCGCCGCACCTGCTGAAACTCCGGGACGGCCGGATACTCTGTTCGTTCGGATACCGTCGAGACCCAATGGGAGTGCGTGCGGTCCTGAGTCATGACGGCGGTATTACGTGGGACATGGACAATATCGTCGTGCTGCGTGACGACGGTGGGACGCCCAACGAATTCCGAACTGATGTGCCAAGCGGTGGGGCTGATATCGGCTATCCGATCTCGACCCAACTGTCCGATGGGGGCATTCTCACGACATATTACATCACGCTGACGGATGGCGTAACCCACTCGGTGGCGACGCGTTGGGAGATTTAAGAAATGAAAACGGGAAAACGAGAAGACCAGACAGCAGGATAACGAGATAAGATTGACCGCTGATCCCGCGTAGCGAGGACTCCGAGAATCGGAGGACGCAGAGAACGCAGAGAAGGAATACTGTTTTTTTTGTTTTATGATGATGTATCATAACCTTTATTGAACATTGCCGCTGTCCACGCCCTGCCCTCCGTCGTGGCGGTAATCACCGTGGAGGGCATGGAGAAAGCTTATGAATCGCAAACAGAAGTTTGGTTATACGATTTTGGGCGCAGTGATTATGCTGGTTGGTATAGGCGTCGGATCTATCGTTTCACCCCCTTTGATTGCACAGAAAGATGGGGTATTCGGTGAGATTCAGTGCAGCCAACTAACGGTGGTCGATAAGACTGGAAGAACGGCGATTGCCTTAACCGCTGATGAAATGGCGAATCGTGTACTTGTCAACAATACGGCGGGGAAAGCAGTGATTGGTTTAGTCGCTAGTGAACGTGTAAATCGGATACTTGTCACCGATAAAGCGGGGAAATCGGCTGTTGATTTAAGGTCCGGTGAAAGGTGGAATGAGATAGCTGTCTTTGATAGGGAAGGGAATATCAGATGGGACACCCTGAGTGATTGATACGTGTGGGATTCGGCTGCTACAATTTCTTCTAATCTGTATGCTTCAAAGATACTAACAACCTCGCTCAACATTTTCGGATTGATTGAGCTAAACACATCGCGCTTCAGTGCTGGATATTCTTTAAAGAGTGGAGACGTTCGCTATGCTAATTCAAGAACAGCTACCTTGGACTCAGATGGACGATGAGCATTTGAGCATATTCAAAGCTATCGGTGTGGATTATGTTACAATTAACCCGCCGCCAGACGATCTCAAAGATGGGGTAGATCGTACCGATTTCTGGAAGGAGATGGCTCGGCGCGTCGATTCCAACGGGATGAAACTGGATAACGTGGGCATGAACTGTTGGGACGAGATTTCACTTGCGCTGCCGGATCGGGATCAAAAAATTGATGCGTGGTGTAGGATGATTCGGAATCTTGGTGCCGCAGGAATCCGTACCTTGGGTTACAATTTCAAACCCATCGGTAATTTCCGTACAACTTCAGCGATTGGACGCGGCGGTGTCCGCTATAGCACCTTCGATTACGATGAATTCATGGAAGATCCGGCGGACGTTCCTGAAAAATATATCTCCGAAGAACAACTGCTGGAGAATTTACGCTATTTTCTTACCCGTATTGTCCCCGTTGCTGAAGAAGCAGGGGTTAAACTCGCCATACATCCGGACGATCCACCGATTCCTGAACCGCTCGGCGGCGCGGCCCGAATCCTCTCTACCCTCGACCATTTCGAACGCACATTCAAAACAGTACCAAGCGAGATGAACGCTATGCTGTTTTGTCAGGGTTGTGTCCGTGAAATGGGTGAGGACGTGCCTTCCGCCATCCGACGCATAGGCTCACAGAACAAAATCGCTTACGTCCATTTTCGCAACATTCGAGGTACACCCAAGAGTTTCCAAGAGGTTTTCGTGGATGAGGGGGATGTGGATATGTATGAAGCGATGCAGACCTATCGGGAGGTGGGATTTGAAGGTCCCTTCATGATGGATCACACGCCCAGTTTCCCGCAAGATAACACGCAGTGGGCGGGCAGGGCTTTTGCTGTCGGTTACATCCGGTCGATGATCCAAGCTGTTTACCGTTAAAAAAGTTGATGAAAGGTGAGTAAGTATGAAAATAGATCCAATAACCCTCGCCGTGATCCGCGGCAGCTTGGAGCAGATCGCGGACGAGATGGACGCGACCCTTGAGCGGATGGCGTTTTCGCCGGTAATCTCTGACGGCTTTGACCGAGCCAGCGGTATCTACGATAAAACCAACGGCGAGGTTATCATGCAGGGACCGCGTGGGTTGCCGAGTTTCATCTATGTCATGGAATTTACCACCCGCACGGTGATCGAGTCAATTGAGAACATCGAACCGGGCGACATCTACATCGTAAATGATCCCTACTTGGGTGGGACACACTTGATGGATGTGAAAATGGTCAAGCCTGTTTTCTATAAGGGGAAACTGACCGCCTTCCTCGCCAATAGTGGACATTGGCCCGACATCGGGGGACGGGTGCCCGGTGGGTTCTCCAGCAAAGCCACGGAGATTTATCAAGAGGGACTTCGCCTACCACCGATACGGATTCTGGACAAAGGGAAACTGAACAGGGAGGTGCTCGATATCATCCTGCACAATGTTCGGGTGCCGGATGAACGGCAGGGAGATATTATCGCCCAGGTGACCGCCCTGAATCTTGGTGCCGAACGGTTGACCCGACTACTTGACCGTTACGGAGAGGAAACAGTCTTTGGTGCCATTGCGGAACTGAAGGCGCGTTCAGAGCAGTTGATGCGCAGTCATATTGAGACCATTCCGGACGGGGTGTACACGTTTGAAGACTATATTGACAGCGACGGGGTGGAATGGAAACCGCTCACCATCCACATGGAGATGGAGGTGAAGGGGAGTGATGTCCATATCGACTTTTCCAAGAGCAGCCCGCCCTGCAAGGGACCCCTCAACAGCGTCCTCAGTACCACCATTGCCGGGGTCTACATCGGTTTTAAGCATATCTTCCCCGATGTCCCCATTAACGCGGGGTGTTTCGCACCATTCTCCTTTGATCTACCCCCCACAACTTTTATCAACGCCCAACTGCCACGTCCCGTATCCGGCTGTGCCTCTGAGGTTTGTCAACGGATCATTGATGTGGTGTTGGGCGCGCTCAGTCAGGCGATCCCCGACAAGAGCTACGCCGCACCGATGGGGACAGTGACAAATCTCTCTGTGGGCGGAGAAGACCCGGAGAAGGGATATTACGTCTTCTATTCTTTCATCGGCGGCGGATACGGCGGAAATTATCTTACCGATGGGCTTATCAACGGCAATCCAACTATTGCCCTCGCCCGAACGCAAGCCTTAGAAATATTTGAATCTCGCTACCCTGTCCTCTTTACCCGGTATACCATACGAGAGGGATCGGGCGGGGCGGGTATGCGTCGCGGCGGTCTCGGCGTTATCTTCGAATTTCAGATTCGACGGGGCGAAGCGAGCGCTTCGATGCTTGGAGAGCGTGGACGTTTCGCACCTTTCGGAATCCTCGGCGGAAAATCCGCAAAATCGGCAAAACACACCTTTTTTCTTCAAGGGGGAGAATACAATCCGCCGCATATCAGCAAAGATGAGGGGATTCCCATGCTAGCAGGTGATATCCTGCGGCTAGAAACGCCGGGCGGCGGTGGGTATGGCAACCCCATAGATCGTCCACCGGAGTTAGTCTTACAGGATGTCAAACGCGGCTACTATGACCGAAAAATTGCGGAGGAAGAGTACGGTGTCCTGATTATGGAAAATGATGGGGGGCTTGACACCGAAGGCACAGCACAACGACGCGCATCTCTCCGCTCTCAACAATGAGGTTATTGTAAATGCCGACACTTCATAGTAAATCTCGCGTTCGCTGGCTGCCTGCCGCTATCATCCTTGCCTTGACTGTTTTGGCGTTTATAGTGATCTGGAGTCTGGAGGCAGCGCACCGACAATCACAGGTCTTGTATACAGTATTGGTCTTGATGCTTTCGTTTCTGCTAATGCTGCTGTGGCTGCTCTTTTTCTCACGGCTGCGCTGGAAGGTTCGTTTACTTGCGTTTGGGGCGATTGTTCTAACTCTCTTCCTTTCGTTTACTCTCTTTCGCATAAAGGGATTCAGTGGGGACTTAGTTCCACTGTTGGAATGGCGTTGGAGCGAAAAAGCTGCTGAGTCTTTAGTGGGGAGTTCCCCAACGACTCCGGGTGCATTTTCAAAGGATTATCCCCAGTTTCTTGGTCCACATCGTAATGGGACTGTTCGCGGAATAAAGTTAGCGCGAGACTGGTCGGAACGTCCGCCGCAGCTTTTGTGGCGACAACCCATCGGTGCCGGTTGGTCGGCTTTCGCTGTGGTTGGAAGTTCAGTGATCACCCAAGAACAGCGCGGCGAATATGAGATGGTTGTTTGCTACGACCTGCATTCCGGTCAGGAGCGATGGCGCCATAGCGACCACGACAGGTACGAAGCAACGCCCGCCGGTGTTGGTCCCCGCGCAACGCCGACGATCGTGGGGGATAGGGTGTACACGCTCGGCGCGACAGGTATCCTCAACTGCTTGGACTTGGGGACCGGAGAGCGTATTTGGTCCGAGGATATCCTCTATGACAACAACGCTAAACTCGCGTCCTGGGGGATGAGTGGGTCGCCGCTTGTTTTGGATGACCTTGTGATAGTGAGTGCGGGAGGTCCGGAAGGCAAGTCGTTGGTCGCCTATCACAAGGATACGGGGGCACGTGTCTGGAGCGGTGGTAGCAGTCCTGCGGGGTATAGCTCACCGTTGCTTACAACTCTCGTGGGCGTGTCGCAAATCCTTATCTTTAATTATGGAAGCGTGGCTGCCCACGATCCAAGCGGCGGGAACTTGCTCTGGGAGCACCCTTGGCCCAGCGGCACCGAGTGCGTTTCTCAACCCGTACCGCTGCCGAATGATCGCGTCTTCGTCTCAAGTGCCTACGGCATCGGATGCAAACTGTTCCAAATTGCACGCGATGAAGATGATCAATTGAACGCTACTCTTGTGTGGGAGACGCCTCGACTCAAAGCAAAGTTCACAAACGTCATTCATCGAGACGGGTACATCTACGGATTGGACGATGGCGTGCTCGTGTGTCTCGACCTTGCCGATGGGCAACGCAGGTGGAAGCGGGGACGTTACGGGCATGGTCAGGTAATATTGGTCGATGAGCCTGATGCTGGTAAGCGTGGAAGCGATCTACTACTTGTGAGCGCGGAGTCCGGCGATGTCCTCTTGGTTGAAGTCAATCCGGATGAGAGCAAAGAACTTGCACGGTTCCCTGCATTAGCGAGCAAAACGTGGAATAATCCCGCACTCGCTGGACAATATCTGCTTGTGAGGAACGATAGAGAGGCGGCATGTTACGAGTTACCTATAGAATAATAACTGCGGAGACAGCGCGTTACGATCGCTGAAGGCAGGTAAAGCATGAATCAAACGATGACACATAAAGTCCATCTCACTATTTCAGAGATAAAAGGGATTCCGCATCAAAGCGTGCCCATCACGCAAGGTGTCCCGTTGCCAAAGGGCGCATTGCACAATCTGGATTCGGTCTGGGTCGAAGATAGCGATGGACAGCCGGTATCGGCGCAGTTTCGGTCGCTGGGTCGATGGGCTGATGGCAGCCTGAAGTGGGTACTAACCGATTTCTTATCCCTATCAGGTCGGGACGGAGGGGATGTCATTTATTTCTTCTGCTACGGTCAAGAACCCCCACAGATTTCGTCAGATGAGACAATCCAGATCGAAGAGAGTGAAGATCGAATCACCGTTTGTACGGGACCGCTGCGATTTGTTGTCAATTGCCAACAGTTCTCGTTGATTGAATCCGCAGAATTGGGGCGTCTGGATGCAGAGGGAGCATTTATCCCAGAATACAAAGTCCACGCGCAAGATATTGATTCTGGAGGTGAAGCGTGGGTGCGCATCTGTGAGTCATTTGACAGCACAGAAGGGAAGCGTTACCTCTACGGGATGGGCGGGAACTGTCTGGCGTCCTTGGCAAAGGATGGTTTCACCGTAGAGTTAGAGGAAGTAGGTCCGCTGCGGACGGTCATCAAGTGTAGCGGGGCATTTGAAGCTGATATCCCATTCCATCATTATGTGGGATACCGACCCTTTCAGTTGGTGACACGGATTTATGCTTATGCCGGACAAACCCACCTTCGTGTACTGCATACTGTGGTGATGGCGTGTAATCCGAGAGAAACCGAGGTGGAGGAGATTGCCCTGCGGGTACCGGCTGCCCTGAAAAACCCGGTACGCTTTCGAGCGGCGTCGTTCCGACCGACCGAGGACAGTCTTAATCCCGATGAAGCGGTTTTGTTGCATCAACGGTCGGACAATCAGTTTTTGCTTGAGGGGCAACGTGTGGGAGAGCAGCGGATCATCGCTGAAGGTGAACAGACAGAAGGGTGGATGACAATCGAGGATGACCAAGTGGGAGTGGGGGTCGGTCTCCGATACATGCCCGAAGAGTATCCCAAAGCGTTGCGGGCTGCGGGAACCGGAAAAGGCATTGATGTCTATCTCTGGAAAGGTGCAGACGGCAAACGGCTTAGTCTCAAACGGTATGCGGAAGAGATGTCGTGGGGCGAAGGTGAAGGGGTCTACGCCGACGGCACCGGCACAGCGAAAACGAGCGAGTTTTTTATCTGCTTCTACAAAGCTTCGGAGCGGGAAGGTGTTCCCGACAGGCTGCGAGGTCTGCTGACGCCACCGCACGTCGCCATTGATCCGGCATGGCTAGCGCAGTGCGAAGTAACCGGTGGATTTGCTCCTGCCGATGTCAACCAATTCCCTGAATCCGAGCGGATGATGACCGGCTTCCTGGATTGGCTAACCCGGAACATTCAGCTTGGTCGCTGGTACGGGTTTTTCGATTGGGGCGATGCACTTGTTACGTGGGAGCAAGAGGCAAATGATTGGCGGTTCTACGGACGGTGGGGTTGGTGCAACAGTGAATGGGATCCCCGGCACGGTGTCTGGATTCAGTATCTGCGCACGGGCAGAGCGGATTATTTCCAACTTGGTGAGGCCATGACCCGCCACTCCGCAGATGTGGATACCTGCCACTTCCATCCGTTCCGCCCCTATATGGTCGGTGGTTGTTTCCGGCACAGCACAGATCATTTCGGCGATGAGCCGTGTGCGTCGCACACCTTTATAGACAACTGGATGGATTACTATTATCTGACGGGCGATCTGCGGACTTTTGAAGTGCTTCAGGAAGCAGGGGAGTTCTTTTTGCGTTACCGATGGACAGACGATCCAAGCTATAGCTTCAGTCTGCGAAGTGTCGCCAATGTCCTGCGTGGATTGCTCTACCTCTACGAAATTACCGGTGAATCGCGGTTCAAGGAGCGAGCCGAAGCGGTCTACACCGTTATTGCACGGGGTCAGAACGAGGACGGCAGCTGGCACAAGCGGTTTCAGACCTCGACGCCGGATAAGTTGCCGAACCAAGGACCCTATGGCATGGCGACGGAAGGAACCACGTTAGCGGTGGAGATGGGAACGGCACCGCCTTTTACCAGTGAGGAGTACTGGAAATGGAAGGGGATCAGTGCCGGCGAAGCTGCCCATCCAAATTCGGAACCCGCCATCCGCGTGTTACCGATGGAAGAACAGAAGGGGTATCAGACCCACTACCTGATGGTTGGGTTGGAGCTGCTCCACCGCATGACCGGGCGGGAGGATGTCGCGGAAGTCTACTGTCGTGCTGTGGACTGGTTTTGTGGCTATCCAGATCCCCTCAACGCAGAATTTGCGCTGCAACAGCGGTATGGCGGTATCATCTGCCGGCACCTTGCCTATGCCTACCAACTGACAGGGGAACGGAAGTATCTGGAGATTGGGCGGAGGGTGCTTCGAGACCTAATCGATGGTCAAGACTGGAGCGATGATCCGAAACGTCAGGGCGCGGTGGAACTGACCCCGATGACAATAAGCTTGCTCTTTTTCGGCGTGCCCTATTTCCTTGGAAAACTAAGTGAGGCGAACATGGAGGAGTCAGAAGAACAGGGATAGGGGACATCCCCTACAAACTGCGCTTTTCTGATAGCTTGGAAAAAAACTTGCTTTTTAAAATCTTATGTATTATAATTTTACTTGTAGAACATAAGGCACTTTGGTATGGCTAAAGCAATTCCTTTCGCAATAAGTAGTTTTGGAGTGCCACTTCTTTAATTTTCGGGTATCATCCCACCGGCTTCGTGGTAAATATCCATCCAACCTCATCCGCAAGGAGATTGTTCAGATGCTTGAGTTTTTAGGCACTATACTCTTGCTAGTTTACATAGTGGTCGCAGGGGCGTATCTATACACAGCCGTCAACAAATACCCCTCTGACCGTCTTATTTTCAAGCCTGCCATAGTATTTCTCGTATTGGGGGTTTCCTTCCTTTTGCTTGGAATAACCCTTCGAGGGTGTGGGTTAGACCTCTTTGAAGGTGATTCAGGGTATTACTACGACCGCGGAGGGCCCTATTAGTAGTGGGCCTTCAATCCGTGCCAGAAAGGAAGGTGATTTGCTATGCGCCCTTACACAGCGCACGCAGTACCGCAACCGCATATTATAACAAGCGGTAAGGAGCAACTCATCCAGCTTATTGATACGTTGCTCCAAAGCGGTGTACCTGAACATGATTTGAATGACCTTTTTCAGGTACTCGGATGTGAGGTTTATCGCAGTGAACGCTATGACCTCAATCCTGACTTCAACAATCGCCTAGACAATTAGGCTATTCCAATTATCAGGGAGTGTTTTGTGCGACACCCCCTGATAAACTTCTCAACATCTAACATAAGGAGATAACAATGAATACCATCACTAAAGAAGAAGCGGTAGAAGCACTTCGACGGAAAAACGAGATGGTTAAGAGACTCTTTGAGCAAATTGAGATGAGAGTAGAAGAATATGAAATCCCTAAAATCATGGCACACATTCAACGACTTGCGGAGATTCAAATGCAGTTGGAAGGCAGATTGATCGAATCAGAATTACATGGGATTCATATTGAGCTGCTGTACTGCCATCGGAAATTAGGGCCACTGCCTAAACCAAGATTGTGATACAATATCAATCGAATTGAAAGGAGCTATCCGATGGCAAAACGGAGAAGATTCACCCCTCAATTTAAGGCAGAAGTGGTTATAGAATCACTTACGGGTCAAGGTTCGCAAGCCGAACTGTGTCGGCGACATAACCTTAGTCAAGACCAACTATCGAAGTGGAAACACCAACTGATTGAAAATGCGGCAACTCTCTTTGAATCAACTGACAAGCCATCTGATGATTCTATGGAGCGAATTGCTCAACTGGAGCAACTGGTCGGGCGATTAACTTTAGCATTAGACATCCAAAAAAAAGCCTCGACGTGGCTAAGTTGAATCACACTCAAAAGCTGGTTGAGACTTTGCAGCCTGAGTACTCGATTCGACAGATTTGTGATACGCTCGGCTTCCATCGGAGCAGTCTCTATTATCGACCCAAGGCAGACCCTTTTGAACAGGTTCTCCGCAATGAGATAAAGAAACTCTCTGCTCGTTATCCAACCTATGGCTATAGACGTATCACGCAGATGCTGGTGCGTATGGGATATTCCGTCGGTTCCCGTCGAGTTGCCCGTCTGATGAAAGCCGATAATCTATCCGTTGCTGTCAAACGTTGCTGTCAAACCACTCAATCGGTTGACGGGTTGGGTCAATGGGTCAATCGGGTTGAGAACCTTGACATCTGTCGGCGCAATCAGGTGTGGGTCAGTGATATTACTTATGTTCGACTCAAGGAGCAATTCGTCTATGCTTCGGTGTTAATGGATGTGTTCACTCGTGTCGTCAGAGGCTGGCAGGTGAGTCGCCACCTGACAGAACCGCTCACATTGAGACCGTTGCAACAAGCATTAACCCAAAGCGTTCCAGAGATTCACCATAGCGACCAAGGCGTTCAATATCTTTCAAAAACGTATGTTTCGACGCTTACCCATCATGGGATTGACATCTCCTTAGCTCACAGGGGGCGCCCGTGGGACAACGGCTATGCCGAAAGGCTTATCCGAACCCTCAAGGAGGAAGAGGTCCATCTCAATGAATACGACGATATTATAGAAGCCAAATACCGAATCGGGCATTTTATTGAACAGGTCTATAACCAGAAACGACCCCATTCGGCGTTAGGATATTTGACGCCGGTGGAATTTGAACAACAATACTTGTCTTAACTTTACTGATTTGTGGCCCAAATTAACGTTGGCACTTCAA
>JAJDUM010000032.1 GCA_022826645.1 Candidatus Poribacteria bacterium
TGATTCTATAACCACTTCTGCCTTAAATTGAGGGGTGAATCTTCTCCGTTTTGCCATCGGATAGCTCCTTTCAATTCGATTGATATTGTATCACAATCTTGGTTTAGGCAGTGGCCCTAATTTCCGATGGCAGTACAATAAGCGTGAAACGTAATACGTGAAACGTGTAAACAATTGGACGATTTGGAAATGACAGCCTCGGCAACTCATGCTAAAGGTTACTGCTAAAACGGGAGTTCCCTATGTTAGGGGCATTTACAGTGAATTATAAAAATAAATAGACACTTTCGCTCCTCATGTTTGGTAGGCGCTGTTTCTCCCGACAGGTCGGGATGCACGCACCTACGGATTCGGGTCATTCCGAAATCAGTCAAAAAACGGAAAACTGAATAGCTTTACCCTATGTACAATTGACTGGTATTTAATTTGCACACGATGTACAATAGCACAAATTGCCATCCAGAGTCCCGATTGGACACTCAGAGTCAGATCAAAACGAAGGAGAGAAAATGCCAAAAGAATTAGTCGCAATTGCAGTGCAGCAGCCTGTTTTACAGGACTATGAAGAGGGACCTTTAGCAGCAGGAGATATCCGCATTGAAGTAGAGTTTGGCGCCCCCAAGCGAGGCACAGAATTGACAGGCTATCATGGATTTCGTGGCGCATCGTTCCCCATGGGGTTGGGGAACATGTGTGTTGGTCGAGTTATTGAGATCGGTGACGGTGTCGAAGGCTTTTCGATAGGCGATCGAGTCGCTGGATACGGGAACCTTCGAGAGACACATACATGGAACGCCGAACGCGCTTTGCGTATGACCGATCAAATGACGTGGAAAGACGCAGTTTGCTATGATCCGGCACATTTTGCGCTCGCTGGCATTCGGGATGGTCAAGTTCGATTGGGAGATAGGGTTGCGGTCTTTGGACTTGGCGCGATCGGTCAAATGACGGTACAGATGGCTAAGATGGCGGGAGCGGCTTTTGTTGCTGCTGTGGATCCAATCGCCAAGAGACGTGAGGTTGTGGAAAACGTTGGGATAGATCTCGCGCTTGATCCAACGACTATTGATGTTGGAGAGGAACTAAAGAAGGCGACCGGAGGACTTGGAATCGACGTAGCAATCGAGACAAGTGCGAACTATCAAGCGTTGGACGGCGCAATCCGGGGGTTAGCGTACGGCGGTAACGTTGCTGTTGTCGGGTGGATGAAGGAGTGCAAAGGTGGACTGGATCTTGGTGCTGTCGCACATTTCGACATTCCGAATCTCATCTTTGCGCGCGCTTGCAGCGATCCGAATCGTGATCACCCGCGGTGGGATTTCGGACGGATTACGGATCACTGTTGGAAGTGGCTTTCCGACGGACGATTTGATTGTGAGGAGATTGTCTCCCCAGTCGTACCGTTTGCCGAATCGCCTCAGGCTTACCAAGAGATGGATCTATACCCGGAAAAAAGCGTTAAGTTAGGGGTAGCATTTTGAGTCGCAGCTTATATCTGCCCCCTACGATTCGAAAAAATCATGCAAGCTATCCAATACATTAAAAGCGTGCCACGTTATCTAATCGTGCGCCTCTTAGGAAAACGCTGGAATTGGCTTTATACCTCTAGCGCCTCATGTATCCGTTTGACAGAGATTGATGAACCGCAACTTCCTACGTCAGATTGGGTAAAAATCAGGACGCGGTTGAGCGGTATCTGCGGTTCGGATCTCGCAACCATTATGGCGAAAGGCAGTCCATATTTTTCCCCTTTCACGTCGTGCCCATTTGTGCTTGGGCATGAAGTAGTTGGCGAAATTGCGGAATTAGGCGAGGGAGTTGAGTGGTATAACGCTGGCGATCGCGTTGTAATTGAACCTGTATTGTCGTGCGAAATCCGTGGCATCAAACCCAGATGTCATCAGTGTCAACGAGGGCATTTTGCAAACTGCGAAAATATCACACAGGGCAATATCTCCGCAGGGATTCAGACAGGATACTGCCGAGACACCGGTGGGGGTTGGAGCCCGTATTTCCTTGCGCACAAAAACCAAATTCACCGCGTACCAGACACTCTTTCTGATGAGAAAGCGGTACTTCTTGAGCCGTTTGCCTGTGCATTGCACGGTGTGCTGAAAGCTCACCTCAAAGACGAGGACGAAGTGTTAATCATCGGTGCGGGAACGGTTGGGTTATTAACGGTTGCGGCGATTCGCGCAATTGGGAAACAGAACCGTATCTTGATCGTGGCCAAATATCCGCACCAACGACAACTCGCACGTGAACTGGGTGCGGATGAAATCCTTCCGTCAGACAGATCGCTCTACACAAATTTCTGTCGATTGACAGGCGCGGGGAGCTATCAACCGGAGTTGGGTAAACCTGTTTTGCTTGGCGGGGTTGATGTGACGTTTGACTGTGTTGCTTCGGCTTCGACGATCGACGACGCACTCCGCTTCACACGGGCACAGGGCCGCGTCATGCTTGTCGGTATGCCCGCTATTCCTAAGAATATCGACTGGACATCGGTTTGGTACAAGGAGTTGCAGGTAAAGGGTGCATACACCTACGGGATGGAGCGGTACGCAGGTGAAGAGATTCGCACGTTTGCGCTTGGAATCCGATTGCTGGAAGAGATGGGAGATAAACTGGTTCCGTTGATCGGTGAACGGTTCTCGCTTAAAAGGTATAAGGCAGCCATCCAAGCCGCGATGTCCACCGGGAGATCGGGAGCGGTAAAGACTATCTTTGACCTGCGGACATGAAACCGAGCGTCACTGCCTCGTCAGCATTCGCCCCAACTGACGACCACCGACGAGGTGCATGTGCAGATGATAAATTTCCTGCAGGCCATGCCCCCGGCAATTGATAATTAAACGGTAACCATCCTCAGCAATCCCTTCTTCTCTGGCAATCTTTGCCGCCACTGTGAACATTCGCCCCAAAGCTGGCTCATCTTCAGGCGTCACGTCGTCAGAAGTGGGAATCAGTTTGTTCGGAATAATTAAGATATGTGTGGGAGTCTGAGGCTTGATGTCCCGAAAAGCGGTTACTAAATCGTCTTGATACACGATATCGGCAGGAATTTCTTTTTTGATAATTTTGCTAAAAATTGTCTCTTCGACCATAGCGTCTCCTCTTTACAACAATTGTTTATGGCTCATGTAAAAACAGAGTGCGATTGCGGTGAAGGTGTTAAGTGCGGGGCAAGTCGCTTTGGATCCCGATTTATCGGGGATGCCCCGCCTACGGTTGGCTGCGTAAGTCCTGTTATGGTTGAAACCGCGGCTGTCTCGGTCCTCGGTCCCGTTGTAAGCGCAGCTTGCTCCCTTTCAGCGGCAATTCGACCCGCTCACCATTCCGCAGATGAGATTCCATAAAGGCAAAAATCAGCTCCGTGCTTGCGTGGGCGACACGAACCCCGCCACGTGTCGGTTCACCTGTATCGAGCGCGTGGACGAGATCTTTGACGATATTTGCCCCGCTGCTGGTACGTTCAAACCTGGGGAAGGATTCGAGTCTATTTTGACGACGGATTTGCCACATCGCACCGTCCCTGGCACTCGTGATGCTCCCGTCCTCGCAGATTGCCTCCCACCCAAGCGGCGCAAGTAGCGCGTGCGCTGTTACACCGTTTGAGAATTGGATCATGCCCTGTCCGCTCGGATCCTCTCGGACGATGTCCCCATCAATGATTCTATCCCCGCTCGGAAGGTGCGCTGACACCCAAGATGCAGGCACATCGCTGTTGAGTCGCAGGATAAGGTCAAAATTATGGCTAGCGGTGTTGAAAAGGGATCCATTCCCGTAGATAATCAGGGTCCGGAGCGAGCCTAATTCACCGCTATCAATGATCTCTTTCATCTTATCGAAGCCGGTATCCCAACGCCGGTTGGTTCCGAGGTTGAATGCCACACCGTTACGTTCGACCGCCTCAACCATCGCATCTGCCTCGTCCATTGACGCGGCCATCGCCTTTTCCGCGTAGATGGCTTTGACGCCGTGCTCTGCTGCGTAGATAACAACTTCAGCGCGCTGCTCTGGCTGCGTCGCAACACTTATGATGTCCGGCTGCTCCTTTTCAAGCATCTCCCGGTAATCGGTATATTGTCGAGCTACCGGCACGTTGTATCGTCCCCCAAATTCTGCCATCACTTCGGTACGGAGGTCAGAACAAGCGATGAGATCTATTCGTTCCTCCGCAAAAAAACTGGCAGCATGTGACCGTGGGAAGTTCTGTGCTAGGTAGTCGGTTATCTCAGATGCGAGATGGGCAACCCCTTCGTTATCGATAAATGCGCCCATCCGGCTACAACCGATAACTGCCGCGCGATATGTTTGCATCGGTGTCCTCCGTTCTCCCGGACGTGAAATGTAGTCGTAGATGCATGTCTGAACCCGTGTGTCTAACAGGTCAAACAGTGTGAAACCCAATGATGTGATTATCTCCGCACGGGACGAGCGGGTAGGCCGGTGCGACCAGATTCGTAGATAGCATCCATCAACTCAGACTGGATAATCCCGTTCGTCGGACTGGTACGCGGTTCAGCGCGCCCAAGAATGGCATCGATGAAGTTGTCGTCTGGCGAACCGGCCGCCATCTCGTCAGTGATTGGCGGCGGGTCAAGCTGTTCGCCACCTTCGTAGACACGAATCCAACCCCCGCTCCATCCGTCAACCTCAATCCGACCATTATCAAAGATGAGCGCCATGTGCGTACCGCCGGGGCTTGGGCAGTTTCCGCTAACAACAATACTCGCGAAAACTCCGTTTTCAAACCGGACGTTGGTTGAGCTGTTGATATCAACAGCTGCGCCACAATTATCGATAAAGGAATGCACTTCGGCAACGTTGGATTCAACAGACCAGCAAAGGCTGTTGAAAAGATGCGCCCCGCTGTCATACGCCTGTCCTCCGCCGGAGAGTTCAGGCACTTGTCGCCACGCTCCTTGTGTTGCCCGGAGCCAATTCTGCGTGATATAGCCCGTCACCAATTCCAGCTTGCCGAGCGTTTGGTTGCGGATACATTCGCGCACATAGTAAAAGTTTGCTGAACAGGGTGTATTATAGCCAATGGTAAACACTTTACCCGTCTCTTTGACCTTTTCAGCTATTGTATATGCGTCCTCGGCTGCGGTTACCATCGGCTTCTCCATCAACACATGGCACCCCGCATTGAGGGCTTTCATACCGTGCTCGAAGTGGAGGGTGTGTGGTGTGGAAATTACCACCGCATCGGGTGATGTTGCGTCAAGCAGCGCAGGGATATTATCGAAGGCGGCCGGACGCGGATCCAACTCCGGCAGGTTACGATCAATGTAACTGTTAGCAATATCGGTGTTCACATCACAGGTGCCGACAATTTGGACATCAGAGTTTTCATTCATTCGGCGGGCATGGCCAGACGAATTTCCGCCACAACCGATAATCCCTAATCGGATTTTAGACATAGTTGACTCCTTATCTCATAGATCGTTAGGATAAAGCCTTACTCCTCTGCTTTCGCCTTCAGATGATAGATCAGATTTAACGCATCCATCGGGGTCATCTGATTAAGTTCGGTATTCCGAAGCTCCTCAACAATGGGATGCGTCTTCGGCGTGAACAGTGCGAGTTGTAGAGAATCGTCTTGGAAGGTAGAGCGAGACATTCTGCGACGGGCCCGGGGTGCTTTCGGTAGCGACTTTGTTGGAGATTGGTTTGCTTCCCCACTTTCAATGCTTAGGTTGTGCTGTTCAAGGACTTCCAAGATCTGGTTTGCCCGCTCAATGACAGCCTGTGGTAATCCCGCAAGACGCGCAACGTGGATACCGTAGCTCTGATCCGTTCCTCCCTCTACAACCTTCCGCAAAAAGGTTACCGTTTCGCCATCCTCGTGCACGGCGACATTGTAATTCTTCACATTCTTATATTTTCCAGCGAGTTCGATCAATTCATGATAATGGGTTGCAAACAGCGTTTTCGCACCTATCCGTCGCTCATCCAGGATGTATTCTGCCACCGCCCACGCGATACTTAGGCCATCAAATGTACTGGTGCCGCGTCCGATCTCGTCGAGGATAATCAAGCTCTTGCGGGTCGCGTTATTCAGGATGTTTGCCGTTTCGTTCATTTCCACGAGGAAGGTGCTTTGGCCCATGACAAGGTTATCGGACGCCCCCACGCGGGTGAAGATGCGGTCTACAATCCCAATTTTTGCTGCTGATGCGGGAACGAAGCTGCCCATTTGCGCCATCAATGTGATGAGTGCTGTCTGACGAAGAAAAGTGCTCTTGCCGCTCATATTCGGACCAGTGATAATGTGCATTTGGTGGTCACGACAGTTCAACGATGTATCGTTAGGAACAAATCCTTCCCGCGTAAAGAGTCGCTCCACAACGGGGTGTCTCCCGTTCCGCACGATAAGTTCATCGCTCTCATCAATGATCGGCTTGGCGTAATCGTATTTGGACGCAATATAGGCAAGGCTAGCAATGACATCAATCATAGCGACTACGGCGGCAGCCTTTTGGATGCCCTCGGTCTCCGCAGCAACTTGTGCGCGCACCTCGCAAAACAGGTCGTACTCAAGGGTCTGAATCTGGTCTTGTGCGTTCAATATCTGCGATTCTCGCTCTTTCAGTTCTGGCGTTATGAATCGCTCCGCATTGGTCAATGTCTGTTTGCGGATATAATAATCGGGTATAAGATGTAGATTTGGCTTGGTAACCTCAATGTAGTAGCCGAAGACCTGATTGAATCCGATTTTCAGGGAGGGGATGTTCACCCGATCTCGTTCTTTCTGTTGAAGTTCCGCGATCCAGTTTTTTCCCTCACTGGTAATCTCGCGCAATTCATCCAGCTGGTCGTTGTAGGCGTCGTTGATTAATCTCCCCTCACGGATTGTCACGGGCGGATCTGGGTGGATGGAACCCTCAATCAAGTCCGCTAATTCTGTTAACGGGTCGAGGTTCTCATTTAAGGTTTGTAATAGAGTAGCGGCGCAATCGTTGAGTTGTGTTTTGATATCGGGGAGTAGGCGCAACGAATCTTTCAATGCAAGTAGATCTCGGGCGTTTGCCGAACCGAGACTGATCCGAGAAATCAGCCGCTCCATGTCATACACCTTGCTTAACCGCTCCCGCAATTCCTCTTGAAGTCCAATGCCGTTTTTTAGTTCATCGACCGCATCCAACCGTGAACTGATTTCCGGGGGTTGTAAGAGCGGTTGCAAGATGCACTGACGCAGCTTTCGCGCGCCCATCGGAGTTACAGTTTCGTCCATCACCTCCAGAAGTGTCCCCTTCGATGAACCATCCCGGAGGGAGGTTGTTAATTCCAAATTCCGTTGGGTATCCGCTTCCAGAAGCATAAAGTCAGCGATGGTATAGGTATGGAGGGAGACAATATGCTTGACCTCCTGTTTCTGGGTTTCGTAGAGGTAGTAGACGAGCGCTCCTGCTGCACAGATAGCAGCAGGGAGATGTTCGCAGCCGAAGCCGTCGAGTGAGAGGGTATTAAAATGTTGGAGGAGTTCGGATCGCGCAGTGTCAAACGAGAAACGCCAGTCTGGAAGATAATTGACTACAGCTTTCAAATCCGCCTGAATTTGTCCCAGCACTTCTGGGTCATCAAAATCCTCAGAAAAGAGGCATTCTTTGGGAGCGAGCCGGTGAATCTCAGACCAGAGCTTCGCAAAGTTCTCCAGTTCTGTTACGGTAAATTCTCCTGTTGACAGATCGACTGCAGCCAGACCGTAACTGCCATTGAGTAGATAGACACTGATGAGATAGTTATTCGTCTTACCGTCTAGAACCTTCGGATCGGTGACGGTGCCAGCGGTGACGATGCGGACAAGATTACGTTTGACAAGCCGGTTCTCCTCCCGCGCTTTCTTTGCGTCTTCGACCTGCTCCAAGATTGCGACCTTATGGCCAGAGTTTACTAGCTTGTACAGGTACGAATCGAGTGCGTGGTGCGGAACACCTGCCATAGGGATGGGACCGCCCACGCTATCTTTATCCCTCGAGGTAAGCGTAATTTCTAGGAGGCGCGCAATCAACTCAGCATCTTCGTAAAATGCCTCGTAAAAGTCTCCCACCCGGCAAAGTAGAATCGAGTCCGGATACTGTTTTTTTGATTGTCTATATTGTTCCATTAAAGGGGAAAGTTTCGTTTTTCTCGCCATATTACCCCTCTACTCCATGCTCAACTAAAGCTCGGATATTCCAACCGCCGCTGCAGTCTCTTGGATCTGTCTCCACGTTTCGTCATCAACCGGAATCCCCTCGCTCGAACGGCGCTTTGTTTGGCGCGCCTCGATTTCGCCGGGAACTAAGATTTCCTCAAAGCCGGGCGCAGGCGGCGACGCTTTCACGTGCTTGACGAGTGCATCAACCCGGCCGTAGAAATCGTCCATCGGCGTAAATTCTGCGATGTTGATCGCTATCATCAGGACTCCGTTTTGGACCGTTGTTGTACCAGAGCCACTACAACCGGCGCCGGACAACGCGCCTCCCAACACATCAATCATCAAACCGAGTGCGAATCCTTTATGTCCAGCGATCCCCCCGAGCGGTAGTAATGCACCGGGAGGTGGACCATTGAGGTCGCGAGGGTCCGTTGTCGGCTCACCTTTACCGTTAATCAACCATCCGAGCGGGACAGTGTCATCGCGGTTCAAGGCGACGCGAATCTTTCCTTGCGCCACTACACTACTTGTAATGTCCAGAACAATGGGTTCATCACCCTGTGTGGGTGCAGCAATCGAAATGGGGTTCGTTGCAAGTCGTCCATCGCTACCTCCAAACGGTGCGACATAAAGCGCGGCTCCTCCGGCGTTCACCATCACAATACCCACCAGTCCCGCTTTCGCCGCCATCATGCTATAGCTACCGATCCTACCGATGTGATTGCAGTTATAGATGCTAACAGCACTGACCGTGCTCGACTGCGCCTTTTGAATCACGAGCGACATTGCACGCTGCGCGATGGCATGACCAAACCCCCAGTTACCGTTAATCAGGGCGTGTGACGGAGATTCCCGCTCAATTTCCATTGTGGCACCGGGGTCAATTTGTCCGGCGTCTATGAAACCCATATACTGCGGGATGCGAATCACACCGTGTGAATCGTGACCTGCAAGGTTGGCATCTACAAGGATTTCGCTTATGATTTTTGCGTCTTCGGTGGGAACATTTGCTGCTTCAAATATGTCTGCCGTGATCTTACGCAGCCGTTCGGGCATTACACTGGGCATTTTCGTTCTCCTGACACTGTTCGGCGTAAAGCGTGCAATGAAATGTAGAGATTGATCGTTAGATTACCATCCGAACCCCAGCCGCGTTAAGCCTCGCGCTTATGGCGTTCCGAGCATTTTCCGAATCGCTGAGGATTTTCACGTCGCGGGACTCATTGAAATCGGGAGCGGGACGGGGCGAAATGTATATAGTATTATAACGTAGGTACGAACTTAGGTTATGATAGCTAACATCTTCGGTAAGTATATCATTCTTAGCGAAAACTGTCACCATTATTCTCGGAAAGAGTAACTTCAGGCATTGAAAAATTGAGGAAAGATAGGTTATAATTCTAAGTGGTGATATCAAGCCAATTTCAGATACAAGATTTCCTCCCGATGGCAACATTATATCAAACCCCTCTTGCGAAGGCAATAATTCATTATGTCAGCAACGCAGCCGCTGGACTTTCTCAAAGAGACAAAAAAGCAGATTGACGCACACATCTTTGACTTTCTGCCCAGTGCGCACGATCATCCTGAGGTGCACCAGTTCTATCAGATGATGCTGGATTACCCGCTCCGAGCCGGGAAAGGGTTGCGCCCAGCAATCTGTCTACTCATTTGCGAGGCGTTCGGAGGAAACCCACAGAAGGCCCTGAATACCGCTGCCGCGCTTGAACTCTTGCAAAATTGGGCACTGATCCACGATGATATAGAAGACGGCTCCGATCTGCGTCGCGGCGAACCGTGTCTTCATCAGAAACATGGGATTCCAATCGCGATTAACGTTGGGGATGGACTTCACTGCAAAATGTGGGAGATGCTAAACCGAAACGCAGACTTGCTCGGATATGAACTCGCATTTGACATTTCTGCCGAATTTGCACAACTGAGCAATAGTATTGTCGAAGGGCAGCACATCGAATTGAGTTGGGTTGAGAATAATCGCTGGGATCTGACGGCAGCCGACTACTGGACGATGTGTATCAAGAAGACTGCTTCCTACACCTGCATCACCCCGTGTCGCGTGGGCGCCTTCATTGCGGGAGCGTCCAGGAACGAGACGGATCCATTCATTAACATAGGCACGAATCTTGGGGTTGCCTTCCAGATTCAGGATGATGCCCTGAATCTCATCGGTGAAGAGAGATTGTACGGCAAAGAGATTGGGGGAGACATCAGCGAAGGGAAGCGAACCCTCATTCTCATCCACCTGCTTAACGCCTGCTCACAAGGGGAAGCAAAACGTATCACTGAAATTATGGGGCAGCGTCGCGCGGACAAAGATCCGGACGAGATCCAAGAGGTGTTGGATCTGATGCAGCGGTATGAGTCAATCCAGTACGCGCAACAACACGCCAAGACACTTGCGAAGAAAGCGTACACACAGTTTAATCAAGCATTTTCCAATTTACCAGCGAGCCAAGCTAAAGATATCTTTTTAGACCTGATTAGTTTTCTGATCGAACGAGAATATTAACCGTGAGATATGCGGTCAGACATAGGTAAAGAACTTTTGTTGGACCTCGTACCTCACGCGATTGAAAGGAGTCTAAAATCCATGAGCACCCAAGAACTCGAATCTATCGCACAAGCCCTCGTTCCAGCAGGCAAAGGCATACTCGCCGCCGATGAGGGTACTGCTACCATTAAGAGACGTTTCGATAGCATCAACGTGGAATCCACCGAAGCGAACCGCCGTGTCTACCGCGAGATGCTTTTCACGACACCTGGGACAGAAGAGTTCATTAGCGGCATCATTCTGTTCGAGGAAACGCTTCGTCAGAGCACTGAAGGCGGCACGCCTTTTCCCGAACTGCTTGCGAGCAAAGGCATCATATCCGGTATCAAGGCGGATACGGGTCCCCACGATCTTGCTGGTTTTCCCGGCGAGACGGTGACAGAGGGGCTCGACGGACTGCGTGAGCGCCTCACTGAATACCGTGAACTCGGCGCAAAATTCGGAAAATGGAGAGCGGTCATCAACGTCGGCGATGGTCTCCCTACACAATCTGGTATCGACGCAAATGCTCATGCGTTAGCGCGTTACGCGGCTATATGCCAAGAGGTTGGACTTGTCCCGATAGTGGAGCCAGAAGTATTCATGGAGGGCACACATACGATTGAGCGCTGTGAAGAGATAACCGAAGCAACGTTAAAGCGCGTCTATTTTGAACTTCACGCACACCGTGTTGTTCTGGAAGGGACCCTGCTCAAGCCGAGCATGGTTCTATCAGGCACAGACTGCCCGGTGCAGGCGGGTGTCCAAGAGGTAGCGGAGGCAACGGTGCGGTGTTTCCGTCGCGCCGTACCCGCTGCGGTGCCGGGGGTTGTTTTCCTCTCCGGCGGTCAAAGTGCTAAATTGGCTACGGAACATCTCAACGCCATGAACGCCATAGGTAACTGTCCATGGGAACTTAGCTTTTCGTACGGGCGAGCACTTCAGGGACCAACGCTTGAGGCATGGGGCGGAAAATCCGCCAATGCGGCGAAGGCGCAGAAGATCTTCTACCAGCGAGCAAAGTGCAACAGTGCTGCGCGTTACGGTAAATATACTCAACAGATGGAAGCACTCGCAGCATAGCCGCTACTTCACAAGCGAGGAAGGAAAAAGATGCTGACCGAAGAACAGGTTGAAGCGTATAAGCAGGATGGCTATCTCAGAGTTGAGGGGCTCTTTACGCCAGAAGAGGTTAAAGAGCTGAACTCTGAGATGAACCTGATTATTGAAGACTGGTGGGGTGAGGAAAGCATCGGTTGGCGGGGCCCGTGGCGCGATCATTATCTGCCCGATGGAGAAGATCGAAAAACCAAGGCGGTCATTATTGGCAATCCACAATTCTATTCAGCCGCTTGGAGCAGGGTTATCCTGCACGAAGGTCTCGTGGGTTGCCTTCAGGACTTGATCGGTCCCAGTGTGCAGTGGCATCATACCGTGCTGCACGGCAAGCCGCCAGAGTTGGGCACCCCCTTCCCGATGCACCAAGACTACCCATTCTACCCACATGATGGTCCAGATTTTGTGGATTGTCTTGTTCACCTCGACGATGCGCCGTTGGAGAGCGGTTGCCTGTGTGTTGTCCCCGGCAGCCATCAAAACGGTCCTCTCGAACATATCACCGGTGACCATACTCGCCCGTATCTACCGCCTGAGACGTACCATCCAGCCAAGGTCGAGACGGTGCCGATCCCCGCTAAGGCGGGCGATGTCATCTTCTTCAGCTATTGTACGATTCATTGGTCCAATGTGAATCAGACCGATCAGTGGCGAAAATCCGTTCGGATCGGCTACCATACCTCGGAGATGCGACCTATCGGGATGGATGCGAAAGAACCGAACAACAAAATCGTTGTGAGTGGATTAAAGAAACGGCGCGCCGAACCTCGCCTGACATATCGTTAGTTTTTTTACCCAACTTCCAAGGAGGAGAGAGTATCTTATGGAGAGATTAGATCGGACAACCGATAAGTATGTCACGCAGCTGGAGCAGGAGGGATGGTGCGTGATGGAAGGTATCATCCCAGCAGATGAAGTGGATGCGGTACGTGAGGAGGTCGAGACATCTGAACCATTATATAAAGCGTTCGCCGAAGAACATGATCGATGGTCCAGAAACGTGATTTCCTTTTTCCCATCGTTGGCATCTCACCTATCCAACAAACACTTGTTAAACGTTATTGAGGCAATATTGGGCCCCCAAGTACGGATCTCCCAGACCGAGTATAAGATTCGTCCGCCGAACTATGAACTGAATCGCGCTTATCACTCCGACTTTCCGCACGATCTCAAACAGCCGTGGCACGTCAGTCAACCTTTTCCCAAAGCGGTACTTGGCATCACAACACTGTGGATGCTGACTCCGTTCACAACCAGCAACGGTGGCACATGGGTTGTGCCCGGCACACACGTAAGTCCCAGAAATCCGAGGGGCGAAAATGACGGCATCGATGAGTTCGCGCCAATTCCGGGCGAACTGCAAGCGACGGGAGATGCGGGTAGTGTACTGATGATGGATAGCCGTATTTGGCACTCGAATGCAGCCAGTCCCAGCGAGAAGCCGCGAACTGCGGTAGTAGTGCGCTATGCGCCGTGGTGGCTCAATCTGGAGTTTTTCGGGGTCAATACAGCCCCCATCCCGGCGGACGTTTTTGACACCTTCCCAGAGGAGACAAAGCTACTGTACGATCACCGGGTGGTGGGGCGTGACAGCAAGATATGGGCGTAGCAGGAATTTGCAGGGGAAGACGGGGCCTGGGCAGGCTAGCCTGATATTTATTGGCAAGCTTTCAAGAATGCCGTAAATAGACTTAGCGCCTCCGGGTGCTGCTCCCACATCAGCTCAGGGTGGCACTGCACACCAAGCGCAAACCGGTGCGCGGGGCTTTCGATCGCTTCTATCACGTTATCTTTCGCTTTAGCTGTAACGATAAAACCCTCTGCAACATCACGCACAGCTTGGTGATGATACGAATTGACATGGGCAATCGGGCTGCCGAAAACCTGAAGCAGACGCGTGTCGGGTAGAATGTCGATTGTGTGGGACGCGTACCAACCTGCACCCGTTTGTGAGTGACACAAAGTTGGCTGTGGCATCTCAGCGGCGATATCTTGGTAGATTGTTCCACCGGCAGCAACGTTCAGCATCTGGATACCGCGGCAGATGCCGAGCAGCGGTAGATCCTGATTTAGTGCCTTCTGAGTCAGTTGAAACTCCATTTCATCACGGACGCGGTCAACACTACCGATATTTCGATGTGGCTCCTGATCAAACAGTAACGGATCAATGTCGCCGCCACCGGAAAGAACGAGCCCATCGAGCACACCCAAGTATTGATCAATACACTCAAGATCTCCAACGTGCGGAATGAGAAGCGGCGTGCCTCCAGCGTGTTCGATCGCACCGGCGTAGTCGCGCGCGATGATGTTGCGTTCGAGGGTGTGTACGGAGTCGCCAATAGCACTCGCTGTTAGGCTGCAAGTGATGCCGATAACTGGACGCATCTGCGATTCCTTTCTTTTATCAGATCATTCAAAGTAATGTAAGCCGTATCAACTGAACGATAGTTATATCAGTCCAAGACAGGGAGTTCCACAATCGTGTTAATTTTACCAGCAATTGATCTCCGAAATGGCAAATGTGTGAATTTAGTGCAGGGGCGAGCAGGGCAAGAAACGATTTTCTCTGACCATCCTGTGAAGATGGCAATGGAATGGCAAGACGGTGGTGCGGAATATTTGCACCTTGTGGACCTTGACGGAGCGTTTAGTGCAGAATCCGATAATCTCCACATTGTTAAGGGAATTGTCGAAACAGTTCAGATCCCCGTCCAACTGGGCGGGGGTATTCGGACTATGGAGAGACTCGAGAGCGTTCTATCGCTCGGTGTGACACGCGCCATTCTTGGGACGGCGGCGCTAAAAAATCCGTCGTTAGTAGAAGCCGCGTGCCGAGAGCACGGATCCCGCATCGCTGTTGGTATTGATGCCAGAGACGGAATGGTCGCCACAGAAGGCTGGCTCGATATCTCCGAGAAACCCGCCGTTGCATTTGCCAGAGAGATGGAAGATTGTGGGGTTCAGACCATCATCTATACAGACATCAAGAGTGATGGTATGCTTCAAGGACCCAATCTGGAGACCACGAGAGCCATCGCGAACGCTGTCGCGGTGGATGTTATTGGCTCAGGTGGAATAACCTCAATACAAGATCTTCAAGCCTTGAAAGCGATAGGGGTTTATGGGGCAATCGTTGGGCGGGCGCTTTATACGGGTGCATTAGACCTAAAGACCGCGATCTCCGTCGCCTATTAATGCGGAATTAGCACCACCCTACCCGACTTTCCACTTTACTCATCTGGACGAATCCAACTCACTACATCCTCCGCATCACCGGTGCCGCCTTCGCGTCCATCGCTGCCGAACGAGATCAGATCGTAACCGTACCGATCATGAACGCCGGGACGGATGTAGATATAGACGTTTCCCCATGGATCCTTCGTGATAGGAACCTTCAGGTACGGTCCCAGCCAGTTGACGGGGGTTGGTGGTTGTTCAGGTCTCTCCCAGAGCGCAGCCAATCCCTGTTCGCTCGACGGATAATCCCCGTTATCTTTCGCGTAGGTATCGAGTGCAATGCCGATAGTTTCAATTTCTTCCGCTGCTTGTGCTTGATCCGCTTTTCCTGCCTGCCCCAGTAGGCCTGAAGCCAGAACAACAGCAACCACAATCCCGACAATAACAATCACAATGAGGAGTTGGGTAGATGTAAAACCGGATGGTTGATTATCAATGTTTCTCAAACAGTTGCCTCCTTCATCAAAAACATGTGCCTCATTGTAGCACAATCCCTTAGTCCGTGCAAGTACAATCTAAGAAGAATTTCGTCGTCCTCCAACTCACACGAAAATCATCAGCAGGTTAAAGATAGCGTCCCCACTTCACCTGTCACGTTTGAGTCGTCCCCACGTTGTGGAAAGGGTTCTCCGCGTGTCCACGGCACGCTGACGTCCCGGCCCACCGCTCCTGATGTTCACTCCTGTAACGGCGACATCGTCAAAACGTCCTTCCGCATTGCCGACCACCAGCCCTGCTTGACCGGGCTTGAGGGGCTGGGGATCTTCCGCCAGAAAGACCTGATCATTCACCTGAAATTCGAGCTGCCCCTCGCGAACGGTCGCCCTCAATTGGTACCAGGTATCAATGTCCGAGATAAAGGGGAAGTCCCGTGTAGACCATACATTTGGACCGGCTTTAGTGATTGACACTGTGCCGAAAAAGAAGTTGATAAAGAATAGGTAACGGCTCTGCTCATCACCTCTATCGTGTAATGTGAGTCCGACACGCGCCGGATCGTTACGTTCCTTGACCAGTTTTGCGCGACATGAAACAGAGTAGTTCTCCCAATCCAATTCACCGGTCAACCACAGGCTGATGAAGCCGCGCTTAAAAATCCGTCCGACAGCCTCGCCCTTATTGACCCACCAATTTTCAACCTGACGATCCAGATTATAAATTTTCCATTCCTTCGTAACTCTATCCTCGAAATCGTCGCGCCACGTACCGGCGAAACCGGCTGTTTCGGATATCAAAGCGGTGGTGAGCATCAGCATTATTGATAGGGCCCAATTAGGTTTCATGGAGATAATCCCCTCCCTCACATTGATATAAAATCCGAATCTTCATCCATTGACACCAACGATTCTCCGCGTGAGGATCTGTGGGAATAGTAGCAAATACACGCTTGAAGTGTCAAGCAAAATACAGGCGACATCTCCCTTAGCGGCTTTCTATCCACTAAGCTGCCACTAGTACACAGTCAGATAATTGTTAATACCCTCTGCTCGTTGTGGATTGACAAATCCACAACACCGCCGCTATTCGGGCTTGGATATGGCTATCCAAGCCGAGCCGTGAGAGACTTATCATGATTTATATGACAGAGCACTAGCTTTCTGCCGATATTCCACCACTTTTCTACTTGGGAGTACCTTCGACAACTCGCTTGTGCGACAACAGTGTCTGTATTTCGTAGATTGACCCACCACGCCCACCGGGCAGAGGAGTTTCGGGTCTGGGAACGGTGGGAATATCGGCGTAGCGGGGTTCGCGGACCTGCTCTCCACGTAGTATGGCAGCGTCTAAGGGCTCCCAGTCAGTAATGGGGCGTTGGGACAGTGTGTCAGCAGCACTGTATTGGAGCAGAAGCAAACGACGCGACCGTCCGCTGGAGTTAGGCGCGGAAGCGTGTAAGGTACGGGTGTGATGGATGGTGATGCCACCGGCTTTTAACTCAATAGGAACAGCGTTATCCGGTCTGAACTCAGGGTCGGTGATTCCACCGACGAAAACATCGTTCTGATAATGGTCGTAAATTGGTCCTTTGTGCGAACCTGGGATAAACAGAAGGCAGCCGTTTTCCTGCGTCATATCGTCAAGCGCAAGGCCGACCGACAGCATATCATCGTTGGTTACAGGCGTTGCAAACGCAAAATCCTGATGCCATTCAACCGGACTGCCGAATCCAGCGGACTTCATATTTAGTTTGGAGGTATCGTAGCGAATATTCGGTCCAACCAGTTGGGCAACGCTATCGAGGATATAGTGGTGGCGTAGCATCCGGTCGTAAATTGGATCCAGGGCTACCGGATTCTTGAGCCGCCGCAACTGGGGCGTTTCCGGCGTATGCCCCGGCTCAAGGTCAAAAACGTTGGTATGTTCAGTGACCTCGCGAGATTTTTCAAGAAATTCATCAGTGATCTTGCGGAGTTCTGCGATATCTTCCGCTGAAATCACGTTTTCAACGACGATATAGCCGTTAGTATGATAGAACTCGACCTGCTCTTGGGTCAGCATAAAAAACTCCTTTCATGCAAAGTCAAGTTACACTTTGCAGAAAAATCGGTCAGAGGCACCGTTGTGTTTCCTTTTCAATATAGGTCCGTAACTCATTCGGCAGTACCGGCAATCTACCCACCGCAGCGTTCTCTCGAATCCGTTCCGGTTTTGAGGTCGCTGGGATTACCACGCTCACGCGGGTATCCGCAAGAATCCACGCCAATAACGCCTGTGCCCATGTTTCTATGCCGTGCGCTTGAAGCGGCTTGAGATCTGGCTCTCGTCTTAGATCCGTCACCAACCGCCCCACTCCGAGCGGTTGCATCACAATCACACCAATCCCAAGCTCCTCAGCGAGCGGTAAAATTTCCCCTTCACATGTCCGTTCTAACACGTTATAGGGAATCTGAATTGTGCTGATGCGCCCACCCTTCATGATTCGAATCATTTCAGGATAGGCTTGGGTCTGATAGTGGGTAATTCCGACGAGACCAATTCTCCCCTCTTTCTTTAATTCCTCCAGCGTTGGTAGATGGGTTTTCCAATCTAAGAGGTTATGGATCTGAAAGACATCAATATAGTCAGTTCTAAACCGTTCAAAAGATTGGGCAATCTCAGTTTTACCCTGTGATTCTCCAGTGCACCACACCTTCGTCGCGAACTGCAACTGCTCTCGCTTGTCCTCGGTCGTTACACCAACTACGTTTTCGCTCTCACCGTACATCGGCGATGAATCGATAAAGGACACACCCTCTGAGACACACGCTGTGATAATTTTCCTGCGTACGACAATTTCCGCCTCTGTTCGCACATCAAATGTCTGCCAAGTGCCCATTCCGATGGGCGGCACGTCGAGTGTTGATAACTTCCGTGTTTGCATACTCTTCCCTCTCTACTTCAGTCAACGAAATCAAGCCAGCAGCGATTCGATATAGCCAACTGCCTTAGCTTCCAAATCCTCGCCCGGATATCTTGGTTGACCGAGGTGTTCTGGATTTAGAATCCCCTGATAGTTCGCATCTTGCAATGCGGCAATTATGGCATCGAGATCAACCTGTCCCTCGCCAAGGGGACCTTCCTGCCCGGCGGGCCATCGATCGGAATGGTCTCGAAGTTGGCAGAAATGTATCTTATCGGCAAATTCAGAAACCAGTGCCGGCACATCCCCGCCAGGGATATCCATCCCGGTACATAGCGTCACACCATTCGCTTGACTGGGAACCGCATTGACCAATCGCCTCAATTCTTTCCAGGTCCCAACAAGGAATGGACCGCCCCAACCCGGCGTCATATAGCTGCCGTAATCTTCGATACGTACGCCCTGCGCGAGCGCTCGTTCCCGGACCCCATCCGGCAGTAGTCGGTGAAGGCTATGATTTCCGATACCGACGCCATTCGCCTCTGCTACCGGTATCAATTCGCGGTAGATGTCAATCAGTCCCTCCCAACAGGCTGCTTCTTGCGCAGAATCCAGCGGTTTGCCGATATCAACGTAGTGCAATACTGATGTGATACCAACCGTTCCCAAGATTTCGATCATCCGTAGCATGGCGTCAATGCAACGCGCCTCGCGGTTCAGCAGGATATCTGGATTGGTAGAACCGTCGCGCCAAGGTCGCGGGGGCCATTTCGCGAACCAATACGTGGCACTTGGCACTTCAACGCCATTATCCTCTAATCGCCCCTTGAGTTCCCGCACACTGTCCGGAGTCGGATATCCGTTTTCCGCATAGCCGGGAAGGGAAGCGCAACTGATAAACACCTGCTTTACGCCGAGTTGTTTGCAACGTTCAACGGTTGTATGGGGGTCGGCTGAGGCACCGATTCCGATTTTCATAGGTTTCCTCTCTGTTTTAGAAGGTAAGAGGTCAGGTGCAACGTAACAACAATTATAATACAAGCCAACAAAGAACAGAATAAAAATATTTAATAGGTCAGTTCGCGAGCAATTCTTAACTTGTTCCAAGTAGGCCACACAGGTTTCAAAAGGCCGGTGCTGCCCCTGTTATATTCCAATCATAATTATTAAATTATTTGATAATTTCTCACTATATTATGAATATAATCAACTTTTTATATTGACATTTATGATTTTGTCAACTATAATATGCGTTAGTAAAATTTGAATCTTTCTTGTTAAGAGAGGTATTTATGCGCAAACCAATCAGTAATTGTCCAATCTGTGACGGCCGGCTTGAACCGGTCAAATTGAAATGTGCTTCCTGTGACATCGCAATGGAGGGGCGCTTCCCAATTTCCAAACTGGGACTGCTGCCGTCCGATCAACAACAGTTTATTGAAGCGTTCCTCGTTGCGAGAGGCAACATCAAGGAGGTTGAAAAAGAACTGGGAATCTCATACCCAACGGTGCGCAAAAAACTTGATGAGGTCATCGACGCCCTGGGGTATGCGCCTCACGCAAAACGGCGAGAGCAACTCGAAATCCTTGAGGCAATCGAGCATGGCGAGATATCCCCACAGGAGGGTATCGCATCCATGCAAACACTTAGCGGTGCCCTTGGCAAATCCGAAGGAGACTAAAAAGACCAATTTTAACCACTTAACTCTTAAAAGAATCGGAGGTTCAATCATGTCCGCAGGACAACGGAAGGTACTCTCTCTGCTCCATGATCACAAAGTCACTGTCGATGAAGCCGAAGCACTCTTGAACGCAATGAAAACACCGCAGCGGTCACCGGTGCCATCAATTCCTAAAGTCGAGTTAATCGGCACAAGCAGATGGACGCAACAGTTTCGCACCAACTTACACAAGATTGCAGGAACGCAGTCGCCTGTTCTAATCCAGGGGGAAACGGGAACAGGAAAAGAACTTATCGCCCGGATAATCCACTATAATAGCAAGTCCGCAAGCGGTCCCTTTGTCGCTCTTCACACGGCATCAACGGCGCCAACGCTTGCTAACAGTGAAATATTTGGTCATGAAGAAGGGGCTTTCACTAGGGCAGCCAGTCAGAAAAAAGGGATGCTCGAGATAGCGAATGACGGCACGGTGTGCCTTGATAAGATTGATGCACTCCCACTCGAAACCCAGAACTGGTTGCACGATTTTCTGATGAACGGTTATTTTACCCGCGTTGGCGGAACAAAGCCCATTTATGCCGATGTTCGCATTATCGGCACAACCCATGGCGACCTCAAGCAGTTTGTCGATCAGAAGAGGTTTAGGTCTGATCTATACTATCGCCTGAGCATCTGTGTAGTACAATCCCCGCCGCTTCGAGAACGGCTTGAAGATCTCCCGGCTCTGGTACAGCATTTCGTTGAACAGCAGGCGGAATTAGATAGCAAGAAGCCACCGCAGGTATCCGATGCAGCAATGGATTTGCTTCACAGGTACGATTGGCCAGAAAATGTGCGAGAGTTATACGGCGTAATATCCAGAGCGGTAGTGCTCTGCGAAGGCGATGAGATTACGCCAGATTACCTTCCTGCCCTTACAGCCACGAAGCAGTCAGTCCTACAATAGAAAGAGGAAGGAAAAGCAATCAGAGATAGAAAAACCGCTGCCTAGCTGCTATTTCGAACGTTTAGGCAGCGGAAAAAAATTACCATTTCAATCGGGGCGCAGTATAATAACACAAGCTATTGGTACTAGGTAGGCTTCGCACGCTGTAATTGGCGACAAAATGATATGAACCGATTTGAACGCGAAATGTGAAATCCAACCCATATAGATCATTACAGGAGAGGAACGCTTGTCAGTTACCCCACCCTGAAGGGTTGGGGCTTGTTTGAAACCTCCGTCCCTTGGGATTTACAAGGTTCTGCGCTTCTTTCTCTTTCAAGAGTTTCGGGGGTGATTGAATCCACCGCACCTCCACGCAAGGCTACAGCAGTCTTTTTGATGTTTATCGCAGCGTTATAGTCTCTGTCCAAGACCAACCCGCAATGGGGGCAGTCATGGACACGATCCGACAACTGTTTAGGCACAATCTCACTACAACTTGAGCATTTCTGACTGGTATAGTGAGGTTTAATCTTCGTCAACTGCTTACCGGCACTTTCAGCCTTGCTTCGCAGTTTTAATAGAAAGCCGCCCCACGCAGCATCGGATATGCTCTTTGCGAGGTAGTGATTCT
>JAJDUM010000064.1 GCA_022826645.1 Candidatus Poribacteria bacterium
ATCTGTGTTCTTACCTCCGATTCTTTACCGTATTACGTATCACGCTTAGGTTCTCACATGTCGCCCCGCTGGGGCTTTTGTGTATGGTGGCTTTGGTATTCTATAAACATGTCGCCCCGCTGGGGCTAACAGCAAATGCGCATCCGCTGCGTCCGTCTTCTGTTTTTTAATCCGCGTAATCGTTAAATCCGTGTTAATCCGCGATTCAGACAATCCGCACTGGTCACCCGTTCGGTACTTCCGGATCTATCGGGGGCAGGATTTAGGGGATTGGCAATACATTTGGAGTGTCCAAATAATTCTAAAATCTACCATAATAGACTGAGGGGCTGGGAAACACGAATTCGGACTCGTCGTATTATTCCCAACCCCTCATATATTGTAACTTACCACTATGTAGTCGGTGTCATGTTTACTGATCAGCATCTTCAGCTTTGTTGAGATACTCGGGTTCTCGTTTTGTAGACTCCTCTTCGTTGCCTTGCTTTTCTATGCTCGGTTCAACTAAGTACTCAACCCGAAAGTCTCGGACAGATATAACGGGATAGACTCCATCAAAGCCGACAACCTGCCCTTTGACTTCGACCCCACTAACACCTTGGTTTGCTTCTTGTATCAACTCATCAAATTTATCATTACCGCTAAACACGGCCTTCTGGTCCCAACCCACAACCATCGCATGGTTGATCTCTGATGTGTCAGCGCGCCAACGTCGCCAAAAAGGAACATTGCGTATGTAGCTGCGTGAGAACCCCGGGTGTGCATAGAGATTGCCTGTGATTGTGGCTTCGGATTTGACTACCCAAGCTTGGCTTCCGACTTGGCTGCCCCGGAAGCGTTGATCATTCAATTGACGGGTAATGTCATAAATATCAAAAGTACGTCCCTCATTGTACGGATTCTTACCCCGTCGGGGGGTGATTTCAACGATAGTTGTAAAATGCCGTTCACGCCCATTTTTGTCAACGGCTGCAGAGAAACTCACATTCTCCGGATCTGCCCAAGGTTTCAATAAACGTCGAATCTGTCGGGCATCATCATTATTGACGAAACCGAAAAGGTGGATTTGGATGCTTTCCACTTCTGCATGGCTTGGATTGATAAACCCTGCAAACAGAAGCGCGGAAAGGATTAGAAGGTTGAGGTGGAACTTTCTGGGTAACATTTTTCGTTCACTCCTTTAATTAATACCGCCTCGTCCCGACGATTGTTTCGTCGAGAGATCTAAAAAAATCAAGGAATCCAATACAGATACGCACTACTCCTTGGCTGACACGTGGAAATTACACCGAGATATGAGCAAATTTTGTACCACGTTAGAAACGAAGAAGTGTTCCCTTCAAAACAACACGCAAAAACGGAATTGGTCAAGCACCACCAATTGGCACTCCATGCTCTACCCCGTATCATTATTGTAACACAGTTGCTTGTAGGATACAATCCATTACTACAACCGATTAACGCCTCGCTGTCCGATGCAGCTTACTTCCAAAGATCAACACGTTCTCATCATTGATTTTTTCGTTTCGTTTAATTCGTGAAATTGCTTCATTCGTTAAGACGATAAGAAATCGCAAGTCATATAAACGAGCCAGATGTGGGGCTATTCGGAAACGCTGCTGCGCTCCTTGACGTTGAGTTAAATATTGTGCCAGTTACTTCCTCGTAGCGCTAATTGCCGAAGATCCATTGAAGTCGCAGCTGATTAGGGCGCTCCCGTTGAAGCTAGGTATCAGGACAGGCCATAAAGCTGTCTTCCATCAACTATATGATTCTAAAAGAGCAGGGACGCGTAGGTGAAATTTGCTAGCACCCCTTGCTTGAGACTGTCCGCAATTGAGGGGAATGTCTTTTGAGTTATCAACGAAACTTCATCATCGCGATAATCTCACTGCTCGTTCTTTTTGCCACCGGAGTTATCGGTTATTGGATTATCGAAGGAGAAAATCCGCATCACAAGTGGACTATATTCGATGCTATTTTTATGACGGTCATTACATTGACGACAGTCGGATACACCGATGACAATATGTCCAAGGTGGGAAGGACTTTCACCGTTTTCCTATTGATCGGTGGGTTTGGCATCTTTGTGTATAGTGTTACTGTTGCAACTGCCTTTATTATTGAAGGCCAATTCCGAGAGGTATTTCGACGAAGGAAGATGGAAAAATCAATCGATAAACTTTCAAACCACTACATTGTCTGTGGTATAGGGGATACAGGAGTTCATGCGCTTGAAGAAATGATCCAAATGGACATAGATTTCGTTGCGATTGAATACGAGCAGGAACGGATCGATCATGAACTGGAAACGAAAGATTTCCTGTATGTTCATGGTGACGCAACGGAAGACGAGGTTTTGATTCGGGCGGGTATTGAACGTGCACGCGGACTGATTACTTCGCTGTCACGCGATCAGGATAACCTATTTGTTGTTCTATCTGCGAAACAGCTGAATCCAAAGTTGAAGATTGCTTCTAAAGCGGTTGAAGCCAATTCGCTATCCAAGCTGAAGCAGGCGGGAGCGGATGAAGTGGTTTTATCAGACCACATCGGCGGTATGCGGTTGGCTTCGACAGTTACACGTCCAATCGTGGTTAACTTTCTGGACATTATGCTTAGGAGTCAAGAGACCACACGCTTCGCTGAATCCGTTATCCAATCAGGGACGCCACTGGCAGGACTTACTCTGGGTGAAGCACGCATTCCAGATAGAACCAACCTGATGGTTGTCGCAGTGCATAAACGGGACGGAGATTTTATCTATAACCCTTCCGGTGGATTGAGGTTGGAGGCTGGCGATGGCCTGATCGTCATCGCAGATAACGAGCAGCGACAAAACCTAAACAAGCTGACAGGCGATACCCTTTGATGCTTCAATTGCCTTCAGACGCAAGCTGTCCGTATTGTTTCATCACGGCTTGTAACCGATCCAAAGGAATAGCATAAATCGTGTTCCCATTTCTGCCGACGGTTGTTACTGCTGTGGTCATAGAATTGAGGATTGCCTCCTCCGTGGCTTCAATGACCGCTTGATACAATGCGTCCATCCGGCGATTGGCGAGCATCGTGATAGGAAATGTCCCATTGTCCGTCCGACGCGGAATCGTGTTAGCGGTTGAAAAAGCAATTACAAATTCGCCGCTGCTAACAGTACTTGGCGTGCCGGTACGAGCAAGCCCATGTGTCACCCGTTTGGCAAGTTGCATCAGCTGACGATGCACCAAGGGCGCATCCGTCGCGACAACAATGATGAACGAACCATCTCGACCCCATTCCGGTCTGAGTTCGGTGATTTCTTTGCCAACAGGAACGCCGTTGATTTGCAATTGATGACGCCGACCTCCGTTGGAATTAACCAGCACTCCGACCGTGTATCCGCCCCGATCTGCAGGCAAGACCCGTGATGATGTACCGATACCTGCCTTAAAGCTGTAGCATCGCATTCCCGTGCCTGCGCCAACACACCCCTCTGCAACGGGACCATCTACCGCATTTTCTATCGCCTGAACAGCGTGTTCCGCAGTGACATGAAGCCCACTGATGTCATTCAGTCCGCCGTCATAGCATTCCGCAACGATTGGCAGAATGATGTGGTTGTCCGGATAGCGTTTGATCATGTATCGTACAACGCCGTCGTGAACGGGACCGACGCTAAGTGTATTGGTCAGCATAATTGGAGACTCGATCCATCCTGATTCGTTAGCCCATGCTAACCCTGTGGCTTCGCCGTTCCCGTTAATTGCATAGCCTGCTCCAAACAGCTTATTGGTCCAAATATCGTCACGCGGGATAACAGCAGTAACGCCTGTCCGAATATTCTCACCATCTTTCAACGTGACATGTCCCACCTTTACCCCTGCGACATCCGTGATCGCATTGTGTTTGCCGGGTTCATAGATCCCGATCCTAATACCGAGATCCCGTGCCCGTGCTCGACCTTCGGGAACACTGGAACCTTGGTCAGAGTTGACCGGCATCCAACCCGCTATCAAACACAAAAACAGGCTGAACCATAATCTCATATATTGTTTTCTCATCATTTTGGTTCCTCATTATTACGCTTCACTTCAACTCAGGCTTCCCGGCGACAAGCCACGCGGTATACCAGTAGCTCGCAGTTGCTGTTGCCGCATCATTCATTCGCTGCACCGCGATCCAGCCGCTAAATCGAAATAGCTTTTCCAGATATGGTGTGCCGTAAGTATCTTCTCCTAACTTTGCCCTGCGGTCAGCATGGAGAAGGTTGTCGGCGTATACATAGCTATCAAGCACAATATCAAAAGCAGCCTCCAGCGGATCTTCAATTTCCGATGCTGTCTCCGGTGAGAGATGGATCTGCTCTGCGTAGGCATCCACCATATCGTCCTCAAAGCGTTGATGCACACCATGTTGGTTAGTCAATTGCCCGTTGTAGTTCTTGACGACATGCAGCGGCATGTGAATATCCTCAACGTAGTGGGCGAGTGCACCGGCGGTCTGCACAATTTTTTCGGCATCGCCTGATTTCATTGCCTCGGATAGCAGATGTGTGTATTCAGCAATGCGCCACGTTGCCAAACCACGTTTTGTAACATCTTCTACACCAAATTTCGCAACAGCTTCATCATAGTCGTGGGGAAGTTCTCCAAACGGATAGGGACCGTAGATGTCAATATCGAGAAAATGTCGAGGACCTTCGGCGCGATCCCCTGTTTTGTAGACATTGAGACTAGTCAAAGATAATAGTTTTTCCTTTGTATCAAGGGCAAACTGGGTGTTCTCCTCGGAACCGAGCAACACCAGCTCCGCACTTCGGTTTTTAAAAATATCCGCTTTATTTCCCAACAGGTATATCGTATCTGCCTCTTTCCTAATCGGATACTCCTGTTCCCCTATCGTTATGTACCATCTGCCATTTCTTCCGCGGAGAGAGACCGGGGCGTCTTGGGGGAAGTTGACTCCATGAGTCTCAAACACTTGGCGTAAGTCTGCGGTAACTTGTCCACTGTTCAGATCTTCTTCGTACTTCAGTCCAATCCGAAACAGCAGCTCCCTTCTCCACCGATCAGGATCGTTTGAGTGATAGGCGAGTTTTTGGCGGTGCTTATCGAAAAATGGGGAAATTTCTGGAGGCAGAGAATCACAGGCGGCATCAGTCATTCGCTCATGCGCGTTGCTTCCCCAAGGAAAAACTTGAGGTGCATAGCAAGCGATTAGAATGGCATAAACAGATAACGAAATAAAGGTTGACCAAATTTTTGTTTTCATCTTAAAACGGGTGAGGGCTTAACCCTATTCCTTTCAGCTGTTCCATGTAGATATGGCGGATATGATTAAAAATGTCAATGTAAATAGGGGTGCGGTAATCGGGATAAGTCCATTCCCACGGTTGGAAAGTCTTACGGTAAAATTTAAGCGTAATCTCAGCATAAATGCCATCTTGGAGATAGATGCGATGTGCATGGTCTTTCGTCGAAGCAAGTACCAACTTTGCCGCCGTAATGTAGCCCGGATCAAGATTAACCGGACGGGGAGCCGAATCACCCTTTGCAAACTCACATTCGACAGCATTAGAAAAGCATTTAGCGGATGCAAGTTCCTCAGCGGGAATAAGTCTATCAAAACTCACGAACTGACGCTTCAGATCTCTCCCCATCTCTGCTTCATAGTAATCGGTGTAATCAAAAGGCAATAAATCGCTGGCAAAATCAACCCGTCCAAGCTGTTCCGACAATCGTTGATGCACGATGGAAAGCAAATCGGGAACCGCCGTAATAATCCCAACGATCAGTTTAACAGGTGGATGAGATCTGATTTGCCCCATATTAGCATGACCTCATGAATTTAGCCTATTAGCATCAGATCAGATTCAAGCCGCGACCGCCGATGTGCCGAGATGTTCTGCCAACCAGACTCTCAGCGGCACATCCTCGTCTGTTGGCGAGGTGTATCCGTGCCAACTGGTACTCGCACCCAGTAATTGCTGTCGAATCGGATCGCACTTGTCCATAAAGTTCCCAACGGTCATGTCATCCCTTGGACGTAGCCATCGGTAGCTATAGCCGTAGAATAGCACCTTGCGCGTGACATCCGATTCGTTTGGGCTGCGGGAATGCCAGATACGCCGGTCGAAAATAACTGCCGTGCCGGGCGGAACGCAAACCGGAGTCGCCCCTTCCGGATCCGAAACTTCATCGGCGGGGAACTCCAGTTTATTCTGGGTGTGGCTTCCCGGAATAACGTAGAAATTTCCGCGCCCTACTTCGGTTGTATCGGTAAGGAAGTAACCAACCTTCACTGAAACTCGAGGACGAGGATCGGTTTCCAATTCAGAGTTCAAGCGTCCACTGTCCTGATGCCATCCCAGTCGTTTCTTCTCCTGCTCTGCATCCGGTGGCGGTGGAGGTGTGATATCCATGTGGGTGAGGTAGAGCTGAATGTTCCAGCCAAGTATCCCCCATACTTTGGGGAATATCTTGTGCCAATCGAGCAGATCCAGAAAGACTTCGTCCTGCCCCACGAAGTCCAGCTTATGTACCCACTCGTGACTCTCCATCTTTGTCTCCGTCCGGTGCTGTGCATCAATCCTGTCCACCACCGCCTCAATGTCAGATGTCATCTGTGGTGTCAGCGCATCAGGGACGATTAGGAAACCGTTACGCTCGAATTCAAAGCGCTCATCTTCAGTTAGACAGTAATCTAAACATGCAGTGTCCATACATGCCTCCCTCAATTATGTCTGCTGTGTTGTCCCTATACTATTTGCGTTTCTGAAACGCGTAATACATTAGGCATTGCCGACCCTATTCGGTATAGACCGCTTCAATCAATCCTTTCATATAACCGATAGCAAAGAGCCGTTCCATACTATGTTCGTCCGGAATGCTCGCATCGCCCATTTTCGGGAAATGGTCCGGACGTGCGACTCCTGCATAACCAACGTCACGATAGGCGCGTACACACTCCGCCATGTCAGCCTGTCCATCGTCATGGAATGCTTCGACAAACTTATCAGGTGTTCCTTGCACATCTCGGAAATGAACAAAGAAAATCTTTTCTTGTTCCCCAAAATGCCGAATTACTTCGGGTAGGTTGTCGGTCATCAAGGAAAAATTGCCCTGACACAGACCAATTCCGTTGACGGGACTTGGCACCAGATCTATCAGTTTCTGGTAATTTTCCACGTTACTCATAATTCGGGCGACCCCTCGGATAGGTGACAACGGCGGATCATCTGGGTGCATCGCCAGTTTGACATCGGCTTTTTCCGCAACCGGAACCACACGTTCCAGAAAATACTTCAGGTTCGCCCATTGCTGTTCTTCGGTGATGACACCATGCTCGGTCAGGGGGGCATTCTCCATGTAACTATGATCATAGCCGCTGACCTGAGATCCGCCGCGTGAAGGAATTGTAACCGATGTTCGGAGGACAAAAAGAATTGGCATCCACGCAGGACACCACACCGGAATCCCCAACGCCCCCATGTTGCGGATAAACTCACAGATAATATCAATTTCTTCATCGCGTCCCGGCAAACCGAGTTTTATTTTCTCCATTGGGGGACGGCTCTCAATTACCTGTAGGTCAAATCCGGCATCCTCGTATGTCGCTTTTAGACGGGCAAGTGACACGTAACTCCAGGGCTGTTGTTCGTCACTTGCATTCGGTATAGGATTCAAGTCCAAGCCGCCAACCACATACTCAACACCGGCCTGTTTGGCTAATGTCCAGACGGGGGTCGGTTCCGGTCCAAGGGCCAAAGCAATCTTTACCATTTTCGACTCCTTTCTGCTTAAAGTGAAAGACCGAATTACATACTGTTGCGTGTCCAGAGCTTTCGATAGATTATATCACAATCATTAACAGCTTCAATCGAAAAACCGTTTTAGCAGCAGTAAGGATAAAGCGATATACACCGCATCGCCGCTGCATCACCTTGACTAATTGGAGTTTAGAAGTTTAATACAGAAATTCTCAAAGCGGATCCAATGCTCTCCATCCGGTGGGCCGTTGTAGCACTGGATACTCACCTGATCATCGCCCGGTGGGGGTAGTTCTCCCGTCGCTGCTGTGTGAAATTCTGTATCACCTGAGGGGCAATACTGCGCTTCCCACGAGTCAGCAGTAACCAGCAGGCGCAGCCGGACACTGTTTGATGACATCGCTGCTCTACCGGGGATAATGTAGATGTCACCATCAATGAGTTCCTTAACCTCCTTGAAGACCGGTTTACCATCGTTGTACCACGTAATTCCCGCCTGCTCGTACTGCTGCGTGGGTAGGGTATGGTTGGTGATAGTTACTTCAATGGCGTAGGTGCTATTGCTACGGTCTGGCGCAGCTCTCAGCAGCGCATTCCTGACCGTATCTGCTACGCCCGGCCGAACACATATCTCTAATCCACCGTCCCGGAAACGCCAATCGTCAGAATCTTCCCGCAGCCAAGACCAACCTTCATCAAGTTGACCATCGAAGTTATCTTCAAAGATAATTTGTTCATTAGATGAACTCATGTAAGTACCTCCATTTGAGTTTGAGCGTCAGGCTTCTTCCCTTAAAACGGCGTATTGGATTTTAGCGCGACGCTTGGTTAGGTTAAAAAGTATTTGTAAGACACTCTCCATCGCTTCTGAAATTACCGGAAGCTGTAACCCCGCACGAGCGGTTTTTCGATTCCATCAACGTCTCAGATCTCAATCCCTAATTCACGGTTTGCGATGTTCTGGTAGGTGTTCAGTTGCCCACCGACAACCTCTTCCATATTGACGGTTCGGTCCGCCTCAGAGGATTCATGACAAGCCATCACAAGGGCAACAGCCAACAACCCCTCCTCTGCTCCAACCTCGACTGATATCCCATTGTCGATAGCGTCCAGAAGTTCCGCGAGTTCCATGGCGAGGATGTTTAAGTCACCTCCGCCGCCTACACCCGATCCGGACTGATCATAACGCGCAAGTCGTTCGCCGCCGAAAAATCGAGCGGTACGGTCATCAAGCAAGAAATCAGGCGCAAGCGCCAGCACATCGTCGTCATCGAGCACACCATCGTGGTCGTCCCGATAGAGACATAACGGTTGACCGGTGCGCACCGACGGTAGATCAATCTGACCATCGCTGCCGAAGATCGTGAAACGGCGAAATCTGGGACCATGTGCTGCTTGGTCGTATAGCCACTGCCCCAACGCATCACTTTCAAATTCAAGGGTTGCCATCATTAGGTCAGGGGCATCTGCTGCCTGAACATCGGGATAGGTGTGGGCATAGTGATCATGAAACCCCTTTACACGGGTTCCTTTAAAGATCCGCTCACGTTCTTGAAGGCGAACCTTGCCCGTTACCTGTCTAACGGGACCAGCCAAATATATCTGCATATCGGCGTTGTGGACGCCAGACTCCAGTATTGATCCACCCTGTTTGCGGAGATATTGCCAGCCACCAGCGGATGCGTTACGTCCACCACCCGCCGAGAAATCTAAAACCGTGCGGATATCGCCGATAGCACCCGCGTCAAGTAATGCCTCCGCTAGGCGGCTTATCGGGTCGCGCCGATAGTTCTCTGCTATGGAGAGCACCGTGCCGTATTGCTGGGCAGCAATTTGCATTGCCCGGCAGGCTGCCACGGTTGGTGCCATCGGTTTCTCACATAGAACGTGCACACCGTTTTCTGCTGCTACTCTGGCAATCGAATGATGGGCAGATGCCGCAGCAACGATGTCCAGTACCTCTACGCTTGAGCCAGCAATGGCATCCTCAGGTGAGCGGTACGCCTGTGGTCGATTGCCAAAAAACTCCTCTGCCTCACCCGCAACGAATTCTGCACGTTCCAACTCTGGATCAATCACTGCAACAAGTTCAATCCGTCCGGGCTCCAAATTCTCTAAGACACGATACCCACGCAGGTGCCGGCGACCCATACCACCGCATCCCGCGAGGGCAAGCCGATGACGTTCGTACATTTTTCCTTCTCCTAATACCAATCCTGACGATGGTTCGCTTACCATCGCTTAAACGCATAAGTCGGTATACCAGTCACCAACCCAACGATTCCCCAGATGCTGCCTATCGTGAATGCACCCAAAACCAACCCCAGAAAGAACGGGAAGGTTCGACGATAAGTCTGTATGCCTCCATGCCTGAGGATTGCCCCTTTCACCACCCAGCTGATAAGAAACGGAAACCACAGATGTTCGAAGGGTAGGTATCCAGTTATCGGATAAGCCAACGGATGCAGCGGCCACCATAAGAACCGTAATCGCAGCACTGTGTTAATAAACACAACCAGGGCGCCAATACCAACGGCACTGAGCGACTGTGCATCCGGTTCTATTGGACGTACAAGCCACCGCTCAATTACTGTGTAAGCACCAATGCCACGCCCCTCACTGACACCGCCCCATTTATAGCTGAATTGCAGAAATGTCCAGAACGTTACGATAATACCCACAACGACGGAAAACATAATAACTTTTCCAAGTTTGCGGGTATCCATACCCGACCGATCTGCCAGTTTGAAACTTTCCAGCATATACGGCATCGGATGGTTTCTGAATTGTTTCGTGAATGTCCAAAATGGTGCTGCTGCCGTTAATGTTTGACTTTCGAGTTTACGACTACCCACCATTGCTATGAAAAGCTGGAGCGGACCGTAGTGGTAAATCCCGTGTATTGGGGGACCGAGTTCCGCTCGTGTTCGCGTGTGTGCAAACGCAATAACGAAGTAAACTCCGAAGAACGCCAAGCCAAACTGAACGGTGGTTCCAGCTTGATATGAAAAAAACACCAGGAAGCTAATTCCTAAAATTATGCCAAGCACCGCGGTTCTGTACTTTATCGGCTCATCGGAATCGTCCACCTCAGACCTTGCCCCGATAGCCCTTTTTATGACCTGCCAAATCGGTTTCCGACCCAGCCAGAAGGAGACAATGGCGATCCCCAGATATCCACCAAGTACCTGCTGGGCAACAAATGGATATCCGGGCATATTGACCCCTGCCATACTACCTATAACTCGTTCTGCTTTCCAAAGAAGAAAAAAGAACCAGCACGAAAAGAGGAGATCGAGTGGGATGGCAAAGGCAAGACCAATGGCAAAAGGATTAAACTGAACGGGGAAATTGCCCATCGTGTTAAATGGGCGCTCTGTAAAGTAGACGTTGAGGTTGTATCCAAGCGGAATCTGCGGAAGTACAGGGAACAGGTAGGTTGTCCCATTAATTAGATTGATACCAGCAGCTAAACCAAAACCGAGCCAAAGCAATTTGTTTCTGAAAAATGGATGATGTCCATCTCCTTCGCGGCTCATCTCATAAGGCAAATGAACGAGCGGATAAGTTAATTTTTCCTTTTCAATCCATTGTCTCCTGATAACTATGTTCAGGCAGAACATGGTAAACGCAACCACCGAAAGGAAAAGCGTCCACCACACCATCGGTTCAAGCCAGCCTCTGATATGGGCCGCAGTGTAAAATGTCGATTCACCCTTGTAGAACCCGTAAAGCACCTGATCGTCATTTACGGTAAGTCGTTGGGATAAATACTTCCAAAAGAGGTTGCTCCAATCGTTTTCTGGCGTTGCAGACCAGCGGGCAGTACCCAACGTGCAAAATATGGATTGGCTAAAATCATGACCACTGACGCAGACCGCTAAGAGGAGCATTGTATAGACTGTCAGCAGCTCCTGTTGACTCAATGCAATCCGCGGCACCCACCGTTTTAGCAGCATGTTCACTAAGATCAAGGACAGGAAAGTGAAAACTGCATTATAAAAAATCGTCATCGTGGTTGGGTACTGCGTATTCCAAACCGTTTCCCACTGTACGACGATATAGACGTTAATTGGTACAAGCGCTAAACCGATGAGTACCGCTCGTAAGGTAACGTCGCCTCTGCTATCATTTTTCGTCGGGTGCGCCATGCTTTTCCCAGTCCCGTGAACAGTACGAAATTCAGTGGGAGTCAAGACTTTAGGATCTGCCTCGCTCCAACTACGCTATTATATCCATTCCTCCCTGCGTGTCAATGGAAAACTGTTCGCTCCTGTGCCCCTCATACACCCCATATATTTCCATGTTGACGGGTGGGTCACCAATTTGCTAAACTCTCGTTACACAACATCTGGATTATGGATTTATCTGGGGCAACGATTGCCCAAGGCGGAGGTTTATCATGATTATTGATGTACATACACACCTTTCTACCCGTGAGCAGTGGGGCAAGGTTTTCGTCGAAGCGTTCGATCGGGGATATACCGGTTATACTGGGATTGACTTGGAAGTCACGCCCGAAATACATTGGGAGGCTGTAGCGACGGTTTCGCGTGCAATCGTTTTTGGGATTAATTCCATCGCGCTAGGTATGCACACGCCGAATGACGCCATTGCCGCGTACGCTAAGGCGCACCCGGAAAAAATCATCGGCTTCATGTCAGTTGACCCGAACGACCCGGACGCATTAGATGAAATTGATCGAAGCGTCAACGATCTGGGCTTAAAGGGTATCAAGATGAGTCCGGTATACCAACACTACGATCCAAATGGTGATAAAGCGCGGCGGGTGCATCGTCGTGCAGAAGAATTGGGACTCCCCATCCTGACACATGCGGCGTACCATGTCATTGCCAATACGCCGATGGAGTGGGCAAATCCGCTGCTCTACGATCCCGTGGCTCGCGAATTCCCGAACCTGAAAATTATCCTCGCTCATATCGGATTGCCTTGGTACACTGACGCGATGGTGATGATCCGTAAGCACCCAAATGTATTTGCCGATATTTCTGGCGGCGTTCCCCTGCGGCCCTGGTGGGGGTATCAGGCATTGGCATTCTGTCATGAGAACCGCGTGATGGACAAGCTCCTGTTCGGCAGCGACTTTCCAATCGCCACTATTGAGGAAACTATTGAGGCGCTCCGCACTGCTAACCGCTTCGCCGAAGGGACCGGTATGCCGCAGGTCCCAGAGGCTGACATCGAAGCCCTCATCCATCGCGACTCCCTCTCCCTACTTGGGTTGGATTAGTGAGACCGATCCAAGAATCAACCCTACTTAATTCTGTTCGTCATAATATATAAGGAGATGGAGAAATATGACAGGAAGACAGCACCACCAGCGAAACGTGGTGATATCCAATTTATTTTTAGGCTGCCAGCAATTGAAGTTATTCCTACGAAGCCAGCGACAGTCAGCGAGAATTGGTGTAGGATTGGAGAACCTCGTATGCCTGCTGTTCCTGATTACCGCTTATCTCCTCACTCCTCTGACAACTTTTGCACAAGCCCCACCCATTAGAGAAAATCAAACCGCTATTCAAAACGCCCACGATTTATACTATGCCCAGAAGTATTCGGAGGCTGTTGAAGCGTATCAGGCTCTATTAAAAACACCGTTGCGCCAGCACTCAAAAGATGCGATCCGCATGAATTTAGGACGGTCCTACGCAAAATTGGGTGATGATGCCCTGGCACTCCAGAGTTTTTATGCCGTGATCGACGATGATCCAGATGGTTCGTATGCGAGTCAAGCGGTGCATCGAATTGGAGCGCTTTTTCGTGATCGGTATCAGTATAAAGAGGCAATTGCCCGATGTCGCCAACTTGCTGGCAAATATCCAAATACGCAAACCGCAGCGATTGCGCGTTATCTGGTTGCCCAATATATTTTCGCAGATGGCGACTATGACAAGGCGATTGAAGATTACCGCAGTTTCCTAAATGATTTTCCGTCCTCTCCGTACCGTAACAGTGCGCTCAATAGCCTTGTCCGGCTATATCGACTTCGTCACAGATACATTGATGCAGAAGAATTAATCCGGGATGAACTGCGCCAAAAACCAAGTGATATCAACCTGATAGAACGGTTAGCTGACCTTTATAAAGTGCAGGAGAAATACGATGAGGCGTTATCTCTATACCGTTCTGCCCTTGAACAGAATCCGAAAAATACAGATATTCTGAAGAAACTTGGAGAGCTTTACGCGGAGCGTGGTCAGCAGGATCTTGCAGCAGAGCAGTGGACCAAGATTGTCCAAGATGATCCAGATCAAGCCTACCGATACCAGCAATTAGGGTCGATATATACGTCTCACCAGATGTATGAAAAGGCTGTCGAAGCTTATGAGACAGCTATCGGTCTTAACTCCAAAGATGCCCAACTCTATAATCGGCTTGCAGACGTGTACAAAATCCAAGGGCAGGTTGATATGGCTGTCAATACCTATCTGCGTGCATTGAGTGTTGTGGATATTGGCTACAGTGGACGTGATACGCTTGTTCAAAACATGGCAGAGATCTACGAAGGAGTCCAACAGGAACGCCTGCTTGAACAGGTGATTGACCGTATCCAAGTATCGTTGAGAGCGGCACCACGAAATCCGAGTCTGACGCTGGCTTTGGCGGAGGTGTATTTCTATCGTGGGAATTTAGATTTGGCGCTCAAACATTTTAAGCGACTGCGCCAGCTTTACCCCGCTGACCGTGGACGTATCCTTGAAAAGTATGCACAAATTCTGGAACGGAACAAAAACCCTAAAGCAGCAGATTTTTATCAGGCAATTACTGAACTCTTCCCGAATACCCCTCTGGCTTGGACTGCACGGATGAAATTGGCACAATTCTATGAACGGTGGGGACGATGGAAGGATGCTCTGACAGTTTTAACAAGTATGACGCAGCGGAGCAGCCAACCAGCTGCACAACTACTCTTGGGCAATGTATGGTTACACGGAATTCGTGATCCGGGGGCGGCATTACAGGTTTACTTGGGGTTAGCCAACCAACCACTGTCAACAGACCAAAAAATGCAAGTTCGACTCGGCGTGGCAGCGTGTTACATTTTGCAGGGAAAATTCGAGGAAGCAGAAAGCACGCTTCGTCCGATTGCCGATGTAAACAGCAATTTCAAGGCGGAGGCCCAAAAGCTAATCGGTGATGCACACTTGCTTCGGGGCGATATTGAAGCCGCAGTTACAGCATACAAGCGTGTACTTGATATTGCGATGTCCAATCCGTTGAGCAACGATTCTCTGGATAGGATTGTCCTAATCCAGTCCAATTCGGACTACAGCAGCGAACCGCTCAAGCGTTACCTTGAAGCACTACGAAGCGATTTAAGCGGAGAGACTGAAGACGCATTGAGATTGTGTCAGGGGACGATGAAGGAATACCCGACAGCACTCATCGTTGATGATCTTTGGATGCTGATTGGTGGAATTCATCAGCGCGAGGCACGATATACTGACGCTATTTCAGCATTTCAGCACGTTGCCATTTTGGAGGGGAGTCCAATCGCGGCGGAGGCAACGGCGAAAATCGCAGATATTTACCGTTGGTATCTCAACGAACCAGGCAAAGCACAGGAGACCTATTCCGCACTCATTCAAGATTATCCTGAGAGTGTGATTGTCGCCTACGCTCGGCAGCAGCTCGATACGCTTATGAAAGAAAGCCGGTAAGTCGGAAAGCGTGTGGAGAGACCTATCTCTATGAACACAAAAAAGGCAGGGAACTTAACACAAGTCTCCTGCCTATATCTGCAAAATGCGAATTCGATTATACACTGAAAGATTCGCCACAACCACACTCAGACCTCGCATTTGGGTTGGTAATTTTGAAGCCTGACTCCATTAGACCATCCTTGTAGTCCAACGTCGAACCAGCGAGATAAAGTGTGCTACGCGAATCGATAAAGACCTTCAATCCATGTTGCTCGAAGACCTTATCTCCATTCCGTTGGGCATCAAATCCCAGATTGTACTGAAAACCGGAACACCCGCCACCAACAACCTGCATACGTAGACCGTGCTCCCCGCTAGCATCTACGGCCTCTTCTCCCATCGCGTCCTGCATTAACAGGTGTGCTTTTTTTGCCGCAGCTTCGGTCACTATAATCATTTTGATTCCCCTTTGTAATTTAGATGTGAAATATAATTATGGATTGCAGCTTTTAATACCTTTTCGGCAAGTTCAGCATAGCGTACTTTATCTGGTGGTAATCCTCCAAGCGCCTCATCGACTTGTCGATCTGTTATGCCTAATACTTCCTGAATTGTCCGTTCTCTGATTAGTTCTGTGATGAGGGAACTGGCTGCGATTGCGGTTGGACACCCAAAGGCTTTAAACTTTGCATCGACAATCCGGTCTTGAGAAACCCTGATTGTGAGTTTCATCATTTCGCCGCTGGCAGGTGTGCCAACAACACCCACTCCGTCCGCATCTGCAATTGTGCCAACATTCCGCGGATTTTCATAATACTCAATAACCTGTGCGGTGTGCATATCCGTCTCCAAATCCCCGCTCTCATGAAGACAGGCTCTATGGCGCCGAAAGCCATCTATCTATATTATATTGCACCCACATATCAATGTCAAATTTACTTTGAACGTGACAAAATGGATTTTTTTACGTCTCAGTATTAAGGGTTGCATCCTGTAGCCGGCGAAGCTTAAGTATAAAGGAATCCTCATCGAGGGCTACCATGTCGTAGGTAATTGCGGTTCCTTTTGCTAAATCTGTCTTCAATTTAGCACCGGGCGCCAAACCCAGCGGAAGCAGACTTTCTGTGCGGGCGGTCTCCGTTTTTTCAATCAGTCCGTTGACCGTATACCCGCCGCCACCATCTAAAATCTCTCCTTGCTTCAGATCTCGTTTCGCAACAGTAATCACCTCTGCGGTTGGCGTAGTCAAGGGGGCGCCCGTGGGCTGCCCATAGAGCACAGCTTTTATAATGGATATAGGCGCTGCCACCGCTACGAGGTGATATGGTCGATAGAGCAGAAAGTTTTTGCCGTTACCCCCCGGATAGAGATGGTAGCCCGCCAAATCCTCCTGAGTAAAAGGATGGTCGGTCCGGATAACCACAAAAACCCCCATCCGAAGTGGTGAGTCTAATGGGGTTATCCCATCCTCCGCCACGCTATTAGCTAATTCAACTACCCCATGCTGACTCAGGAGCCCTCCCTCTTCTCGCAGGCTGAAAGCTTGAGGAATCTGGGACAGATTAAGTGAAGGTTCGTGCATACCCCGCACATCCGGCGGTAGCCCGGTCATATTTGCTAACGCAGTCATCTCAACCTGTGCCTTGGTGCCATCCCGAAACGAATTGAACATTTTCAAGTTAATTGTCCGCCGCTTGATCATTTCTTGGCTGAATCCGAAACGTTCTGGTACCGTATCCGGCGTCCCTTCTCTATCATCGCCATAGAAGACTGTGCCACGACCCGCAGCCACAATTTCAAATCCGAGTGCCTTCGCCCAATCCACAATATTCATGGTTACGCCGGGCTGATCTCCATCTACGAGGGTGTAGACGACACCAGCAGTATCCGCCAGACGGCTTAGGTAGGGACCTATGGTCACATCGGCTTCCACGTTGACCATCACCAGATGTTTGTTATGGGTCAGCGTATGATATGCCATGTGGGCACCAACCTCTGGAACCCCGGTGGCTTCCACCACCACATCTACCAGATCAGATTGAGGAAGGAGTAATCCATCTTCGGTTACTGCCCGTTTGCCGCTGTGGATGGCTCCGTTCAATCCCTCAACGTTATGTACAACTTTTATAGCGTCCGCTGGTACGCGACTCGCTGTGTAGGCGTGCTTTGCATGGTCTAAATTAATATCAGCAATGGCACAGGCTTCAACGCCTTCCATTTGGGAAAGTTGTGCCACCAATCCCGCACCGAACTTACCGGTACCGATAATACCCACGCGGATGGGGTTATTCTCCGATGCACGTTTGGCTAATAATGCGCTGAACATTACGGTCTCCTTGTGTTGCGCGTATGTAGAGTGAGAATTAGCTCGCTTTTAAGTGGAGAATTTCATGCCACAATCCATCCACCCTTTGTTCCAACTCTTCAAGCGTCCCGTCATTTTCGATCACGAAGTCTGCATACTTTACCTTTTCGGATAGTGGCATCTGCGAATCAATCCGCGCTTGAGCCTCGGCTTGACTGGGCGGACGATTTTGCTCAATGGCTCGCTCCAATAAACGCTGAAGTTGAGTTTGTGTTGAAGCCGTAACTACAACGATGACATCCACTGTGTCTTGCGAGTTCGCCTCAATAAGCAGCGGTGCATCAATCAAGACAAAGCAATTTGCATCCTCGGTGACAAGCCTATTTGCTTCGGAGCGGGACCTCTCGACAATCGGCGGATGCATTATTGCGTTCAAACGCTCAAGTGCAGCCTTATCATTAAAGACAATTGCACCGAGATTTGGGCGGCTAACATCACCAGATTCGTCAAGGATGTCAGTCCCAAATGCTTCAAGCAACGCGCTCATAACGGGGCTTCCGCGCTTGAGTAGTTGATGCCCGATCTCATCTGAGTTGATTGGAATCGCGCCCTTTTTTGAGAGCAGTTTGGATACAGTCGATTTACCACAGGCAATGCCCCCTGTAACACCGACGATGATTCCACGATCAGAAGCTATTGGTTTCATCAGATTTTTGGTAGGAGATCCATTACCTCTTAAGGTAACGAGCAACGATTGTTACTCCTTACGCTGATAATTTTGCCTTGCGAATCTATCGCTATTTGCGTTATAATTCCGCATCATGATAGAACAACAGGCACACGCTACGGCTGCCCCTACTTCGCGCACTCCCGTTCTTGTCTCTTGGTCTTCGGGAAAGGATTCCGCTTGGGCATTTCACACCCTACGCCAACAGAGCGAACAGTACGATGTGCGTGGTATCTTTACAACCGCGACCAAAACCTTTGACCGCGTCTCGATCCACTCCACGCCTTCTTGGATCCTGAAACTCCAGTCCGAAAGACTTGGTGTGCCGCTATACGAGATACCGATACCGTACCCTTGTTCCAATGCACAGTACGAAGCTGCCATGCTACAGTTTCTGGATCGTGTGCGTGCACTGCCCGAACATCTTACGGTGTCACATTTCGCCTTTGGAGACCTATTCCTTGAGGACATCCGTCATTATCGCGAAGATAAACTCAGCGGCACCGGCTTTACGCCGATCTTCCCGGTTTGGGGTCAAGCCACTCACACTCTCGCTCAGGAGATGATTGCCTCCGGTGTACGTGCTATCGTAACTGCTCTCAATCCCACCAAGTTGCCAGCGGAGTTTGCCGGTAGATGGTTCGATCGCGAATTCCTCGCTGACCTCCCCGCAGAAGTAGATCCGCTCGGCGAAAACGGCGAGTTCCATACATGCGTCACTGATGGTCCAATGTTCACATCGCCCATAGAAGCACAGCCCGGTCGCATAGTTCAACGGGCTGTCGCTTCCTCCGATGATGACGACAGCAGTGACAAAATCCACTCGAGAAACCCATCTCCCACTTATATCTATGCGGACGTAGAACCTGCAAGTTCATAGCCTTCCAACACTTATCACGACTGCCTGAAGCGGCGATCCTGATGGTATATCCACCACTCCACAATGAGCAGCAATAGTGCGAGAACGGCTGCGTATGCCCATATCTCTCTGTTCACTTCTGGAAAATCCGACTGCACCTGCCCGCTGTTTATACCCGTATTAACATTATCCACCGGTTGCAGCGGCGAAAGGTCAGATTCCTGGGGGTTGAGTAGATTGGCTGCGAATCTGCCGAGTGGCTCGCCATTGACGAATACGGTGTAGACACCAATCTGCGTAGTGTCCGCAAAAACGACTATAGCTTCCTGTGTCTTCAGTTCTCGTGGGGTGCCATCAGGCAGTTGGACAATTATCTTTTCAACCTCGTTAGGATGCTCGATCCAAATCTTTACAGGTTCGCCTGTCCTAACGAGATCGGGTTGGATTGGGGAGGTCGCTGCTCCCAACCACTCCAAGCATTGAGACATCAAAATAGGTGCGGAAGGTATAGATGCGGCAAAGTTTGAAATGTCAAGGTCGAACGGGTCAAATGCAAAAACAATCATTTTCTGGTTGTCTTGTTCTCCGAGCCAGATGAGCGGTGTCTGGCTCGCTTCAACAAGTGGAATTCCCCATAGCGGTAATTGGGTTTGTAGAGACGCTTTGACTTCCAAATCAATCAGCGACACATCGCGCATCACCTTGTGCGTAGGATGCTGATCGATGACCCGAATTGGCTGCCCGTTGTCTCGGGTTGGCATAAAAGGGAGCCCGTCAACTGGGTTCAGGAAAACGATATTTCCTTCGGGAAGCGGATCCGGAACAAACTGATCGAAGATAAGAATATCGTTATCCCCTACACCGTGATAATCTGATGTTTGGATCTGGTTCAGACTGACGTGCGGATCCGTTTTGAGAATCACATTCAGCGGTAGCAGATTTCGATCGCTGACGAGTAAAATCTTCCACTTCGGTGGTGGGTGCAAAATCGCCGCAGCACTGTTATCAGCGGAGAGGCTATCACTAATATCAAGGCTGGCAGTGACGACCTGCCCATAAAACCGTTCGTCGTCGTCGAGAGAGAATACGATTGATGTTGTTCCTTTCGGTGACAGGACTACCGTTTCGTCTTCAAAAAATGACTTCCCTTCAATACCCAACTGTACTTGAAATTCTTTAGGGGTGTCCGCAAAACTTTGTACACCAACGAGGATTTGGTAGCGATTCGGTGGGATTGATGTGCGGGTGACACTAAACTGGACAATTGCAATGTTCTCGCTTTGGTTTCCCGAACCGATTTCTTGCAACTGAGCGGAACTTGCGGAATCGGGGAGCATCCGAAGATTGTCGCTGATAAAGACGATCCCTATTGTATCCTGCAGCGGAGTTTGTGTCCCCGATACGTCTGCGTAGGCGACTACAGAATCAAATACCGGTCTGAGCGATGGACCAGTATGCGCCACGGATAGATTCTCAACTGCCTGATGTAATTTTTCCCTATCCGATGTAAATATCTGACGGATGTTATGTGGTGGGCGCGATGTGTCCATAATCATCATCTGCCCATCCGCTCCAAGCCGATTAATCAGTTTTAATGCTTTCGCTTTTGCTACATCAAGACGGGGTTTTCCTAAATCAGTTGCCCCCATACTCGCTGACGTATCGATTACGAGAATTGACTGGTCACCCAAACCCCCTATTTGGCGCAATGCGGGACGGGCAACGCCGCCTACCACAACTAGCAAAAACAGAATCTGAAGCGGGAGCAAGAGTGAGTGTCGCAGACGCTGGAAGGGAACATTCGCTTTCATGTCCTCAATGGCTTCAAGCCAAAGCATCACGCTGGGGACAACATGGTGCTGGCGACGTAGTTTAAGGAAATGTAGCAGCACCACAATTGGGATGAATGCCAATAGATAAAAAGCGGAAGGGTTTAGGAAATGCATTGTTACATCGTCGCAGCTGCCTCCTCAGAGGACTCGGTATTGCCGTTCTCTTTATCTCCGAATTTCTCCAGGATTTCCTCGGCCTCCTGACGCCCGACTTCGCCGTAGTCCGCTTTTAGCTTATCACACTCTTCATGGACTTTGTCATAGTCGTGCAGTTCATAGTAGATATTTGCCAAGTTTTTGTGCATCTCTCTGAAAACGCCCGGCCAGTTGCGCGTTGACTCCAGATCAATCAGTCGCGTTGCTCCTTGGATAGCGGTATCCACGATTTCATCGAGCTCCGCTTTCTCTTCGGCGGGAAAACTACTTGCATTCTCCCCATTCTTTTCCATTTCTTCAATCCGTTCATTGTATGCACCCAGTTTGTTCAGAGCCTTATCACAATCGTTGTACGTCCTTTCAATACTGAGTGCACCTTCAAAAATTTTAGAGAGAAATCCCAATTTCATAATAACCTCCATCTAAATACTAGTACATTGCTCTTTAATAATTCCACCTCCCTCAATGACAGGGCAGAGATCGCAGAGTCGGCTACTACAGAAATTGCCAGCAAGATAAATCGCGCCCTGCTGTTTCTTGGCAGAAGGAGAGATGAGTTTAATCGGTTGCTCTTGGCTGAAAATTTGTGCTTCGATCTGTTGAGTGATACGGTTCTCTTGCAGTTTTGGATAGCTATCATATAGTCGCTGCACGGCTTCTATTAGCTTTGGACTTTGGGCTTGTTCAGCCCATGCCAGCACAATTGGCAATAAGATGTTGACAATGATGTCGGAGGCACGAGCCAGCCCGATAAGTGCAGCACCACGTTGCGGGATGCCCTTGCCGAAGTGGGAATGGTCTGCCCAGTAACCCACGGGCGCGGGGGTCAACCTCTCCTGCAACTGGCGCCGAATACGTGCCAATGTTCTTTGATTGGCTGTTGTCGCACCCTCAATCAGCGGGAGAAAATCCATCATCAAGGTATCCTGACAACGACTGATAATTTGGGCGATGGCAGGGATGCGACGGGAGGGGTAATTGGCTGGACGCATCTTGGCAAAATGCCACTGCCCCGTTGTCATACGTGTCGGATTTTTGTGCTGTTCAGTGGATTCCCAAACCGATTCCAACCTTTCGATAAACTTCCTATCCACCTCGTTCCATTCGGTCTTCTGCTGAGATTGCGAAGGCAGCAATCCCGACACGCCGAACAGAATTGCTTGAATGGATTCATCAGATTTGCCAAGCAGTTCTGAAAGCGGTACCCGTCGCGCTAATTCTCGAAAAGATTTGCGATTCTTTGTATAGCCCAACGCCTCCATAATGCCTTCGTACAGCAGCTGTTCAAAATCAACACGAACCAACATGCCTCGCATTACATCAGCTTTCGCCAGCAGGCGCTCTTGTCCTAAATCGTTGAGGATTGACTGGACACTCTCGATTTTGAGCGTTTTGCCCGTTACCCGGCAGTCGTTGGCAGATGCCTCCTGACTTTCTCTCCTTTCGTCGAACAGATCACCGATCGGCGCATCAAGCCGGTTCAGAATTTCGAGCGTTGGAATTCGCTTCCCGTTCTGGAGCCGTGTCCGGAGATTGATGTCGTCGTTCAAGTAAACGACATGTAAGATGACACGATTATATCTCGGATCGAGATGATGCTTGTGGTTATACCACCCCGACGAATTGATGTGTATCTCCACATCACCGGCATATAAATCTCCGTCAATCAAGAGCTCTGCATGGACAAAATCGGGACCTTCGTCGCTATTCCAGAGGCCCGGTTTAAGCACTTGGATCGAACGACCGTCTATGGATTTGAGATCGAAATCGAAGAATCGCTGCTCGTTCCACACCTCTTGGACAAAATTCTCGTCAATATTTTTGAGGTCTGCCATTCAACATCTCAACTTAAAAATGGAGTTATTGCCTATCAAAAGGAGGGTTATTGCCCAATCCCTAGAATTATCCCCCATTCACCAACTCCCCATCGGTGCGTTTTATCTATTGCATCGACGGCGTATAGAGGTGTGGAGTTTCCAGTGTCTTCGCGTGTCCATGTCTGTCCACCATCGGCAGTGTGTAAGATAGTCCCAAAATCACCAACAGCCCAGCCGGTTTGCGGATCGGCAAAGACAATATCGTATAAACTATCGTAAGAATCTGTTTTCTGTTTTGTCCATGTGGTCCCTCCATCTTGTGTGTGGAGGATTACACCTTCCTGTCCTGAAATCCAGCCGGTGTTTTCATCGACAAAATCGATCCCTTTCAAATTATTGTCAACACCAGCTTCTTGGTTTTCCCATGTTTCACCGCCATCGGTTGTCTTCAAGATCGTTCCGAACGAACCAACTATCCAGCCCAGTGTTGGCGATGCAAAATGGATTCTTTCAAAATTGTTGCGCGTATTTCCAACAGCTACACGCTTACCCGTGCCAGTCCAGCTTTCACCGCCATCGGTGGTTTTAATGAAGGTGTCGTTTTCTCCAACCATATATCCGATCTGTTCATCCACCATCCATGTATCTATTAAACGGCGACGGAGGGGTGCGGGAGCGGGATTTCCTTCTCGGTCCAAGCGGCCCTCATTAATTGCTACTTTGTTTTCCCACGTTTGACCGCCATCAGTTGTCTTGAGGATGACACCCCTCACCCCTGTAATAAAGCCTACATTCTCGTCACGGAAGTAAACATTCCACAAATCAACAGGACGTTCCATCTCGATTACCATCTGTATCCAAGTCTTTCCGCCATCGGTTGTTTGTAGTATCAATCCTTGAGATCCCACAGCCCAACCATTCATAGCATTGGTAAACTCCACATCCTGAAGATGCCCTTCTACACCGTCGTTACGCATAAAATCATCGTTGCGCAAAATTGTCCATTTCCCACCTCCGTAAGCGTGGGGGAGTATCAACAGCCCAGCGATTGTCAAAACCAGCATTAGGCTCAAAATTCTTGTTGATTGCATTGTACGCTCCTTGCTATAATCGTTTGAGGTGAATCACTTAACGGCTTGTTTCTATAGATAGGGACTTGCACCAGTTTATCTATGTTCCTAAGGACTTATCAACAAAAATCATTTTACAGTTTTTTTTAGGTTACGTCAACAAAAATTTCCTTTTGAACATTCCTATCTATGAAGTCAAACGTTGTTGAGCCACGGAATCCACTAAGCGTAACGATATGATAGAGGATCCGTCTAATTTTTAGACAACAGTTGCAACTTCCTGAATCTATTGGTGTGTTTCTAATCAAGCACCCGCGGAGGACCGGTTATGCCAGATCTGGACGATGAATTGATGAAACAGTGTCAACAAGGGGATATGGAGGCGTTTGATCTGATCGTGCGCCGAAATCAGGTTCCTCTGGTGAATTTCATCGCTCGGTTCTTGGGTGACCCGGACGCCTCTGAGGACTTGGCACAGGAGACATTTGTTCGTATGTTCAAAGCAATCAAACGATACAGATCCGGAACCGCTAAGTTCAGCACCTGGATGTATCACATTGCTTCCAATCTTTGTAAGAATGAGCTACGAAATCGGGGGCGGCGTGGTCGGTTCTTCGTTGATAACGTGATTGCCGAATCCTCCTCGGGCTCCGAATCAACTGAAGAAGATCTGATTGCAACAGCCCCCGCACATGTCTCCCTACAACCCGGAAACCAACTTGAACAGAAAGAACGGGAACACGCTGTGCAAAGTGCAATTTCAGAACTCCCCGAGCGGTATAGATTGCCATTGGTTCTTCGGGACCTGCAAGAATTGAGCTATGAGGAGATCAGTGATACGTTAACCCTACCGCTCGGGACGACAAAGTCGCGCATCAACCGCGCACGGCTTATGCTAAAAGACAAATTGAGAAGTTTTGTGGAGTCAACATGAACTGCTTAAAAACTGAAGAACAGTTTTCTGCGTATATAGAGGATGAATTAGACTATCGGGCGGTCAGAATATTTGAAGCCCATCTGGATGCCTGCGAGTCGTGTCGTCGAGAGTTTACGCTATTCCACGAGTCATTAGATTTGTTGCAGCAATTGCCCCAGATCGAGCCATCAACTGACTTTGACACTGCCTTGAAGGCTCGCCTCGTGGATACCCAAGTCGAATCAATTCCTTTGTGGGGACGTGTGTTGCAGCCCCTGCACGGTCAAATCCATTTGGTATTGAGTGGCGTTGCAGTGATGCTTATGATGGTTGCAGGTTTTTATCTTTATCAAAAAGCATCAATCAATCCCGAGTCGGTTGAAATCGTTGCCGCGCCGGGGACCTCAAGGGAGGTGCCACCTGTTGAGGAACGTAGAATTGAAGAGCAGCGACCACAATTTCCTCTTGCTGTACCTAGTCAAGAACCGCAATCCCTGGTCAGTTTTCCAGAATCCTCGGTGTTTGACCTTCAGCCGGCGCGTAGAAGCCAACAGCCACAACTTTCGGCGTTTAATCTACAACCTATGCGTAGAAGTCAACAGCCTCAGTTCCAGGTATTTGACCTGCAACCCACGCGTAGAAGCCAGCAACCACAGCGGCTAGAACAGAACTATATTTTACAAACCATTAACTACACAGAAGCTCCTACAGGTGGAGGCTTGTAAATGTACAAAGCAGTTATTGTCCTCGCTGTCACCCTGTTCTCGACGTGTCTCTACTCTACGGTTGCCGAAGAGAGTGTGCTGCAATCCATGGAGCGCGAGTTTCAAACGATAGTCAAATCTGTGCAACCATCTGTGGTTGAAGTTATAGCGACCTGCACAGCTGCCACCCAAAAGATTTCAAGGAACCAGAGGACATTGATAGCTGATGATTCGGAGACTGTCGTCTA
>JAJDUM010000020.1 GCA_022826645.1 Candidatus Poribacteria bacterium
GACTTTCTGCTTGAACGATTGACTATATCTCTTGAAGATACGATTTGCCAATGGATCAGACATCTGAATGCTCCTTTCTACATCTATAATAGTGTAGTAATCAAGAGCTATTCATGTAAAGCTTATTTAGGACGGGTCAGAAGTCCCTTACACATTACAAAGCATTTTTGTATCGCTGATGATTTGTATGAGGGCGGATTGTGCGGTCTCCGATGCCCCCGGAATATCCCACCGGGTGGGATCGCGATCTTCGACCAGATTGCTGATACCGCGAACTTCCAGAAATGGAACATCGTATAACGTACAGATATGGGCAGCAGCGGCACCCTCCATACTTTCACACAGCGCATTGAAACGAGTGTGGAGGGCATCTCCGACCGCCTGAAGGCCGCTGCACTGCGAGACGGTGACAAACACGCCACAGCTCGCACCGCAAATCTCAGCAGCAGTCGAAACCAGTTGTGGATTCAGTGGAAAACGATTGAAGTGAGGTGGGTCACCGCCCACCAAAGGGATACCAATCTCGTCCGCTGGCTTCCAGCCTTCGGGCGTCACCACACCGACATCGCCGTAAACCTCCTCTGTTGCTAACACAACGGATCGGATCGGTATGCCCGTTGGCACATACGCACCGCCAATCCCAAATTGGATGACCAGTGCAGGCGTTTGCCGCTCAAGTTGACAAGTCAGCGCATGCGCTGCATTGACAGCGCCAATTCCGGTGTGAATCAGGGTGCATTGCCAGCCGCATAAATCCCCAACAATTACGGTTTTGCTGGCGTGCTGGACGGTCTTACCGCCCCCAAGTTCGCTTTGGATCGTACCGGATTCCAATTCCGTTGCGCTAACCAGCAGCAGATTCGGTTTAGTCATCTGGTCCATCCTCAATGCGGGGATCCGTAAAATCGACTTTACAGCGGCGCAGCGACCATTGATCCAATCAGCGTATGCGCCGTCACAGACTCGACTTGCACACGCACGAGACCGCCAATCTCTGAACGCTCCTTCGGAAAAACGGTCGTTTTGAAACCCTCTGTCTTTCCTTGGAATTGGTCCGGATTGCGCCGCGATTCTCCTTCCACCAAAACCGCTACGGTCTCACCAATCAATTCTTGATTGATTTCGCGGGAGATACCCTCTTGCAACTCAATAATCTCTTTCAAACGGCGCCCCTTTTCTGCATCGCTCACATCGTCGTCAAGTGTTTTGTGAGCAAGTGTGCCATCGCGGGACGAATACTTGAACATAAATGCCGAGTCGTAGCGAATTTCAGCCATCAGATCGTACGTCTCCATAAAGTCCTGCTCCGTTTCGCCACAGAAACCGACGATCACATCTGTAGAGATTGAGAGATTCGGGATGCGCTCTCGCATCTTGGCAACTAACTCTCGATACGCTTCTGCGGTGTACGTGCGCCGCATCGCCTTTAGCACCCTCGTCGAACCGGACTGCAGCGGCAGATGAATCTGGTTGCAGACCTTATCGCAACTCGCCATCGCCTCGATTAGAGCGTCAGTGGCATCACTCGGATGAGGAGAAGTGAAACGTATCCGCTCAATTCCTTTAACTTCGCTCATCCCAAATAGAAGGTCTCCGAAATTATGCGTTCCGTCGTCATAAGAGTTTACCGTCTGACCGAGGAGGACGACCTCCTTGAAACCCTCATCAGCGAGTCTTTTTACATCGTCAATCAGCAGGTGCATCGGGATGCTCCGTTCGCGTCCACGCACAAACGGTACGATGCAGAAGGTGCACATCTTGTCGCACCCGCGTTGTATGGTCAACCACGCCCGAATCCCTTCTTTCCGAATCGGAGCGATGTCTGCATAATCCTCACCCCTGTCCAGCTTTAAACCCAGAAATGGGTCGCCTGTTGTTACGGAACTGATCGCCATCGGCAGATTCCGATAGGCGTCGGGACCCAATACGAAATCCACGTACGGTGCGGCATCGATTAGTTTTGTCTTCATGTGCTGCGCCATACAGCCACACACACCCAGAACCAGATCCGACTGCCTGCGTTTTCGATGATGCAGATGTACGAGGCGGTTGAGCACCTTCTCTTCGGCATTTTCGCGGATGGCGCAGGTATTCAGCAGCACAACGTTGGCATTTTCGAGTCGATCTACCATTTCGTAGCCGTTTCGAGTTAAAATGCCAGACATCAATTCGCTATCACTCACATTCATCTGACAGCCATAAGTTTCAATATAAACTCGCCGATCTGTCTGTGCTTGTTGAACGCTGTCAATAGACTCTAACGTTGGCGATGCTTTGTATATTGGTAGTTCGGTTTTGGTTGGAATTTTCGGGTTCATTGCTTTACAACCTTTGTTGATCTATTCTTTCGTTATTCAACCCTTCCGAGGTCAGGCTTACGAAAACCAGAGGTTCATCGCAGTTCCATCTAAGATAGCATCTTTTTCGGTTTCGGATAATCCCAGATGTTCCTGAAAAATTGCGAGATGCTGCTGATACGTTACCTTGGGAATCCAGAGCGATGTCGGAAAATCGCTCCCCCATATACACCTGTCCGGCGTGTACGCGTCGATAATCTGCCGGACCCCACCAAACATATCGCTGCAGGGAAAGTCCTCTTCGGATCCCGTGACAATAAACGACAGTTTGGCATATAAATTCTTAAATTCTGCAAGATCCAGAACCGTTTTCAGATTGTCAGAACTCGGAAAATCAGAGGCTCTCAGATTCGCGCAGTGATCGAGCACCACGGGAACATCAGGAAATGCTTTAAGCATATTCGCCAGTGAATGGCAGTTCGGTGGGTTAAGTAGGGCACAGAGCACCACATCTAACCGCTGTGCCGCTTCCCAAAGCCGTTGATGTTCCGGAATGACGGATCCGTCCGTCTCCCATCCGACGGAGACACGATTTCCGCGGACCCCTGTTGAGCGCGCCTCCCCCATCAGACTTACCGAGCCATCGTCAAAAGGATCCAAGTTCAATACACCGGTTGTCCAGTCCTGGTTATCCCGCACGGTATCAATTGTGAGTCTGTTATCGTGTGCATACACGGTGAAAGTTTGCACTACGACGACACGATCAATGCTGTTTGTTTTAGCCTCGTTCTTCAGGTCTTCGATTGTCCCTCGACCGGACGCTGGCAGAAAAGGGTCAGGGCTCTGCGGATATATTTCGGTATCTTCAGAATAGATATGTGCGTGGGTATCAACAATAGCCATCAATAAGCTCCTTAACGTGAAACATCAATCATAAGTCTAAAACAGTCAATTACTCTGACAGTGGAAGGAACGAATGCGTCGAGAAATTCATTCTCTCTATTTATCTATATTTGCTCTTCCATTGTTACCTGTTCCCAGATTCTGATACTGTTTTGTCAAGTTCAACACAATCCCTGACCAGAGGATTGCCATCACCATCGCGGTGATCGAAAATGCCGCCCCCGGTATTGCCATAACAAAACCAATCACGGTAATCACGCCGGCACTGCCACCTTTAGCAAATCTATAACCGAAAGAATCTATCACCTGTTTCGCTCGATAGCGTGCGTCGAACGACAAAGGGATGTAGAGCATCTCTTTCGCAGCCCGAAAAAGGGAGTAATCCAACGCCTTGAAAAGCAGGAATGCAGTTGCCCCGCTCCGTAGGGAAGGCGCTATAGTTAGGGCAGCACCCGCAATCAGATGAACCAGTGGAATTACCGGATGTAAGATGCGAATCGGTATGAATCGCAAAACAAGACCAGCACAAAGTTGCAGAACAAAAGCAGAGATGCCGAGCCACTGCCCATAAAACCGCCCGTAGAAAGCGGTTCGCATATCTTTGTCAGTAATATCAGCCTCGACCAATCCATTAAATCGTAGATCTAATACTGTCGAAACCACCTGCGTCGTCAGAATGAGCAGAAACAGGAAAACCAGATAACGGGAACGTGCGAGCACCTTCAATCCTGTGTGTCCCTGCTGTCCCCCTTGCTCTACGACCGTGGGTTGTGGTTCACCAGCAGCGGCATAAGCAAACATCGCAAACAAGGCTGCAGGTAACAGCGAACCTGCGGCAAATAGTAACAGCACCTCAGAACCCAAAGATGGGGCGAGGTGTGCAACAAGGGAACCCCCGGTAACTGAACCGATCGTCGCAATCGCACAAAAAGGACCGTTGATCCAGCGCGCCTGCTTAGGGGTTAGCGTGCTATTGACAAGGGACCAGTACTGTTCAATGATTATTACAATGTATGCTTCACGGAAGACATAGATCACCGCCGCTGCAATAGGATAGCCCATGATAATCAATTGATAGGCACCTGCAATCAGGCAGGTGGACACAATTGATGTTAACAATAACGCACGTTTCGCCCCCAGCCACGACAACAGCCTACCGTAGAGATAGAGCAGCAAAAAAACACTGGGTGGCACCGCTACCATCGCACGAGGAAGATTTTTGGCACCGTACGCTTCGATGAACAACGAGGTTGACACCGCCCGAATAAACTCATAGCCGCATAGCAGAAAGCTGCCTGCCAAGGCGATCCAAACCGCTGTGAGGAGTATTCGTTTCGGGAAGATTTGTTCTGTCACTGTATCATCCAACTTTTGTACGCTGAACTCCTGTTGTGGTCTATAAATTTGAATCTTGTACTACCGTTTGTGCACGTCTATGAACCTTCTCGAACTGGACATGGGCGAAACAACCAAAAAGCGGATGTTTTGACAGACCAGTCCGTGTCAGTCGGGGCGAGGTAATACCACATCCGAATCGGGCTAATGCCCGGGCATCATCGATCGGTTCATCTTGATCTTGCCAAGCGCCAAGGAATTGCTTCCAAAGTCTTTCATCAATTGTCCCTGGTGCCGTGGGTGTCAGTTTCGCAGACTGATGACCATTCAAACACCAACCACAATGTCCGCAACGATGAGGAAGTTTTTCACCAAAATGGGCAGTTAGGTGTGCTACTTGACACCCGTCTTGTGATCCCAACTCAATAACTTGCTCTATCCGTTCAATTTCGCGTGTCTCAAGTTCAAGGGCGTTTCGGAACAGCGTATCGGTTAGCCGATCGAGGTCATCCGGCCACCGAAGCATCGAAAAGCGATTCCGAATCCCTTCGGTTCTCACTTCCAACAACCCCTGCTCGGCGAGGTAGTCCAACGCACGCACTATTCGATCACGGGAACAATCAATCGCTTCTGCTGTTTCATCAAGATCGATACGGAACCAAGTCTTGGCTTTGTAGGCATGTTTGAAAACTGCCATCAGAAATTGACGACGTTCATTCTCAAACCTTGATAAAATTTCGGACGACGAAGTAAGCGGCTGAAATTGGTAACGGCTGTAAAACGGAGTCAGTTCTTGGAGGTAACCACTAAGTACCATTTGCACTAGCAATGTCCGTATCACTAGTTGACGAATATCATGACGGCTCGATAGCTCATAAAGGCTAACATCAAACTGGCCAGAAAAGGAAAAAATCTCCTCGACTAAATCCCGAATTGCGTTTCGGCTTGGGGTATCCCCATAGGCAAAATTCTCAAGTGTGCAAACGTCATCCAAGCAGATGAACATTTCACAAGTGGATATCTCTCCGTCTCGCCCGGCGCGCCCGATCTCCTGTGAGAAGTTCTCAAGACTCTTTGGCAGATTATAGTGGTATATGTACCGGATGTTGGACTTGTCAATTCCCATGCCGAAAGCGATAGTCGCCACGACGATCCCATCGTTTGAGTTCATGAACCAATCTTGTACTTCAGTCCGCTGCTCATCTTTCATCCCTGCATGATAGGCTCGTGCCGGTAGTCCTGTCGAGGCGAGATGTGCTGCCACTTCCTCCGCTGTCTTCTGTAGTGTGACGTAGACGATTGTGGGTCCCACAGGACGTCGCCTCAGTTTGTCTAGCAAAACCCTGTCGCGGTTGGTAGAGGTGATAGGCGTTGTTAGTACGGTGAGATTCTTTCGGTAAAAACCGGTCCGAACTACGCATTCGTCTGATATGTCGAATCCCTCACAGATGTCTCTAGATACCCTGGGAGTTGCGGTCGCTGTCAATGCAAACAGCCGCTCCGCACGACACGCCCGCGCAAAACGAGCGAGTTTCAGATAATCCGGTCGGAAGTTATGACCCCATTCCGAGATACAGTGCGCCTCGTCAACAGCGAACATTGATACCTTCGTATGCATGATTGCTTGCAAAAAGCGCTCGTTGTTAAATCGCTCTGGTGCCACATACAGGAGACGCAATTCCCCAGACCGCAGGGCTAACATGACAGACCGAGCCTCATCCGTCGACAGGGTTGAATCGAGCCGCTCAGCTGGAACGCCATAGCTTTTGAGAGCATCAATCTGATCTTTCATCAGTGCAATTAGAGGCGAAATAACGATTGTCACGCCGTCGAAAGTAAGTGCCGGTAATTGGTAACAAAGCGATTTCCCGCCACCAGTCGGAAAAATTGCCAAGGCAGAGCGTCCAGCAAGCAGGTGTTCGATAACTTCTGCTTGCCCCGGCAGAAATTGGTTAAATCCAAATGTATCGGAGAGCAGCTGTTGCGCTCGTTTCATGCAATGTTATTCCTTTTTTCAATCCATTGGGCGAGGAAATCTCGCTCTTATCAAGGACAGAAACTAAATGACGATTCCCTTCAATTTATCTCAAAAGAGGTGCACAACTATGTCGGGTTGAGTTTCACGGTTCGCATCGCCTCCAATTCCTTTTCACCCCAGACACCAGCAATCACCGTTTTGCATTTCGGACAGCTGCTATCTATCACCCGATGCTTCAGTACCCTAAATCCCCATCGCTCAATAAGAAGTTCGTCGCAACCGGGGCAGTAGGTGTTTTCGTAGCGTCCAACGGAGCCGGGGCGGTTGCCAGCGTACACGTAATGTAGTCCGGCATCGTAACCGATCTCCGCCGCGCGGATCAGCGTGGCGACGGAGGTGTTATCTGGCTCAGTTAACTTATAGTCTTGATGGAAAGCCGTCACATGCCATGGAATATCCGGGGAAATCGATACAAGGAAGCTGGCAATGTCTTTGAGTACTTCATCGGAGTCGTTGAAACCCGGCACGATCAGCGTGACAATCTCAACCCAGAAATTGCGTTCATACAACATCTCGATTGTGTCAAGGACATGCTTCAATACTCCACCGAGCTTCCGGTAATTTCTGTCGTTGAAATCCTTAAGATCTACTTTGTATAGATCAACCCATGGACCTAGGGCGTCCAGAACTTCGGGCGTGGCATTTCCGTTGGACACATAGGAGGTGACGAGCCCATACTTTCGCGCCTCCGTGAAAATATCAATCGCCCATTCGCTGGTAATCAGCGGTTCATTATAGGTGCTTGTGACAACTTGTGCGCTATGTCGACGTGCAAGCGATACGAGCGATTCCGGCGAAATATCTTCCAGCGGTGCCCCAGCATCCGTGTCCCGAAGCGCTTGGGAAGTAATCCAGTTCTGACAGTAAGCACAGTGATAATCGCAACCTAACATTCCGAAGCTCATTGCCAGCGCGCCGGGGAATGCGTGGAAGAACGGTTTCTTCTCGATAGGATCGAGCTGCAACGCACCCACATAACCCCACGGGACATAGAGTTTGCCCGCTTCGTTGAACCTCACGCGACAGATCCCATCCCGTCCCGGCGGGATTTTGCAGTTGTGGCCACATGCGTAGCAGTGAACCCAGTTTTCTCTATCGGGCAGTTTTTCGTATAGAAAACCTTCCTGAGTTCGTGCGGTGAGAGTCCGTTTGAGTGTCATAAACTCTTCTGGTTGTTGCTTTGACATCTTGTCTCACCTCTCGCTTCCACACGCTACACAGAACTACCTTGACTGCGTCAACTATTCAAATCTGTATCACACTGTTTGTTCTGTTACGGCGCTGTGTAAATATAACCCATCCGGCTTGAAAAGGCAAGCCTCTTTTTGCCAAATGGGGGTCTTCCTCTATGAAGCATGACATCTCTATAGGGTTATTCAGTTTTCCGTTTTTTAACCGGTTTCTGAATGACCCGAACCCGTAGGCGGGGCATCTTGCCCCGCCGGAGCCTTGACCAAGAGATCGAGCTATGGGAAAATTAAATGCCCCTAACATCTCTACTTTAGATGTAGACACAGTTGATAAAAGTTGATATAATGGATCAATGCCAAAACAGAGAGGATGTTATTGTGCAACAACAAAACCAGCCTACTCAAAAGAATAAAATCCCGCGAGCATTCCTTCCTTGGATTATTCTCGGTGCCGGTGCGTTAATCGTACTTGTGGGAATTATTATCAGCTCCACCGAAAAAGATAAGCCTTTGCCGGTACCGGGACCCGCACCGCGCATCCCGAAGGTCAATCTCATTGTCCAATCTAACGTTGGCGGGGCGGAGGTCTACCTGAACGACCAGCAAAAAGCGCTAGTTTCTGATACCGAGCATAAAGCGATGCTATTCAATCTACGGCCGAATACATATCAGATTACAGTAAAGAAACAGGGGTATGCTGATCGGACCGAGACCGTTGAGATTACAGGGAAAACAATTTCCCAAACCGTGGAAATTTATTTACGACCTACGCGATGATCTAACGGCATGGACTGGATACGTTTCGGACACCCACATTTCCTATATCTTCTATGGGGCACCCCCGCCTTTCTCTTGCTCTACGTCTATGCATCTCGGCAAAAGCGGAAAGCATACCAACGCTTCAGCAGCCATCACTTTTTTCAACGATTGACAAAATCCGTGCACTTTGGGAGGCAGAAAGCAAAAATCGTCCTGATTTCCTTCAGCTACACCTTTCTTGTCCTCGCCCTTTCACGTCCTCAAATTGGGACAACCCTTGAGATAGTCAGGCGGAGTGGATTGGATATTATGGTTGGGCTAGACATTTCGGCGAGCATGTTGGCGGAGGATATCAAACCGAATCGGCTGCTCAAGGCAAAGCACGCCATCTCTTCGTTTATTGACCGACTCGAGGGTGATCGGGTGGGACTCATTGCGTTTGCGGGGGATAGTTTCGTGCAATGCCCGTTGACTACCGACTACGACGCAGCAAAGCTCCTATTGGATGCCTTAAGTGTTGACACAATTTCACAAAGCGGCACGGAGATTCGCCACGCCATTGAAATAGCCACCTCCAGTTTTAATCAAGAGGAGCATAAGTACAAGGTTCTTCTCTTCTTCACAGATGGCGAAGACCACGGGAAAAAGGCGATTGAAGCGGCAGAGGCGGCAGCCAACCAAGGGGTACGTATCTACTGCATCGGTGTCGGTTTGCCGAATCAAGGAACGCCAATTCCGCTCCGTCACTCGGACGGCGAATTTCGAGGATACAAGCATGATCGCAACGGTAAGCCTGTCGTGACGAAACTGCAAGATGCGCTATTGCGGGAAATTGCCCAACTGACAGGCGGGAATTATTACCAAGCCACACCGGGCGCAGCAGAAATGGATCGTCTTTTTGCGGAACTTGCTGCGATCGAAAAACGCAAAATCGAGGAACGACAGTTTACCCAGTATGAGGATCGATTCCAGTATTTTTTGGCGTTTGCGCTGCTGTTCTTGGTATGGGAGTTTCTGCTACCTGAGTCCCGCTCCAATAAACCTACAGCTACAAGAGAAGAGGTCTAACACTACTCCACGCCTAAACGTGTCTTTATGCAGTATTTCTAACCAGAATGTGCTTACGCATATTGTTGAGCCTTAAACATCGATGCACTACGTGAAAAACTCCTCATTATGCGGACGTAAATCCAACTCAAATGCCCACGCACTCTTAGGTTGTTGTACCAAACTCCAGTACGCTTCGGCAATGTCATCCGGCAGCAACAACGGCTCATCTTCCGATAACTCGTAGCGCTCACGGACGTTCGGTGTATCAATAACGCCATCAATGATGATGTGGGCGACATGAATCCCTTTTGGTCCCATCTCCCGTGCCAATGCCCATGCCAACCCTCGCACAGCGAATTTCGCGCTGGAAAACGCAATCGCACCCGCTCTGCCACGGATCGCCGAGGTGGCGCCTGTGAAGAGAATCGCACCGCTTCCCCTTTCAACCATATCCGGCACAACCTGTTGGGTACAGAGGAATGATCCAAAGGCACAGACCTGCCACGAGCGATGAAAATCGTCGGCGGTTAGCTGCGCAAATTCGCCCCACGCTGCGTTGCCAGCGTGATTGATGAGAACATCCACCCCTCCCAATTTCTCACGGATTGTGTTAAAACTATTTTCAACCGTTTGAGTGTCAGCGATGTCGGTCGGTAGTGCCAGTGCTTGTGTACCTGATGCCTCTATTTCTGCCGCGAGTGTTTCGATGTAACCCGATGAGCGGGCAAGTAGCCCCACCTGATACCCCTCAGATGCGAATTTCCTTACAAGCGATGCGCCAAGTCCGGGACCGACGCCTGAAATTACAGCGGTCTTTGTCATTTTAATCTCCTTTTTCCTACATCGATATTTTTTCACAATTCCAGGGCTTCAACCATACTACCATTGGGCCCAACTGATGTCTAGTCCAAAAAATACTCAATTCTTTTACCCTTCCTGTCCGTGCCAGCAGCGCATCTGGATCCGCTCTCGCCCGACGTGACTCAGCCTGCCAAAAGACTTGCATTTGGTTTGAGGGATGTGCATAATAGTTCACTCGAAAACAACATCCATCTTAAAAAATATTACAACAATGGTGAATTATAGAAATAACGCAAGTTGCTATTTGTCACACCCGCTTGGCTTGGATAGACATATCCAAAGCCATTTTTGTCCGTAGTGGATTTGCCAATCCACTCTGATCGGTAATTGATTCAATTTAGCTTGCATACGCTCGGTTTGCAATGGTTTCTATAACCCGCAACTTAGGTTGATTAGTGGTAAATGTGTGCTGTTTTCGGCATCAATTCTATGCCATTTATTGATTTCTAACACCCTATAGGGTAACATGTGTTAAGTGTTACGCCAAAAATCACCTTAATTTTTCTGCCGCCTAATCCGTCCAAACCTAGGCAGGGCGCGGGTTTGAAGGAGGGGGCGAATTTTACTAATCACCCCGACAAACCGACTGGAAAACGTCGAAATTTTCTCAAAAGTGTTAGATTTTGTTAGATTTTGCCAGGTCATTGTGGATAACTTTTCTACTCTGATTTATCAGAGGTATTCACGGCACTTTTCTTACGCATCACGTAAGTTGGTAGTTATCTGATAGAGGGTTACAAAACCTGACACTACAGCGATCCGTCACTCACCCTCCATGCGCATTTTACCAAAAGTTAGCTAATGTTAGATTGTGTGAGTTATTGTGGATAATTACCAAAATCACCGGCGTTGATGCTAACTACATGTCGCCCCGCTGGGGCTTACGGGTATTGGTTTAGCGATGTGCTATAAACATGTCGCCCCGCTGGGGCTAAATACGACGCTGTTACGTACTTGACTATGGTGGATTATATAAATAAATAGACACTTCCGCTCCCCATGTTTGGTAGGCGCTGTTTCCAACTGCGCCGGTACAGAGTGTCCAATTAATTCTAAACTTTACTATAAATACTTACCACGCATCATGTCCCGCCCTGATAAACCGCGATTCAAAGCAACTGGAGCGAAAGCTAAAAGCCTCCAATCTTAATCG
>JAJDUM010000104.1 GCA_022826645.1 Candidatus Poribacteria bacterium
CCAATGCGGTGACCTGTTTGGCACTGGGGGTGGTGTCACTCCAAATCGCTATGTTAATGAATTCCATCTACGGCTTACCATTAAGAAATGTAACCTATCTCATTACTCTATTTCGGTAAAAGTATTTATGAACCACCCTCACTTAATTGAGGACACAACCCGCCAATCCGAGTTAAAGGCGGAGATTGGATTTGCCGCCCTAAAAGAGATGGGTTACACCGCCTATAACATTGGAGACCGAGATTTGTTACTCGGTATAGATCGATTGAAGTATTTACAAGGGGCGTCGGGGATTCCGTTTTTGTCTGCAAATCTGTTTCACGGAGAAAGCCGAGTCTTTCACCCCTTTGTGATTCATACAGTCAATCTCCACGGCAGCCAAATACAGATAGCGATTATAGGGGTGCTCTCCCAATCGTTTGAAATTCGGATTGAAAATGCAGGAGCAGATTTGAGATTGGAAAATCCAACTGCTGTGCTGAAGGATTTAGTGGAGAAGTTGGATCAGACCACTGACCTCATCGTTTTACTGGCTCATGCAGATCTCGCTGAATCAGAAGGGTTGGCGTCCGTCTTTCCTCAGATTGATATCGTTGTCTCTGGACATGAAATTGAAGAGTTGCGCGAAGATCCGGTTTTCGTTAAGAATACCGTGCTATTGAATACTGGAACGAAGGGAAAAGCCGTCGGACAGCTTGACATTCGGTGGAATGATGACAGAACGGGCCCAGATTATGAATTTCAGCCAGTCTCCCTTTCGGAACGCCTTCCCGATTCACCGCGGATGATTGAATTGTTGAAGCTATATCAACAGATGTTGACCGCTGAAAACCTATCGGCGGATCTAGAACAGGAGCCGCCTGGGACGGGTGGGGTATATGTGGGAAGCGCGAGTTGTAAGGGGTGCCACGCTGAGGCATACGCAATCTGGAAGCAAAGCAAACACGCTCACGCTTATCAAACGCTAATCTCGCACGGGCACGCCGCAGACCCAGAGTGTTTGACGTGCCACACGGTGGGGTTCGGATTTCAAACCGGGTTTGTCAATATGGAGACAACGCCCGATCTGCCGGACGTGGGGTGTGAAAACTGTCACGGTGTCGGTGGAAACCATATAAAACATCCGCAAAAGGAGTATGGACAAGTTACCCAAGCGGATTGCTTGACCTGCCACACAACGCAGAATAGTCCGAAATTCGATTATGAGGTCTACTTTCCGAGAATACGGCATTGGAAAGATATAGGAGGGGATAATGAAACTGCAAAAGGGTTTTAGCGGGTTTAAGTTGGTAACAACCTCAATGTTTGCTATTGGGATTGGGTTAATTTTGATTTCCATTTTTTCATTGATATTCTTCAATGAACGGTTCTTCGATGAACGTCTGCCCACGCTCCCCCTCGACTCAGATGCTTCAACGGGGGCACAGCGGCTTTTGAGTCGAGCCGCTAGCACTTCCTCCTACCAAAATGAGGAGCTTGATGATTGGCAAGCAGAGGTATTTTCTGACGCGGATGCGACTGTGTTTGAGGACGCAGAGATGGCAGAAGGGGAGACCGCTCCGGTAGACGGGGAAATTGGGGCAATATCTGAGTCTGAAGCCGTTTCAGAGGCTCAAGAAGAGCTTTTTTTGGGGTTGACTCGGTCTGAGATTGAAGCCAAGATTCCTGTCCTTGAGGAAGAAATTCGCACCAATCTAACGCGGGCAGTGACGCTCTACAAAGATCTGACAAGTACAGATGGGATGGCAGGAAGTTCACCGGAGATTGCCGAATGGCGCGATGAGACATGGGCAGAGGTGAAGCGACTCTTTCAAGAAACAGCGCGTCAAAAAATTCCGCGTTATACATCGTATTTGAACGTAACAGGCGGGGAGAATCCGCTGCGCGAGGGAGGATGGCTTTCTGAACTGATGGAACCTCTACCGATGTGGGTGAACGTAACTTTTCATTAATAAATAAAGGAGGTGATGGGCAGGATCGTTGTGTTTTCGGCGGCGGTGTGACTTTGTGTGGTCGCAACTGCCATGGTGTAATTGCTGCAAGGTTCATTTATAACTCAAACTCCAAAAGGAGATTTGACCATGAAAACGAAATTTTGGAGCGTATGCACTATCACCGTGCTAGGCTTGTTCGGCGGTGTTTATTTTTCAACCGCACAAATGTCGGATGCCCCTGTGGTATTATCAGATTCACAAATGGAGCAGTTGTCGGGTACGCGAGTGGACTGGACGTGCAAAGAGTTTCAGAAGTGTACCAGTGTTCAATGTAATAGCACGAATCTGATTACACAGACCGGCATTTCTGGCTGCTTCAGTTGTGAGACATATGCAAATGATACCTGCTACTATGCCTATATGCAGTGCTCCACGTGTATATGGGTACAATATAAGAATAAGTGTGGCGGGTTACGCTTGAATGTAGGAAGTGAGGATTACAACGAGTGTGACTTAAATTGACCTCTTGAACCCAGGGGGTTGACGGTGATTCCAAGTATCACTTTTTATGAATCTAGGAGTTCATTGGTTCATTACTTCAATGAACCAATGAACTCTCCATCGCGAGCAATATTATCGGAATGCGAATTATCAAAGGATAGAAAGGAGAAAACCCATGTGTGCTTTTGGTCTGAAGCGGTTCATATTTGTGTGTCTGTTCCTCACTTCTGTGACAATGACTGCCGCACAGGGCGAAGTGGACGAATTTGATTTTGAGATGATTTTAGCCGGTATCAAATATTACGATGCCCTGGTCCAATCGGGCGAAGGAAACGGTGTGCTCGCGTGGGACCAAGCCCCCTTTTCAGAAGCCCCCCTCGGACGACAGGTGATGGTGTTCGATTGGGCATATGAGTTCATTTTTGATCGGAATCAGATATACATGGTATTTAAAGAAAGTGTTTCACGGAGCAACGTACACTATCCGAAAACAACCACTATCGCGACCTCAGTCGGCACCTGGACAATCGTGTCTCACAGCGACCGGAAGCCTACCCACTATTCATTTCGGGCAGACCCTCAATTGGAGGAGTTGAGGCGGGAGGCAGATCCAAGATGGTGGTTCGGTGTTGGCGATCAGGATTTGCCGACCTACCTGAGGGAGAACAATTTCTACATCAAGAAGAGAGAGCATCTCAATAAGGTTCCGTGTTATGTGCTTGAGAAAGTGCAACCTCCGGAGGCTAGTACATACGAAAGATTCTGGATTGCTGCCTCTCAAGGATTTCGTTGCCTAAAATATGAAGAACGTTCTCCTCTTAGGATGGATGTCATGTTTAGCAACATCAAGAAAGGGACTCTCTCTATCCATCGCAAAACAATGTCCTATGAGCGACACGGGGAGGCATGGTTTCCTAAAACGGGAGTGGGAGCAAACTTCTGGATTGACTCGGAGGGCAAAGAGCATTTCATCAGCCGAATGACACTAGAGACGAAAGGTTCCAAGGTAAATCACCCCGTTCCGCCTGAGACGTTCAATGTTGATATTCCTGACGATGCGATGATTTGGGTGGAGGCGTTACGTCAGAAACTGCCGAAAAAGGAGTTTCTCCAGCGATATGGTCAGAAGTAAGAAAGAGAATAAGTGGGGAACAACAATCCTCTGTTCCGAGAATCCAAGAGTTGTTCCCTACATAACATCACCTCCCCTCAAAAGAGGAAAGTCTTTTAGACGAAAGGAGTCTCTCATGCCGGCAGACAAAGCCACACTTTTTTATTCGATCCTGGTGATAGCTTTCGGGCTATTGCCCTCCAGTCAAGCGGAGTTGCCCTCTTGGATGTGCGGTCCTTATACATTATGCCAAGTCGCCGAAAGGCACGGGGTGGTGGTCAAACCTGAAAGGGTTGCGGCATTGGCGGGGACGACCAAGGTAGGGACGACGATGAAGGGACTTGCCGATGCTGCCGCTCAGTTGGGGATGCAGCCCGTCGGTCAAAAGATCAATTATCGGCATCTTCGCCGATTAACACCGCCTTTAATTGCTTTGGTCAAAACACAGGATAATTCATCGTCCGCTCATTTCATTGTGGTCGATAAAATTGAGCGGAATCAGATAGAAATTTGGGATGTCAGGCAGGGCTACTCGATTCTCCCGAAAAAGAAATTTGAATCAATGTGGGAAGGCTACATATTAGTGGTTTCTCCGCCGCAACCGCAGAGGGTAGTTCCAGCAGACACGCCTGATATTGAAATTGATGCGCCGACCTACGATTTTGGGGTGATTCCGCAGATGGAAAGGGTTGAGCATAGCTTCATTATAAAGAATGTTGGTGGAAGTCCACTGGAAATTTTAGAGGTAGATCCCTCTTGCACCTGTGAGAAGGTTGACCTAAAAGAGAAAGTGATACCCCCCGGTGACACCACCCAACTCGACGTGCGCTATCGAGGTTCAACCAACAGTGGCAAAACGCGAGTCGCCGTGTATCTGAAGACCAATGATCCGGACGAGCCAGAAATGGTCGTTTCGCTTTTTGGGATTGTCAACGGGACTGCGGGCGTCTATCCGGGGCATTTCCACCTTGGGGAGATTGGACAGGATGAGTTGATTCACAAGTCCTTTGTCATTTACCGCCCAGCATTCGACACAATCCGGATCAAATCGGTCAAATCCAGTTCACCGCACGTTCAGACAAAGTTTCAAAGGCTTGACGAGACAGATCTCATCGCTCGGGTGCATTTTGACCTCCAGGGACTTCCTCTTGGTCCTTTTCGCGAAACAGTTACTGTCACCACCGATGCAGAAAAGTATTCCGAAATTTATGTCGGAATTGAAGGCACGGTGGTCGGTGAACTTTTGCTTGAACCGAATCAGTTTTTCACTGGGTTCCTTCAGGTAGACACGCCGGTTCGCCGCACTGTCACGCTTGAGAAACGTGGCAAGGCAGACCTTAAAATCTTGAAAGTTGTGAATAGTTTATCCATCGTTCAGACCAAAATCGTTCAGGTGGAGCCGGGGAAAACATACCAAATCGAAGCCACCTGTACGCCAACAGCGTCTTCGCCAAAGTCAATTCGAGATGTCATTGAGATTCATACCAACAGTAAAAAACAACCGATTCTGAAGGTTCCATTGTATGGTCTTCTTCAAGGGACGAATGCAAGCGCAGATCAGGGCAATTGAGGTATGACTTTAAGCAGGTGCAAAGCGCGAGAAATCACCGCTAATTTTAGGCAGTAATTCGTCCGTCAATTAGATGGGGGAGGGCGTCAACGAGGTCCAGTTGGGCACAAAATTCGAGATCTTCCCCCAGTCCAATGCCGGCGAGGGATCGACCGTGATAGCAATTCTTCAGCATCCCAAGCAGATCATCACGATGTGTCTGATAAAGAATCTTTGCTGTTTCAGCGGCATCGGTCAGTTGAGCATCCGCAAACGCTGCCACACATGCGCCCGCGAATGCAGTATCTTCCGTGCAGAAACCTCCCTCCCTGCCAGAACATGCGATGACAAGTTCCCCTTCCACCTGTGCCAACCTGTCCACAATGGCACGCAGATTAAGGAAAGACCCGACGAGAATATGCTCAGCGGCACGGCAGGCTTGTAGGGTGCGTGTTCCGTTCGTCGTTGTCAGGACAATTTGCCGGTCTGAGACAGTTGCTTCGGTATATTCACGCGGTGAGTTTCCAAGATCGAACCCATCAACCTTTACCCCGCCTCGCTCGCCGCCGATCAGGGTGTTCGGTTGATCCGCAGCGAGACGAAAGGCAGCCTCTGGAGTCAGGACAGGCGTGATGACTGTCGCGCCATTTGCGATAGCGAAGGTGATGGTAGTTGTCGCACGCAAGATATCGGTGACGACAACTGTTTTGCCGGTAAGGTCAGAAAAAGGGAGGAGATCTGGTGTGAAAACGACATCAATGGAAGCGGGCATAGATTATACTCAGAGCAGAGCAGGATGGTAGTACTACAGTTTGGGGTGAGTGGAGGTCAAATCGAGTTTACAAACCGAATCCCGATTCCAAGAAGTTGGTAAAGACCTGTGCGTTCAGAAAGCGCTCGTCGTCCATGATTTTTCGGTGAAGCGGGATGACTGTCTTAATCCCTTCAATAGTGAACTCATCCAAAGCACGCCTCATACGTGCAATCGCTTCTTCCCGGTCTCTGCCGTGGGCAATCAGTTTCGCGACCAGTGAATCGTAGAAGGGTGGCACAGCGTAGCCGGGATAGAGATAGCCATCCACACGGACGCCGATTCCGCCCGGTGGCAGATACGCTTCAACCTTCCCCGGCGAAGGCGTGAGATCGTTATCGGGATCTTCCGCATTAATCCGGCACTCGATGGCGTGCCCGGTTATCTCAACATCTGATTGGCTATATCCGATTTCTTCACCCCACGCCATCCGGATCTGTTCCTTGAGTAGATCCGTTCCCGTGATCATCTCTGTTATCGTATGCTCGACCTGGATGCGTGTGTTCATCTCAAGGAAGTAGAATTCCTCATCGGCGTCTACCACGAACTCGATCGTCCCAACATTGTTATAGCCAATTGATTTAGCGGCTTTAGCGGCTGCCTTACAGATGTCATGACGCGTCTTCGACGATAGGGAGCAAGCGGGGGCTTCTTCAACCAGCTTCTGATGCTTACGCTGGATGGAACATTCCCGTTCACCAAGATGGATAGCATTCCCGTGGTTGTCCGCCAAAATCTGGACCTCAATGTGGCGCGCGTTCTCAATCCACTTTTCAACGTAGACTTCGGTGCTGCCGAACGCAGACTGCGCTTCTGCTCTCACCGTGTGGAAAAAGTCCATCAAACTGGTGCCGTCATGCGCGATTCGGATGCCACGCCCACCGCCGCCGGCAACCGCCTTGATCCCAACTGGATAGCCGATCTTGTCTGCGATTTCGACCGCTTCTTCAGCATTTTCAACCAAGCCTTTTCTGACATTTCGCCGAAGCCGACGACGCATACTGCCGCTTCCCGGCACCAACTTAAGTCCCGCTTTCGACATTGTTTCTCTTGCTTCCGCCTTGTCGCCCATTGTTCTCAGGTTCTCTGCCGTGGGACCGATAAAGGTGATCTCGTGGGCTTCGCAGATTTCGGCAAATTGTGCGTCCTCGGATAGAAACCCCGCACCGGGGTGAATAGCATCAGCGTCCGTTAGTTCAGCAACAGTAATAATGTTTGGGGGTCTGAGATAGCTTTCCGTTGAAGCGGGTGGTCCGATACAGTAGGCTTCGTCCGCATACTGGACATGTAATGAGTCCTTATCGGCGGTCGAATAGACAGCAACGGTCTTGATACCCATGTCCCGGCAGGCACGGATAACCCTAAGCGCAATTTCACCACGATTTGCAATTAAGATTTTCTTAAACATTTTTTACAACCTTTGGAAGTTAGCGGTTCACTCCTGAATCATGCTTAACAGAATCCCCAAGATTTTACCTACATTGCTAAGGGGTGTGATGTGCGATATCAACGGGAGAATAGGTATGTGCCCTGCTCGTTAACGCGAATAGTTGGCAGTTTCTGATTCTGTTCAAACCGATCATAGACCGTTTTCAGATTTTGCCAAAATGCGATGAGTTTACCACTATCTGGAAACGTCTTCTTGAGTCTATCCATATTTTCATCCCCTAACTTTGTTGGGAAGATATGGACAGGGATTTTGCTTTGCCCCTTGGCCTTCGCTTGAACAGCTACCCAATACAATTCTTTTATATAATCATCCGTAATCGGAATGCAACCAATTGTTACACAGCCGCCATGAATGAATATATCACCGCCTAGATTCCCGCTAACACCGAGAATCTTATCTGATCGATTCGGATAATTAATCCCTAAAGATAAATGAAAGTTGCTCGAAGGATTGAAACGATCGATAAAATAGAATCCTTCGGGAATCTGGCGGTCCCCCCTTTGTTTTTTCGGTCCCAAATTTCCCGAAGTGACGCAGATTGGATATTCCTTTATCAATCTGAAGGGAAAATTATCAATTGAAGCACTCCAAAGTTGTAATATCTTCTCTTTTTTGAAGATTCTGATGAGGATTTGACGAGGTGGATATTCAATATCTTTGGATTCAAAAAGTTTACTTAGTAAAGCTTCCTTTTCTCTTATTGCCTCTCGTACGCGAGGATATCTCCTCTGTTGATCTTCAAAACCCTGGGCACACACGAATTGAGAGGCTAAAACTATAGCGAAGGCCAAGGTACTGAGGAACAATTTCATTATCCCATCCCCAACAAGCCCCCGATTACATCGCCGTATTTCGCAATGAGTCCTGCGAACACCACCGATACCATTGACATCAATTTGATGAGGATGTTGAGCGACGGACCGGATGTATCCTTGAACGGATCACCAACGGTATCACCCACGACGGTTGCGTTGTGATTGTCAGAACCCTTACCGCCATGCTCTCCGCCCTCGATATACTTCTTCGCGTTGTCCCAGGCGCCACCAGCATTTGCCATCATCACTGCCAAAACGAATCCGGTTGCCAAACCGCCAGCAAGCAAGCCGAGAACGCCTGCAACGTTGAAGACCAAGCCGACGATTACCGGAACGATAATAGCAATCAGCGACGGGAGAATCATCTCTCTTTGTGCGCCCACAGTCGAGATTTCGACGCATCGTGCGTAGTCCGGTTTTTCTTCACGTTTCATGATACCGGGTCGTTCGCGGAATTGACGACGGACTTCCTGCACCATCGCACCGGCGGCACGCCCTACAGCTTTCATTGTCAAAGCGCAGAAATAAAACGCCATCCCCGCACCGATAAACAGACCGATCAATACTTTCGGGTTCATCAGGGTCACATTGTAATAGGACATGAACTGGGCAATGCTAACCTTGACGGTATCGACCATGCCCTCACCGGGAATGTTCAGTTGCGTCTTTTCCGCCATGTGAATAAGCCCATATCGAACCTCTTCAAGATAAGCCGCAAGGAGCGCGAGGGCGGTCAATGCAGCGGATCCAATAGCGAATCCTTTCCCGGTGGCTGCGGTCGTGTTCCCAAGTGCGTCGAGTTGATCTGTGCGCTGACGGACACTTGGATCGAGTTCTGCCATCTCGGCGTTACCACCTGCATTATCTGCAATCGGTCCGTACGCATCGGTCGCCAGCGTGATACCCAGCGTCGCGAGCATACCCACCGCGGCGATACCGACACCGTAAAGCCCCATCAAGGCATTGCTCGCGCCACCCGCCAGGTAGAAACTAATAGTGACTGCACCGATAACTGTTATCACGGGGATCGCTGTGGACTCCATGCCCACAGCGATTCCTTCAATGATAACCGTTGCGGGTCCCGTTTCAGCTTGCTTGGCGATAGCGCGTGTGGGTTTATAGTCGTGAGAGGTAAATATTTCTGTCACCTTACCGATAATCAGACCGGCTGCCAAGCCTGCTATAATAGCACCCCAAATCTGCCATTTGTTCGGGAGGTCAAGAATCCACAACACCGGAATCGCGCAGATAGCGATACCAACTGCGCTTCCGTTGATGCCGAGGTTGAGTGACCCCATCAGCTGACGCATCGAGGCACCCTCTTTCGTACGAACCATGTAAATCCCTAAGATCGAGAGGATGACACCGATCCCCGCAATGATCATCGGTGCGGAGAGATATTTTAACTGAAGCGCGATATTGTCGTGTTCTTTCGCTGCAACCGCCGCAACGCCAAGGGCAGCGGTGGCAAGGATTGATCCCGCATACGATTCGTATAGGTCAGCCCCCATCCCCGCTACGTCGCCAACGTTATCACCGACGTTATCCGCAATGACGGCAGGGTTACGCGGATCATCTTCAGGGATACCAGCTTCCACCTTCCCTACAAGGTCTGCACCGACATCAGCAGCTTTGGTGTAGATCCCGCCGCCGACACGCGCGAAGAGTGCTTGCGTCGAGGCGCCCATGCCGAAACTCAGCATGATTACGGTGATTTGGGGCAGCGGATTTGTACCCAAGAAGCCCGGAAAAATCTTTGGAAATAGGTAATAAAGAATCAGAAACCAACCGGCGATGTCCAACAGCGCGAAGCCGACAACCACCAACCCCATCACTGCGCCCGCGCGGAAGGAGATCCGTAAGCCGGAGTTAAGTCCTTCCATCGCTGCGCTTGTTGTGCGAGCCGACGCGTTCGTTGCGGTCTTCATGCCGAGAAAACCACAAAGCCCTGAGAAAAATCCGCCCGTCAAAAACGCAAAGGGCACCACCTTGTTTTGGGCATTCAGTCCGAAAGCCATAATGACAAAGATAACGCATAGTACAGCGAAGACAATTCCTACCACTTTATACTGCTGTCTCAGGTAAGCCATCGCCCCTTCGCGGACAGCTTGGGCGATTTCACGCATCACATCTGTGCCTTCACCCTGGCGCATGACCGATTTATAGAAGACAAATGCGAATCCCAAAGCGATCAGTGAGCCGATTGGGACAAGCCACCACGCGACGGGTAGGGGTGGGAGCGATCCCGATTCTGCAAAAGCAGGATTTACCACTGCCATTCCCACCAATGAAGCGAGAAATATATAACATCCACGGCTCCTTTCACGGAGCCGTTTGAAAACTGTTTCAAGCATAAAACATCTCCTTTACAAAATGAAGAATAATGCGCAATACGTAATGCGTAAGTGTCTTTCTCTTGTACGTATTACTCGTTACTCGTTATCTGTTTATATTTCATCTATGCCAAGTACCTTCATCGCTTCTCCAACAATATAGATGGATCCCGCGATGCAGATAAGATCTGAGGTCGTGGCGATGGATTGTGCCAACGCGATCGCCTCACGGACGTTTGGACGGACATGGAAATTTGTCCCTATCTCCAGCCATGCCCCCACAATCTCTTCGGCAGGCGCGACACGAGGGTTATCGAACGCCTGCGTTGTAATAATTTCGTCTGCAAACGGACAGAAGATCTGACCGATAGCTTGCAAGTCTTTATCTCGCATCAAGCCCACAACAAGGACCAAACGGCGGTAGCGGAAGACTTCGCGGATCGCTTTGCACAGTGCCTCCGCTGAAGTTGGGGAGTGTGCGCCATCCAGCAAAATAACCGGTGACTCTCCCACAACCTGCATACGTCCCGCCCAATGAACCGCTTTCAAACCGCCATAGATGCTGGTTCGGGGAACGCTATATCCTTCCTGCCGTATGCGTTCAATACAAGCGACAGCAGTTGCTGCGTTGATCGCCTGATGTTCTCCGAGCAGCGGTACAAACAGGTCCGAATAGCACGCCGATGGCGTTGTCAGATCAAATGACTGACCGTTAATACTCCAATCCTTACGTTTCAGGTGAACATCGCGCCCAACCCGATCCATCGATGCGTCTCGGTCTGCAGCAACTGTTTCAAACACCGCCCGCGCTTCAGGGGTTTGCGGCGCTACCACAACTGGACGGTTCGGTTTTATAATCTCTGCTTTCTCTTTTGCTATCGCTTCGTGCGTATCTCCAAGTATCGCTGTGTGCTCTAAGCTAATCGGCGTGATAACGCTTACAAGCGGATCTACCACATTCGTTGCATCCAACCGCCCACCAAGGCCTACTTCAATAACCGCGAAGTCAACCGCGTTATCTGCAAAATAGGTGAAGGTAAGGGCGGTATAAATCTCGAAAAATGAGACACGCCCACCCCCGCCTTCCCCCCCATCGGCGGGGCTTGTCATCGCCTCAATTGACGGCTTGAGCCGGTCAACGTATTCTGCAAATTCCGCCTCCGAAATGAGTTGAGAATTGATCCGACATCGTTCACGCGGGGTAATCAGATGAGGTTGTGTGAACAAGCCAGTTTTGTAACCTGCGTGAGTCAGGATTGAGGCGATCAGTGCTGCCGTTGACCCTTTCCCTTTGCTACCGGCGACGTGAATAACTTTCAAGCGGCGATGTGGATCCCTCAGACGCGCCAGTAGGTGGGAGATCCGTTCAAGATTATAAAAGCGTGCCTGCCTTGAGAAGTCTGGACTTTTCTCGGAGTTAATGAATGTATCAATATAGGCGAGAGCGGCTTCGTAATTCAACGTTGTTCTATGTCCATAGATTCAGATCTTCGTAGATCGGGAATTGCCCACAAAGATCTCGAACTTTTTCCCTTACCCCCTGTTTCGCTTGTGATTTTCTGCGTCCCTCAAGGGTCTCCTTTATCAGATCGGCAATTAATCGCATCTCCGGCTCTTTCATACCGCGTCCTGCCAGCATCGGTGTTCCGAGACGGATACCGCTCGTTGTGGTCGCAGACCGTTTATCCAACGGGATCGTGTTTTTGTTGACAATAATCCCCGCATCTTCAAGGTGGTCTGCAGCTTGCCGTCCGCTCAACTGCTTGTATGTTGCCGTTAAATCGACCAGCATGAGGTGGTTATCTGTGCCGCCGCTTACCAAGCGGAAGCCATTTTCTATCAGTGCTTCGGCGAGTGCCTTGGCATTCTTCACAACTTGGCTCTGATATGCTTTGAAGTCGGGCTCCATCGCTTCTTTGAAAGCGACCGCCTTCGCCGCGATCGTGTGCATAAAGGGACCGCCTTGTATCCCCGGAAATACCGCACGATCCACCGCTTCTGCCAATTCAGCCCGACACATCACAATTGCGCCCCGTGGGCCCCGCAACGTCTTGTGGGTTGTCGTGGTAAGCACGTCGCAATACGGGACTGGATCTGGGTGCACACCTGCGGTAATAAGCCCCGCGATATGGGCGATGTCCGCCATCAGATACGCATCGACAGAATCGGCAACTTCTCGCCACTTGGCAAAGTCGAACCAACGTGGATAAGCACTGCCGCCTACGATGATCAGCTTTGGCGTGTGTTCCTTTGCAAGTTCCGCTATCGTATTGATGTTGATCTGTTCCGTTTCCGGATCAACACCATAAGACACTATGTTGTAATATTGACCTGAGAAATTCTGGGGAAGTCCGTGGCTCAGATGTCCGCCGTGATCCAGCCGCATCGACAGAATTGTATCGCCCGGCTCAAGGAGTGCCTTATACGCTGCCATATTGGCTAAATTCCCAGCGTGCGGCTGGACGTTGACATGATCAACGCCGAAAAGCTGCTTTGCACGCTCGATCGCGAGGCTTTCCACACCATCTGCGGCTGCACAACCGTTGTAGTAACGGGCACCGGGTGTTCCTTCGGCGTATTTACTGGTCAGGACACTCGCCTGCATCTGCATCACCGCTCGGCTTACATAATTTTCCGAAGGGATCAGTGTCAGGCTATTTTGCAGCCGGTCCAGATCTTGAAGCATTATCTGGACAATCTGTGGGTCAGTTTCACTCAGTGATCTGTTCATGATACGGTTATCCTCAGGATTTCTATATCCTCATCGTATGGAGTTACATTTCAACACTTAAGTTTCTGTATTGATCCGCGTTATAAGGCACGCTTCAGATGACTATGCTAATCAACTCGCTTGAGAAGTTTTTCAGTTTGAGTTTTGAGACGTTTATTACCGGTCTGTTCCGCGAGTTCCAACGCAGTGTTCCAATCTTTCTTTGCCGCCCAATTGCGATCCAATAAGTAATTCGCAATTCCCCGCCTGAGGTAGGCGAAAGCATAATCGGGGTTGGCATCAATCACCTTGTTATAGTCTTGGATAGCGATAAAATGCTCGCCCAGGTCACTCCTTATCGTTCCCCGAAAGTAGTAGGCGAAAGCGAAATCATTTTTGAGGTCGATAGCGGTATCGTAATCTTCGATCGCCTCCTTGTATTGACCCAACGATCGCTTCACAGTTCCCCGAAAATAGTAAGCGTCAGCAAAATCGGGTTTCAAACTGATAACAGCATCATAATCATCAATGGCAGCTTGATATTGGTCGCGTCTGTACTTGGCGTAGCCCCACCTGAGGTACGTTTCGGCGGATATGGATTGTTTGCCTCGTGATAAAGGTGTTGATCTCCCTGACTGGGCGAGCAGCTCCTTGAGATAGTTTGATGGAATGGCGAAATTGCGATTCTGGCCATCTTCAAGTGTTATGAGTGAGATCCCAATGACTTCGCCGTTTCCGTTTAGGACGGGTCCCCCACTACTGCCCGGGTGAATCAGACCGGTCATCTGGAATCGTTTTTTTGCCCCCTCTTCGTGAATATTACTGATAGTATCATCTGAGAATGAGCCTTCCAACCCTTTTGGATTACCTACAACGTAGATTGTCTCCCCAATTTCTACTGGGTCGCTATCGCCGAGGGGAAGGGGCTCACCCTCAAACGCTGCAATCTTCAGGATGGCGAGATCGTTTTGCTCGTCAGTTGCGGTTATACCTTCAATGGCATAGATCGCGGGCTTACCAGCCAACTGTGTCGTGCCTTTCGCTGCTCCCGCAATAACATGAAAGTTGGTTGCAATCTGGCTTGGTCCAACAAGGAAACCACTGCCAAATCCGAGGGGATTGCCATCCCTATCTGCCATCTCTAAATACACTGTGGCCGCTAACGCCTTTTCGGCAACCTGTTCAGCGTTCTGAGCAGATGTGGCAGCAGTTATTGAAAGGAATGAAATAAGCCCCAAAGCTGTGAAGCGCAGTAACGCTTTTCCCGAAGTTCTCATAACAGTATCGCTCATCATATATTGGGTGATAATATCTATGAAGCAATGCGCACAACTTGTGATTTCAGGAAGTTCAGATTGTAACACACATATTAAGTAGTTTCAAGAGAAATTATCGCACAGGGCGTCAGTATCAACTCGTGCCCGTACCTCATTTCCTCGTTTGAACTTGCACTAAGATAACGTAAGTTGCTATTCGTCAAACCCGCTTGGCTTGGATGGACATATCCAAGTTGTTTTGAATCCCGTGCCGTTCCGGGCATTCCGATAAATCGGAACCTGCCTAGTCCCGCCTGCCTGCTCTCGGCTTGTCGGAGTCCCGACGTATTGGGGATGTATCGGGGATCTTATCGGGACGGTAATTGATTCAATTTAGCTTGCATTCGCTCGGTTTGCAATGTTTTCTATAACCCGCAACTTGGGTTAATTGATGGTAAATGTGAGCTGTTTTCGGCATCAATTCTATGCCATTTATTGATGTCTAATATTGATTTCTAACACCCTATAGGGTAACATGTGTTAAGTATAGTGCCAAAAATTACCTTAATTTTTCTTTCGCCTAATCCGTCCAAACCCAGGCAGGGAGCGGGTTTGACGGACGGGGCAACTTTTGCAAATCACCCCGACAAACTGACTGGAAAACGTTGAAATTTTCTCAAAAGTGTTAGATTTTGTTAGATTTTGCCAGGGCATTGTAGATAACTTTTCGACGCCGATTTATCAGAGGTATTCACGGCTCTTTTCTTACGCATTACGTAAGTTGGTAGTTATCTGATAGAGGGGTACAAGACCTGTCCCTACAGCGATCCGTCACTCACTCTCCATGCGCATTTTACCAAAAGTTAGCTAATGTTAGATTTGTGAATAATTGTGGATAATTGCCAAAATCACCGGCGTTGATGCAAACCACATGTCGCCCCGCTGGGGCTTACGGATATTGGTTTAGCGATGTGCTATAAACATGTCGCCCCGCTGGGGCTAAATACGACACTGTTACGTACTTGACTATGGTGGATTAGACAAATAAGTGGACACTTCCGCTCCCCATGTTTAGTAGGTGCTGTTTCCAACTGCGCCGGTACAGAGTGTCCAATTAATTCTAAACTTTACTATAAATACTTACCACGCATCATGTCCCGCCCTGATAAACCGCGATTCAAAGCAACTGGAGCGAAAGCTAAAAGCCTCCAATCTTAATCG
>JAJDUM010000110.1 GCA_022826645.1 Candidatus Poribacteria bacterium
GAATCGGGCATTTTATTGAACAGGTCTATAACCAGAAACGACCCCATTCGGCGTTAGGATATTTGACGCCGGTGGAATTTGAACAACAATACTTGTCTTAACTTTACTGATTTGTGGCCCAAATTAACGTTGGCACTTCAGATTATCACATCATGACCCAGCATACTCCGCTCGATATCGTTATCAATATCTTTACCGGTGCTATCTCAGTCAATTCTCGGACAGTGGTTGTCCGGAAATAATCTATATCGGATTCAAAAAATTCCCAATCAAAGTCTATGTATATTTAGTCTCATACATAGACTTTGATTTTTTAATCTCAGCAGGAGACTTTGATATGTTTGATCTAAAGCGGATCTGGTTATCCGTGTTTGGCTTTGCTTTCCTTATTTTCCCAGTTGTCCCCGCCGTTGCACAGGATGATACTTCTGCTGCCTGCCTGATTGGGGACCATCCGGGGATCCCCGAATCCGATGCACAGACCGCGGCATTGTTGGTGTGTGATGAACTGCGCAAGCAGGGCATACCAAACGGCAGCTGACTTTGGCAAATATTGAAGAGATGATCCCAGCAGCACCGAGACTGGTTGATGCACTTGTCCACAACAAGCCGATTGATGATACGGTCGATATGGAAACCGTTACCGAACAGGACGCTCGCGAACTTAGGAAGATACGGTCACTCTTAATCGGTCCAATCCACAATCCAACCCTCTGGAACCTTTTTTGTCAATAATTCGTAAAAAAAACTTGACAACGGTTTTGCAGCAATTTATAATACTACGAAATAATTTGCGAATGAGTCTCAATATCGGTTTTTAGACGAGTGAATCGGGCAGGATATGCCCGTTTTTATTTCACACCAAGATGCGATTGAGTCTCAATGTCAAAACCCCGAGAGGTCAGAATTGCGAATCTGCTGTTGTGTTTTGCTTCTACTCCTAACGGCTCAAGTTGTACCGGCTGAATCCAAACGATTTAGTGTCTCCGGCTACGGAGTAATCAATTACGCTAATTTCTATTGGGAGACCGATCCAGACCGACGGGCTCACATTGACGTTGAACGGTTCGTCATCGCGCCAAAACTCCAGATTAACAAGGTCATCCGTCTTGAATCGGAACTCGAGTTCGAGCACGGTGGAACCGGCATCACAATGGAGTTTGACAAATTTGAGGAGTTTGGCGAATTCGAGATGGAAGTCGAAAAAGGCGGCGAAGTCATCGTTGAGAAACTCGCTGCGGTCTTTGAGTTTCGCCCAACGCTCAACCTACGGATAGGTCATATCATCGTGCCGGTCGGCTTAACCGCCAAGCGGCATCGACCCCAACACTACTTCACAACCACCCGCCCCGAATCCGAATCTAACCTGATTCCAACCATCTGGCATGAAAATGGGATTGAGCTATTTGGCAAAGCCGGCGCGCTCAGCTATCAGGCGCAAATCGTCAACGGCTTGGACTCCACCGGCTTCAGTTCGCGCCGTTGGATCGCCAGCGGTCACCAACTGCGTTTTGAGGCCGCCAATGCTGAAGATTTCGCGCTCGTCGGTCGTGTCGATTATACGGTCATGGATGGCGCGGTTCTCGGTATCTCCGGTTACTACGGCGACAGCGCGGATAACCGTCCGAAACCGGATTTCGATCTTGATGCCCACGTCTCAATTGTTGACCTGCACGGATTTTATGAGGTCGGTGCGCTGAAGGTTCGCGGGATGTTCCTTTACGGAACGCTCGAAAACTCAGAACTTATCTCCAAAACCAATCGCAATCTTTCAAACAACCTAAATGTGAAACGGACACCTATCGGTAGCCAAGCCTTTGGGGGATACCTCGAAGTCGGCTACAACCTGCTCTCGTTTTTCAAATCATCGTTGAACACGGAGGCAGTGCTTGACCTGTTCGTCCGTTACGATAACTACGATACAATGGCTGAGGTAAAGGGGAACATCTTTGATAATCCGCGTTGGGAACGGCAGACGTGGACACTCGGTCTCAATTACCATCCACACCCACAGCTTGTCTTTAAGGGACATTACTCCGCACGGATATTGGGGTCCACACCCGTAGAGATATTGGACACCATACCCATATTGGACACCGAATTTGAGGATGAACATACCTTCGCACTCGGTTTTGGGTTTCAATACTAACAGGACTTACGCACTCCAGATTGTAGTTGCCCGATTCATCGGGCGTTGGTAACGGTGTTTAGCGGCGATGAATCCCCGAACTACAGGGCTTTGACCGTTCAACTGCGTAAGTCCTAATTAATTTAACTTCAAATCAAAAAGGAGGAATCCAATGAGATTCAATCAATATTTAACAAAGCTATTTTGTGGCACCCTATCGGCGCTTCTGGTCCTATCAATCTGCCTCATCGGTTGCAGCCTAACTGGCTGCGGCAGCGACGACGATGATGATGACGATGCTATCACTACTGCCGCTGAAGAAGCCGAGGCGTTTGATGCAAGTACCACCTTGAACGACTTCGCCAATGGAGTCGTGCTCGCCACCTACACCGACTTGGACAACAAAGCGGGTGAACTGTTAGGCGCTGTGCAGGCGTTGAATGCGGCTCCCAACCAAGCCCATTTGGAACTGGCACAGACCGCATGGAAAGCAACGCGGAGACCGTGGGAACAGAGTGAGGCATTCCTGTTCGGTCCTGTTGATACGCAGGGTCTTGATCCAGCGCTCGATAGCTGGCCCGTCAATCGGGTTGATCTTGATGGGGTGCTCGGCAGCGGGCAAGCGTTGACCGCAGCATCAATTGACGCGCTCGAAGACACATTGAAAGGTTTCCATACCATCGAGTATCTCCTCTTCCGCGAGGGCAACCAGCGAAAAGCTGAGGATATTACCCCCCGCGAGTTGGAATACCTCACCGCAACGACAGAGAATCTGAAATCAAAAACCGCTCAGTTGCGCAATGCGTGGGACCCGTCGGGCGAAAATTATACCGGAGAGGTCGCCAACGCCGGTGACACCAGCACCATCTACCAATCACAGAAAGACGCAATGCAGGAGATGGTCAACGGTATGATCGTCATCGCCGATGAAGTCGCCAACGGCAAAATCTCCGACCCGTTCAACGAGAAGGATACCACCTTGGTCGAGTCACAGTTTAGCTTCAACTCGATTAGCGATTTCCAAGACAATATTCGTGGTATCCAAAACGTCTACATGGGCAAGTTCACGGCAGATGGTCAGGGGCTTAACGAATTTGTAAATGGGGCGGATGCCGGCCTGGATGCAAGGTTCCAAACCGAAGTCCAGACCGCCATCGACACCATCGGCGCGATTCCGGATCCCTTCCGCGATTCAATCACTGCTCAACGGGCTGCTGTCCAAGCAGCAATTGACGCGGTCAGCACAGTTCAGCAAACACTGGAAAACGATATCTTGAAATTAGTGTTAGACAGTAATTTCGAGTAACGTAGACTAGCGCACAACTAAGAAATCGTAGGGGCGGGGTTACCCCGCCCATCGGTTTCGTCGGATAAAATAGGAAGATTCAAAATGCACATTAGAACAATCACAAGGCTCTTGCTTGTATTGACCATCACTATTTCGGTTGTGGGGCTTTCCGCCTGCGACCAGATTGGGCAACTGCTACTCCCGGGGATCTCTGATACAGAGACTCCAACTCCCATAGAAGAACGCGATCACGTTTGGGTTGTCGATCAGAACGGTGTTGAGGTGCCCATACCCGGAACGTGGGTACTCATATCGCGCACCAACCTCAAGTCGACTTATGTCATCGGCGAAAGTTTTACCTTACCGCCAGAGACACCGCACCAGATTTTACTGTCGGAGGGAACCTACATAGACGGTGAAGGTATCGCCTGGACAAGGGTGAATATCACGGTCGATGACGGCACACAATTCCTGTTACTTGAGCGTGTGGACACCAGCGTTACACCGCATCAACTCCACCTTGTCGTCAGGACGGATGAAAACGGACTGGCGCTGCTTGAGTATGGTGAGTACCCCTTTGATCTGCCATACCACGACATGCAGGTCTGGGAACTACAATGAGATCAACAGCGGAAAAGTCCATATCGGAAACCGATTTCCCAAATCTGTTTGCAGACACCAGTTGGGGAACTGTAACCTGTTCCTTTGAATGCTCCAACGAAATGCCGCCCCTCAACTTAATCAGCAATGTTAATCTTGTTCCGTTCAAAGGGGATCAGTGGTTGATACTTCGATTACAAACTGGGGAATGGGAGGTGCCGGGCGGCACATTGGAGCCGGGCGAAAGCTACTCGGACGCAATCAGTCGCGAGTTGATTGAAGAAGCCAGTGCGCGTCTGATAACCTTTGAACCACTCGGCGCTTGGCACTGTTTTTCGACTGCCCCGAAACCGTATCGTCCGCATCTACCACACCCCGAATTCTATCGACTTGTCGGTTACGGAGCGGTGGAAATCATCGGCAGCCCTGAAAACCCTGAAGATGGCGAACAGGTGGCAAGCGTCGAGTTCGTCCCTACTGAAGAAGTCGTTCAACGCTTTCGGGACATAAATCGGTTTGAGTTAGCGGAATTATATCAATTAGCAGAAAGAATGCACAAGTGGTCGGAATGACGAAATCAAATCACCCCTTACACGTTCTATCTCTTATAGCCTTACTCTGTACCCTAATCGCCGCTTGCGATTCGAGCGATCCGACCGATCCGGAGAAGGTGGACATTTCGAATAAGAAGTTTTCTGGCGGTGAGACAACCGTTTTTGACGCAACAAGCCATGCGTTTTCGACACCCGCGCCAAACCTTTCGGCGGATGGACTCGCAAAACACCTCGAAGGCGATGTCGAGTTTGAGGCGGTGTTTGTCACAGTCCCGGCGGAGGTTAATCCAGGGCTCGGTCCCGTCTACAACAATATCTCCTGTATCAACTGTCATGCGCGAGATGGACGGGGGCGTGCGCCGACTTCGGGTGAAAAACTCACATCAATGCTTTTCCGCGTGAGTCTTCCAAACCCAAATAGTGACGGCACACAAGGACCGGTGCCAGTTCCCGGCTTCGGCACACAACTCAATAACCGCGCAATCTTCGGCGTCCCTCCGGAGGGAACGGTAACAATCAATTATACCGAAGGTGAATTCACCACAAGTGACGGGGTAAAGGTGCACCTCCGGACACCGAGCTACGAGATCAAAGATCCGTATCAACCGTTGCCCGACAATGTTGAAATCTCGCCTCGTGTCGCACCCGTTGTATTCGGTTTAGGGCTACTTGAAGCAGTACCCGAAGCGACCATCCTCGCCTTGGCGGACGAAGATGATCAGGATGGCGATGAGATTTCAGGGAAAGCGAATTATGTCTGGGATGTCCAGAAGAATGGGCTGAGTCTTGGTCGATTCGGGTGGAAGGCGAATCAGCCGACACTGATTCAACAGGTCGCTTCCGCCTACCACGATGACATGGGCATTACAACCTCGCTGTTACCGAGAGAGAGCTCGGATGGGCAACCGCAATATGATGGACGGGGGGACGACCCAGAACTGAGCGATGAAATTTTGGACGTGGTGACATTTTACGTTCAGACCCTCGCTGTGCCCGCCCGACGCGACCTCGACGATCCAGTTGTTCAGCGTGGCGAAGAACTTTTTGAGAGCGCGGGTTGTTCCGGTTGCCATATTCCAACATTGGAAACAGGGGCGTTATCGGAGGTGCCAGAGGTCTCCAACCAGACGATTTACCCGTATACCGATTTGTTGTTGCACGATATGGGTCCGGGATTGGCAGACAACCGTCCCGATTTTCGGGCGAGCGGGTCGGAGTGGCGCACACCACCGCTGTGGGGTATCGGGTTAGTCAAGGTGGTCAACGGACACACCAACTTCCTCCACGACGGTCGGGCGAGAGGGTTACTGGAGGCAGTTTTGTGGCACGGTGGAGAAGCAGAACAATCGCGCGATGCAGTTCAAGGGATGTCCGCAAGCGACAGAAACGCACTTATCGCTTTTCTGGAATCGTTGTAATAGCAATGCCATTAAACCAAAACCATATCGGGGGCAGGTTCCTGCGTCTGAAAAAGCATAAACCAACTCGGAGGTTGCAAAGTCCGCAGATTTTAACCGTAAAGAGGGTATAAGATGAAGTGTCGAGCATTTTTCGTGATTTTCTTCTGTTTTGCCCCTTTGACTCTGGCGTTTGGGAATAATGAAAGCCCTCTCAATAAAACTGAAGCTCTGATAACAGAATTAAGATTTTACGACGGGCTTATCGCTCTGGAACCTCTGTTGACAACAGATCAGAAAAGTGAGAACCAAGAGGAAGCGCTCTGGCTTGCTAATACGCTTTGTAACCAACTGATGAGAAGTCTCACTGATGAATTTCGGGAAATAGAGCTAGACTCGCTTTGGCGTAAATTTGGGGACGAACTCAAAACCTACCCTAATCCTCAACGAAGTGGTGTGGCATTAAAGTGGGAAAAAGTCGCAGCCTTCAATCGGTTGGGAGCGAACATAACCTACAGTGAAATCGATGCAAATTATTGGTATCATCACGGTTTTCTGAAACGCTTAATTGCGCTTTATCCAAACAGCAGTTGGCGTCCTGCTGCTGAATACTATCTCATACAAGAGGGATACCCAACTCCCCGTGATATTGATAAAACGCTCGATGCACTGCACAGCTATGTCGAAAAGTACGCGAAAAGCGGACTTGCAGAGGTTTACATGGCTTACCTCGATATTGCCCATCTCAATCACGGTCTGTGGGCGGTACTTGCCTATCCTGATGATCTCTACAGCAGACACTTCGAAATTAACAGTGACGACCCAGAAAAGGACAAACAACGTGCCGCGAGATACAAAGCGGAAGCACTGAAGTATTACGCGAAGTTCATTGCCAGATATGGAAATATCTTCGGATATGAAGGTAAGGATGCTATTGAAAGCTTTGAAAAATTAAAACAGAACAAAAAGTCAGGATATGGTTGGATTTTTTATGACTAACAGTAAGGTGCCGTTGTAGCTCCTCGTGTGAAAGTGAAAGAAATACGCTCATCGCTTTCTGAAATCGCTGTAGCACACATGGGAGGGAGTTACGCTCCCTCTCCTTCTTCATCAGCAATAATCTGTCGTGCGAGGTAGTTTTGGATGCCCACTTGGTTAATCTGGTCGAGTTGAGCCTCTATCCAGTCAATATGCTCTTCCTCATCTTTGAGGATACGCTCAAGAAGCTCTTCCGATCCGAAATCCTTGTGGGTATGAGCAAGTTGGATAAATTCATTGAGCCGTTCGACCGCTTCTGTCTCAAGGGCGAGGTCATTGTCCATCATCTCTTGGACGTTCGCCCCGATTTTAATTTCAAAATAGCGTGCCATGTTAGGCATCGCATTAAGATAGAGCACACGAGCGATCAGTTCTTCGGCATGTTTCATCTCTCCGATAGCGTGTTCACGTATCGCTTGATGGAGACGCTCATATCCCCAGTTTTCGCAGATTTCGGAATGGGCAAAATATTGATTAATAGCGGTAAGTTCAGCAGTTAAAACTTCGTTGAGTACTTCGACAATTTCAGGATGTCCGTCCATTGTTTTCTCCTTATTTGAAATGAGGTAGAATCAATTAAAACTATAAATAATAACGCTGCGGAAAAGTGAAGGGTTGACCCAACTAACAACTTGAGGTCCCCTCAGCAGCTTTGCTCCTGTTTTTGATATGAGCCAATTAGAGGAGGCTTATGGCTTTACAAGTTCAAGAGTTACAACGAAATCCGGAAGTCTCTCGCTTCATAAAAGCAGCCAAGACAGATGAAGTGAGTCCCGGCAACTGCATCAGTGCAAAATTGGAAGGCAATTTTATCGGTATCCATAACGTCAACGGAAAATTTTACGCGGTAAACAACATCTGTCCCCATGTCGGCGGAATTTTACACGCAGGACAGTTAGAAAACGACGTTATCGTCTGCCCAATTCACCAATGGAAGTTCGATGTCAAGACCGGCAAGTGCATTTGGCCCGGAAAATGTGGGATCGCGACCTATCCGGTGAAGGTTGATGGGGCGGATATTCTTGTCGATATCAACTCGCCCAGCCAGCCAGTTCAACACAACCCCATCCGCGTTTATCACGCGAAGGGGGAACGGAGGTCAAAACTGTGATAACTGTTGCAAATCGAATCTACGTCGCGTCCGAATATCGAGACGCCTTCGAGGAACGTTTCCGCAATCGCGCTCGACTCATTGATGGGATGCCCGGCTTCATCTCAAACCAAGTGTTGCGTCCGGTCAATGACGATGATCCCTACGTCGTGTTCACGCTTTGGGAATCACGAAAAGACTTTGAAAACTGGGTCGAATCGGAAGAATTCCGCAAGGGACACGCCCAATCAGGAACGCTACCCCAAGAAGCGTTCACACAATCAAACAAGCTGGAACTTCACGAGGTATTTCTCGATTCCACCCGACCTGACCTTGAGGAGGAGCCGGAAGGCGGACCGTTCAGGGTGCACTAAGGCGTATGATTCACCTGGAGTTACAAATCCAAACAGATAGGCAAAGCAAGTAAAAATGAAAGCCAAACCGACTTTCGTCAAATCAACTTATGAAGTAGTTGAGCAAGTATTCGTTATCACGGTAAGTGTCATTTAATAAAGTTGCACACCTATTGATATTGAGACTCACTTTCGTTATTTAGAAATCGAATAACAGAAAAGGCGAACGATAGAAAAAGGGACAGCTCCCAACGGCCAATTGTTAGCTATCTCCCATATCTCTATCGACTTGATATATTGGGGCTTTTTTTGCGCCCATCGCCCTTTCTGCATGTATAAGAATAAGCCGATCATTTTGTGATTGTCAAGGAAATTCAGCCCACATAGAACGCTAAGATGCAGGATAAAACAGGCTCACATTCAATGACCATTGAGATACACACCTGCAAACAGAGCAAGCGGGACAAATTCAATCCACCCTATACCTTTCTTCAAACAGTATAGAACTGGTGTAACGCTGGGCATTCTCTTTGGCACACATGAGCATCTTGTTAGCCCATACTGATAAGGATTTAGATAATGAAACCAACCCCTATCCAATTTAGCAGCTTGTTGCTGGCAACTGTTTTGGTCATTGGTTTGATGTTGTCTGGCTGCGAGAGTGATCCTTTACTCGCCCCGCAGGCGGCCGGTGACGAAGGCGGCAGTTATGGCAAGGCGAAACTCCCCTCTGCCGAAACCGACGAGGCACAACCAGCAGCAGCCGGGCAAAACGGTAAAGTTGGCGACAACCGCGGCAAACGTATCAATCCAAAACTTTTCTGAAAGTGTAGGGAACAGAATCTATGCGTCAATTTTTAGGAATTGTAATCTTCTTAAACCTGTTACTGGGCATACCGAACTTCTGCCTCGGTTCAATCGAGGTCCGCGGTAAAGTCACTGACAAAGAAACAGAACAACCCCTTTCGGATGCTACCGTTAAAATTGAATCGGAGCAGCACGACCTGCAAGAGACAACAACAACTCGAGATGGCACCTTCCACCTTACTCTGGATGCCCCCGGGAGTAGACAGATTGAGGTCAGTTTAATCGGTTACGATAGCCACAGCGAGATGCTTGAGCTAACCCCCGATTCAACACACACTTTAGATATTGCCCTATTAAGCCATCCCTTTGAACTGGCTCCTATAGAAATTATCGGCGAATCATCACAGGTCAACGACAAGCTGACCGGCACCGTCGCCCTGATGGAGCCACAAACCGTTGAGTTGATTCATCCTGTCGGCACACAGGAGCTGCTCGAATTGATGCCCGGCATCAACGGCTATGCAGACGACGGATTCGGCAATTCGCGCTTGAGCATTGGCATCCGTGGCTTGAACCCACGCCGCAGCGCCCGCGTCCTTATTCTCGAAGACGGTGTGCCCATCCAACCAGCGGTCTACATCTATCCTAATGCCTACTACAATCCACCCTCCGATAGAATCGACGCTGTAGAGGTCATCAAGGGAAGTGCCGCGCTGCGCTTCGGTCCCCAAACGATGGGCGGTGTTATCAACTACACTACTCGCAAGCCGGATGGCACACGAGGTTTGACGAATCAAGTAACCGTCGGTAATAACGGGTATTACAGCGCGTTTTCGGAGTGGCGCGGTCTCGGCACCAAGGATATCACCTCCGACCTTCAACTACTCTACAAACATGGCGACGGTTTTCGGGATAACAATACGTTCGACCAAGTGAACGGGACGGTAAAGACGTTGTTCCGACTGAACCAGAAGAAGACACTCTACCTCAAAGCAAACGGCAATTTTGAAAATTCCAACGCGACCTATACCGGTTTGACAGAGTTTTCCTTCCTGACCGATCCAAACTTCAATCCGAAACCGGACGATAATTTTAAGATTCTGCGCACTTCGCTCGACCTCATCTACACGAACAAAATCTCGACGAATCTAGTAAGCAATACGACGGTGTATACAAGCGTGTTTGACCGTCGGTGGTGGCGTGAGAATGATATCTTCGTGCGCGCCAGAACATTTGTAAAAGGGGATTTGACACCGGTGCCGTACTACCAAACCGGCCATTTGGTCCGAATCGGTGGCGGAATAGACAACTTTGGTATCTTGCGGACCTTTTACGTCGGTGGAGTTGAGCAAAACTATACTTTCAAGCATAGCCTTGCCGGGTCTCAGGGCCATGCTGAAATGGGAGCCCGCGTCCACTGGGAACGCTTCATTGACGATAGGAAGGTCGGCGATGCCACCGATGCACGCGATGGCGTGTACTATACCGGCAACCCAGACGATCCAGAGGACCCAGTGAATATCGTAGGACAGAGCCATCACTATGAAACCACCGCCCTCGCTCTATATCTCAAAGAGCAACGTGAGTGGGAGAAACTCACCGTAACGCCAGGAGTCCGTTTTGAGGTATTTAAGCAACAACGAGTTGATCGATTATACGGTGCTATATTCTCGGACAAAGTATCCGCTGTTCTGTTGCCCGGCATCGGTGCAAACTACCAACTCGGTCACTTTAATCTATTCGGTGGAATCCATCGGGGCTACACCGCACCATCTAGCGGGGCATTGAAGATCACCCAGTTCGGACAAAACGTCGATGTCGGTGGACTTGACCTCAAAGCTGAAAAGAGTTGGAACATGGAAGCCGGATTCCGATCTTGGAGACCAGGACTGACTTTAGAAGTTGCTGGATTCTTTATCAAAATCTCAGATATCGTTGCAGCAGGACGCGGTACAGCATTTAGGAATTTGGGCAGGGCTGACACCTACGGTTTGGAAACAGCATTAGCGTTTGGAGTTTCACGTTTTTTGCCGTTGCTACCTGACATTAACCTTTCTTACACCTATCTCCAAACCGAGATTAAAAAAGGCATTGTCACATCTGCCACCATTGCTGGAAATGTACCTGTAAACATCGCCGGTAACGAATTGCCCTATGCACCGCGGCACACCCTAACGGTTGGATTGGCAAAACAGATTGGCGATAGTCTGCGTATGCGAGCGGATATGCGATTTGTTGACGAGGTTTTTACGGACTTCGAGAATCTAAAGCGGACTTTTAACCGTGGCGATACCGGTCCAATCCCGAGTTACACGATTTTCAGTGCGAGTGTAGATTACAAAATCTTCGACCAATGGAAAGTCTTTGTCACGGGTAAAAATCTCTTCGATAAAGCCTACATTGGGTCAAGATTACACTCGAACGCTGGTCAACCTGAAGCAAATCTAAGTTCAGGGATACTTGTTGGACCCAGGCGACAGATACTTGTTGGTATCAGGCATGGGTTCTAGTCAAAACTTCTCAAAAGAGATGTTTATTCAGTTAAATCACTTAACCATTAACTTTACAGAGGAAAACATATGAAAACCTTTACCGAGCGGATTCTCTGGATGGCTGTATTACTCTTGGTGACTAGCCTATTTATTGTTGGCTGTGGTGATGATGATGAAACAGACGTAGCAGATCTGCTTTTAGAAGAAGAGGCAACGGCAGGTACCACCCTCATTGACGTTCCTCCCGCCTATGTCTTTGATAGTCGCTTTGTTGAAGGCGAAAGCAGCGTTGCCTATTCTGGGCAGACTGTTCGCAATCTGTTGCTACAAGACCTCAAGATCCTTATCGATAGTCTCGGCAAGGATGGCGCACAACCTATCGCCGTACAAGATATGCTTAACTTGTACGCGTATGACGATGCACTTAACCTACAATCACTGACCATCGCCGGTGCCCTGTCCGTGTTGGAGAGTCACTATTCCGCAATTTCGACGGGTAAGAGTCTGGATGGAAAGATTTCGGGCGATCCTGTCATCGGTTATAACCGCACCGCGGACGACTTGGTCCGTGAGTGGTTCCAAGTTATCGCAGACAACTCGCAGAACCCTGACAAACTCGGAACCCCGGCAGTCTACACCGACGACAGTGGGGTAGACCTGACGCAGATGATTAACAAAGTGCTCATCGGCGCTGTCCCTTACTACCAAGCCACAGGTGTTTATCTCAACGGTCTACTGGAGCGTGACAATAGTGAGGCGCGAAACGGCACCGATCCCTATACCGCTATGGAACACGGGTGGGATGAAGCGTTCGGCTACTTTGGTGCCGCTCGCGACTATTTCCGCTATACCGATGAGCAGCTCGCCGGTAAGACCGACGATTACACCTTCGACTCCAACGGCGATGGTCGTATCGACTTTAAATCGGAGTATAATTTTGGACTCTCCAGAAATGCCGGTAAGCGCGATAAAGGCGGCTCAGGTGTTGATTTAACTCGGGAGATTTTCGACGCATTTCTCAGGGGGCGTACCCTAATTGCCAACCAGGGCACTGAAGTTGACATCATTCAACAACGGCAGCTCGCCGCTAACGGCATGGAGAAGGTTATCGCCGCAACAGTTGTGCACTACATCAACGATACCCTGAGTGATATGTCTGATTTAGGTACGGACGCTGAAAACCGTGTGAACCTAAACAAACACTGGGCGGAGATGAAAGGGTTTACCGTTGCCTTACAGTATAATCCATTCAAACTGATTGGTGATGGACAACTCAGGGAACTGCACGGTATCATGGGGCAGGCACCCAGTTACGATGCACCGGGCAGCCCCGCTCACGATACAACGGTTAGAAATTACAACCGTGCTAAGGATGTATTGCAGGCAGCCTACGGATTCTCCGCTGCCAACATGGCAAACTGGTAAAATTAAGCATCTGTTTGAAAGGTTGTCATGAAGTATTGGGGTGGAGTTGCGCTCTTTCCAAAACAGGTCCCAAGAAATCGTGAACACACGTAGGCAAAACAATCATCGAAATTTTGACAGGTTGGTGATACGTAAATTTTCGGATTGGCGTATCACTGAACCCAAAATGTGGGGCATCGTGTTGGTCCTCTGTGTTGGATCGCGGTTACTCACGACCATATACTATATCGAAGATTTGGATAGCCTCCGCTTCGCGTTGAGCATGGTTGACTATGATGTCGCCAAGTTGCAACCCCACTTCCCAGCTTACCCCGTTTTCTGTTTTGTTGGTAAGCTCATCTACACCATCACAGGACGTTACGCCTTGGCTTTTTCGCTTATCGGTGGCGTATCGATATTTCTGATCATTTTTTTTCTGTTCAAGATTGCAGGAATAAGAAATACCTCATCTGTTGGGCTTATTGCTATTTTTATACTGCTCGCTAACCCCCTACTGTGGTTGATGAGCAACCGTTATATGCCGGATGCAATGGGAGTTGGACTCGTGTTGGCAAGTCTCTATTTCACGACAGTTCAGGACGATCAACCGCGTAAAATCGGGTTCGGATTTTTTCTCGCTGGGGTTTTGGGTGGGGTACGTCTCTCCTGTTTACCGATACTGATACCCGCGCTGCTGATGCGACTACGAGGCCGGTGGCAAACCCTTAGATTTATCGCAGCAGGGGCAGCAGGAGTCACCGTTTGGCTGGCGCCTTTAATTATCCTCACGGGTTGGGAGTCGCTCGTTGATGCCGCCCAGACACACAGTCGGGGGCATTTTCTAGACTTTGGCGGCACCATTTCTAGTGAACCCGGATTGGGGATTCGATTTGCGAAACTTTTTGAGAGTGTGTGGGCAGACGGTTTGGGGCTTTATTGGAACGGGCGGCACCTCATAACCGCCTGCACAACAGCTACTTTACTCGGAATTCTGGTCACAAATCGGCGTACCAAAAAAAACGTAAAACACTCAAGTTTTCTGAGTGCCAGTTTCATTGGGTGTATGGTCTACTTAATCTGGATTTTCTGCTTCCAAAATGTCGTGCACAAGAGTCGGCATGTTCTGCCGTTGGTACCTTTCTTGGCACTGTTTATCGCCTATGCCTGTGCCAAAATTGTTGAGGAATCAAATCGGATACTCAAGTTGGTTTTAATCGTCTTTCTCTGCTGTTACGGTTATGTCGCACTTCATTTGGTAGTGCAGCACAAAAAACCGACCGCTATCGCGCAAATACATCAGTACCTCAAGACCAAACAGAGCGATAAACTACATGTGGTCTCGGTACCGTTAATTAAATATTATCTCGCTGCGCAAGGGTTGCAGGCAACCTACACTCCGATTAAAACTACGGAAGATCTGGCAAAACTTGACGAAAAGCTGAACGACACATCAGAGCTGGTAGCTATCGGTAGCCCGCTGCATGACCGGGCACCGAAAACGAAGAAAACATTCTATCATAATCCGTATGTTAATCGGATGTGGCCCGAATTATCTCTGTTTGAGTATTGAACAAAATGCAATCTATCAAAACTGACATCCAGATCCTCGGCGGTGGTCCTGCGGCGTTGACAACCGGCTATTACGCGAAGAAACACGAACTTGATTTCGCTCTCTTTGAAGCGGGCACAGATGTTGGAGGGAATTGCCGTACGCTTCGGGCCGGGGATTTCCGATTTGATACAGGTGCCCACCGATTCCACGATAAAGATCCTGAAGTCACTAGCGTGGTAAAAAAACTACTGGGAGATGCACTTTTACGTGTTGATGCACCGAGCGAAATCTTTTTCGAAGGACAATTTTTCCGATTTCCACTGACATTGAACGACCTAATTGGAAAACTGGATGCCAAAACGTTACTGAAAATCACGTGGGATAAGCTGCAGGCTCCGGGTGAAACAGTAACAGATAATTTTGAAACATTTGCGGTCAATCAGTACGGTAGAACACTGGCAGACCGTTTTCTGCTCAACTACTCTAAAAAACTGTGGGGAGAAGCTACACACAAACTGTCTACAGTTATATCAGGAAAGCGGTTAAAAGGACTCGATCTGAAAACCTTTATCCGTTCCTCCCTACTGGGCGAGGAACAAAATCCGAGACATTTGGACGGTAGTTTCTTTTATCCCAAATACGGCATCGGGATGATCGTCGATAAGTTGAGCAAATTCATAGGTGACGAACATATCCACATCAACAGTAGAGTGAGCCAACTGATTCACAAAAACGGCAAAATTAAGCGCGTCATATTAAATAATGGCGATGTTGAACTAAGTGCAGATACGGTAATCAGCACACTGCCACTAACACTCTCAGCGAAAATTCTAGATCCACCACCGCCATCGGACCTTTTAGCTATCGCTGACTCGATCAAGTATAGAAATCTAGTGCTATGCGTATTCGGCTTGAATCGAACCGCATTTTCGCCAAATGCTTCACTCTACTTTCCAAGTGAGGAGTTCCCGTTTACACGGCTTTATGAACCCAAAAATCGCAGTGTTCACATGGCACCCACAAACCAGACAGTAATTGTACTTGAACTGCCGTGTTACAGCGATGATCCGGTCTGGAATATGTCCGAAGAAACACTAAGAGCCAAGGTCTGGGAAGCGTTACGCCGCATCAAACCAATAGCAATAGATGAAGTTGTTCGCTATCGGACCTATAAATTGCCATTCGCCTATCCCGTGCTTGAGGTCGGGTTTGCGGAGAAGGTGGCGCGTTTGGTCGAATATTTTGAGACATTTGAGAATCTGTATGTGACGGGAAGAAGTGCCCGCTTTAGCTACTTACACCTCCACGACCTGTTCAAAACAGGGAGAGAATTAATAGATCAGATTGTGTATAAGGGAAACAACGGATAAAACGAGAAAGTTCGGATAGACTATGTTTGACTTAACACAACCGGTCAGACATGCAAAGAACAGGTGAAAATATGAAAGTCGCAATTATTGGTACTGGATATGTTGGTTTAACCACCGCCGTCGTGCTCGCCACCCTCAACCATGACGTTGCCGCAGTGGATAAAGACGAGGGCAAACTCAGTCTTTTGCACGCCGGCAAAACCCCTATCCATGAACCCGGCATCCAGGACCTTTTTGACAAAGTGCGACACACTATCTGTTTCACACCTGATGTGGCTGAAGCGGTTCCAGAAGCAGAACTGATCCTGATTACTGTTGGCACCCCACTGAAAAATGGTGGGGCCGATACGCAGTTTGTGAAACAAGCAGCACTGGAAGTTGCACAGGTCTGTCATCCAGATCGGCACTATACCCTCGCTATCAAATCCACGGTGCCAATTGGTACCAATCGGCATGTCGCTAAAATTGTTGAAAAAGTCTTTGCAGCACGAGGGGTTCGCGGGAATGTTTCTGTTGCTTCCAATCCGGAGTTTTTGCAGGAGGGGTTGGCGCTGCAAGGTTCGTTCTATCCAGATCGGATTGTTGTTGGAGCAGATTGTGAGGAGGCGGTAAACACCTTACGCTGCCTCTATCAACCGATACTTGAACAGACGTTTGACTCACCAAGTTCATTACCACGTCCGGTGGGCTACCCACCGCCACCGATGGTAACGACGGATCCAAACAGTGCAGAGATGCTCAAATACGCAGCGAACACTTTCCTCGCGCTTAAAATTAGTTTCATTAATGAAATCGCAGGACTCTGCGAGAAAGTAGACGCCGACGTGACAGAGGTTGCACGAGGCATCGGGCTTGACTCCCGTATAGGATCACGATTCCTCAACGCTGGTATTGGTTGGGGCGGGAGCTGCTACCCTAAAGATACAGCGGCGATGTTAAATATTGCAGCGCAATCTGGGTATACAATGCCTATCACTGAAGCAGCACGAACTGTTAACTCCCGACAACGGGAACGCATTGTCGAAAAGTTGCAAAACGCACTGAAAACCCTCAAAGGGAAAACCATCGGCATCCTCGGTCTTGCCTTCAAACCAAATACAGATGACATCCGAGAAGCGCCCGCGCTATACATTATCCGCCAACTTATTAGAGAAGGGGCAAATGTTCGTGCACATGACCCCGTTGCTATCGAAAACGCAAGGCACGCCCTCAACAGATTCCCTGTCGTTTTTACTAGCAATGTGCGTGAAGTTACTCACAATGCAGATGCGTTGGTGCTCATCACCGATTGGAAAGAGTACCAGAACATGGACTTAAAGGCACTCGCCAAACAAATGAATACACCGTTGCTCATCGACGGGCGCAATGTTTATACTCCCCAAGAAGCGGAAGCCGCTGGATTTCATTACATCGGAATCGGTAGGAGCTCTGATAGAGTTAGGAGTTACGCGTTTGATAAATCAGAACTTTGATTTAACCCCGGTTGTGGGCGGCAGATTAAGACAACCTATGTCCACAACTGAATAACCATTAGCACGTGTCAAAGTCATACGGCGTAGAAAACAAGAGACGATTTTCACAACCGAGGTACGTAAGATCTAATTAATCGGTATAAGGTGAACTCATGATTATTTCACGGACGCCGATACGAATCAGTTTGGTGGGCGGCAGCACCGATATCGCTAGTTTTTATCGAGAACATGGGGGCGAAACCATCAGCACCACCATCGACAAATATATCTCCGTCCGTATCGCGAGACAGCGAAACTCTCAAATTGCTATCGACACCCCACATCACCGTGAAACGGTTGCTGATCCGAATCACATTCAACACCCTTTGATTCGAGAAGCAGTGCGCAAAACCTTTCCCACCGTTTACGGGGAGTATAGAGGGGGCGGGATAACTATCACAGTGAGCTCAGATATCCCCTCACGCGGCTGTGGGTTGGGGTCGTCAAGCGCGTTAACCGTTGGACTCCTCAATGCGCTGTACGCCTATCGGGGAATCGAAATGTCCCCGGAAACCCTCGCGTATCAGGCATGTAAGATTGAGATAGAGCATTTGAACCAGCCCATTGGGAAGCAAGATCAGTACATCGCCGCTTACGGCGGATTGAGGCGGATTCGGTTTAACAAAGATGAAAGTGTCAATACGCAAGATATCTCGGTAACCTCTGAAATGGTAACCCATTTAGAAAAGAACCTCACCCTATTCTACACAGGAGTTCAACGACGCGCCGAAACCATATTCCACGAACAGAAACGCACTGCGAATCCCCAGACGCTACTGAAAATCAAGGCGCTCGTGTCAGCGTTTTACGACGTTCTCATTGAGGGCAACCACAAGGATTGCCCCTGCAAGATCGGACATCTGTTACATCGTGGTTGGAGTTTGAAACGTACCCTCTGTGATAGCATTTCAAACCATAAGCTAGATACTATCTATGAGCGTGCCATTGCTGCGGGCGCGTTGGGTGGCAAGATTCTGGGAGCAGGCGGCGGGGGATATTTTCTATTTTATATTCCCAAGGAAAAACAGGGACGAATAACAAGCATCCTCGCCGAGTTAGGACTCTTGCGGTTGGGATACCGCTTTGAAGCCAAAGGCAGTCAACTCATCGCACAAAGAAATCCCAATGAAAATCATTATTCCTATAGTTAGGAACAGACATGGCTCAGACCGCACGTTTTCACGCCTTCTCAGATGTTGATACATTTAGGACTTACACAGACAGTTGAATGCTTACCCCCTCTATCCCTCGTGCGGTTACGAAAGCAGGGAGACGGGTAAAGCGAACTCTTAATGCCCAATGAATCCCCGACGAATCCCCGATACATCGGGACAGGCGGGCAACTACAATCTGAAGTGCGTAATTCCTAAGAGTATAGATATTGCTCGATAAAATTGCACGATTACTGATATTGAGACTCATTATTAAAAAAAGAAAAGGCGAACGATAGAAAAGGGGACAGCTCCCAACGGCCAATTGCTAGCCATCTCCCATATCTCTATCGACTTGATGTATTGGGGCTTTTTTGCGTTCACACCTTTTCTGCACTGATTAGAAATGGATCAGTGGCTGTGCAACCGTCGAGAAAACGTAGTGCACGTAAAAGGGAGGCTAAGGTGCAAGATAACACAAGTTCGCATCCAACAACCATAGAGAAAAAACAGGACAAACGTCGTTCGCCCTACGCCTTTCTTCCAACGGCGTGGAGCCGGGGCGCCTTTCTCAAATGGTTGCGTCGAACACACGCTTGGCTCGGGCTCTGGGGTGCAACGTTGGGCATCCTCTTCGGTATCACCGGGATTTTACTCAACCATCGAGGCACCATGAAGATTAATGCCGCTAAGACCGAACGGACAAAAATTGAACTTGCGCTGCCAGAAGTTCGACCGGAAAACGTCGAGGATTTTGCGGTATGGCTTCAAGCGGAACTGAATATCGAGAAAAAGTGGAGTCGGGCACGTTCAGAACCAGCACAAGAAATTAGTTGGGATGGGCAGTCGGTTGTACAGCCTGAAAAATGGCGCGTCAGCTTCAGTAATCCACAACGGACCTACAGCGCGGACTATTGGGTTGGCAACAGTTACGCCAGCGTCACGCGATTTGACCGCAATGTCTTTGCATTCCTCAACCGTCTGCACATGGCAAGCGGAGTGGGGGCCGCGTGGATTCTTCTCGCCGATTCGGTCGCTGGCAGCTTAATCATCCTCTCCCTCACCGGAATACTGCTCTGGACGCGACTCCATGGACCTCGCCTCCTGGCTGCGGGGCTCGGTTTCGGATCACTGACTCTTGCAATCTTTTTTGTTTGGCGAACATTCTAACCGATTTACGGGGTGGTCATCTTATGGCGGACTCTCTTTAATATACTTCTTTAATATACTGAGGGGGCGTCAAATGACCACAGGCTTTCTCTCATAGGGTGGGGAAGGTCTGTCGATAATTAACCCTAGGCTCTCAAGCTTGTTGGGGTTAGGGGTCAAGCGTGGGAGCCCGGTGTAGCAAGTCATGCGTAGCGCAAAAAATCATTTGCCTCCCGCTACGCATGACGCGTTACACAGCAATCAATCGCGCACAAATTGTCAGGATAATTACACAGAAAGGAGACCATTGATGCACTTACACAAACGACTTTGGATAGGATGCTTCGCTATCCTCATAGTCGGTGGAACGAGGTTAAGTTTCGCTGCAATAGAGCCAAAAAGTGATCTCTTTCAGATGGACGAAGTGGTCATCACCGGCACAAAAACCGAAAGACGGTTGAAAGACACACCCGTTATCACAGAGGTCATCACACGAAGTGAGATCGAAGCAACGGGCGCAGAAAACATCGGCGAGGTGCTTGAGCATCGGGTGGGGATCGTCGTCAATCGCGATGCCCACGGCGACGGGGTTCAATTACAAGGACTCGATTCGGATTACATCCTGATTCTACTCGATGGCGAACCCCAGGTCGGTCGAATCGCTGGCAAACTCGATCTCGCACGGATTGCGGTCGAAAACGTTGAGCGAATCGAAATTGTCAAAGGTGCCTCCTCCGCACTCTTTGGCAGCGCTGCGATGGGCGGCGTAATCAACGTCATCACGCGCAGTGCATCATCCCCATTTGCTGCCCAATTTACCAACAACCTTGAGACTCATAATACCATCGACAGCCGCACCACAGTTGAATTGAACCGCGACAAGCTCAACGCGCTGTTGACCCTCGCCGCAAACCGTCGAAATCCAATCGACCTCGATGAGTCAGATCTAACAACAACAATTGATGGCTATCAGAACTGGACCCATTCCGCACGAACTGAGTATCAACTGACCTCCAAATCGACCCTCCTGTTTTCCGGGCAATACTTTGCTCAAAAGCAGGAAGGTGTCAGCGAAAATGAGGGTGTCATCTTTGACCGGCTCGGTGATATCGACAACTTCAGCGGTAGCCTCGGCACAGCATATCAACTCGGCTCGCGCTCAAAGTTGGTGGGCAAAATATACACCACACGCTACCGCGATGAATCGACAGTTATTGACCGTGGCACCTTGCTCACAGCATCTTCAAACATCACAATTCAAGACCTGATAAAAGGAGAAGCACAATTTGACACTGCTCTCGGATCCAAGAATCAACTGACCGTTGGTGCGGAGCTAATCTTTGAAAATCTTGAATCCCAACGCATCACGGGCGGTGAGAAGGAGGTTACAACCGATTCACTGTTTTTCCAGAACGAATTTCGGCCGATAGCAAACCTTGCATTTGTCTTGGGAGGAAGACTGGACTATCACTCCGAATTTGGAACACACTTCAGCCCGAAGTTGAGCGGACTGTATCGCGTGACCCCCGATGTCACGATCCGGACCTCCTTCGGTCAAGGCTTTCGTGCGCCTGACTTCAAAGACCTCTACCTCGATTTCAGCAATCCGACCTCCGGCTATCAGGTGCTTGGAAACCCAGATCTACAACCGGAGTCATCGGGTAATTGGAATTTTGGAGTTGAATACCGGTTTAGATCCGCACTACTCGGACGGGTGCACCTGTATCGAAACAACCTGAACAACCTGATCGAGGCAGAGCGGATCGGGAAGAGCGTACTTGGCGGCAGCAAATTTCAGTATTTCAACGTCAGTGAAGCGTTCACCGAAGGCGTTGAAATCGAACTTTCCACCCGTTCCATCGGGGGCTTCTCCGCAACAATCGGCTATGCACATCTCAACGGCGAGGATAAAGAGACAGGGCTGACACTACTCAATCGGTCAAAACATAGTGGCAACCTCAAACTTGCCTACGCTAACCAAGGTGCTGGTTTCAACGTAGATCTGCGCGGGCGTTATGCCAGCAGGTGGGGATTCTTCGACGACGGTGACAACGTCCTTGAAGATGAGGAGTACGCACCGAGCAATTGGATTTGGAATCTTCGGGGGTCAAAGCAAATTCTCAAATGGCTCAAAGCCTCTGTCGGTGTTAACAACATTTTCGACCTCAAAATTCCAACTTTTTACACCTTTACCGGGCGGTCATTCTATGGCGGACTCTCATTGACTTACTGAGGTGGCTGCTAAATGACCACAGGCTTTCTCTCATAGGGTGGAGAAAGCTGGTCGATTAATCAACCTTAGGCTCTCAAGCTTGTTGGGGTTAAGGGGCGAGTTTGAGAGCTCCATCAATTACACCAATAGAAAAAAGATGGAACTCAGCAGAGCACATCTCTTAGGGGTAGTCGGTTTTACCTCGATATTTTTCACTGGGACGTTGATGTCATTCACGCCTCTACTGCAACAGTTATGCCTGTTGTTGTATTCACGGGCGCTTTTGCTTGCAGCCGGTGCTTTTGCGTGTGCGTGCGCTTCATCATTGGTTTACCTCTTCCAAGAGACCCAGCTCAAACAGAAACGATTTCTATTGGCATTTTACCACCTGCCGGCACTTGAGCGCTTAGACACATTCTGCTATCAGAGTGTGATCATTGGTGTCTCACTGTCGGGCTTCGGATTGCTAACCGCTTTTCTATTGCACAACAATTATCACAGCGATTGGTTGCAACAAATATTAGTCGCGCGTTGTGTATGGTTGGTCTATCTGCTGCAGCTGTTCGTCCGATTTGTACTATGCCGACGTGGAAGAAAGTCGGCTTATGTCTCAATCATCTGTTTTTCAATCCTACTATTTCTATATGTATCTTTTCAATGGTAAGAGAAAGTTGATTCTTTCTTACACCACTAAAATCTATCAAGAAAGGAAACCAAATGATTCACACAATAGAGTCTCTGTCAAGTAACCGTATATGCGCTGTCTACCAATGCCTTGAAGGGCATATTCACTTCAAATACCGGGGGATCGACATTGCGATGACCCCACAAGATTTCTATCAAGTTGCCGGCACTATCGCGGAAGCCATGTTGACCATCAACGATGATAAAACAAAGGCTTTAACAGACGCGAATCAACCAATCACTGTCTAATCCATTATTTCAAGTGCTCAATAGGAGGACATAATGAAAACCTTTAGAAACCTCGCCACTTGGCGACTCATTATCTGGTCAGTTCTGTTTATTGGTACTATTATTTTTTCCGGTTGCGGTAATGATGGTGACGACGATGAACTCGAGCAGCCGCTCAAGGACCAATCACCCGAAGTCATAACACCACCACCGGCGAATCAACCTCCCGCCGAAGCTGCACCACAACTCGATGTTGTCAGCTTCACCATTGATGCTACCAGCAGAGAGGCATGGGCGTATTTCTCCTTCACCACCGGTGATACCGTTGAGGTCGCAGATCCGCTTAATTCAATGGATTGGGATCTCGGATTCCAAAGGACGACGGTGAAACTCAACGGTGGTATAAGCGGTCCAGGAAAGGGTGCTGCTGTGATGCTCAAAGATGTGAGATTTGAAGGGGTGAAAGAAGCGCCCGCAGACGGGTACGCTGCCGATTCAGACGCGAATCTCGCTATCGTTGCAGCAAGCGAGGAGGGGTGGTATATCTACACCGGACCCCCTAACCATTGGGTTTTGCCACTGGAGCAACGGGTGTTTGTGATTCAAGCGGCTGACGGCACGTTTGCGAAGGTGCGCTTCATCGGCTACTACAAGGACAATGAAAATAGAAAGGATGGCGGTTTTATAACCTTTGAATACATCCATCAGCCCGATGGAAGCCGCAATTTCTGACGAATAATTCGTGCTGCTGCGAGAGGATGCTGTGTCTCCTACCTCTCCGGAAGACACCGAGTTTTCTCGAAAACTCGGTGTCTTTTTTAATCCCTTGACATAAGGGATCAATTACAATGTTCCGTTTCCAACACAAGGAGCCAACAATGAAAATACAACAACTCGCAATACTGTTCTGCTTAGCTGCATCAATCGCCATAGCACAACCTGTCGAGGTGACCGACGCAGGCGGCGAAACTGTTGTCATCCACTCAGCCGAGCGAATCGTTTCGATCAACGGCAGCACCACTGAGATTCTCTTTGCACTCGGTATTGGTGCAAACCTTGTCGGCTGCGATGCCTCTTCCACCTATCCAAAACATGCCACAGAAACACTGCCCTCGGTCGGCTATCAGTACCGCCTCAACGCCGAAGGTATTCTCTCCTTGAGACCGACACTGGTGATTGGGCGATCGGACGTGAAACCGCCTCAAGTCATCGAGCAGCTACACATGGCGGGCGTAACAGTGCTGCTGTTCAAAGAACCGAGAACTTTCGACGAAGCCAAACAGCGTCTCCGCACAATCGGAAAGGCAGTCAATCGTCAGGAACAGGCGACGACCTTAATCTCAAACTTAGAGAAAGACATTGAAACGCTGAAGTCAAAACTTAATGCCCGACAAGACCAAATGAAACTCAAAGCGTTGTTTCTCTACCTACGAGGTCCGCAAACCGCCTTTGTCCTCGGCAAAGATTCGGGTCCCGGAGCGATGCTTGAACTCGTCGGTGCGACCAATGCCGCCGGAAAGATTAAAGGCACCAAGCCGATGACCGCGGAAGCAGTTATCGCCGCGCAGCCGGATGTATACGTACTGTTTGAATCAGGATTGAAATCGATCGGTGGCGTCGAAGGGCTGCTTAAAGTCCCCGGTTTGGCACAAACACCCGCCGGGCGGAATAAGCGAGTGGTTGCTATGGATGGATTGTATCTGTCGGGATTCGGTCCCCGTTGTGGCAAAGCCGCCCTTGATCTGTTTCGCGGCATTTATGAATCTGAGGGACATTTCGTTGTGCAGGGAGAGTAGCTTGTCGGCGCCGAATCCACTTCAACCTTTTGAGACCATTCCAGCGTCAACGGATTCATAGAGCACTTGTCCTTCTTGCGTAATTTCTCGGAGAAACCAGTCGTTATGCAAAACTCGGTAGGCGATCTCTTCCGGTGAACGAACAATCACATCCATGCGGAAGCGGCGAGGGATTCGCCGCCGAATCTCCACCGCTTGGTGTCGGGTCTGCGATTCCGGAATGGGCATCACCACCAGCAGGTCAACATCCGAGTCCTCGGTAGGCGTACCGTCAGCATAGGAACCGAAGAGGATAATCTTCAAGGGTGCAAATTCCCTAACGATATCATCACAAGTTGCTTGAATGTCTTTTAGGTCAACCATAATGTCAAACCTATTAACTACTAAAAACCCGCGTCAATTGTGTGCTGGGTGGATTCTGCGAATGCCCAATAAATTGGTGAGGCAGGAAAATTTCTTAACACTGTTTACACATGTCTACTATGCGATAGGATTACCTTTTACTTTTGGCTGAAAGCATAGCACATCACCGAACGGCTGTCAACTGGAGCCAAAGCGTGCCCAATCGAGCCCAAATCCTTCTTATCCTCGGTATTTCACTCCCAATTTCGCTTTGCGTCGCAGCGGGTGTGGGAGCATATCAGATCCTGCCGTGGCATATCCCCCACATACTGCTTTTCCACAAAGACGGGTTTGAAGTCCTCCTCTATGTCCGATTCCCTCGTGTTCTCTTATCCGCAATCGTCGGATCGGTTTTAGCCATCTCCGGTGCGACATTGCAGGGCATCTTCCGCAATCCACTGGCGGATCCCGGGTTAATTGGCGTAACGGCGGGCGCAGGACTCGGCGCAGCAATCTGGATTGTACTAATCGGCGGTGGATTTTTGAGTATCTGGGGCGTACCGGTCGCAGCATTCGCTGGAGGGGTGCTTGTGACAATCGGTGTCTGGAAAATCGCTCAAACGCAAGGACGGGTTCTCACCGTAACCCTCCTACTCGCCGGGATAGCACTCAATAGCTTTGCTGGTGCCGGCATCGGCTTGATGACATTCCTCGCCGACGAAGAACAACTTCGAAGCCTTACCTTCTGGCTGCTCGGCGGCTTCGGAGGAGCAACATGGCGCGTAGTTGCAGTCACGCTTCCAGTTGCGACCGTCGGGGCAGTCGTGCTGTTCCGCCTCACTCGTGCGCTCAACGCCATGAGCTTGGGTGAATCGGAGGCATATCATCTCGGTGTTTCGACTGAATCATTGAAGAGATGGGCAATCTTTGGGGTAGCGCTGACTGTTGGTGCTGCTGTCTCAGCGGCGGGTGGCATCGGTTTCGTGGGGCTCGTCGTACCGCACCTACTGCGTCTCATGGGCGGTGCTGACCATCGGTATCTGTTGCCCGGTTCAGCATTGGGAGGTGCAATTCTACTCGTTTTGGCAGATCTGTTTGCCCGAACTGTTGCAGTCCCCGCCGAACTGCCCGTCGGTGTTGTCACTGCGTTGCTTGGGGGACCGTTTTTCCTTTGGCTGTTGATGAAATTCAAGAAAGAGGTGGTGTATGGTTGAACTGGAACGGGTTGGATACCGCATCGGTCAGAAATGGCTTGTCCGCAACATTGACCTGAAAATTGAAGCGGGACAGTTTTGGATTTTCGTCGGACCAAATGGCGCGGGCAAATCAACACTCTTACGCCTTATCTCCGGCGAACTTGCACCGACAACCGGGTGGATCCGATTTTTCGGTGAATCAATCGGCGAATACTCACCAAGAGAATTAGCTCAGAAACGCGCTTATCTCCAACAGAAACGAGATGTCAACTTCCCATTCCGGGCTTCGGAGATTGTCCTGCTCGGCCGTCATCCACACCTCAACGGTACGAAAGAAACCGCCACAGATTTAGCAATCGCACAAGAAGCGATGAAACAGGTGCAAGCTGAGATGTTCGCTGAACGCCTCTATCCGACACTATCGGGTGGCGAGGCATCTCGCGTTGATCTTGCCCGTATCCTTGCCCAAGAACCGAGACTCTTTCTGTTGGACGAGCCGACAAATCATCTCGACCCTCGACATCAGGTCCAAACCCTCCGCTTGTGCCAGTCGATCGCGCAGTCCGGAAGAACGGTCATCACCGCAATTCACGACCTAAATCTAGCGTCAATGTACGCAGATCAGGTACTCATGTTGCGGGAAGGAAGCCCTATCGCTGTTGGCACTCCCGAGTTCATTTTTACACCGCAACAGTTGGAGGCGGTCTACGATGTGCCCTTTGAAGTGATGCAACTTTCGAGCGGTCAATTGGTTGTCGTGCCACTCTCTTCCGATTCGATACCTAATTCATATCTCGACACCCAACCGTCGATTGTGGAAATTTGATACAGAGGTACGAACAAAGGGTTGGGAGACCCAACCCCTACGGAGGATTGTGGACCCCTCATTAATATAGTTGAAGTTGGCTTGCCCATTCCAAGTACCGGTGTGGCATTTCTGCAACAACAGTGTTGCACAGTTTCGACAAACTCCTCCTGAACACAACCCCCCCTCGCAATCATAGCTGATGTCAAAGTCAAGTACAAAGTCACCCAGAGAAGGAGCGATTCAGACAAATGGCACATGTCGGCCCGCCGGGGCTTTGGGGTATGGGGCTATCCGTATGCTATAAACATGTCGCCCCGCCCTGATAAATCGGGATTCAAAACTGGAGCTAAATGCATCCTGTCCCGTCCTAAAATAGTCCCGTTTCACTTTCCGATTTCCATCCTGAAAATCCTTAAATCCTGATTCAGACAATAATGATGCACACCCCTCAGATAATTGTGGCATCTAAATTGCTTATGAATGACGCGCCAAGTGAATTTCGTTTGGCAACGATTCCTGTCAGATTTTATTTAGGTTCCGTTGAAGTGTCAACAGAATCTAGATAACGTGGTATAATAAAGACCGTTTGACAATCCTTGCGTAGGTCGTACTCTTCAATCTCCCACAACAACCGATTGAAAGGAGATATCCGCCATGAATCGTTCACACTTCAGATTCAATCTCACACTTCTCGCCGCGGTTGTAGCACTTTCACTATTCACATCGTCACACACTATTGCTCAAGATGCCACACGTACTTTATCTGGCCGCGTTGTTGATGTCGATAGAAATCCGATTGCCGGTCTCTCGATAGTGATTCAGCCATTTGCAATTGTCGAAGGCAGACTGGAATCGGCATTTCTACTAAAAGAGTTTATGCCGGAAGCCTTTGTACCTCTGATCAAATCGCAAACGGATGAAGCGGGACGGTTTTCCGTCACAGGTGTCAAATCTGGACCCATTCAATTTGTGGCACAACCTGCCCATCTACCGGAGGATGGGATACTACCACCCGACGTATACCACCTTGCTCCGGACGCTGACGTGCTATCTATCGAAACCGGAGGAATAATCTTCTACCCACCTTACGAGAAACACCCACCGTTTGGGGGAATTACGTTTGGCGTTGAGCCGGGGACACACCTCGAAAACGTTGAGGTCACGGTGAAACCCCGAATGCGGATTCGGGGGCAAATCGTTTTTGCCGATGGCACCCCGCTTGCCAATGCAGAGATTGGGACTAGTACGCGACAGCGTGATCTTGATGGAAGAGGCAGCGGTAGTTCGAGCGGCGGATCTCGGACGGATAATGCGGGCTACTTTGTGAAATATGTGGATGAGTCTGGGTTCTACACGGTTGGGGTCAGGTTTCAAGGACTTTCAGCAACCTCGGAGGAATTTATCCTCGAAACTGACCAAAGATACGATAATCTGGTCTTAACACTCGATAGCAAACCGGTTTCTTTCAAGGCACTTCCCGATCGGATGGAACTGGATAACACAGGACAATGGGTGTTAAACCCTGCAAACAACCACAGCTACAAGCGCGTCCACTGCGAGAGCTGGGAAGATGCCCAAGCGAAAGCTATTGCCGAAGATGCACATTTGGTCGCGATTAACGATGCGGCAGAACAGCAGTGGCTCGTGAAAATTTTTGGCACTGCCCCCTGCTGGATCGGCTTGACCGACACGGTAAAGGAGGGCGAATGGGGTTGGACCAGCGGTGAACCGGCCACCTATTTCAACTGGGCAACCCATAAACTGATGGACGCCGACAGGGGCGATGAGGATTACGTTTTCATGGGGCTTTCACCGGACGGAAGATGGCATAAAGTTGGCTCCCAAAGTCCCGAATGGCAAATGACCCGAATGGCGATCCTCGAACAGGAGGATTTGCCTGTCAAGTCGTCGGAGGAGGAGAAGTAATCCAAGTTTTGACGGAGGCTTTCATAGCCAAGCCACCTGAAAGGAGATATTTACCATGAACCCTTCATGTTTCAAACTTCACTTGATAGCTCTCACCACGATTGTAGTATTCTTATTTGGGACATTGTCACACGGCATCGCTCAAGAAGCCAAGAGCACTCTATCCGGTCGTATTGTTGGTGTCGATGGAAATCCGATTGCTGGGCTGCCGATAGCCCTTCAGCCATTTGATCCCATCAATGAGGCACAACACCTAGGATACCTCTCTTTTCTCGAATCACAAACTGATGAAGAGGGACGCTTCTCTATTGCGAACATCGCTCCCGTTTTAGTCCAATTGATCGTCTTGCCCCATGACACACCTGACTATGAGATACTATCCGTCAGAATTGGGCTGGTGACTATCTATCAAGATAGAGCGTCAATTTCTGATAGAATCGCCTTGTCTATCCAGCCGGGCACACACATCAAGAACGTTGAAATTATAGCAAAACCTCGGATGCGTATTCGGGGTCAAGTTATTTTCGCCGATGGCACACCCCTTGCTAACACATCGGTTAAGATCAAGGCTCGACGGCGTTCTCCTGACGGGATGGGTAGTGGCAGCTCAAGTTCCCCCGCAAGGACGGACGATACAGGTTATTTTGTGGAATATGTGCATACGCCGGGGATCTACACGGTAACGGTGAACTACCGGGGACTTTCGGCAACCCCGGAGCCGTTCCTGCTTCAGGAGAATGACAGAAAGGACGATGTGATTTTCACGTTTAAGAGTGAACCAATTTCTCCTGATTCACCCGATGGTCGGGTAGAAGCGTCCGCAGAAGCGTCAACCTCGCCATGGGTGGGTGCGGGGGTATGGGTGGTGAATCCCACAAATGGACACGCCTACAAAAGCATCCATTGCACAAGTTGGGACGATGCCAACATCCAATCGGTCGCCGAAGATGCACATCTGGTGGCAGTTAATGACGAAGCAGAACAGAAGTGGCTGTCGGAAATCTTTGGACCTCGTCCCTATTGGATCGGGCTGACCGACGTTGCTAAGGAGGGTGAATGGGAGTGGACCAGCGGCGAGCCGGTTACCTACACCAACTGGACACTCCATGAACCGATGGACACCGGCAGCGGCGAGGAGGACCACGTTTTCATGGGGCACGCACTGAATGGCGAGTGGTCCGACATTAGCATTGAAGGTGTGGCATGGAAGTTTATCCAAATGGCGATTATTGAAATGGAGGATTTGCCCACCGAGTCGTCGGCGGAAGAGCAGTAACGCAGGTCCCGGAAACCAAGCTTTTGTGTGCCAAATCTCCCAAGCAAATCCGATCAATGGGTTTGTACTGAAAGCGGCTACCTATAATGGCACAACTCATTGCGCGGCGGAACAGGGTTAACCGACTAAAAATCTTAGGAATATGCGGCTTTGAGAATTTAACCACGCAAGTCACAAAGGAGATCCTACCATGAAAGCAATTTTAGCGTTACTTGCACTTTTTATTCTATCCTCCTCCAATGCCTCTCCTGAGGATCTCTCGCAATCGGGCTTGCCTCAAGGGGTTAAAGCACGCCTCGGAAAAGGCGCGATAACGAGTCAAATACGGTATTCGCCCAACGGCACCCTGCTTGCAGTCGGCAGCGGTATAGGCATCTGGCTCTACGATACAAGGACCCTTCAAGAGCTCAACCTGCTCGCAGGACATTTAGGAATCATTTTCGACATTGCATTCAGTCCAGATGGTACGACGCTAGCAAGCGCGAGCTCGGACAAAACCATTCGTCTGTGGACGGTAGACACCGGTACACACCTGCAAATACTGGAGGGACATACGTCGGCTGTCAGCAGTGTCGTATTCAGTCCAGATGGCAACACCCTGACAAGCACAAGTTGGGACGAGACTATCCGTCTGTGGAATCCGGAGACAGGTGAGCAGCTACGAACATTGGACGCGAGCATGTCGAAGGTCAGCGGTGTGGCATTCAGTCCTGATGGGAGTATGCTGGCAATCTGGAGTTGGGACAAGACCCTTCGTTTGTGGAACGTAGCGACAGGCGAACTTCATCCGCCACGGATAGCTTCTTCCGACGAATCGTTTCGTTTGTGGAACGTAGCGACAGGCGAACCCCCGCAGACCTTAGAAGGGCACGCATCGAACATTACTAGCGTCGCATTCAGTCCAGATGGCTTAACGCTAGCAGGTGGGAGTTGGCGCGATGGCATTCATCTCTGGAATGCGACGACAGGCGTACACTTGGATACGCTAGGAGAGGAGACATCTGGGATTAGTAGTGTTGCGTTCAGTCCGGATGGAAATATGCTGGCAAGCGGGCATAGCAATAACATCCGTTTATGGGATGCTGCGACGGGTGTGCATTTGCGGACCTTAGGAGGACATACAGATGGGGTCAAAAATATCGCCTTCAGTCCAGACGGCAGTAAGATTGTAAGCGGGAGTTCGGACGGCACCATCCGTCTGTGGAATTTGGCAACAGGTGTACCCATCAGGACGCTGGAGGGGCATATAAGTACCATTTATGACATTGCTTTCAGCCCGGATGGGGCAACGCTCGCCAGTGCGAGTAGAGAAAATACTATCCGTCTGTGGGATGCCGTGACTGGGGCGATCAAACAGACACTGGTGGAGGATTGGTCGCGGTTCCACAGTGTTATCTTTAGTCCGGATGGCTCGATGCTAGCAAGTGCGACTGACCGCCATACCATTCACCTTTGGAACCCCAAAACAGGGGCGCGCTTGCGAACGATGAAACATGAAACGGGACGTGACTACAGTATCGCGTTTAGTCCGGAGGGCTCGATGTTGGCAAGTTGGAACGATGATACTATCATCCAACTGTGGAATCCCAAGACTGGCGCGCAGCTCCGAACACTGCACTGGCCCCCCTCAATCACCCCTCGCATCGCGTACAAACCGGCTGCCAGCACGACCCTCGCGTTCAGTCCAGATGGCACCACGTTGGCAAGTGGCAGTAACGACATGAGTGACCCTAACGTTCGTCTTTGGAATGTGGCGACAGGCGTACAGGAACGAATATTGGAAGGTCATACAGCGGACATTGCTAGCGTTGCTTTTAGCCCGGATGGCAGCACACTTGCCAGCAGCAGTGGCGACCATACCATTCGGATTTGGGATGCCCGGACAGGGACTCCCCGTTGGACCCTAGAGAGACACAAGACAGGCGTTACCAACATCGCGTTTAGCCCGGACGGAAGCATACTCGCAAGCGCGGATCGCGACAGTATCATCCACTTATGGGATGCTACAACCGGGGATTATCGCCAAACCCTGAGGGGCCACGCATCATACGTCACTAGTGTCGTCTTCAATTCAAATGGTAGTATACTGGCAAGTGGGAGTTACGATGGCACTGTGCTATTGTGGGATCTCGCCCGTTAACTGTGTGCACCTCATTGTATAGATACTCAGAACCTACGCACTTCAGCGATCTCAACGAGTTATGACTGCCAACGATGAATTGGTGAGCTAGCAAGTATGATCTTTCGATTGTGAAAATTCTCACTACCTATCACAACTAACCCACCCCAAAAGGAGATACTCACCATGAATCCGTCACACCTCAGATCCAATCTCACATCTTTTCTCGCCGCAACGGTGACGCTACTACTCCTCATACCCTCACCCAACATCGCTCAAGACGCCACATGCACCTTATCCGGCCGCGTTGTTGACGTCGATGGAAATCCGATTGTCGGTCTCTCAATAGAAATTCAATCACTTGTAATTGATGATAGCGAACTGTTACGAGCATTCAGACTAAAACAACTCATGCCGGAAGCATACGCCCTTCCGCTCAAATCGCAAACCGATGAAGCGGGGCGGTTTTCCGTTACGGGTATCAAACCTGGACCCATTCAATTTGCGGCACAACCGCCCCATCTGCCGGATGATGTACCGCAACTCCCTGATTTTGCCCCGGAGTACCTTTTTGCCCCGGACGCTGAAGTGCTATCCATCGAAATTGGGGCAATCACCTTCTACCCACCTGATGAGAAACACCCACCCTTTGGTGGAATTACGTTTGGCATTGAACCGGGGACACACCTCGAAAACATTGAGGTTACAGTGAAACCGCGGATGCGTATTCGAGGGCAAATCGTTTTTGCCGACGGAACACCGCTTGCCAACGCACGGATCGAGATCAATGTGCGACAACGTGATTTCGATGGCATGAGCACTCGTAGCTCAGGCAGCAAACCTCAGACAGACGACGCAGGTTACTTTGTGCAATATGTGGATGAGCCCGGGTTCTATACGATCGCAGTTGAATTTCAAGGGCTTTCAACAACCTCAGAGCAATTTATTCTCGAAGCTGGAGGACGACACGATGATCTGGTCCTAACGTTGGACAGCAAACCGGTCCCCATCGAGCCGGTTCCCGAACCGGACGGTGATGGACCGTGGATATTAAACCCCGCAAATGGTCACAACTATAAAGGCGTCTATTGCGAGAGTTGGGACGATGCACAAGCAAAGGCGGTGGCCGAAGGTGCACATCTGGTCGCGATTAACGATATAGCAGAGCAGGCGTGGCTCATGAGAATCTTTGGCACTGCGCCTTATTGGATCGGATTGATCAATGGAGCAAAGGAGGGAAAATGGGGTTGGACGAGTGGTGAGCAGGTCACCTATACCAACTAGGCACTCCATAAGCTGATAAACGCCGACAGGAGTGACGAGGATTATGTTTTCATGGGGCTTTTACCGGATGGGGGATGGCATAAAGTTGGTCCCCAAAGCCCAGAATGGCGGATACCTCCAATGGCTATCCTTGAAAAAGAGAGTTTGTCCGATAAGTCGGCGGTGGAGGAGCAGTAATCCAAGTCTTGACCGATTCTTTGACTTTATCCTTTATAACCAACCCAAAGGAGACATTTACCATGAACCGCCTATATTTCAGACTCAACCTGATAGCTCTCACCGCGATTGTAGCACTTCCGCTGTTCGCATCGTCACACGGCATTGCCCAAGAAACTACGAGCACTTTATCCGGTCGTGTTGTTGGAGTCGATGGGACTCCAGTTGCTGGATTCCCGATAGCGATTCAGCCATTTGAAGTTGTAGATGGTGTGAGGCGACGAGGAAATGGTCCTTTGCTGGAATCACGGACTGACGATGCAGGACATTTCACTATCTCCGACATCGTATCGAGTTCAGTCCAATTGGTCACACCGCCTTACGATGCACCTGAGCACGATATCTTATCTATCAAAATCGGACTAGCGATTGCTTATCAGAACAAAATGTCACACCCCGGCGGAATCACGTTTGCCGTCAAGCCGGGCACACACGTTGAGGATGTTGAAGTTACAGTCAAGCTCCGGCTGCGCATGCGGGGGCAAATTGTCTTCCCTGACGGAAACCCCCTCGCCAACCGGAAAGTTGATATCAAAGCACGCTATTACCAGATCGATGGGACGGGTTACGGTAGCTCAAGTCCATTCGCCAGTACGGATGATGAAGGTTATTTTATGGAATATGTAGATAAGCCTGGACTCTACACAGTAACGGTGAACTATCAAGGGAGTTCGGCAACGGCAGAGCCATTCCTGATTCAGGATAGAGAGCGAAAGGACGATGTAATTTTCATGTTCGAGTACAAGCCGATTTCCACTAAGTCGCCCTTCGAGCGAGTGGAAGTGTCCGCGGGAGCATCAATCTCGCCGTTGCCAGGTGCCGGGGTATGGGTGGTGAATCCGGCAAATGATCACGCTTACAAACGTATAAGTTGTAAGAGTTGGGATGATGCGAATATCCAAGCGGTCGCCGAAGATGCACATTTGGTCACGATTAACAACGCAGCGGAACAGAAATGGCTCTCTGAAACCTTTGGATATCATCCCTATTGGATCGGGCTGACTGACTTTGCGGAGGAAGGGGAATGGGGTTGGACGAGTGGCGAACCAGCCACTTACACTAACTGGGCACCCCATGAACCGGCGGATGCCGACAGAGGTGAGGAGGACTATGTCGTTATGCGTGGGAAGTGGTCTGATGTCGGCACCGAAAGTGCTGAATGGCAATCTACCCGAATGGCAATCATCGAAAGAGAAAATCACCGCGGCAAAATGCAGGTGGAGGAGAAGTAATTCCAAGGCACTGGAACGATGAATCGGCGAGCTAACAAGTCCTTATTGTTCAATTGTGTAAATTCTCACCACTAACCCATTCAATAGGAGGCTGCTACCATGAACCGCTCATGTTTCAGACCTAATCTGACATTTCTCATCATGATTGTAGGGCTTTTGTTCGCAGCAGCGTCACACACTATTGCTCAAGATGCCACATGTACTTTATCCGGCCGCGTTGTTGATGTCGATGGAAATTCTGTCGCCCATCTCCCGATAGCAGTTCAGTCCGTTGAAATATCCAATGACGGGGTAGATCGAATGTTCCTGCTGGACGAATTTGAACCTACATTGGCGGCATACGCTGCTTTGCCAAAATCACAAACCGATGAAGCGGGGCAATTCTCAATCACGGATATCAAACCAGGTCCCATTCAATTCCTGGCACAACCCGGCAAACCACCGGATGGTGTAAAGTCACTCCCTGATTTGGACCTAGACACCGATTTCGGTCCGGATGCTGAAGTTCTGTCCGTCGAAATTGGGGCAATAACTTTTTACCCGTATTACCGAGATAAGCCGCCTTTTGGTGGCATCACATTTGCCATTGAGCCGGGTGCACACCTCGAAAATGTTGAGGTTACAGTGAAACCGCGGATGCGCATTCGGGGGCAAATCGTTTTTGCCGACGGAACACCGCTTGCCAACGCACCGGTTGGAATCAACATCCGGCGACGTGATTTCGATGGAACAGGCACCGGTAATTCCGGCAGCAGACCTTATACGGACGATACAGGTTACTTTGTGAAATATGTGGAGGAACCCGGATTCTATACGGTTGTAGCTGAGTTTCAAGGGCTTTCATCAACCTCGGAGCGATTTATCCTCGAAGACGGACAACGGCACGATGGTTTGATCTTAACGTTTGACAGCGAGCCGGTTCTCATCGACCCAACTCTCGATCAGGAGGAACCAGACAGCGTGGGAGAGTGGGTGTTAAACCCCGCAAACAATCACAGCTACAAGCGCATCCGCTGCGAGAACTGGGACGATGCACAAGCCAAAGCGGCTGCCGAAGACGCCCATATAGTCTCGATTAACGATGCGGCAGAGCAGCAGTGGCTCGTGAGAATCTTTGGCACTGCTCCTTACTGGATCGGGTTAACCGATATGGCAAAGAAGGCTGAATGGGAATGGACGAGCGGCGAGCCGGTCACCTATACCAACTGGGCAACCCATAAATTGATAAACGCCGACAGGGGAGAAGAGAATTATGTCTTCACGGGACTTTCACCGGATGGGAGATGGTATAAAGTTGGTCCCCAAAGCCCAGAATGGCAGATGACCCGAATGGCTATCCTTGAAAAGGAGGTTTTACCTCCCAAGCCCTCCGCGGAGGAAAAGTAAACCAAGTCCTGATCGATTCTTTAACCGCATCTTTCACGACCAACCCATCCGAAAGGAGATAATTATCATGAACCGTTCATATTTCAAATTCAACCTGCTCACGGCGATTACAGCACTTTTGTTTGGGGCACCATCACACGGCATCGCTCAAGAAGCCACCAGCACTCTATCCGGTCATGTCGTTGATGTTGAGGGAAATCCGGTTGTCGGGTTCACGTTAGCAGTTGAGCCATTTGAAGATGTCAACGGAGTGGCGCAGCGAGAAGCCCTCCCTTTCTTGGAATCGCGGACAGACGACGCAGGGCGTTTTGCTATCCCTAACATCACTCCGACCTCCATCCAATTAGTCGCACGCACATCTGGCTATGTGATTCAAGCTATCAAGATCGGGAAGGTAGCCGTCTATCAGCACGAACCACCACCTTTTGGTGGAATCGCCTTTACCATCAATCCCGGCGCACACATCGAGGACGCTGAAGTCACAGTGAAATCCCGGATGCGTATGCGGGGGCGAATTGTCTATGTTGATGGAACACCTTTTACCAATGCAAGGGTGGGGATCAAAGTACGCCAACGTTATATCAATGGACAGGGCCACGGCACCTTAAGCTGCGGCACAAGGACGGACGATGCGGGTTACTGGGTACAATATGTGGATGCACCTGCGCTCTATACAATAACAGTGAACTACCAAGGGTTTTCAGCAACAGTGGAGCCGTTCATACTTCAGGATGGAGAACGAAAGGACGATATAGTCGTCATGTTCGACGGGAATAAGCTGATATCCATTGATTCACCCACCGGTCGTATGGAAGCCTCCGCAGAAGCGTCAACCTCGCCATCGGCGGGTGCGGGGGTATGGGTGGTAAATCCCACAAATGGACACGCTTACAAAAGCATCCATTGCAAAAGCTGGGACGATGCGAACAGCCAAGCGGTCGCCGAAGATGCGCATCTGGTCGCAATTAACGACGCAGCGGAGCAGAAGTGGCTCTCAGAAATCTTTGGATGGCAGCCCTACTGGATCGGGCTGACCGATTTTGCCAAGGAGGGTAAATGGGATTGGACGAGCGGCGAGCCGGTTACCTATACCAACTGGGCACTCCATGAACCGACGGACACCGATAGGGGTGAGGAGGACTATGTCGTTATGCGTGGAAAGTGGTCTGACGTTAATACCGAAAGTGTGGAATGGCAGATGATCCGGATGGCTATCATCGAAAAAAACAATCCTCCCAGCAAAACGCCAACAAAGGAGAAATAATCCCAGTTTGAAAACACAAGTATGTCGTTTTACATTTATCCTATTGAGCAGCCTCGCTCTATTCACGACCACTACAGTTTCCATTGCCCAAATCCAAGATTATTCAAGAGTGAATTTACCCGACGGTGCCATCGTCCGTTTGGGAAAAGGTGGAGTGAGTTACGAGGACCGAGGTATCGCCTTTTCGCCCGATGGGAGCAGCCTCGCTGTGGCAACTAGCATTGGGATTTGGTTTTACGATACAGAGACGTTTGATGAAATTGTATTACTGACCGGACAAAAGGGCGAGGTCACCGCTGTGGCGTTCTCGCCCGATGGCACAACACTCGCTGCGGGGTCGGGGCGGGTGTGGGAGGGAACGCTTAAACTTTGGGATGTCGAGACTGGACAAAACATCGCCACATTCCAAGAGCAGAAGGGGTCAGTCAGCTCTGTGGTGTTCTCACCCGACGGTACTAAACTGGCTGCGGCAGGTAAACTGTGGGATGTAGAAACAAGACAGCAACTCAATATGCTCCAAGATAAGGGGTTATCCGACCTTACGTTTTCACCTGATGGGAAGATACTCGCAGGGACAAGCAGAAGGACATTTCCGAGAACAAGTAGAAATGATGTAGCGATGCGGCAAGGTACTGTCAAGTTGTATGATGCCGAAACTGGACAACTCCTCAACACTCTCGCTGCCACACGGCGCACAAAATGGGGCGAACCGAGAGGGCGGGTCGAGTCCATTGCATTCTCCCCCGACAGTACCAAAATCGCGTCAGCGGCAGGGCATGATGTTAAACTCTGGGATGTTGAAACAGGAGAAAATATTGCCACATTCCAAGGGCAGAAGGGGAAAGTCGAGTCCATTGCGTTCTCACCCGACGGCACAAAAATCGCTGTGGGAGCAGATGAGGGGGTCAAACTGTTAAACATCTTGACCGGAAAACACCTTGATTTACTCGGGGCAATGTGGAACCAATCTGTTGCATTCTCACCCGATGGTAAGATGCTAGCGTCAGCGTCAGGGGCTGGTGTCAGACTGTGGGAGGTCTCGACAGGGAAAAGTCTGACCGTCCTACAAAGACATCCGCGGATAGTCAATGCTGTGACATTCTCTCCTGACGGATTGACCCTCGCTTCAACTTCGTGGAGCAGAACCGAAATATGGGAAATTGCCACTGGACAACGTATCACCACACTTGGAGGACCGCCGAATTTTGCCCTCTCTCTCGCATACTCGCCTAATGGCACAAGACTCGTTACGGGGTCATACAATATGAAAAGCACAGAGCATACGGTTAAGTTGTGGGATGTTTCAACAGGGGAAAATCTCTCTACTCTACACGGGCATACAGGATTTGTAACCACTGTCGCATACTCACAAGATGGCACAAAAATCGCTTCAGGATCAGAGGATAAGACCGTCAAGGTGTGGGCGGTCGAGACGGGACAAAATCTTGCAACACTACAAGGACATCAACAAGTAATTAATTCTATCGCGTTTTCGCCCGATGGGACAAAACTCGCTTCGGGGTCAGACGATAGGACAATTCGACTGTGGGAACTTCCGACAGGACGTCCACTCTACACACTCAGCAAAATCAGTCTCAACGAACCCGAACAGGGCGATGCAGTTGACACTGAGTCTGAAGGTAGTCTGGCGCAGGTCAAATCGGTTGCGTTTTCGCCGGATGGTCTAATCCTCGCTTCGCTGGATGAAGACCTCGGTGGAAACATGGGCGGGGATGCGATTAAACTGTGGGATGTTGAAACAGGGGAACACCGCGCAACACTCACAGACGAAACGGGTTATTCGGGCTGGGCGGTTGCATTTTCACCGGATGGGACAAAACTCGCGTCGGGGTCGTGGGGGGATTTCACTGTCAAGCTGTGGGATGTTTCAACGCGAAAACATATCGCCACATTCCCAGGACATATCGGTTGGGTCGTCTCTGTGGCGTTCTCGCCGGATGGGACAAAACTCGCGTCGGGTTCATACGATGGAACTGTTCTGGTATGGGATCTGGAACCGGTTAAGCACTGAACCCCAATTAAAGCTGAAGAAAGACAATATAAGTCGATGCAAACCCAAGCATTGCGTTTCATATTTATCTTATTGGGCAGTCTCACCCTTTCCACGTTTAGCACGGTTTCCATCGCCCAGATTCAAGGTTATTCGGGGGTGAATCTACCCGATGGTGCGATCGCCCGTTTGGGGAAAGGCGGAGTAAGTTACGACGATCGAGGTCTCGCCTTCTCGCCCGATGGAAAGATACTAGCGGGGACAGGTATAAGTGCCATTGAGCGGACGCGGCCGGGTGTTATCAAGCTTTACGACGTCGAAACCGGACAACTCATCAACACCCTCGCCGCCACACAGCGCACAAAATTGAGTGAAAGTACAAAACGAATCTCATCTATCGCGTTTTCACCCGATGGGCAGCTATTGGCTTCAGGGTCAGCAAATGGTGGAACGATCAAGCTTTGGGATGTGGAAACAGGGCGAAATACTGCCACCTTTACAGAGAAACCGGAACCTGGAAGTTCCATGTTGTGCGTCGTGTTCTCGCCGGATAGCACTAAACTCGCTGTAGGCTCAGCGGAGGGTATTAAACTGTTGAAAATACCAACAGGACAACATATCTACACACGACGACATATCGACCTCGGCAAACTGGAGTTTTCGTCGAATGTTTTCTCCGTCGCGTTTTCACCAGACGGCAGAAAACTTGCCTCTGTGTCATGGGATGGCGTCAAACTCTGGGATGTAGAGACAGGAAACAATCTCACCACCCTACAAGGGCATACACGGATGGTTGATTCTGTGGCGTTCTCTCCCGACGGATTGACACTCGCTTCCCAGTTGGTGGAGGGCCTCCAAATGTGGGACATCGGCACCGGACAACATATTTCTACACTTGCGGAACCTTCAAACTTTGTCACCTGTTTTGCATACTCACCGGATGGCACGAGACTCGTTACAGGTTCAGTGGATGCAAGGAATGCCGAGCACACGCTTAAACTGTGGGATATAGAAACAGGACACAAACTTACCACCATGCGAGGGCACACAGATGTTGTGAGCACTGTCGCATACTCGCAAGACGGTACGCTGCTCGCGTCGGGATCAAAGGATAAAACCGTCAAACTGTGGGCGGTTTCGACGGGAGAAAATATCGCCACACTACAAGGCCATGAGAAAACAGTTTTCTCTGTTGCGTTTTCGCCCGATGGAACAACACTCGCTTCAGGGTCAGAGGATACGTCAATTCGGCTGTGGGAGATCCCGGCCGGCAAAGCACTCTACACACTCGGCGGGGTGAATAGTCCTCAAGTCGGGGTCGAAGTCCTACCCGCTCGGCGTCCGGGGGAAGATGTCAACGAACCTCAGACGGACCGTGCAGTTGATATTGAGAATAAAACCATTAGGGCCCCTGTCTTCTCTGTTGCGTTTTCGTCGGATGGGCTGAAATTTGCCTCTGCGTCGTTGGATGACATCAGGCTGTGGGAGGTCGGGACAGGACAATATTTTACAACACTCACCGACGGACTGGGATCTGCAAGTTTCTCTGTTGCATTCTCACCGGACGGGACAAAAATCGCTTGCGGATCTTGGGAGGACAGGGTTGAATTGTGGGAGATCTCAACGCAAAAACATATCGCTTCATTCCCAGGGCATACCGGCTGGGTCCGCGCTGTGGCGTTCTCTCCCGATGGCACAAAAATCGCTTCGGGCTCCGTTGATGGCACAGTGGTGCTATGGGATGTACCTAAAAGCATTAAATTATACCCAAGTAAACAGCAGCCAAATCGGTAAAAACAGTTTTTCTCACCCACCAATTGATGTTGAGCTCCGCACTTCCACTAAAAGCTGTAAACAATCCACCAACCTACCTCCACTCTTGTGAACTGATTGGTCAACGCACGAGAATCGCACCCCTCCTTTGCCCCAATTTTCTCTAATCGAATAAACTCGACCTGCTTGTTGTATTTTAATTGGCACTTTTCCATAATCAGTAATAATTTGCGTTATTACAGTTGATTTTAATCTGTACAATATGTATAATAGATTCAGTGTTCTTCGGTTTTGGTCCGTCCGAGGATTAATTTCGGTGCTGAGTGCATTCGTATCCCGAAATGCGCGCAGTCCAAACGCACCGATAATATGGCTCCAAGGATTTGCGAGCAGCGAGAAAAAGGCAGGATAGTTCTTCGCCGGACTCTCAAAAATAGGGGAGATATTGCATGAAAAATCGGGGGTACAAACGAATCTTCAGTCTCAGTATTGTGGGTCTGTTGCTCGTCTTACAATTGTCCGCTCTCGCGGAAGAGAAAAAAAGTCCGATTAAAATTGGGGGTGCCCTGCGGGTGGGCTGGGCATACGGTAGTTACGGTGATGCAGACAACCCACACCGCCGAGGCGAAACGATTGGAGATGTCGATCTTGAGATTTTCCGCCTGAACTCCGATCTTAATTACCGCAACATTATTAGCAGAATCGAATACCGATGGTATGACAACTACAGCATGATCCACACAGCATGGCTAGGGTATAATCTGGGCGATTTGGGTACGCTCAAGGCAGGCGTTGTGCGGGTTCCGTTCGGGCCCGGTGCTTACGGTGTCTCCAGCAGCTGGTTCTTTGACCAACATTTTTATGTCGGGCTCGCCGACGATATGGATCTGGGAATCAGATGGAGTGATACGCTTGGCAAGCTGACCCTTGATGCAGGTTACTATCTTGGGAGTGAACCCCAGACAGATGGAAGTAGCCTTGCGAGTTCACGATACAGCTACGACATTGTCCGGTGGGAAGAGAAAGCCAACGCAAAGGGAGATGTTGAATGGGGTGCCGGTGAAAACGGGTTTGATGAGCAGCATCAATTGAACCTTCGCGCAATCTATGCCCTCGGAAACATCGGGGATCTGGGTGCGTCGCTTCAATACGGGTTGCTGAAGGGGACAGACGTGGACGATGATGGTGCGAATCACTACGCGTTTTCCGCACACATGAAGAACGCGTTCGCAGATTTCACGCTCTTTTCACAATTCTCTTATTACGCGTATAATATCACCGATGATACGCCTTGGGGCACCGGTGACCTGATTCCAATGGGTGCTTACGACTTCGCTTGGCCCATAGCATCCACGGGATTGATACCTGCGCTATCGCTGCGCTACGGCGGCATAGACACAGCAGGCATCTCATGGATTGACAGCGTCACACCCTATGTTGAAGCAAGCACTATCCTCAAAACGGTGGATGGCTTCAACCCTAGTACCATGGCGGTTCTTGGTGCTAGCTGGACGCTCTTTGGTGCCCTGTATGTCTATAGTGATCTGGCACTTTCCAACGGCAACGGATTTGTCGGTAATGTCGATGCTGACGGGAACGTAGAGGGCTATGCCAACATTTATACGGGTGCCGGTGACTATGGTGCCAACGGAAATGACGCGTGGAATTGGCGGGTTAATTTTAACTTCGGTTACTACTTCTAAACCTCTACGTTTGTAGGGACAGACCCTTTATGTCTGTCCAACTAGAAGGAGAGATTTGAATATGCGCGAAGAAGGACAACAACCACAACGGCCGGATGACAAAGAGTACCGGAAGTTATTCGGTTTAGATATCCACCTGACGCCGGTGTTTGTGATTTCCAGTATTGCCATAGTTATCTTTATTGTTGGGGCACTCGTGTTTCAGGAAGGCGCGACAAAACTGTTTGGAAATGTCCGCGTCTGGCTTACCACGAACCTCGACTGGTGGTTCATGGACATCACCAACCTCCTTTTGCTATTCTGCCTATTTTTGATTGTTTCCCCGCTCGGCAAGGTGCGCCTTGGGGGTGCAGATGCGAAACCTGAGTACTCCAACTTAACCTGGACTGCGATGCTCTTTGCGGCGGGTGTAGGCATCGGTCTGCTGTTTTTCGGGGTGGCAGAGCCGGTCTACTACTTTAAGAAGCCGCCGCTCGGCATTACTCCCGGAACTGCGGAAGCTGCTACCGCCGGCATAGCGGCGACAGTTTTTCACTGGGGATTACACGGTTGGGCAGTCTACGGCGTCGTTGGACTCGCTCTCGCGTTTTTCGCCTACAACCGGGGACTTCCCCTCACCATCCGCTCGGCATTCTATCCCCTGCTCGGTGACCGCGTTTGGGGTTGGCCTGGTCATGCTATTGATACGTGCGCCATATTCGCAGGGATATTTGGACTCGCCACCTCGCTCGGATTGGGGGTGCAACAGGTTACAACTGGCCTTAATTACCTGTTTGATATTCCCGCAAATAGCACCACCATGGTGGTGTTGATTGTGGTGATAACAGCCATCGCGTTGATATCGGTGCTGACCGGTATTAATGTCGGGATCAAACGTCTGAGCCAGTTCAACATAATCGTCGCCTTTCTGTTGCTGTTGGCGGTTATCATACTCGGTCCAACACTCCACATTTTCAGCAGTATGTTCGCCAGCCTTGGCGTCTATTTCGCCAAGATACGGCCCCTTAGCAATTGGGTAGGACGCACAGACACCAGTTTCCTGCACGATTGGACCACGTTCTACTGGGCATGGTGGATCGCTTGGGCACCGTTCGTCGGTACTTTCATCGCCCGCATTTCAAAGGGACGGACGGTACGCGAGTTCATATTCTTTGTGCTTATCCTGCCGACGCTGTTATGTTTGCTGTGGTTTAGTGCCTTTGGCGGCACCGCACTCCACCAACACATCGTTGATGGCTATACCGGTGTGACCGAGAACGTTGAGGCTTGGAAGTTAGAAATTGCACTGTTCAAAATGTTTGATGAACTGCCGTTGACGAAACTCCTTGCCTCCGTCGCGATGATGCTGACAATCATCTTTTTTATTACCTCGTCGGACTCCGGCTCCTTGATCATCGATATCATCGCAGCAGGCGGCAAGGTTGACGCACCGGTCTCCCAACGGGTGTTCTGGTGCAGTCTGGAAGGGTTGGTTGCCATTGCATTGCTACTTGGCGGCGGTCTGAAGTCGTTGCAGGCGGCATCGCTCGCAACTGGCTTCCCGTTCGCTCTTGTCCTGTTGGGAATGGCGGTCTGCGTCTGGATGGGGCTTCGGAGCGAAGCGCGTGAATCGCAATGATTTGTCACGAAGTTTTAGATGTGCTCTACATAGTTAGAGCACATCTAATCCACGTCAATACACCACCGAAAAAGAGTTCTGACATCAACAGTTATGCACGCACCGCATCGGACCAATCCCGCCAGATATCGCCATCGGTGTTGTCCACCACGAGCGCGTCCGGAACCGACTCAGGCGTTTTCTTAAAACCGTAGATTGTCGCTTGACGGATAACATCGTTAGAAGCGTTCTGTCCTGCGATATGCAGAATCTTGGTGTGCCACAACACCGCTGTGCCGGTAGGACCGTGGCAATCGAACGGCTCGGTATCCGCCTTAATCTCTCCGATGACAGGATCCGTATAACCGCCCGCTTTGCGTACCGCCAAATGTTTGTCGGTATGCTTCTCACCCTCCTTGAAAGCCTTCCACTGTTCGGGCCAGATCCGCGAGTGACTCCCGGGCCACACCATAAATCCGCCGGAGTTGGGTGGCACATCCGAAATGTACGCTGACATCTGCAGCCGCCATCGACCGTAGCACGCGCCATCGGAATGGGCACCACGATATTCGGGAGCATGGGACGGACTATTCGGCAGGGTGCAATACAACCCACGAGTCCCTTGCCCATTGAGCCACACCGGTCCGGTTTCGGGTAACCGCAGCGCAGGCTCCGTCGTGAAGGTGCCCTCGGAGGGAAAACCCATCGTGTCTCCCACATGAGAATTCAGCCCGCCTACAGCGTCATCGCACATAAAACATGGGCCAGTCGTATAGCCCGACTCATCAAGTCCTGCGGGCCACACCACCGTCCCTTCCCCCAGAAGTTGTTCGGCAACTTGCCAAAGTGCACGAGGAGCCAGGTTAAGCAACAATTCCGACGCCCCATTACGCACTGTGAACCGGTGTGCGTTACCGCTAAAATACGGATCGCCCCCGCCTTCAGGTCGATGCTGTAGTTTGGCATTCTCCTCTTCAGTGATGGGTCCCCATGTAGAGGGATCATCCCTTTTCATGCGCGGCAGATGTGTCTGAATTACCTCCCACATTTCGTCACGCGCTTGGCGGCAGAGCTCCGGGTCGAGAGCCCCTTTGAGAACTAAAAAGCCATCACGTTTGAACTGGTTAATTTGATCTGTCGTCAAAGGCGCAATCGACTTAAAACTTGGCGTAGACATGGTCACTCTCCCCTTACTTATGCTGTTAGACGTTAGCCTGTATTTTCTTGCGAAACCATTTCTGGTTTTGACTGTGAACCTTCAACTGCGAAAAAAACGCTAAAAGTGTTAGATTTTGTTAGGTTTAGAAGCCCAATATGAGCGGAAATTGATACGATTTAGTCCCATTCACCGAGTTGGCTACGCTCCCTATAAGCGGTAACCATAGTTTAATCCAAGTTGTTACCAAAGTCTCAGCAAGATGATATGCCTATAACAGAAAATCAATAGTTTCTTTCATCCCAGCGGGGTGGTGTGTCTATAGATCCGGAAGCAGAGTCCTCGCCTTCACCAGTCACCAGTACCTCAGCGCCGAACCCCTCTTTTCGAATACGTCGGTCAAAGTAGAGCAACGTGATCCCGATCGGTGTTAACGGGAGCATCAAGCTATTGACAACATCATTGATAAAACAGTGAATCACATAAGTGGCCAAGCCATCCCAATCCGTCAGTTCGGGTGCAAGCATCCGTTGAAACAGTTGTAGGGGTCCCCCTTCACCGCTTACCACCTCCGTGAAACCAAAAGCAAACAGTAAAAAGAACTGAAGCACAATTTGAATCATAAAACCGAGCAGAAAGATTGCCAACATGATGCCACAGACACTCCACCACGCTCCTCTGACCAATTCACGGCTGCGTTTCAGCGCGTTTGTCGCCGAAGTACCCTCAATCAAAGTAGCCTGTGCGTAGAAACCCCATCGCGTCCCAAAATAGATGGAAAACGGAATCCCAATGATAGTTAGCGCTAATAGTCCAACAACCAGCATCCAGAGTAGAAAACTTCCGAGGTAGGCCCCAAATCGGCGTGCGACCTGCCCGAACGCTGCTCCGGCGGTGATCTCCTCACCTAAATAGAGTTGGCCACCAGCGAACAGGAGCGCCCCCGCGGAGAACAGTGCGACTAAAATGGTAATCCAAGCGACAACAAGATCTATCGCAATCGTCAACCCTTGTAAGCCCGAATCCTTAAAAAAAAGTGTTGAGATAGCTGTGAACAGGTTCGCTCCGAACGTAAAAATAAAATAAACAGCACAGATGCCCAAAATCAGGCGGAAATGGTTCCGATAGATGCTGAATACTGTTTCTAAAATGTCCATGAAACCCATCGGTTGAAACGTTGTTCTTGCGACACCCTCACTGCTGTCCACGTTGGGATTTAACATTTTTTCCGCGCCCCCTTTCGACACTCCAGCAAAAGTATAACACATCGCTCAACGACTATCAAGCATGCTCTGGCACCGTTCAGAGAAACGAGATAAGGCGTGACACAGGGATACGGTTGGCCGTCACCGTCAATAACCAACACCTTAATGTACCGGCAAAAATGCACCACGATAGGGTATAATATATAATAGTGCAATTTATCACTCATGGAACAATGAGCATAAACTAACCCTTTCGCGCCAAATAATGGCAAGGAGATATAATTATGAACACCAGAAGAGCCAGCAAATTTGCGTTTGTATTGGCGATTGTCGCCCTCATTGCTGGGCTTTCTGCCTGCGACCAGATTGGGCAACTTCTCCTCCCAGCACCACCTCAGATGGACGAACTCAGTGGCGAGATTCCCATCGGGGTCGTTGTCGCGCTGACGGGCCGATTTGCTAACGACGTTGGCATACCCATGCATATCGGCTTTGAACTCGCACGCCAAGAGATTAACCACTCAGGGCTGCTCGGCGGTGCAAAAATTACCTTCATCACCGAGGATGATCAGAGTGTGAGTTCCGTTGAAGCATTCAATAAACTGATTCATCAAGATGGTGTGTCTGCCATTACGGGTCTCGCCATCTCAGATCAGGCAGTACACTCGTTTCCGATAGCGCAAGAGAATGGGGTCGTGGCTTTCAGTTCGGTATCTTCTGCTTCCGGTTTGAGCGCGATCGGCGACTTTATCTTTCGCGCGGGACTCACCATAGATATCCTGAACCCAAGCGGCGTTAGAATCACTCAAGAGAAACTCGGTTATACAAAAGCTGCGATCTTATTCGATGAAAGTGACCTCTATTCCACAAGTAGCTACGGGGGGTTCATAGCCGCACTCGCTGAGAACAGCGTCGAGGTTGTGACTACGGAAACTTTCCAAAGCGGCGACACCGATTTTTCCACGCAATTAACCCGGATAATGGAGGCAAACCCCGAAGCCATCTTTGTCGCTACGTTGCCACCGGAGATGCCTCTGATTCTGACGCAGGGTCGTGAACTCGGCATACCCGACTCAGTTCCCTTTATTCTGCCCGAAATAGCAATAGAACAGGTAGCAGCTGCGGGCCCTGCCGCGGAGGGGGTAATCACCTTTATAGGGTGGTCTAGCCTCGCTGCCACCCCAGGGAATCAAGCTTTCATCGAGAATTATCGTGCAGCATCCGGTACGGAGCCGAACGCTTGGGCAGCGCAATCGTATGCGACGCTCCATATTCTCGCTGCGGCGATTGCCAACGCTCAATCCACCGACTCAACCGCGATTCGGGATGCATTGGCAAACACCACGGATATGGACACCATTTTAGGACAATTCTCCTTTGACGAGGTCGGAGATGCTGTCTACGATCCACAGATATTGATTGTCAAAGATGGTGAATTTGCAGTCTTCGAGTAATCCTCAACGAAGGATCGGAACAATTCAGCAGAATTGGAATTCTGTATCTTGCAGAAAACAACAATCGTTGTTCTCTGAAACTTAGGTTTTAAATTTAGATGATTTTTTCGATAACCTTCCAAATACCAATACTCAACGAATCAGGTGAGTGACAGCTCCTCTCGATTATCCCTTGCCTGATTTTTTTATTTGAAAATAAGGGAGTTTAAGATGGAAATCAGACGAATTACAATATTTGCGTTTGCACTAGCGGTTGTCCTCCTAATTGTGGGGCTTTCTGCCTGTGACCAGATTGGGCAACTTCTCGTCCCCGCTCCACCTGATACAGAAGATGTGAGCGTAGAAATTCCTATCGGTGTCGTCTTACCTATCACAGGACGACTCGCCTCTACATTTGGAGTACCAATAGGGAGGGGCTTTGAACTCGCTCTCGAAGAGATTAACGCCTCACAAGCCAGCGGTGGAAGTATTAAACTTATCATAGAGGACGATCAGAGTACCGTTGAAGGTGCCGTCGAAGCCTACAACAAACTGATTCAGCAGGACGGTGTACCTGTTATCTTCGGTCCTGCTACCTCAACTCAGAGTGCGACAGTGTTTCCGATAGCGCAGGAAAATGGGGTCGTGGCATTTAGCCCCACCTCCGCGGCCCGCGGCCTGAGTGCGATTGGTGATTTCGTCTTTCGCGCCGCGCTTACCACAGATGTGCTGATTCCAAGCGGCATTGAGACGACCTCCGCAAAACTCGGTTACAAGACAGCAGCAACGATGTACGATGAAAGCGATGTCTTTTCTACGGATAGCGATGAGGCGGTAAGGGAAGCGCTTGCTGCGAACGGTGTCGAGGTGTTGACTACAGAAACTTTCCAAGGCGGCGATACCGATTTTTCCGAACAATTAACCCGGATTAGGGACGCAAATCCCGACATTATCTTTATCTCCTCTTTATCGCCTGAAAAATCCGGACTTCTGACCCAAGGTCGCCAACTCGGTATACCCGACTCAGTGCCGTTTGTCATGCGCACGTTGACCATAGCCGATGTGCAAGCTGCGGGTGATGCCGCCGAGGGTGCGATTACTTTTGTCGGCTGGGCAAGTGTAGCTGACACACCGGGGAATCAAGCCTTCGTCCAGAATTATAGCGCGAAATACGGAGTCGAACCGAGCAATTACGCCGCACGGGCGTATGCCGGTTTCCATATTTTGGCTGAGGCGATTGCTAATGCCCAATCCACCGAGTCGACCGCAATCCGAGACGCGCTAGCGAATATCACAGATTTCGACACCGTTTTCGGAAAATTCTCTTTTAACGCCGTTGGGGATGCGGTGTATGATCCGAAGATACTGATTGTGGTGGACGGTCAATTGGAAATCTTCGAGTAACCGCTAATGGAAGCAAGGTAAGAACGTAAAGTATAACTCAGATTAAAAAATAAGGAGATTCAAGTTGAATACAAGTAGAGTTACCAAATTCGCATTTGTCTTGACGATTGTCGCGATGATTATGGGGTTTGCCGCCTGTGACCAGATAGGGCAGCTTCTCCTTCCCGCGCCGCCTTCAATGGAGGGAGTCAGTGGCGAGATTCCAATCGGTCTTGTCTACCCCGTTACCGGACGGCTTGATGCATTTGCCTTACCGATACAACGCGGTTTTGAACTCGCTCTTGAGGAGGTCAACAACTCACAACTGGGCGATGTAAGATTCAAGTTCATCACCGAAGACGACCAGAGCACCATTGAGGGCGCCGTCGAAGCCTATAACAAACTGATTCAAGCGGGTGTGCCGATTATCTTCGGTCCCACCACATCAGGCCAAGCCGAAGCAGCGTTTCCAATCGCGCAACAGAATGGAGTTGTGGCTTTCAGCTCCTCCTCAAATGCCACCGGTCTAAGTGCGCTTGGAGATTTTCTCTTCCGCGCAGGGCTTACCACAGATATCCTACTCCCCAGTGGTGTCAAGGCAACACACACGAAACTTGAGTATCAACAGGCAGCAATCATATATGATGAAATTGATGCCTATTCTATAGATAGCTATGAAAAGTTCAGGGACACGCTTACTGAGATCGGCGTTGAGATTCTGATTACAGAAACCTTCCAAAGTGGCAACACCGACTTTTCAGCACAATTGGGTCGGATAATGGAAGCAAATCCCGATGCAATCTTTATCGCAGCACAACTCCCGGAACAGACTGGAATTTTGGTTCAAGGACGCCAGCTTGGGATTCCGACCGAGGTCTCCTTTATCACAAGCCTGATAAATGATGTGGAAAACGCAGGGGCTGCCGCCGAGGGCGCAATCTCTTTTGCGGGGTGGATTAGCACAGCCGATACACCGGGAAATCAAGCCTTCGTCCAGAAATATCGCGCGACATACGGGAGTGAGCCAAACGCTTGGACCGCGCAGTCGTATGCTGCCGTTTATATCGTCGCTGCGGCGATCGCGGAAGCCCAATCCACCGATCCTGCTGCGATTCGGGACATACTGGCGAACATCAAAGATTTCGATACCGTTTTGGGGGCATTTTCCTTTAACGCCGTCGGGGATGCAGTCTACGACCCGATTGTACAGATTGTCGAAAACGGCGAATTCCAGATCTTCGAGTAACCCTCCAAATGCTAACAGAATTCGTAGGGGCACCACCCCCGATGGATCGGGATTCAAAGCAACTTGCGGGTGCCCGCTTAGGGCTGCACCACGCCTTTTAACTTAAAAAGAAAGAAATTCAATTGAACATCAGAAGATTCACTAGATTTGCGTTGGTCTCGGCGGTTGCCGCGTTCATTGTAGGGCTTTCCGCTTGCGATCAGATTGGGCAACTCCTTCTCCCCACAACACCTCAGATGGAAGGGCTTCGTGGTGAGATTGCCATCGGCGTCGTTTTGCCAATTACAGGGAGGCTTGCCGCGATTGGTTTACGGATGAGTCAGGGATATGAGGTGGCTCTCAAAGAAATTAATAACTCACAACTCAGCGATGTAAAAATCAAACTTATCGTCAAGGATGATCAGAGTACTGTTAAAGGTGCCGTTGCAGCATTCAATAAATTGATTCATCAAGATGGTGTGCCCGCTATCCTCGGTCCTACCACCTCAACGCAGGGGCAAGCAGCGTTTCCAATCGCGCAACAGAACAAGGTCGTAGCGATAAGCTCCACCTCCGCTGCCCGTGGTCTCAGCGCGATTGGTGATTTTATCTTTCGTACTGCTCTGACTACAGATGTGCTGATTCCAAGCGGCGTCAGGATAACTCAGGAGAAACTTGGCTACCAAAGTGCAGCAATCATATATGATGAGACCGATCTCTTCTCCACCGACAGCAATGCGGCAGTGAGAGAAGCTCTCACTGCAAATAATGTCGAGGTTCTCGTCACAAAAACCTTCCAAACGGGTGAGACTGACTTTTCTACACAATTAACTCGCATTAAGGAGTCAAATCCGGACGTCATTTTTATCTTCGCTTCGCCAATAGAAATTCCAGAGATTATGATACAAGGGCGTCAACTTGGCATTCCCACCGATGTTCCTTTCCTTATAAGTGTTACTTTTGCCGCAAGTCAAATTGAACTCGCGGGCGATGCCGCTGAGGGTACAATTGCTTTTACCAGCTGGGTCAATATCGCTGACACATCGGGAAATCAGACCTTCATTCAGAATCATCACGCGAAGTATGGTATCGAACCGAACATCCAGGCCGCTCAGTCGTATGCATCCATCTACATTCTTGCCAAGGCAATTGCTGATGCACAATCCGACGATCCAACTGCGATTCGGAACACACTAGCGAACATCACAGATTTCGATACCGTTTTGGGGGCATTCTCTTTTAACGCCGTCGGGGATGCAGTTTATGATCCGGTTGTACTGATTGTCGAAAATGGCGAAATCCAGATCTTTGAGTAACCCTCCAAATCCCAGCAGAATTCGTAGGGGCACCACCCTCGATAGATCGGGATTCAAAGCAACTTGTGGGTGCCCGCTTAGGACAATACCACGTCCTTTTAACTTAAAGGTAAGGAGATTCAATTGAGTTTTAGAAGTTTCACCAGATCCGTCTCTGTCTTAGCGATTGTCGCGCTCATCGTGTGCCTTTCCGCCTGTGATCAGATTGGGCAACTTCTCATCCCCGCAACACCTCAGATGGAAGGGCTTCGTGGTGAGATTGCCATTGGCCTCGTCTACCCTGCCACCGGCCGACTCGCTTCAGTTGGGGCGGAGATGGGCAACGGCTTTGAATTAGCGCTTGAAGAGATCAATAACTCACAACTCAGCGAGACAAAACTCAAGTTTATTTCCGAAGACAGCCAAGGTAACGCTGCAGGTGCTATCGCAGCCTTCAACAAACTAATCCATCAAGATGGAGTGTCTGCTATCCTCGGGCCCGCCACATCAAGTGCGACCGAGGCTGCGTTTCCAATCGCACAACAGAATGAGGTTGTGGCGATAAGCGCCACCGCCGCCGCCCGCGGACTCAGTGCGATTGGCGATTTTGTCTTTCGCACCATTCTAACTACAGATGTGCTGATTACACGCGGCATCAAGGTAACGCAAGCGAAACTCAGTTACCAGAAAGCGGCGATCATATACGATGAAACAGACCTTTTCTCCGCAGATGGTGCCGAAGTGATGAGGGAAGCCCTCACTGCGAGCAACGTCAAGATTCTGACCACAGAGACCTTCCAAAATAGTAATGCCGACTTTGCCGAACAATTAACTCGTATCAAAGACCTAAATCCGGATGCCATCTTTGTGTCCGCATTGCCGCCAGATAAACCTGAGATTCTGATTCAAGCGCGTCAACTCGGTATTCCTAATTCGGTGCCCTTCATTATTAATACGCTGACCGCAGCCGATGTGGAAGCCGCGGGTGAGGCCGCTGAGGGTACAATTGCTTTTACCAGCTGGGTCAACACCGCTGATACGCCGGGAAATCAAGTTTTTGCCCAGAACTATCGCGCGAAGTATGGTATTGAGCCGAACATCTGGGCGGCGCAGTCGTACGCATCCGTCCATATCCTCGCCCAAGCAATTACCGATGCACAATCCACCGATACCCCCGCAATTCGAGACACGCTAGCGAATATCTCAGATCTAGATATGATTCTGGGTTCGTTTTCTTTTGACGCCGTCGGGGATGCTGTTTACAACCCGATTGTACTGATTGTTCAGAACAGTGCACTTCAAGTATTCAAGTAGGGGTGCCACCCCCGATGGATCGGGATTCAAAGCAACTTGTGGGCACCCTCTTAGGGAAACATCTAATAAAGAAGGAGATTTAATATGAAAATCGGACGATTCACCGCATTTGCGTCTGTTTTGGCGATTGCCATGCTGATTGTGGGGCTTTCCGCCTGTGATCAGATTCAGCAGCTTTTGCTCCCCGCAACACCCCAGATGGAAGGGCTTCGTGGCGAGATTGCCATTGGTGCCGTCCGCCCTATCACGGGACGACTCGGCTTGGATAACCCGCCGCTAGGCCAGGGATTTGAACTCGCTGTCACAGAGATAAACAATTCACAACTCAGCAACGTAAAAATCAAATTTATCGTCGAGGATGGTCAGAGCACCGTTGAGGGGGCCGTTGAAGCATTCAATAAACTGATTCATCAGGATGGCGTATCTGCTATCCTCGGACCCGCCACCTCAACGCAGGCACAGGCAGTGTTTCCAATCGCACAACAGAATGGAATTGTAACGATAAGTCCCACTTCTGCCGCCCGCGGTCTCAGCGCGATTGGTGATTTTATCTTTCGCACTAGTCTCACCACAGACGTGCTGATTCCAAGCGGCGTCAGGATCACTCAGGAAAAACTTGGCTACCAGAAGGTCGCCACAATATATGATGAAATGGATCTGTTCTCCACCGACAGTAACGCTGTGTTGAAGGAAGCTCTTACTGCTAACGGTGTTGAGGTGCTGACCACAGAGACCTTCAAAACCGGCGAGACTGACTTTTCTGCCCAATTAACTCGCGTCAAGGAGTCGAATCCGGATGCCATCTTTATCTCGGCTACGCCAATAGAGACGCCCGAGATTCTGATTCAAGGTCGTCAGCTTGGAATACCCGCCGATGTTCCCTTCCTGATTACGCTTACTCTTGCTTCAAGTCAAATTCAACCCGCGGGCGATGCCGCCGAGGGAGCGATCACTTTTACCGGCTGGATCAGCACGGCTGACACACCGGGAAATCAAGCTTTCGTTCAGAATTACCGAGCAGCATACGGTATGGAGCCGGACATCTGGGCAGCGCAGTCGTATGCCACCGTCTATATTCTCACTAAGGCAATCGCCGATACCCAATCCGCCGATCCCAACGCAATCCGAGATGCGCTAGCAAACCTCACAGATTTCGACACCATTCTGGGTAAGTTCTCTTTTAATGCTGTTGGTGATGCAGTTTATGACCCGATTGTACTGATTGTCAAAAACGGCGAATTCCAACTCTTCGAGTAAACCTCCAAATGTAGGGGCACTCCCCCGATGGAATCGGGATTCAAAGCAACTTGTGGGTGCCCTCTTAGACCTGAACCACATCCTTTAACTCAAAAACAAGGAGATTTGATATGAGTATCCACCGATTTGCCCAATTTGCGCTTGTCTGGACAATTTTTGCCCTGATTGCGGGGCTTTCCGCCTGTGATCAGATTGGACAACTCCTCATCCCCACAACGCCTCAAATGGAAGGACTCACCGGAGAGATTCCCATCGGCCTCGTCTTGCCAATTACAGGGCAACTTGCCGCACTCGGCTCACGGATGGGAGAAGGTTTTGAGTTAGCACGCGAAGAGATTAATCACTCACAACTCAACGGCGCGAAAATTACCTTCATCATTGAGGACGATGGAACCACCCCTGAAGGTGCCGTTGAAGCTTTTAATAAACTAATACATCAAGATCGTGTACCCGCTATCCTCGGTCCCGCCAGTTCTAGCGCGGCAAGAGAGGCATTCCCAATCGCACAGCAGAACCAAGTGGTAGCCCTTAGCCCGACTTCCGGTGCCTCCGGTTTGAGCGCAATTGGTGATTATGTCTTTCGTGCCAGCCTCACCGCAGATGTGGTTATCCCAAATAGTGTCAAGCTAACGCACGCAAAACTCGACTATCAACGGGTAGCGACCATCGTCGATACCGTCGAACTCGTCGCGCGGAACAGCGATCAGGTGTGGCAAGAAGCTCTTACCGAAAGCGGGGTCGAGATTCTGACCACAGAAACCTTCCAAAGTGGTGATACTGACCTTTCCGAGCAGTTGAATCGCATCAAGGACCTAAATCCTGATGCCATCTTTATCTCCGCTTTGCCAACAGATATGCCTGACATTATGATCCAAGCGCGTGAACTCGGTATTCCTTACTCAATCCCCTTTATCGTCGCCCAAGTTAGTGCAGATGAAGTCCGAGCCGCAGGTGATGCCGCCGAAGGTCTGATAACCGCTGCGAGCTGGCTCAGCACGGCTGACACACCGGGAAACCAAGCCTTCGTCCACAATTATACCGAGAAATACGGCGTCGAGCCAAGCATCTGGGCTGCCCAGTCGTATGCCTCACTCTATATTTTGGCAGAAGCGATTGCCAACGCCCAATCCACCGATTCAGAAGCGATCCGAGACGCCATGGCAAATCTCTCAGATCTTGACACCGTGTTGGGTAGGTTCTCCTTTAACGCTGTCGGGGACACCGTCTACGACCCGATTATGCTAATCGTCAAGGACGGCGAATTTCATCCATTCGAGTAACCCTCCCAATGCCAGAAGGCGCACCACCCCCGATGGATCGGGATTCAAAGCAACTTGTGGGTGCTCGTTTAGGACAACGCAGCGTCTTTTTATTTAAAAAAAGGAGATTCAATGTGACTATTAGGAGGTTCACCAAATTCACATTTGTCATGGTAGTTGCTGCACTGATTGCAGGGGTTCCCCCTTGGGACCGAATCCAGCGTCCAGCTACATCTCAGATAGAAAATCTTCATAGAGAAATTCCCATCGGCGTCGTTCTACCACTGACGGGCGCACTCGCCGCTCCGTACGGCCTGCCAATGCAGCGCGGTTTTGAATTGGCTCGCGAAGAGATTAATAATTCAGGAGTGTTCGGTGGTGCAAAAATAACATTCATCACCGAGGACGATCAGGGGGCAGTTGAGGACGCTGTTAAAGCCTACAATAAATTGATAGATCAAGATGGTGTGCCTGTTATCCTCGGTCCCGCCAACTCCAATCAGGTTCGAGAAGCGTTTCCAATCGCACAACAGAACCGGGTTGTCGCAATAAGCTCCCTCTCTTCTGCCTCCGGACTGAGCGCAATCGGTGATTTTAACTTCCGTATTAGCCTCACCACAAATGTGCTGGTTCCAAATGGTATCCGGATAACTCAGGAAAAACTCCGCTATACCAAAGTAGCAACCATATATGATGACGCTGATCTCTACTCCACCGATAGCAGTAAGGTAGTACGAAAAGCCCTCACCGCAAATAGCGTCGAGATCCTGACTACAGAAGCCTACCAGACCGGTGAGACCGACTTCTCCACTCAACTAACGCGCATCAAGGAATCAAACCCCGATGCCATCTTCATCTCCGCTTTAGCACCGGAGATGGTAAAGATTATGATTCAAGCCCGTCAACTCGGTATATCCGCCGATATACCATTTATTGTTCCCGACCTGACCGGAGACGAAGTAGCAGCCGCAGGCGATGCCGCCGAAGGTGCAGTCACCTTTACCAGTTGGACCAGCACCGCTGACACACCGGGAAACCGTGCTTTCGTCCAGAATTATCGAGCGAAATACAATACCGAGCCAAACCCATGGGCAGCGCAGTCTTACGCAGCTCTCTATATCTTGGCGGAAGCGATTGCCAACGCCCAGTCCACCGATGCCACCGCAATCCGGGACGCATTAGCGAACACCAAAAATTTCGACACTGTTCTCGGTAAGTTCTCTTTTAACGCTGTTGGGGACGCAGCCTACGACCTGATGGTACTTACCGTCAAAAACGGCAATTTCAAGGTCTTTGAATAAATCCCAATTCAGACTATTTCCCTACCCAACGACGAGAGATACAACATGACTGCTCAAAAACAGAGCACCCTACTCCTTATCTTTATTTGTATTTTCGTGGCATGTTCAGAACACGACGATTCGCCCCTTCTCGAGGAAAAAATTTCAAAGGAGCTAGTTGAAGGCACGACCATTGGGTCGCCGAAGAACGCTGAACAGAGAGATCCTGTTGAGATGGAGCCTCCAAAAGGACTAAATACACCCACGTTTCGCCTCGCTGCGTGGAACATCCGCATCTTCAGTGATGGCAGCCGGAACGACGATGAGTTACATCACATCACCAAAGTGTTGATAAACTACGATTTTGTCGCTATTGTTGAGCTGAGAGACGAAGTGGTCTTAATGCGAGCGGAAGCAGTGTTAGAAGGCATGGGAAGGGATTATGACTATGTAATAAGTCCGCCAGTCGGGGCGAAAGTAAAGGAACGCTACGCCTTCCTGTTTGACCCACAGATAGTCCGGGTTATCGAAGACGGTGAAGTGTTCCCCGACCCAAACGATGCCTTTCTTCGTGAACCATATTTCGCCACGTTCAAGGCGGGCGAGTTTGATTTTACTGCGATCGCTGTGCATGTGATTTGGGGTGATTCAGTCAATCAACGGCGCCGTGAGGTGCAGGAACTAGCAAATGTGTATCAAGCGGTACAAGCAGCGGATGACTCAGAGCAGGATGTGATACTGTTAGGCGATTTCAATCGTAACCCCGATGATCAATCGGCTTATGGACCACTGCTGTCCATCCGATCAATGGGACACTTGTTCCATCTCCCCCAGAAGTCCCATATCAAAGATACTAGCCTGTACGACAATATCTTTTTCCAAACGAATTATGTGACTGAGTACACCGGAGAAAGCGGGATTGAGCGTTTTGACGAATCCCATTTCGGAAACGACGACGCTGCAGCGTCACTCGCAGTCAGCGATCATCGACCTGTGTGGGGAACCTTTCGCATAGACACCGACGATGACGGTCTACACCCTTGATGCTCCCGACGGATTGATAAAGTCATCAGACGGACAAGAAAATATCAAACGCGCCCAACCCCAGCGGTTTCCATCCATTCAATCCGCAAGCAGAATTTGAATCTGATCTTCAAGCTCATCGTCCCAGGTATGTCCAGTGATCTCTCCCGCTGTATTGATCAGAACGATTGGTGCCCATCCGATGGCATATCGATCGAAGGTTTCGCCATCGGCACCAACAACCGTTGTCGGCTGATCTAGCGCGATTGAGTGGGACAGCGATTGCTCTGTTATATGCTGCTTGACCGTCTCGACTTCTGCTGTAGCGGGGCAGATGGTGATACAGACCAGTCCTTTTGCTCGATAGACCTCCTGCAAGGTATCCAGCAAGCACACCCGATGAAGGTCAAAGTCCACCGAATTCCAAAAATGCAGGGCAACTGTCTTTCCCTTTAGATCTCCGATGGAGGTAGGGGAACCGGAAAGCCACTCGGCAACACTCAGCTCCGGTGCGGGCTGGTTTGCTAAGGTTTTGGAGCGTTCTTCGGCATCCTTGAAATATGATCGCTGTGCTTCTCGTTCTGCTCGCTTTTCTGGGATCGGCTCTGGTCTCGGTTCAGGCGGTGTTAGAGTCAAGATCAAGTCGCGCTGATTCACTCCAATATCTTTAAAAATTTTGTAGTTTCGCTCCTTAGCAGCATAGATTGACACCATCGGGTCTTTGATGTGCTTCAGTTCAAACTCGCCGAGCACATTGGTGTGAACACCAGTGTAGACATAGGCGGAGGATGGATCTTCTTCGGCTTCAACCATCACTGTTGCTTGCTCAATCGGTTTTCCATCGACATCCACAACCTTCCCCGCAAGGTATCCATCTGCCTTAACCAATATCAAGTCGTGTCGTTGGTTGGTTTTCAAGATATTAAATTGATGGTGGGCGTACTCCGGGTGATCAATGTCCAGTTCGATGACAACAGCCATAGAAAGACCTTCCAACCGATAATCGCCGTTTTTGTCGGTGCGTGCCTCCCAGAGTTCTGAGCTCTGCTGTATGAGTATTCGTGCACCGCGAACCGGCATACCAGAGGTATCGGTGATACGCCCTTCAATGAAAAACTGACTGCCAACCGGCAACAGGACGAGATCCGCGATTTGGGTCATCTCCACTGCTGCGGTGAACATCTCGGTTTCTGCTTTCCGATATCCTTCTGCGTTTGCAGAAATAACGTACTCATCGCCGACAATGAGTCCAATCTCCCGGAACCGTCCATCACCATCTGTTACGGTGACGGTTGTGTCTTGCCCCCTATGCCGTTGAGAGTCCCAACGCATCAGGCTGATGTTCGCTGATGGCATCGGTTCCCCTGTGCGGTTGACCACTCGCCCGGAGACCTTGACCCGCCCGTAGGGTTTCATCCGAATTTCAATCGGCACACCCGGCTCGACTTCGACCTCTGCCATTCCATGTAATCTTAGTCCGCTATGTTCCGCTTCGAGGCCGAGTGTCTGTCCGGCCCGTAGACCAGCAACAGTAAATCTACCCGATGCATCTGATATGCTATACACTTCACGTCGGTACCGCGTGTTAGAAATTCTCGCGCCGCCGACCGGTTCTCCAGTCTCTGTTAAAACCCTGCCTATTAATTTCAGCCCTCTTGAGAACTGAAAGTCAACGATAACAGTTTCACCTTCAACCACCTCCACACGCTTCTGGATCTGTCTGATATTGGATCTCTCAATCTGCCCGAGATCTTGATAACCTCCCGGTGGGGTAGTGTGGACGATCACTCGGCCGGGCGCGGCGTCGAAGCGGTAAGTACCGGTTTCATCTGTTCTCGTATAGTGACCCATCAGTGAAAAATCCTCCGGACGGGCAGCATCGTTTAATCTGATCGGGTGGTTGGCAATCGGTTCGTTTGTATCCTGATCTGTCACCTGCCCAGTGATGAAGCCACTCCGAATCAGGGTCAGATCTACGTTAACGGTCTCTCCTTTAGAAACCGTAATGGGTTCTTTGGCGATAGCTGTCCACCCTTTTGGTCCGTGAGCAAACGAGAGCCTGTACGTGCCGGGGCCAATGTTTTTCAGCCGATAATTTCCCCACCAATTAACGCGTATTTCTCCCCATCCCTCGGTCAGATGAGTGCCCTGAAACGAGATCGTTCCACTTCTGACCGGCTTGCCGGTCTCTGCATAGCTGACGCGTCCTTCGATCCTGCCCTCCCGTTTCAGCCGGAATTCAAGCCTCTTTGCACTCACCGGCACACTATGGCGACTCTCCTTTGCGTATCCCGGTCCTTTGACATCAAGACTTATTCTCGCGCCTTGCGGCAATCCGGGAAGCACAAATTCCCCATTCGCATCTGTTGTGACAGGCTGAGGCAAAGCATTATGGTTCAAACTATTTCCGGGGTCCCTAAGTATGGGATCACCACGGGAGACAGATTGAATTTGTATCTCCGCGTTCTGGATCGGATCACCTGCCTCGTTCATTACTGTGCCAGAGATAACCTCCGGTATTTCGAGTTGAATTTCAACATCCGCTGTGCTTTGGAATGGGATCTCTTGCCACCAGATTGCGTGATCGGGGTGCGTAACAGCGATATTCAGACGACTCAACATGTCCTTAGAATCGAAGGGGCTCCAGTCGAGTCTTGAAGGTGAAAGCTCAAAGCGAAATGTTCCCTCCACCCCTGTACGTGTGTAAAAAAAGGGACCATAATAGGAGGAGTATCCGGATCCGGCGTCCCCTTCAAGCGGATAGAAACTTACGGCATATCGAACTTCGGCACCCGCCACCGGCGCACCATTATTGTTAATGACGCGACCAGAAAAGATCAGCTTTTCGGATTCGTTCTTCGCTGCTGCTGCGCGTTGCGCGCTGCCGCTGCCCTCCGAGGTTGTCCTACGATCAGATAACTGACGCCCCTGATTGCCCGAAGTTTGGCTAGAGCCTGCTGGTGGACGGTTTTCCGTCTGCACCGGAGCGACCGGGATTGACGATCGTGTTGAATCGGCGGTGGGTCCCAACAGCACCACCTCGGTTGGACCCGTTCCGACTCGTTTCATTGACGGAATGGTTGGCGAATCGGTTCCGTACCTCGCAATTCCGATCAAAACACACACTGCCATGACTAGCGAAAATAGAATTTTGCCAATCGCTGTGCCACTCCACGACGACGCCATCGTTGGCGACGGTATATGGTGAATTTGCTCCATGAATTGCATCAGAAAACCTCCTTTGAGTTTGTGGCTTTTCAAAAGCCTGCCATAGCGTTCAGACAGCGCGTTCCCAAGTTGCTGACGCGCACGATACAACTTGCCCTTGACCGTGTTGACAGAGACGCCGAGAAATTCGGAGATCTCCTTCAACGAATGGTCACCCATATAGAACATTGACACCGCAACTCGATTGTCATCGGGAAGTTCAGTGAGTGCCTGCTCTAAATCTACCCGCCACCCCTCTGTGGGAGCGGTATGCGCCGGTTCAATCTGTAGGGCATCGTCCGTGGCCTCCTCCAACGCGGTTTCACGTTGACGTATTTTAATAATACTCACGAGGCGGCGTTTACACTCGTTGGACATAATCGTATAGAGCCAACTTCGGAACCGATGCGGATGCCGAAGTTGATAGAGACCGTGATATGCCCGCCAGAAAACCTCTTGCGTGACATCCTGTGCATCCTCTGCGTTCCGCACCTTTTGAAACGCGTAGGCGTAGACCATTTCTTGATACTTGTGGACTAGCACCCCGAAGGCATCCCGATCTCCCGCTAGTGTTTGGGACACTAATTTTTCGTCGTCTGAACGCATAACAACCTCCCAATCCAAAAACGAAAACAATATCCTGATGGGATGACGAGACTATATAACAACATAATTTGTTAGTTGGCTATCCATAGGATTTCCACTCAAGTTGCCTCTTGACAATTACAATCCAACCTATTATGTAAAGGAGCTCTCATCTTTGTGAATCTTCCGGCGCGGCTAACACGTAGGCGTACTGTTCCCCAACGGCTACGCTCATGGGGCGACACGCTTGAAGCGGCGCGATGGATACAAAGTTAATTCTATCTCCTTTACGAATTGCCTCCTGTTTAACAAGGCGGATAATAGAAAAGAACCCCTTCGCGTTAGTTACGTAAAGCAGATCCCCTGAAATTTGGAAATCTGTGACAGGGCCCATTGTCAACCTATCGTCAATATCTATCGTCTCGCACAGCTGATCTTGGTCAATTTGCTGCATCTTCCCAGCAGCGACAGCATACGCAACTGGCGGCTTGCTGCGAGTGAGGGCTTCTTGCCCTGTTGCGGAGAAGTGCTCGAGACATTCCCTCCCCATGTCATAGTAGTAAACACCTGTACTTATCCGAATATCACTAATTCTGTATGCGTCGTAAATCAGCAAATCGCAGGTCGTTGGAGTGCTTCTCAGGCTCGCCTGTACCACAAAATCAGACGATGCGCGGACTTTTTCCTGTAGGCTGCTGCGGAGTTGTAAAAAACCGCGTCGAGACAGGAGCTCTTCCGAGAGGCCTCCGAGAAAAGTATCGCCTGAAGTCGGAAGTAGAATCTGTTTCACACCGGGCCTTACCTCTTTCGGACTGAACAACCACCAGCGGGGCGATATTTCAACAACCTTGACGAGTCGCGCCCGTCCAAGAGCTATGGAAAAAATGTACAGGGAGTCATTCGCACCCATAACATAGAGGTGCAAACCACGAACATCAAAGTCTTTGATTGCGTTTCGCTGAGGTAAATACATGGTAGATTGAAGTACAGGGTGCGATGGCTGTGAAATATCGACGAGATGAAACTCTTGAGGGCTCGCTACAACAAACTGGTTTCCAGAAATAACGGCTTTGCCGATTTCACCAGCAAACTCGATAGATGTCAAGTATGAGGAACGTTGTAAGCTAGAGACATCAATAACGTGTAGGTGCCTTTCGGTCGTGACATACGCGTGTTTTCCTGAAATCACGACGGTGTTGTTTGGACGGGCGCGAAAGGGCAGATAAATAGAAACCTCTACTGTCGGATATTCCGCATCTTCCAGTTCTATAATAGTGAAGATGCTCTCTTGTGGTTTTGCGCAGGCAATCGTTTCCGGATCTGGCTTAACCTCTTTGACGCTACACCCAAAGTTCACAAATACGAAGCACGCCACACTCAGAAGAGCAAAGATTGATGGGGCAAAAACCTTTTTCATTGTTCTTTCCTCCTACTCTGTTACGACTGTATGCATTATCTCACGTCGATCTTGGGAGGGTAGACCACTAATTTCTTTCACAGCACAGACTCAAAAACGCCAGTACCAACGTTCCAATCGCAGCAAACAGATAGACACATTTGGCAACCGCCGAAAATTCGTTGAGAAACGAAAGAAATTTGAGTCTCCTCATTCCTAACAATAGGCACGTTACAAATACCATAGCGGCAAACGCATACGGATTGATGTCAGCCAGCAACTTTGGGTTATAATAATTAGACACACTAAATGGCTCGGAGGTTATGCCGTATAAAAAAATCGGAGGCTCCGTTGCTGTGGAATCGGCGTACAGAGAATGACTAGGAACCGTCTAGGTCCTATTATAGATAAACAGGGCTAGACAATCGAGCATCGGTACTCATTTGCTGATTGTTCCGCTATCTTGATAATCTTCTAATCCTGTAAATCCTGATTCAGATTATTCTCAACCGTCTCAACCCAACAACGCCGATACACTCAATCTGCAAGCAGCATCTGAATCTTATTTTCGTACTCATATTCCCAAGCGCGTCCAGCAATCTCTCCCGCTGGATCAATTAGAACAATCTCGCCTCCCCAACTCATGGCGTACCGATCAAAGGACTCCCCTTCCGCACCGGCAACATCTATGAACCGATCTAATCCGATTGAATAGGACAACGACTCCTCTGCGATGTATTGTTTAAGCGTCTCAACCGCTGATGTAGAGGGACAGATGGCAACACAGACCAACCCTTTTTCTCGATACACCTCCTGTAAGATATTGAGCAAACGTATCTGTTGAGTATGATGGATGTGATCCAAGGTCCAAAAATGCAGGGCAATCGTTTTTCCCTTCAGATTAGCGATGGAGACAGGTGGGCCGGACACCCATTCTGCAACTGTCAATTCTGGTGCGGGCTGGTTCACCAAGGTTTTGAAGCGCTCTCTACAGGCTTGGGCGTATGACCGCTTTGCTTGCTGTTCCGGAGTTGGTTCAGGTCTCGCTTCACCGGGTGTTAGAGCGAAAACTATATCGCGTTGATTCACCGCGATATCCTTAAAAATTTTGCGGTGTATTCTATCACTGACATGAATAGACACAACCGAATCTTTGATGTGTCTTAGCTCAAACTCGCCATGTACGTTGGTGCTAGCAGGAAAATAGCGGTAACCGGAGGAGGGATCTTCTTTGGCTCTTATTCTCACCCAAGCCTGTTCAATCGGTTGCCCATCGGCGTCCACAACCTTCCCAGCGAGATATCCATCTGCCTTGACCAGTACCAAATCGTGCCGTTGGTTAGTTCTCAAGACATTAAATTCATGTCGAGCGTATCTCGGATCGTCGAAAATATACAGTGTGAAGACAACCGCCATAGAAAGGTCTTCAAACCGATAATTGCCGTTTTCATCGGTGCGTCCTGACCAGTGCTGTCCCCCCTGACTGATGCCTAACTGTAGACCGCGAACCGGCTCGCCAGAGGTATCGGTAACACGTCCCTCAATGAAAAACTGACCACCCGCCGACAACAGAACGAGATCCGCGATTTGGATCATCTCTGCTGTCGCCGTAAACTGCTCGGTTGTCGCTTCCCGATACCCTTTCGCTTCCACAGAGATAGTGTATCTGTCACCGACGATAAGCTCAATTCCCCGGAACCAGCCATCGCCGCCTGTCACGGCGACATCTGTGCCGTACCCTCCGTACAAGTGCCATCGTGTCAAATGGACCTTCATCGACGGCATCGATTTGCCCGTATGGTCGACTACCCGCCCGGAGACCTTGACCCGCTTATAGGGTTCCATCTGAATCTCAACCGATGCGTCTGGCTGGACCTCAATCTCCACCGTTCCGCGTAATTGCAATTCGCTATGTTCCGCTTTGAGACTGAGTTTCTGGCCAGACCGCAGCCCACCAACAGCAAACTTCCCCGATTTGTCCGATCTGGCATACGCTCTATCCGCTCTATGCCAGTCCCGTACGTTGGTAATTCTCGCGCCGGCGACCGGCTTACCAGTCTCTGTTAAAGCTCGTCCAACCAACTTCATCCCCCTCGAAAACTGAAAATCAACGACAACAGTCTCATCTTCGACGACATCCACACGCCTCTGGATCTGCCCAATATCGAATCTCTCAGTCGGTCCACTATCCTGATAACCCGCCGGTGGGTCGGTGTGGACGAGTGCCTGACCGGGCGCAGCGTCGAAGCGGTAAATACCGGTTCTATCTGTTTCTGCACGGTGATCTGTCAGTTGAGACCCTTCCGGACGGGCGGCATCCTTTAATCTGACGGTGTGATTGACAATCGGTTCGTTTGTCTCCTGATCGGTTACACGCCCAGTGATGAAACCGCTCCGAATCAGAGTCATATCTATATTAGAAACGGTCTGCTCTTCAGTGACCGTAACGAAGTCTTTACCAATAGCTGTCCACCCTTTTGGCCCATAATTGAGATAGAGACTGTATGTGCCGGGGGTAAGATTCTCCAAGACATACTTTCCATTCGCGTCAACACGTGCATTTTCCCACCCACGGGTCGGATAGATGCCCTCAAGCGCAACTCCCGCCTCTTTGACCAGCTTGCCGGTGTCCGCGTAGGTGAGACGCCCCTCAATCCTGCTCTCACGCTTCAATCGGAATTCAAGGACCTCCGTGCCGACCGGCACACCGTTCCGCTTTTGCACTGCATATCCCGGTCCCCTGACATCAAAACTAGTTGTCGCGCCTTGTGGTAATCCGCGGAGCACAAACATCCCATTCACATCCGTCTTGATAGGTTGAGGAAAAGCATAATGATCCAAATCATCTCCGGGTTTCTCAAATATGGGGTCACCACGGGATACGGAGTTTATCAGTATCTCCGCGTTCTGGATCGGCTCACCTGCCTCATTCATTACTTTGCCGGAAATAATCTCCGGCATTTCGAGTTGAATTTCAACATCCGCTGCGCTTTGGAACGGAAACTCTTGCCACCAGATTGCATGATCGGGATGTGTGACGGCAATATTCAGGCGACTCAACATTCCTTCAGAATCGAAAGGCATCCATTCAAGTCTGGAAGGCACAAGTTCAAACCGAAACGTCCCGTCCACCCCTGTACGTGTGAAAAAATCGGGACCATAATAGGAGTGTGCGGATTGGGTATTCGCTTCAAGCGGATAGAAACTTACGGCGTATCGAACTTCGGCATCCGCCACCGGCGCATTATCAGTATCAACAACGCGCCCAGAAAAGATCAGCTTTTCGGATTCGTTCTCCGCGGCAGCAGCGGAACTTTGTGCTTCGCTTAAAACACAGACTACCACGGTTAGGAAGAATAGGATTTTACCAATAGTTGTCCCATTCCACGACGACACCATTGTTGGCAACGATATATGGCGAATTTGCTCTATGAACAACATGAGAAAACCTCCTTTGGGTTTGTAGCTTTTCAAAAGACCGTAGTGCTCAGATCATCTGCTCTAAATCCGCCCACCGGTGTTTAGAACCCCGACTTTTCGTCATCTGAGCGCAGAATAATCTTCCAATATAAAAACGGAACAATATCCCAACAGGGTGACCAGATTATCAATAATTAGACATACCAAGTCGTTCCGAGGTTATACCGTATAGAAAATAAACAGTTGAAAGCCTTCCCGTCACGTATTACAATGAAGAAAGGGAATAAGTCATTGAAGTGCCAACGTTAATTTAGACCACAAATCGTTGACTTTAAGACAAGTATTGTTGTTCAAATTCCACCGGCGTCAAGTAGCCTAACGCCGAGTGAGGTCGTTTCTGGTTGTAAACCTGTACAATAAAATGCCCGAT
>JAJDUM010000016.1 GCA_022826645.1 Candidatus Poribacteria bacterium
ATCAAAATCGGTTATCATAGGGGTATCCTCCAGTTTTAGATGGGTTGTCGAGTCCATCTATAGTAACAGACTGGAGGGCTAGTTAACTTCCCTTTTTTTAACTGCCTATAAAAAAGGGAAGTTAACTAGCATAAGGCCCTAGTCATGAGTAAATAAAGATAAATCAAAACTACAATACAGAAATCAGAAAACTTATCCAATCCAAGTCTTACTCCTCTAACATGATAAACTCTGTGTTGATTGATACGGTTTACAGTCGTAAGGTTGAACAGATCCATTCCTATCAAAGCAACCACCTTTTTACATCTTGTCCAATTTTCGATAGATAGTCCGCGACGAAACGCCAAGTAACTTCGCAGTCAATTCCTTGTCTCCAGAAGTCATCGACAGCACCTCTGTTATCACTTTCTGCTCGATTTTCTCCATGGGTATACCCAAGGGTATACTAATCGACTTCGAGTCTTGGGGATGAACTGAGTCCTTGCTGCCTTTGTGGATGGATGCAGGGAGTTCCATCTGTTCAATGGTATCGGATTGTGTCAACACCACCGCTTGTTCAATGGCGTTTTCCAATTCGTGGACATTGCCGGGCCAGTGATAGGCTTCAAGGGTTTCCAACGCTTGGCGAGAAATGCCGCGAATCGGTTTTGCGTCTTTTTCGCTATATTTTTCTAGGAAACGGTCTACAAGGAGTGGAATATCTTCCCTGCGTGAGCGCGGTGGGGGCAGTTCGAGTGTAATCACATTGAGCCGATAGAACAGGTCATCCCGGAAGTTTCCCGCTTCGACTTCTGCCGTCAAATCCTTGTTCGTGGCAGCGATTAAGCGTACATCCACAGCGAGGGTCCTCGTCCCACCAAGTCGCTCGAATTTCCCATCTTGTAGCACCCGTAACAGTTTGACCTGTAACGGCTTAGGCATTTCGCCTATCTCGTCTAAAAAGAGCGTACCTCCATCCGCGAGTTCAAAGCGTCCAGGCTTACCTGCTTTAGCGTCTGTGAATGCCCCCTTTTCATACCCAAAAAGTTCAGATTCCAACAACGCATCGGGTTGTTTTGTCTAACGACTCATTTCTCACATTTTAGCATATTGATAGACCAAACACCAAAATAATTCATTATCCGTCGCCTTTCATCTGGTGAACCATCGCAACAATAACCTTGACTGCTTGTTTGATAGACATCAAACTGGTATTGATGATCATATGGTAGAGCCGAGGGTTTTCCCAGTAAACATCGTAATAGCGTTTGAGATAGTGGGAACGCTGCTCGTCAATGGTTTGAATCTTTTCCAAGGCTTCTTCACGAGTCAGATGCTCTTCCGCCCTAACTGTTTCAGCACGGACTCCAATCTTTCCGATGAAACTTAGATGAAGAGTATCGGGTTTTGCAGCAAGAATCTTCTGGCTGCCCCGCCCAACAATAACAACATTTCCACGTTCCCACAACTTTTCCACAACATGACGAAACGAGTCCGTCACCTGATTGGCATCTAATTCCAGTTGCCGATTCACGAATTCGTCCGATACGTCTACGGCGATGCCAGGGTAGTACGGATAGTGTGCAAATCCTGGGTTGTTCGGTGCGAATAGATTTTTTAGGAAGGCGCGGAAACCGTGCTCATCTTTCTCATCATGCTCACTGATTTTATCCTCAGTAGTGTCAACCTCACGCGCCACATCGGTCAGAATTTCCTTGTCGAAATAGCTATAGCCGAGTTCAGTAGCAACCTGTTGGGCAATTTCCTCGCCACGACTGCCGTATTCTCTCGAAATCGTGATAACTGCCATCGAATTTTCCTCCTTCAGAAGGGTGTCTGTCTTGAAATGAGAAATCGTACTGCTAATCCGTTGGGCAAGATTGATGCCAATACTTCAATGCCGTGCTCCCATGAATTCGACATTAGATATCGAAAATACAGAGTTCCAAGGCTCACTACATGGCATTATTGGGGTCAATGGGAGGCAGATTGGAAGGATTCCTGACAGAATGTCATAGCGAAAACTCCCAAACCCCGCATTCTGACAAAATGTCAGACACATCCGTGAGAAAACATCAGTTATTGACAAAATGTCGGTACAATCGTCACAGAGGAAGTAGGAAACTGCAATGGATAATTTAGTGGAAGGTGTAATCAGCGTTGCTGGCAGGGGATTGGAGGGTAGATTCTGACAGGTTGTAGGCTTATAAATAATTTGGGAAATGCAGGCACGGCAGGCACTAACTTTAACGCTTGATTGACGTCAAGTTAGCGTCATACTGACCGCTGCCTGCAATTCCATTGTGATTGATTGATCAACTTCTAAACTTAGAAAGTGTAACCAAATTTTGCATACCAGTACGCACCGTTGAAACCGAATGGGCTGAATTGACCGTATTGGTTGCCAATATTGCCCGACTTCGGATTTTCATCCGGATAGGTGTTGAGAAGATTCTGGACGCCGAGCGTGATGGCTATACCAGAAGACGCCATGTAAGTCGACTCTAAGTCAAAAAGCACCTTGCCAGTATAAGTCTCATCATCCTCAGAATCATACCAGTCTCCGAAGTAGCTCGCCCGCCCAAGTACGCTCCACTGACTCGTGAGCGATTGCGTTAGTGTGAGCGCTCCACGCTGTTTCGGTAGATTCTCTTCCAATTCTTTTATCCGCAGGTCGTCGAGCGTGGCCGGATTGTGATCGGTAACGGTCGTGTCTGTGCGGTTATAAAGGACAGCGACATCGCCATTTGGTACCGGTACAGTGAGAACTATATCAATACCTTGGGTCGTAGTATCGAAGTCATTAGTAAAGAAGCGGAACTCCTGTAAGTTCGCTGCACTGGTCACACCCTCAGCCAGCAGATCTTGCTTCTGCTGTTCGCTTAGTGCGAAGTCTTGGGAAAGAGCCAACCGGTCCTTCATCCGAATATCAAATAGGTCCACCGTAAGGTTTATGTCGCGCACCTCAAAGGTGAAACCGCTGGTGAAGTTTGTTGATGTTTCGGGATCGAGTGAGTTGTCTTCCTTCCCTGTAACGACTGAAACAGCGCGGTTCGTTGAAGGAATCGTTCCGTTGTTGACCAAATCATTTTTTTCGAAATTAAATTCGGTCGTTACGTTAAAGGCGTTTTGTTGCCCCGGCGTTGGTGCCCTGAATCCCGTGCTGAAACTGCCACGGAACTTCAGAATCATCTCATCGTTGCCAATCATACCGGCGTCCTCAAGAAAGTCTGTAACACCAATATTGGTGGCGACTTTGTAGTTGAGGGTTTGTCCAAAATCTTCGAAATCTTCACCCCGTACTGCTAGAGCGACCAGCCAGTGCTTGAGTGGTGTGATTTCACTCTCCAAATAAGCCGCAACGTTGGCGCGATTCCATTCGCCCGCAGCAACCGGACTGAATCCTGAGAAACCGTTAGACGCAGCACTGAAGCCTTGACCCGCCAAAGGACCGATCTGATACGATTCTCTCTGACCTTCTACTATCTCAAAGCCTTCGTTCCGATATTCTAACCCCGAAGCGAGGAATAGCATATCACTGAGTTCGTGCGTTAAATCAAAGTTAACGTTGTAATCGGTCTGGATGTAGTCACCCGGATTGAAGTCGGTTGGTGTGTCGGGACCCAGCGAGGCATTGACGGTGTTAAAGATGAAGAAGTCCGCATGATGCCGTCCAAAATAGGCACTTAAATCCCAACCCAGTCCGCCGGAGGGAAGCATAGATTCTAAAGCATTGCCTTTAATCCCAACCAGAACAGAGCTATCTACCGTATCTGCCCCAAATCTCGGTGTGAATCCGCCCGGGAACATCTCTTGGTACGTGAAGAGATTGGGATCTGCGAAAACCTTTGCCAACTCTTCTGCATCGGGCTTACTATTGGTGATGGGAATGTTCGGGTACTCCCCGCCCGACAAATTGCCAACCAACAACGTCTCGCCCCCGTCAGTACTAAACACACCGCTACGGGTGTTCGGATTTCGGAAATAGAACCCGCCTTCGACCCGCTTGCTGGCGTAGTTGGCGTGTCCATAGAAATCGACGTTATCCGTGAGGGTGCTTCCATAGTTGGCGAAGAATTTCATGTCGCCTTCTACAATGGGCTGTCCCCAAATTTGCGCGGGATTTCTAACACTGGTATTGCCAGCTCCCTCTAACAGTAGGGCATCATCACGCTGGACGGAGCGGATGGTAGGGTCTGAACCACCATATTCTAAGCTCAGGTTGGTCCAAGTTTCCTTACTACCCAAGCCGATATTGCCGGCGACCGCGTATTGCCTACCATCGCCATACTGATAAATCCCGGGCTTGAATTCAATGGAGCCGCCCTCGTGGCTATCTTTGAGTTGGAAATTCATCACGCCTGCAATGGCATCGGAACCGTATTGAGCGGATGCACCGTCCCGGAGCACCTCCACCTGTCTCAGCGCGATAGACGGGATGGCAGACAAATCAGGTCCTTGTGCGCCATCAGCCAATCCATTACCTAACCAGTGAATCACCGACGCACGGTGCCGCCGTTTACCGTTGACCAGCACCAAGGTATGATCCGGTGCCAATCCCCGCAGATTTGCAGGTCGAACCACTGTCCCTGCGTCGCTGATTGGCTGGGTGTTGACGTTGTAGGAAGGCACCAAATTTCTAAACATGTCTTGTAAATCAGTAGTGCCTTGCTTTCCGATTTCGTCACCGCGGATGGTGTCAATCGGCACCGCTGAATCAATAACCGAGCGAGGGCGCGCTCTCGAACCAATCACCACCTGTTCTACAAGCTCAACAACCTCGTCTTCAGTTTCCGTTTCAGATGACATGTCAGTTTCCATATCATCCGACATCTCTGCTTCAGTTGATTCCTGCGCCATAGCGGTAGACAGGACAAAAATTGACGCCATAACACTAAACAGAATTAGCGTTATTTTCCCTGTTTGAGACATAGCTAATTAGACTCCTTGATTAAATTGTTGATTTTGAGTTAGGTACATAAGAATTGACATGGCGACAAAAGGTTGAGGGATCCGCGCGGTTGAAATTGGACACTTGTCAATTGCAACCGATTTTATCGGATATTTTTTGCCGCAACTATATTATACTAAAGTTTGGACAATTTTTATGTGAAAAGAGGCAGAAAAGAGGTATCCTTTCAGGAACCCACAACAGTTTCGAAAGGAGAACTTATGTTCCTCATATTCTGCCTCGCGTCTATTTTAACCGAGTTTCGTCCGTTATT
>JAJDUM010000121.1 GCA_022826645.1 Candidatus Poribacteria bacterium
AATAACGGACGAAACTCGGTTAAAATAGACGCGAGGCAGAATATGAGGAACATAAGTTCTCCTTTCGAAACTGTTGTGGGTTCCTGAAAGGATACCTCTTTTCTGCCTCTTTTCACATAAAAATTGTCCAAACTTTAGTAAGAGGAAGCCTGATTCTGCATTACCATCTCAACAGATCGAAGGAACAACAATGAACGAGACAACAAATGAAACGGAAAAAGATAGCACGAGCGATTCCACCTCTACGACCGACTTCATCCGGCAGGCAGTTCAGGAGGATTTGCGGACAAACCGATTCGATGGTCGTGTCCATACGCGCTTTCCACCAGAGCCGAACGGCTATCTGCATATTGGCCACGCCAAAGCCATCTGCATTGACTTCGGTATCGCGCAAGACTTTGATGGGCTTTGCAATTTGCGATTTGATGATACCAATCCAACAAGAGAAAGCATTGAATACGTGGAATCGCAGAAGGAAGATATACGATGGCTCGGATTTGATTGGGAAGACCGGGAGTTCTACGCTTCGGACTACTTTGAGCTACTCTACGAATATGCCGTGAAACTCATCAAGAAAGGAAAGGCGTACGTCTGCGACCTGAACGCCGATGAGATCCGGGAGTACCGTGGCACGTTGACGGAGCCAGGGGTGAATAGCCCGGATCGTGAACGTTCTGTTGAGGAAAATCTTGACCTTTTCGAGCGTATGAGGGCAGGTGAATTTTCGGACGGTGAGCGTACACTTCGCGCCAAAATTGATATGGCATCTCCCAATTTGAATATGCGGGATCCAGTCATGTACCGCATCCGGCGGGCAACGCATTATAGGCAGGGTGATAAATGGTGTATCTACCCAATGTACGACTTCACTCATGGCCAAAACGATTCTATAGAGGGCATCACCCACTCGTTATGTTCGCTCGAATACGAAGACCATCGTCCCCTGTACGATTGGTATCTTGACGAATTGGAAATTTATCAGCCGCAGCAGATTGAGTTCGCTCGACTCAATCTCAGCAATACGATATTAAGCAAACGGTGGCTCGTCCAACTAGTGGAGTCAGGATATGTCAGCGGGTGGGATGATCCGCGCATGCCGACACTATCCGGCTTCCGAAGAAAGGGCTACACAGCGGAAGCCATCCGAGATTTTTGTAATCGTATCGGCGTGGCAAAAAGCGATAATGTGGTCGATATTGCGCTCCTTGAATACTGCCTCCGGCAAGATTTGAATATACGTGCACCGCGTGTGATGGCAGTCCTGCGTCCGCTCAAAGTGATTATTGATAACTACCCGGAAGGCGAAGTAGAAGAGTTAGATGCTGAGAATAATCCGGAAGACGAGAGTATGGGGCATCGGAAGATTCCGTTTTCACGCGAGATCTATATCGAACGAGAGGATTTCATGGAAGACCCTCCGCGAAAGTACTTCCGTTTGGCACCCGGTCGTGAGGTACGGCTGAAACACGCCTACTACATTACATGTGTCGATGTGGTTAAGGACGAACAGACGGGAGAGGTGACTGAGCTGCATTGCACCTACGATCCGGAGACACGAGGCGGGTGGTCTGAAGATGGGCGCCGGGTAAGAGGAACGTTGCACTGGGTTTCCGCTCCCCACGCGCTCGAAGCCGAAGTTCGCTTATTCGACCATCTCTTCACCGAACCGAACCCCAATGTTCTCACGGATGATGATTTCGAGGCGAATTTGAACCCAAACTCGCTGGAGGCATTGCAATCGTGTCAGGTTGAATCCAGCCTCGCCGGTGCCGAGTCCGGAACCCAGTACCAGTTCCTAAGAACGGGCTATTTCTGTGTAGATCCCGATTCCTCAGATGAAAAACTGGTATTCAATCGGGCAGTGACGTTACGGGACACCTGGGCAAAAATTCAAAGGTCGCAGCAGCGTCAGCGAGGAAAATTGTAATCCCTGTAGAAAGGAGAGTGCTTCATGTCCACCATACAAATCCCCACCGAATTGACTGTCGAACGCTTGCTTAGTGCGGTTAAACAATTACCGCCGGCTGAGTTACACAAATTCACGCAGCAGTTCTTCGAGTGGCAGAAGCAGAATGGAGAAGGGGATGAAGCAACGTTACTCGCTTTCATTCAGGATTTTTCTCTCCTACCTCCCATCGAACAACGACGGTACGAGCAGCTACGTCGCAAGCGTGAACTAACAACGCTGTCAGAAGATGAACTTGCTGAGTATCAATCGTTGCTCCAGCAGTTGGAATGTCGAAACGTTAAGCGTATTGAAGCCCTCAGTGCTTTGGCACAACACCGCGGAACAACATTGCGGGGCATCATCGCGGAACTTGGTTTGAAAGATGGAAATGGCGACTTCTGAGCGCATTTCTCCCTCGTTGCGCCGCCAAGTGAGCGAACAAGCACAAGGACTATGCGAATACTGCCCCGCCCATTTTACCAATGCCTCCTTTCACTGCGAACATATTCGACCGAGAAATGCTGGCGGAAGGACAACTTTGGACAATTTGGCGTGGGCATGTCCATGGTGCAATGGTCATAAATATACCAAAACCCACGCTCAAGACCCTCACACCGGACAGCGAGTTCCGCTTTTTAATCCCCGCCGGCAACGATGGTCGAGGCACTTCACCTGGAGTACGAATTTCATGTACATCATTGGACGAACCAGGACGGGCAGAGCAACAGTGGAAACCTTACATCTAAATCGCACTCAACTGCTCAATTTACGACGATTACTTTACTCTGCTGGCGAACATCCACCTGAAGTAGAATAACTGGACAAAACAACAAAGAGGATTTCTTGTTTAGCAAATGAATTACAAGCAGTTTGTTTATATTGTCGCTTTTTACGCCAATACTAAGTTCCCTGAATATGGCTGATAGCTCTGTCTAACCGGTCAAGCACTGCTTCTCTGCCGAGCAGAACGATAATATCGAACAAACCAGGTCCACCTGATTCGCCGCTCAAGGCAACCCGTAACGGCTGCATCGCCTTGATTCGACTAATCTCGTTTGCTTCGATGTGTGCCCAGATTGCCGCTTCAATCGGCTCCGTCTCAAATACTTCAACCGCTGCTAAAACATCGCGGAGTCCCTGCAAAATCCCGGCGGGATCGCCCTTCCACCACTTCTTAACCGCTTTGGGGTCATAGTCAAAATCGTCGGTGAAAAGGTAACTGTAGGAAGTAATATCTGCCAGCGTCTCCAACCGATCCCCAACCGCTGCAACAAATTGTTCCAGCCACGTCCGGCTCCTCTCTTCCCCCGAAAAACCCGCCTTCTGCAAGAAGGGAATAACCGCATCGGTTCGCGCTGATAGGTCTAACTGTGCGATATAGTGCCCGTTCAGCCATTGCAGTTTTTGGAGGTCAAACACACTTCCACTCTTTCCCACCCGATCAAGGTCGAATTTCTCAATCAGTTCGGCAACAGAGAAAATTTCCTCTTTGTCGTCATAAGACCAACCGAGCCGTACGAGAAAGTTAACTAACGCCTCCGGTAGATACCCGTCATCACGATACTGCCCAACGGAGGTGGCACCGTGCCGCTTACTCAACTTTTCGCCCTTGCTGCTGCCCAGCACCATCGGCAGATGTGCACACTGCGGTGGGTCAATACCAAGCGCCTGACAAATCAGGAGCTGCTTCGGCGTATTGGAAAGATGGTCTGCTCCTCTGATAACATGCGTTATTCCCATCTCAATATCATCAATAATCGACGTGAAATTATAGAGCGGGGAACCGTTCGATCTGACAATAATGAAGTCGTCGAGTGTCTCGGCTTCAAATTTGACCACGTCAAGTACGAGGTCACGTAAAATGATTGCACCTTCTGGAATTTTGAGTCGAATTGTTGATGTACGTCCCTCCGCTTCAAGTTCCCCTCGATCCGCTTCCGTCAGATGCCTGCACTTTCCGGGGTATCCCTGTGGGCGTTTTTCCACGCGAGCACGCGTCCGCATCTGATCTAATTCCTCGGGAGTGCAATAGCAGCGATATGCGTTACCGGTGTCGAGTAATTGCTGAACATATTTGCGGTAAAGATCGCCGCGCTCTGTTTGAACATACGGTGCGTGGGGACCTCCAACCCTCGGTCCTTCGTCCCAATCCAATCCGAGCCATTCCATCGACTCGTAGATGCCCCGCATCGATTCGTCAGTAGATCTGGCTTCGTCGGTATCGTCAATCCGAAGGATAAATGTTCCGCCGTGATGCTTTGCGAAAAGCCAATTAAACAGCGCTGTGCGCGCACCTCCAATATGAAGAAATCCCGTCGGCGAGGGCGCAAAGCGAACACGAACGGGTTGGTCTGTTGCCATCGTGATATTTACTCCTTTATATTATAGATTCATAGTATTGCTTTTGATACATGCTGTTGCGATTGCGAAACACCGACTTAATCCTCACAGGTTTCCCCCAAAAGCAACTCGGATTTTTTTAAGAAACCGAAATATAACTACTAACGTTGTATTACGCTGCAAAAAAATTCCAAAGTCCTGACGTTGCACGAAATGGGTCATAAATAGCTGTGCAGCTGCCCGATTTGTCCCATAACTTGCGGTCATCAACATTCGTTCAACAATTCAAAAGACGGCTGAGATTAAGGTGCCGTATACGCAGCGTCAGACTGTGCTAAGCCGTAAAGAGGTAATGCCAAATATTGGCATTATTATTGCATATGCATATTGGAAGTTAATCAATTTGCCTCCTTGAGGAAAGCCGGTGCTCTCACTGGCTTTCCTATTGCTCAGAATTATAGAAAATCGCTTCAATGCAGTAACTGAAACACCAAAGAACCAAGCAGAAAGGAAACTGACATGAGACAGAATCAAGACACTCAAAAGGATCGTAAGAACTTTTACGAGCTCGCCTTAATTCTTGCTGACGGGCAAGCCCGTAAAGATGATGAATATTATTGGTCAGATTTTATTGACAACCTGTCACAAATCTGTGACGAGTTTGCGTATAGTATTCACCCTAAGGAGAAACCGCGTCGCGCTGGGTTGCAATCTCGCTACCCTTCCTATCGGGTGTAGTTTTGCGATAGGTTTCGTAGGCTTCGGAAGGTTTTCTGTTAAATCTCTCCCCGCACCCCCGCTACCAACTCCTCCGCAAATTTCTTCACGTTTGATAAGATCGCCGCTTCGTCTCCCAGATGTTCTTCAATAACGTTAACAATTGCGCTGCCAACGATGACGCCATCCGCAAAGCGGGCGACTGTATTGGCTTGTTCGCTTGTTGAGACCCCAAATCCTACACAGATCGGTTTTTGAGTCTGTTTTCTCAACTCAGCGATCATCGGCTGAATCTCGTCCGAAAGGGATGCACGCGCCCCTGTAACACCGGTAACCGAGACGCAGTAGATAAAACCAGTACTAACCGACGCGATGAGACGCATCCGTTCGGGCGAACTTGTGGGCGCAGCAAGGAAAACTGTGGCAATGTTATGTGCTGGCGCAGCCTCCAAAAGCGTGGAGGCTTCCTCTGGTGGAAGGTCTGGAATAATTACCCCATCCACGCCTGCCCTGGCCGCAGCAGCACAAAACTCTGCATCTCCCATCCGAAAAATCGGATTATAGTAAGTCATCAACGTAATCGGAATCTGCGTCTTTTGCCGGAGGGTTTCAACCATATCAAGAATCCTCCGCAGTGAGATCTTGTCAACCAACGCCCGTTCACTTGCTTTCTGGACGCTTGGTCCATCTGCAATGGGATCGGAAAATGGGACGCCAAGTTCAATGAGATCGGCACCCGCCTCTTCAAGCGTTAATAGCAGCTTTCCACTGATCTCCTGGGTTGGATCTCCGGCACAGATGTACGGCATAAACGCGCTCCGACCCTCTGTGCGTAACTGCTCAAATTTCGCTTCAATTCGATTCAATATAACACCTCGCTATAACCATCATTTTTATCTTCGTGTTCCTCAATCTGATGCAGTGTTTCACTCACATAGCGACGCAGCCACTCACTGTCAGTCGTCCTCGATAGCTCATTAAGCGGTCCAATGGCTCGCCGAGACCCAATTTTCCCCAAAGCAATAATTGTCGCCGAACAAACGGATCGATCCGGATCATTTAACGCCGCAATCAAGGGGGCAACGGAGTGGGCAGCTCGCAGATCGCCCAACGCAACAGCAGCAGCACACCGCATATCCGGCTCCATATCGTCCAGAAAAGAAATTAACGACTCAGCTGCCCGCACATCCCGCAGCGCCCCCAACGAAGAAATCGCAAAGCGACGCACAGTGCCATCCGAATCCTGCAGCGCGTCAATAAGAGGTAGTACCGCTTGTGTATCCCCCATGGATTCCAACGCTTGTGCAGCATAAGATCGCATTTCCGCCGAATCCGACTTCAACTTGGGCAGAAGAACCCACCGTGTCGTCGCATATTTCAGCGGAGGAAGCATCCGTTCCCACAGACTTATTAACGGCTTGAATAGAATGTATGTATTCTGCATAATAGGTGAATAAAACCAATATGCTTGAAGAAAAAGCGTTCAAAGCCGGTTGGAACCCCTTGGCGCTGACATCTTCCGCCAGGAAACTGTTGTGCCGTTCACGATATTTTCGCTTATTTTTTACGTGCGAATGTGTCCCTCGATACTACACCTGAGGCGACAGAAAACGGTCTGTATATTCAGGCTTTGTGCACTTGTCCATCACAACTTGCAAACCGTGTGAACGTGCTTTGGCTGCGGCATCTTCGTGAATAATTCCCAGTTGCATCCAGACAACCTTTGCCCCGATTTCGATAGCTTGATCAACAATCTCTGGTACATATTCGGTCCGACGAAAAATATCAACGATTTCGATGGGGTGATCTTTTGGCACCTCAAGCAGGTTTGGATATGCTTTCTCGCCTAAAACCGCATCGTAGGTCGGAGTAACAGGTATAATCCGGTAACCCTGTTCTTGCAAAAACTTTGAAACACGATAACTGGGACGATCCAGCTTCGCAGAAAGCCCAACCACTGCGATTGTTTTGTATTGAATGAACATATCGCGAATTGGATCAGATGTGTGTGCAGACATTTTGGTCTCCCTTTCTAAGTCCATTATTACTTACATCAGTTACATCAATCCTAAACTTTCTCGAAAGTAGTCGTGAAACTCATCCAACTCTCCAAAAACCCTGTGTGCAAAAGCGCGACTTTTCTCTGAAGGCGGCTTCATGTCCGGAATCATAACAGATGTCATACCTGCGTCGTAGGCTGCCTGAATACCAGCGTCTGAATCCTCCAGTACAAGACAATGCTTCGGGAGAACCTCCAATTGCAATGCGGCAGCAAGAAAAATATCCGGCGCAGGTTTACCTTTTTCCACCTGATCGCCAGCGATCACTATGGGAAAATGGTCTAACAAATTTACGAGTGATAGCTTGTAAATCGCTCGATCGTACTCCGTAGACGTTGCAACCGCCTTCGGAATTGAAACCTGGTCCAGGAAACCCAACAATTCCAGAAGTCCGGACTTAATAGATAGCATGCCCTCATCAATCCAACCATCGACGTAAGTGCGATACCTTTTTCGCACAGCATCAACTGGAAAATCAGAGCCAAAAACTTCAACTAAAGTGCGGTCCGAATCCCAGCGATTGCGCCCCACCATAGTAACAAAAATATCCTCGGTGATGGGAAAACCGAAATCAACTCCTGCAAGCTGCCAAGCCTTGAGCGCAAGACTTTCGGTGTCGATCATCAACCCATCCATATCAAATATGACAGCCCTGCATTCACGTATTGATGGCATAATTATCCCCACTCAAACCATAGGTTTACCAATTCGCTGATCGGTTCTCCCAGAGATGCTTTTTCACCTCTGCCTCATTCAGGTCAGTTCCCCATCCCGGCTTTGTGGGAGTTGTCATGTAGCCATCAATAATCTCCGGCGGATCGGTGATAAGGTCATCCTTCCACGGCACATCGTCAATATCAATCTCCATAATGCGGACATTGGGTAGGACAGCACATAGGCTCGCGCTCATGTATGTTGCTATATGGCTGTAGTAGTTGTGAGGCGCGATATTGGTTTGGTACACCTCTGCAAGGTCTCCGATCTTCTTGGACTGCGTGAACCCATTCCACGCAACATCAATCATCATCACGTCCGCAGCGTGTAACTCAAAGTAGGGGATAAACTCCCGCATGTAAAACAGGTTCTCACCGGTACAGATACGGGTAGTTGTCGACTCTTTAATCTGCAAGATCGCCTCTGGATCGTACATATCAATTTCGAGCCATTGCAGATCGAAAGGTTCCAATACCTTGGCAATTCGCAGACACGCCTCTGTTTTGAAGTTGAAGTTGAGGTCTAGACAGAGTCCCACATCAGGACCAATTGCCTCCCGGAACGTCCCTATCAACGTTTCAATGTGTCGTAGCAGCGAGGAGGTAACTACCTGATCCGTGGTTCCCGAACCACCTCCAAATCCACTGAAGTATACAGATGCAGGCTCACCGGGCATCACGATGTTGGTCTTGAGCGCAGTGAAGCCGCGTTCCACCACTTCCCGTCCCAATGCAGTGATGTCGTCCATCGTTCTGAGTGGCGGCGCACCTATCAGCTCATGATGTCTAGCACGGCTCGTCCCGCAATGAGACCAGTACAGTCGAACCTTGTCCCGCGTTGGTCCGCCGAATAATTCAACAACAGAGATGCCGAGTGCTTTCGCCTTGATGTCGATAAGCGCGCACTCGATTCCAGCGATGGCTTTGGCTGCGATGCCGCCGGGACTCTGGCGTGTCCCCCGAATCATGTCCCAAAACCGCATCTCGAAGGCTCTCGGATCCGTACCAATCAGCACCCGCTCCAAATCCTTGATTGTCCCGACGATGCCGTGAGGTGATCTGCCGTCGCTGCATTCGCCATAACCAGTGATCCCTTCATCAGTCTCGACCTTGACAAATGTCCAAGGACGCCAGCCGGCATCCACGACAAATGTTTCGATGTTCGTAATTTTCATGCTATTGACCCTCATAGATTTTGCGGCTGACCTGTCCGAATAGATTCAATCGCCTTGATCCCAATTTTGGTTGCGCGCAGCCCATCCGTCACCTTCGCGGCATTCACAGGATCGATATCTTTCCCTACCCAATCAATTAACGCCCGCATCTCATCGACATACCCATGCGCTGCGCTACCGTCGCGATAGTCAGATGGCAGATCTTCCATCGTGAAATCGGCAGGCTCCACGCCCCAAAACTTAATGGCGGGTTCACCATAATAACCGTAGAGCGTTGCGGTCTTCGCTCCACCGAACAGTTCGTAAAACGCCTTGCCAGCCAACGCTGGTGAACCGAAATCCCCGTTGATTGCGCTCGCCACACATCCGTTGGCAAACCGGATCGTGGCAACAACGCTATCGGTGATTTCGGGAATGTTCGGATGCGTTAGGTTGCCACCTTCTGCATAAACGGTGGTGGGCTCTGCGCCAGCAAGCCAATACATCGCATCGAACAGATGACAACCTTGCGAAAGAACGTTGCCACCGCCTTCGATCGGATCGTTCGCCCAACTATCATCGCCCCATCGCGGATCCACGAGCTGTCCGACCATCACAAGCGGGGTCGGAATTACCTCCTTGAGTTTAGCAATGAAGGGCGAGAATCGCGCTTGAAATCCAGCCATTAACTTCACACCGGTACGCGCTACCGCTGCCTCGATCTGTTCGCACCCTTCAATCGTCAGTGCCAACGGTTTTTCGACAAAGAGCTGTTTCCCGGCTTCCGCAGCCTCAATCGCGAGAGGTACGTGTAAATCGTGATGGGTACAAATCAACACAACATCGATCAAATCGTCGTTAAAGAGATCTTGTGGATCCGTTGTGCAATAGTCGCAGCCGACCTCCTCTTGCAACTGTTGAGCCGCTTCACTGCGAACATCAGCGAATCCGCGCAAATGCGCCCCTTCGATCTCGGCGAGATTCCGTGCATGATGCGATCCCATCCCACCACAACCGATGAGTCCAACCCCAACCTTGTCTGGCATAGCCCCTCTCCTTTACCTGCTTTTCGAGTTCTATTACGGCGTTTGGATATTTTACCTGTTTTGTTAAGCTATTGCAAGGTCAGTTATTACCGCAGCTGCCAACGCAACCATTTCGAGGAGACTACTATAATCACCAATACGTATACAGCGTAACCTCGAACAGAGCCAGCTGCAGGCACAGCAGTCCAGCAACCCAATAGAAATCAGCTATACCCCGCTGACTGAGATGCTTCGCCACAGGGATGAGGACAAAAGGAACCATAAAGATCCAGACCCGCTCAACCTCCATTGTGAAAAGCGTGGAAAACGCAATCGTCAGCAATGAGACTATATAGCCAATAACGTAGATATCAATCGGCTTGCCACGCCGCGTGTCTCGAATCGTCCGCACAGCCTGTCGAAGCCACACAGTTGTCGTTGGTATCCCAATCCCAATCAGAAAGGCAAACAGATTCCCAATGCTCAAGTGAAGGTAAAGTTCAATCGTTTCGTATCCTGTTCCCAATCTCGCGCTGTCTTTTCGTATCGATGCCTGCAACGCCTCAAAAAGGTTAAATCCTGTAAACAGAAACATCAGCAGGTAAAACATGATGAAAGTAACACCGGCAGTCAATAATAGGGTCAATGTGTATCTAAACCTTCCCCGGTCCAAAATTAAGGTGAGCAGCAGGACAACACCGAAAAATAAGCCGATGAACACTGTCGAGTATGTCATCAGCATCCCGCAACCGAGTGAGACTCCCGTCAAGAGTCCATAGCACACCGTTCGCTCCGAACCGATCCCCCTGTAAAATAGGTACAGGCTCAAGATCGGGAAAACGCTGAACGGACCGTCCATTGATGTGCCCGTAAACATGACGAAGTTGGGCGTAACAAGGAAAAGTGCGAGGGCGAAGCCAGCGACCAACTCATCGTACAATCCTTTTGCCAGCAGGTAGATCGGTATCACCGTCAGGCTCGTGAAAACAACCGACCCAAGTGACGCAGCCAACAGATTATATCCAAAGAGTTTGCTGACAATCCACAGAAACAATATACCGCCGGGCGGATGGGTCTGTGCGTGTCCCGATAACGTTGAAAACAGCCCTGGCTTGGCGTAACCTCTCATGAATGACCAAAGACCGATCTGATCGACCTTTGGCACATCGCCGTAGTATTCGTAGTTTGTTCGCGTATACGGCTCAAGGAGTGCAGGCAACTGTCGTCCAGCTACTTCTCGGTAGCCGTCAATCATCGCAACGCTAATACTGATGGCAAGGAAGAATCCAATCGAGATGAGAAAGAGCTGGGTGAGGGACACAGACCGCTGAAGAAAGATCTTTCGGCAAAAAAATAGAAATACTATCAGAACAACCAATGCAGGGAATATCCAGATACTCAGATCAGTTTGCGGTCGCGCATAAAGCGGAACCAGATGACGATGAAATCTGACCGCTCCAAGATTAATCGAAGCTGTCCGCATCCAGTGCGCAAGCAACTTATGGTAGAGCAGGAAGAAACACGCAATACAGAGGCATTGGATTGGAATGAGACTGAGAAGTGAAAGAATTCGCTTTGGGAAGCTATTTCGAGGATTGGGAAGGGAGTCCACACGTCGATCCACTTATGAGGGTGCAAAGTTTCGGTTTCAATAGCTTAATCTCTGAAGATCTACGAAATCGCGAATTCCGATCTCTGATCGGGGCTGGTTTCAGACATACTCAAACCATCGCGAGCAATCTGTCGACCATGTTCGGTTAAGGTCAAATCACCCCCATCGGCCTGGATGGCACCCTGTCTCTCCGCATATCTCACAACCCGCTCCGCGAAAGAAGGGGCCCAACGCAGATGCTCATCCAGATGCTCGATACGGCGCTCCTGCTGAGCTTCGGGAGAGCCTTCATGATTCAGGAGGTGGATGGTAAGCATCGTCTGAGCGAATTGCCACCGCTGACGCACACGTCGCCGGGCAATAGCGATGATGCCGCGGGTTGGTGCGAGCAGAAAAGTTAAAAGGAAGAAGACACCACTCATCGTTGCCATAGCCCCGGCAATAGACGCATCCAGCCAACGCGCCAACCAGTAACCAGTGATAGCACTCGCAATACCATTCAATGCGCTCAGTCCAAGCAGATAGGACAGTCGATCCGTTAGCAGGTAAGCGGTCGCCGGCGGCGCAATCATCAACGCAACAACTAAGATGGATCCCACCGCGTCAAACGCCCCAACCGCTGTCACCGAAACCAATGTCATCAAACCGTAGTGGACGAGGACGGGTGAAAATCCGAGTGCGGCGGCAAGTCCAGCGTCAAATGTTGCCAGTTTAAGTTCCTTGTAAAACAACGTAATAAAAACAAGGTTGATGAGTAGGATCCCGCCCATCACCCAGAGCGATTTGGGGAGGGCGTATCCGAAAACGGAGAACCGCTCAAACGGAGCAAACGCCAACTCTCCCAACAGCACAGCATCGGTATCCAGATGGACACTCCCCGCATAGCGAGAAATGAGAATCACACCGCCACTGAACAGTGCTGGAAACACAATCCCGATAGCAGCATCCTCACGCACAAGCCCAGTGCCGTGCAAGAGTTCCACGAGCGCTACCGTAATCACGCCGGTGATTGCTGCTGCGATAATCAGGAATGGCGAGGCAAGATCTTCAACAACAAAAAACGCTAAAACGATACCCAGAAGGATTGAATGACTGATAGCATCGCTCATCAATGCCATACGGCGAAGCACCAGAAATACTCCCGGCAAGGCACACGCAACAGCAACAACCGCAGCGATAATTTGAATCTCTATCTGTGGTGAGAAGTTCATCTAATTCCCCCGCATTTCCGCCAACCGTTTCGCCTCCGCCAATCCCTTCGGAGTCAGTGCCCATTCTGTGCCGACCCGATGTGCCCAACCGCGAGCTTCCAACTCTTCAAGGCTTCGCTTAGCGCCGCCCCGTCCAGCACTCATCGCGTTTAAGACCCTTACAGAATGTCGGTGTTCTAAATCCTCATGCTGCAACGTCAGTGCGTAGAGATCATCCAGCACCATCTCGACCCGTAGTTGCCGACGGTTGCGTTGATGGCGTATCCAATTCCAGACCAACCCGCGATTTGGCGCCAGAGTCATCGATACCGCAACGATTACACTGATGCAGATCACAATGGTTGGACCGGTAGGAATCCTTGCTGCACTACTACTAATGAGTGCACCACTTACACCGGCAACCGCACCAAACAGGGCAGACAGGAGGACCATCACACCTAAACGATCTGTCCACTGCCGTGCCGCTGCCGCAGGTGCGACAACCATCGCGCTCATCAGCACTACGCCGACAGTCTGTAGTCCCAGTACAATGGCGATTACAATAAGTGTCGTCAGCAAAACGTCAAGCCAGCGCATGCGAAAACCGAGGCTGGCTCCGAAGTCAGGATCGAAACTGAGCAGTTTGAAATCCTTCCAGAAGACCATCATTATCAACAGTGCGATAATCCCCAGCGACGCCATCGTCTTGACATCTCTTTCCATCAATGCCGCCGCTTGGCCAAAGAGGAATTTGTCGAGTCCAGCCTGATTCGCGTTAGGCATCTTCTGAATGAATGCTGTCAACAGAACAAGCCCGAAACCAAAGAACACGGAAAGCACCAAGCCCAGTGCGCTATCGTCTTTGAGGCGGGTCGTATTAACAATGCCCATTACGAAAAGCGTGCCTATCCAGCCAGCAGCAGCAGCGCCCAACACCAACACAAGCGGGGCTTTGCTGCCGGTAAGCAGAAACGCTAAGGCGATACCAGGCCACGCTGCATGGGAAATTGCGTCTCCTAATAGGCTCTGCTTGCGCAAGACCGCGTATGTCCCCAAAGCACCGCTGACGATTCCGAGTGTGGCAGAACCTTGTGCGACCGTACGCAGGGTGTAATCAAAGAAGAGATTGTGCAGCAATTCCATTCGCCGACCTATTTTGACGCAAGTTGCCAGTTAAAGCCTCAAACCGAGACCGTTATCCGAAATTGCTTCAAGGCGAGCGTAACGAGATCCCGATAAATCGAGGGCGCATTAGAATGGTGCGATCTGCCAAACACTAACAGTTTGTAGGTTGGCTTTACGGCTCAACTGATGTGAATTGGGATGAGGTCGGGCGAGAGCCCGACCTACGGGTGTTAGTCTTAGTAGGTCAAGATTCATATCTCAACGGAATACCCGGCGTGTTGCGCGATAATCCGGGCTCAATCAACCAAGACTATCGCGCAATGTTTATGGGTATCTTCGATTTCGCGAAATCTACTTACTTGAGAATTACCATCTTTCGCATGGTGGCATAGTCACCTGCGCGCAGCTGGTAGAAATAGATGCCGCTCCCCACTGATTCACCTAAGTGGTTACGCCCATCCCAATACGCTGCTCGCACCCTATCTGTGTAATATCCCGCCTGCTGATATCCCACCTCCAATTGACGTACCAACACGCTCTCGGTGTCATAAATGGTAACTATCACCTCCGCATCAGATGCGAGTTGATATGGAATCCACGTCTCAGGATTGAAAGGATTTGGGTAGTTCTGAAGCAACTGGGTATGCATCGGAGCAATGCTATCAAAGGTTAGCTCAAGCGTTGTATAAGCGTTCCGAATATCATCGGCTGTGATAGCATAGTCTATTCTTCCGATAGGCCTACCTGACGTGCTATCGGTGAACGTCAAACGCAAGGTATCGCCAACTTGGACAACTGGGGTTCGATTTAAGTCAGCATAGCCTAAAGTAAATCTACCACCTGCTTCGGCTAACCCTTCCGTCAACCGATTTCCCGTTCTGAGATTATCAATGGTAATTTGATAAGATTCCTGGAACCCTTCTTCGGCAAGAATCCCATCAACGACGAATGCCCAAAGCGCTCCGCTGGTGGCTGGCGCACTCGCGGTTCCAGCAGCTTGCGTCGAATCGGAATCGTCCCAAGGATCTCCTGTGAATGTAATCGCACCACCCTTTGGCGTATTGACAATATAACCCCGTCCACCTTCAATCGCATATCCATCCCCGGGCGTTGTGACGGTATGAGATACGAATTCCCCGTCATCAGCAGCGATCATAACCGTCGATCCGACCATCTCCATAAAGCTGCGCGCTGTCAGCGGCGTCTCTGGACGTAGCGGCGGTGAAATGATATTTAACCCGTTATCCAGATGCACCGTATAAGTATAAACGCGTTCTTCCTCGAGTTCGTCCTCAGTAGGCAACCTAACATCTTCAGATGAACCATCAAGGGTGCTGGTCATCGTCCCCAAGTTATTCGCGGCACGATGAAAGAAGGGAGCCCAGTAAAGCCTGACAGCCTCTACCCTGTCGATTTCGTCGGGAGTGGGTCCCTCCTCACCCTGAGCAAGCAGGATAAACGCAGTCCGAAAGTCTTTCTGAGAGGATTCAGCATCGGGGATTCGCATCCCGTTTATCGAAATAATGTCTTCAATTCTCACTTCCTGCTTGTCACCCCGGAAACCGACATCTCCCAAAGAATATATGCTCTGTAGCTGCTCTGAAGTTATAGTTTGTTGATCATAAGGAGGTGGAAGATCCAAATCGTGGGGGTCGGTCACCAAGAAGGTTGGAGGAACATCTTCCTGTTTTAGTAGACCCATTAGATATAAATCGAGTGGACTATAAATATCTTTTGGAGCCAAGGTAATGAACGAGCCATCCCCGTTATCTTGGATGTCATTGCCGCCCAGAAGCGATCCACTCGTATGTAGGAAAAAATTCCAATGTGCCCGGTCCCGAGTTAACAGTATAGGGGGATCAATGAAAGCTATCCATGTATGCCCAAATTCGTGCGCGAGTACACTTAGGGTGGAAGTTGCCGGACCAAATGTATTCTCCAAGGGATCATCCTCCCATACCTTTAAGTTTTTCATGGTGAGAAAGCTTTTCAGATTCCCTTGGCTACCGTACTCAGCGGTATGATCAAATTGCGGAAAAATTTCTGCTCTGTTTGGGTTGCCGATACCTAAAACATCATTCTGAACGTTAATAGCAAAAGCTAGAACTCCTACTAAGTCTAGATTGGATTCAAAATTAGTGAAGAGAATTAAGCTATCAAAATCGTCGCTATGCGTTCGGTAAAACTCACGCGCAACATTCTGTAGATTGACGGTTGGCAGATCTACGAAGACTTCTGCAATCGCACCCGTTGTTCCCTCAAGCGGCAAATTGTCCGAGTAGTCCACCAAATTCACTTGAAAGGCATCGTCGATTCCACCGGGGGATACCCCAACAATACCAGTTCTTACATCAGACTCTTCAAAGATGATGTCAATGACCCCCGTATCGAACAGGACAACCTGCATTGTTAGTGATGCCACGCTACCGAAGGCTTCTGCACTGAACGCCTCAACATTGAACCAAGTGACGGTTACCTGCTTTGAAGCTTGCTTTACCTCAACAGTTGGAGTTTCGCCGAATGGGTCAGGAAACGGGGCAAACGGATTCAGGTCAGTGTACAACACGCCAATACGCGGAGATTCCCCCAGAAATCGCTGCAAGTCCCGCGCCCACGAAGCCGCATCCCCTTTGCCAAATGTCAAGTTTCCATCTGAATTGACAAAAAGTTCTGTATATTCCTCACCAAAAAATGGGAAGTCGAATTCGATTTCGATCTTCTTACTGTCGTCATCGCTCAACTGCAATATATCACCAAAGGCTTGGACAAACTCAATATCTTCTGGTATAGTGACATCGTATCCGCCTAGGTCATTGGGTGTGAAACGTAAATTTTGTCCCGCTAAATCGAAGGTGTTCTTCGGTTGGACGATGTGCTCGTTGCCGTTGATGACCACCAAATTTCCAACATCAGTAGACGTTGATTCAAAGGTGACTTCTCCTGCCGTGTTTAGCTGTAGTCTTTGATGTGGTTCATCACCAGATCTGGCTTGAGCTTGTAGAGAAAAAATAATTAAAAGTGCAGCAGTAACAACCAAAAATTTGCGTGTCATGAAACAAATAACCTCCTAATAAAGTTGTGTTTTTATGGTAGATTTTACAATTACTTAGACATTCTCACTGCACAGCCAACCCCTAAATTCCCCAACCCCGCCGCCCAGAGGGCACCCGCCCCTTGTCAAGGGGGAAATTGGTCAGGGGACTTTGGAAACCTCTCGAAGGTCGGTATGGGTAATGTTTACTTATTTCTATAATTCACCATAAATTGATAATTAACAGATCGGAAAACGTAAAAAGACAGTTTGTACGCTTTATATATCAAAGTTCACTCTAAGATGGACGGAGTGAAGTATCCATCGGTTTGTCAACCTGTACAGTTATAACATCATCAGCCGGTTCAGATGATGCTGTATCAGATTGTCCGGTGGTCCCATCAACCTGAGCATCTCGACTGAGGAACGCGACGCGACCACCGTATGCGAGTCGGAGATTCTGTTCTGTAAATACTTCCTCCACCGGACCGCTGGCGATTCTGCGCACATTTAGAAGCGTTACGGAATCGAAATAATCTGCCACTGTCTGCAAGTCGTGATGAACAGCGACCACCGTCTTGCCGGCAGCTCGCAGGTCTTGCAAGAGCGCAACGATTGCCCGCTCAGTCGTCGCATCAACACCTTGAAACGGTTCGTCCATGAGGTACACCTGGGCGTCCTGTACCAATGCCCGCGCAAGGAAGACTCGCTGCTGCTGTCCACCGGAAAGTTGGCTAATCTGCCGGTCTGCAAAGTCAAGCATCCCAACATTTTCAAGCGCTTCCATTCCCTTTGCGCGCTCCCGACGACCCGGACGACGCCCCCAACCGAGTGTACCATAACAGCCCATCATGACCACGTCCAATACGCTCGTCGGGAAATCCCAGTCAACGCTCCCACGTTGCGGCACATATCCCACCAGTCGTCGCTGATCGGTGTAGGACTGGCCGTGGATTAATACCCGTCCCGCCGCCGGTGATACCAATCCTAAGATTGCTTTGATAAGCGTCGTTTTGCCAGCACCGTTGGGACCGACGATCGCCATGAGGACCCCCGATGGCACGTTAAGGTCTACATCCCACAGTACCGGCTGATCCCGGTACGCCACGGTCAAATCCGCCACCTCAATAGCCAATCGGTTATTTAAGGGTCCTGTCATATCAATCTCCTCTCGCATACCGACACCCGTGGACCTATCCGTGGCTTTCTAATTGACCGCTGGTTTCAGAAGCGATGCCACGATTGTATCAATGTTATGACGCACCATTCCGAGGTACGTGCCTTCTGGTGTTCCCGACGCTCCCATCGCATCTGAGAAAAGCTGCCCACCAATCTCTACAGAGAATCCTTTCGCCTTCACGGCGGCTTGTACCGCTTCGATACTCCGGCGGGGCACAGATGTTTCAACAAACATCGCGGGGATACGGCGTTCGACGATAAATTGTACTAACGCTTGCACATCAGCTGTGCCTGCTTCGGCTGCCGTACTAATTCCCTGAAGCCCACGCACTTCAAACCCGTAAACACGACCGAAGTAATTAAAGGCATCGTGGGCTGTGACGAGCACCCTCTGATCAGGAGATACGCGCCCGGCTTGCTGCATCACATAGTCGTGAAGTTCCTCCATCTGCGCCAAGTAAATTTCCGTATTCGCCCGGTACAACTCCGCGCTATCCTTATCAATCTCAATCAGCGTATCCCGTACCCGTTCAACCGCTTTCATCCAGAGGGTCACATCAAACCAAACGTGTGGGTCGTATGCCCCTTCAAACTCTGGTGGTGCCAATAGCACGCCTCGATCAATGTCATGCGTTACAGCAACCGTCTTCACCTGATCTTGCATCCTCTCGAGCACACCTGCCATTTTCCCCTCAAGATGCAAGCCGTTGTAAAAGATGAGGTCGGCACCTGCGAGTCGAGCAACATCGCCTTCACTCGCTTTGTACAAATGTGGATCAATCCCGGCTCCCATCAATCCGATCGCACTGACGCGGTCACCCCCAACATTCTGAACAATATCAGTAATCATGCCGATCGTTGTCACCACACGAATCGGTCTCTCACTGGATATACCTGTTGAACTCGACGCCTTTTCGTTAGCCTTATCCGATTGACGGTCACAAGCAACGAATAGTATTATCACAAAAGCGAACAACCCATAGACTCTGCGCATATTCCCCTTATCCTTTCTTAAATTGGCATCACGCAGGTCTCTATCAATGCTAGAGTTAGGAAGATCAGGTTATCTGAGGACTTACAAACACATTGCCTGCAACTTCGCGACCAACAAAGTGTTCAGTCTGGTCAACCTTCAAACGTAATGGCCCATTAAACGGTTCTTTCGCTACAACCTGGACAACGGCACCCGGCAGGAGACCTAACTGATCAAAGTAACGCAGCATCTCGGGATCATTATCATTGACATGCTGAACAGTAGCGGAGCTGCCTGCGTCAACCTCCGTCAATGTTGCATAAGCGATCTCTTGAAGTGCACCGTCCTTTGCCGGAATGGCATGTCCGTGCGGATCGGTTGTCGGATGCCCCAACGCCTCGCTCATCCGTTCCTCAAACTCCTCGGAAATAACATGTTCCAGTTTATCCGCTTCATCGTGCACTTTGTCCCAAGTAAATCCCATGATTTCAACGAGATAAAGTTCCAGCAACCGGTGATGGCGAATAATCTCTTGAGCGATTTTTTTTCCGCCTTCTGTCAATTCAACGCCCTGATAGGACGCATAATTCAGCAACCCCATCGCTGCCAGCTTTCGGATCATGCCGGTGACGGATGCGGCGGAAACCTCCATCTGCTGGGCAATAGCAGAGGTGGAGACTTTTTCCTGACCTTCTTGCAACAAGTACACCGTCTTCAGATAATCTTCCATCGCATGGGTTATCATTCTTGACCATCCAAAAGTTAGATTTAGGCATTCCTAAATTCTTAATTAGTATATGATAATCCATTTCTCAAATGCTGTCAACAATTATTTTTAAGGGAAGGACAAGAGGACCAGAAAAGCAAGCGTAGAAGGCAACGAAGGCTATGCAGGAACAATGTATACGGCTCTATCAGTTCGGTCTTCGATAATACTCACACATAAATATTTGGACAGATTCACTGTTTTGTGCTAATGTAAAAACCGATCGCATATAAGAAAATCAGTACTATTCAATTTGCCATGAGAGTGCGTTACACTCTCGCCAGCCTTGACAATCCATCACAAAGTGGGGTCTCACCTCGCTCTATGAACACTATATTCATGTTTCGTGTATCAGGAGGAATTTACATTGCATATATATCGAGCAGCGGTTATCGGATGCAGTCGCATGGGAGCGTTCATCGACAATGAGGTCGTTGGAGCACCGGGGCATGTGCCACCCTACTCGCACACGGCGGTATTTGCCGCCTGTGACCGAACAGATCTGATTGCATGTTCGGACCTTCGTCCAGAGGTCATGGCTGAGGTTGGAACGCAGTATAATATTCCCAAAGAAAGACAGTACACCGACTACAAAGAACTGATCGACAAGGAACAGCCCGACATCGTCAGTGTTGCCACGCAGCCGGAGCATCGCGCTGAAATCGTCATCTACGCCGTCGAGCACGGTGCCAAAGCGATCTATGCCGAAAAAGCGATGGCAGCATCAATGGCGGAAGCCGATGCAATGGTTGAAGTCTGCGAACGAAACGGGGTCTTCTTTAATCTTGGTACCCAACGGCGATGGCACCCCGGTTTCACTAAAATGAAAGAAATTATCGACAGCGGGGAATTGGGGGGGGCGAAGACAATTATCTTTAACGGCAGCACGCTGTTTAATGGGGCAAGTCACTACTACGATAATCTGCTGTTCCTGAACAGCGATCGACGTGCGGTCTGGGTCCAAGCAAATCTAACGAAGAGTAATTGGAGTATTGAAGGAGAACGATTGACCGAAGACCCGATTGGGCACGGCATCATCCACTTCGAGAACGATGTTACAGCATACGCTGTAACCCCCGGCCGCGAGATTGAGTGGGAAGTCAACTGTGAGAAAGGGAGTTTAACCGCCTTACCCGATGGCGTCTATCGAATGCGAGAAGAGGGACCACCGGGCTACCGGGAGCGACCGACGATTGTAGACGGAGCGTTTCCCGACTACGAACCCGCCAGTCCAAATCTGCGGCTCGTGGAAGATCTCGTCCATTCGCTTGACACCGGTGAACCACCACGCGGTGGGGTGCGGGTGGCTCATGCTGGCACAGAGCTAATCTTCGCAACCATCGAATCGCATCTCCGTGGCGGGGCACGGGTCGAGCTGCCGCTGAAAGGACGACCAATCCGACTCTTACGTGACCGGGCGCCCCGACAGCCGAGATATAGCCCCCAGGCTTGATGCACAGTCGCATAGAACAGGGAAATAGGGCAATGCAAAAGACGATACCAATTGAAAATACCGCCCAAGGCTACCTTGAGCTGCTACGCGAAAGAGGTATCAAATATTTCTTCGGTAACGCCGGCACAGATTTCGCCTCATTGGTGGATGCCTTCGCTAAATCCACCGAAGAAGGAAAACAATATCCACACCCCATCACCGTGCCACATGAGTTTGTTGCGGTAAGTATGGCGCACGGCTACTACATGGTTACGGGTGAACCACAGGTCGTGATGGTCCACGTAATCGTCGGAACCGCCAACGCCTCCGGTGCCATTATCAATGCAGCACGAGCGCAAGTTCCCATTATCTTCAGCGCAGGCCGCACCCCCTTGACCGAATCCGGTTTCACCGGTTCGCGGAATGTGCTTATCCACTGGGCGCAGGAGTCGTTTGATCAGGCGAACCTTGTGCGGGAATTTGTCAAATGGGATTATGAACTACGGAATTTCGCTCAGTTAGAGACGGTGGTGGATAGAGCGTTAGCAATCGCTACCTCCGAACCGGGTGGACCCGTGTACCTAACCCTTCCACGGGAAGTGCTCGCCGAACCCCACGAAGAATTGACCATCAACGCTGTACCCCGACAGCAAGCGCACCAAGCGACCGTCCCCAATACCGTTCAGGTGAAAGAGGTCGCTAAACGTATTGCCGAAGCAGCAAACCCACTCATTATCACTTCGGGTGTAGGACGAGATCCCCAAGCCGTAGAGGCACTAGTCGCGTTTGCGGAGTCCTTTGCGATTCCAGTTGTGGTCGGGATGGGCAATACGCACCTGAACTTTCCTACCTCTCACCCACTCCACCTCGGTTTTGCTCCAACCCCATATCTGACGGAAGCAGACGTTGTGCTGGTCATTGACACTGACGTGCCTTGGCTGCCGACCGTGGTTAGTCCCAAAGAAACGGCGTGCATCATTCAACTGGGACATGAGCCTCTCTACAGTCACTATCCAATTCGTGGCCATGCGGCAGACATCGCGCTGGCTGCCCAACCAACGGCAACGCTCCGCCTGCTGACTGAGGAGATGCGACCATATCAGGAACAGGCGACGCAACAGATCGCCAACCGCTTTGAAACAGTGAGAGCGGAACATAAGAAACAGCGAGAGGCTTGGGGTGCAGAGGCGGATGCGGTCAAAGAGGATAAGCCAATCGACCCGGCGTGGTTGTCCGCTTGCATTAACCAAATCTTGGATGCGGAGACCATATTAGTCAACGAATACGATTTGGTGCCAACACAGGTGGATCTGAACGTCCCCGGCAGCTTTTTCGGCCCCTCGCCCGCCGCAGGGCTTGGGTGGGGCGTCGGCGCAGCGTTGGGAGCAAAACTGGCTGCACCGGAAAAAACCGTCATCGCCACGGTAGGCGACGGCAGCTATCTCTTCAATGTGCCCACATCCTGCCATTTTGTATCTCAAGCGTATAACCTACCAATTCTGGTGGTTGTCTTTAATAACCAGTGTTGGGGAGCGGTACGAGGGGCGACCGCATCGGTTCACCCAGAGGGGTGGGCGGTAAAAACCAACAACTTTCCGCTTAGTGAACTTTCGCCAAGTCCAGCCTACGAGATGATCTGTCAGGCGAATGGCGGATACGGGGAACGGGTTGAAGAACCCAATGAGGTGTTGCCAGCGCTTGAACGTGCGCTGCAAGCAGTGAAGGAAGAAGGACGGCAGGCGGTGCTCAATGTAGTCTGTAAGCATCCGTGATTCTACGAAGATTGAGAAGGAAAACGAAACTGACTATGGAAGCTGCCCCGACAAATACATCGGAGCCTGAACATCAAGGGGAAAAAGAGAAGGAACGAGAACAGAACCGCAACTTTTGGATCGCTGTGGTTCAAGGCGCATTCATACGAATTGCTTTTGCATTTGCAGACTCGACAACGGTTCTCCCTGCTTTTATCTTAAAACTCACTTCCTCAAACACGCTTGTCGGCTTGACCGGCTCGATGACGCGAGCGGGTTGGATGTGGCCCCAACTGCTGATGTCGAATCTGCTGGAACACCGTCCGCGCAAAATGCCCTTTTATGCCTTCGGTATGAGCCTTCGATCGTTCGCGTGGATTGCGATGGTTCTATGCACCGTTATGGTCGGCTCTGGTAACAACGGGTTACTTGCCGCGTGCTTTCTCTGCTGCTATTTCATTAGATCTTCAGCGATGGGAGTTTCAACGCTCCCGTATATGGATATTATCTCCAAATCCATTGAACCACAGCGGCGATCCCGATATTTCAGTTTGCGTCAGTTTGCAGGCGGGTTCTTCGGCATATTCATCGGTTTCTTCTTTATCCGGTACCTCCTTAGTCCCGAATCCGGACTGATGTTCCCAACGAATTATGCGGTGCTGTTCGGGTGTGCGGCAGGTGCGACCGGACTGGCACTCACCGCTTTTTTACAGATTCGTGAACCGATCCGTCCCGTCCAAAGGACACGCCAACCGTTCGGACAACATCTGAGGCAGGGACCGCACTTCTTTCGGACAGATCGGAATTATCGCTGGTTCTTTTACTACCGGATGTGCACCACCGTTGCTGGGATGTGCACCCCTTTCTACGTCCCGTATGCCTTACAGAAATTGGAAGTGCCAGACGCAACCATTGGGGTATTTCTCGCCGTTGTCTCCATCAGCGGCGTCATCTCAAACGGGCTGTGGGCTTATCTGGGGGAGAAATATGGTGTACGATACATCCTCAGTTGGACCACAGGCTTGGCATGTGCAGCACCGTTGGTGGCAATCTTAGTGCAGTACCTACCATCCGCGTGGCAGGTGCCCTGTTATTTCCTGGTGTTCGTCTTCAATGGGGCTGCAACGAGCGGTTCGTCGATAGGCTTCATGGCGTACCTGTTAAATATTGCGCCCAGTCTGAATCGGCCAAGCTATGTTGGCTTTATGAACACAATCCTCTTTCCGTTTAGCTTTATGCCAATGCTCGCTGGGGTCCTCATCGGACTTGTGAACTATGCAGGGATGTTCGCAATTTCCATCGGGATGGGATTTCTTGGATTCATTACAACCACACAACTGGAAGAGATCCAGCAGGAAGATTAAACCCCTCAAAAAACGTGAAACGTGATGCGTGAAACGTGAAAATCATCTGTTCACTGATGCGGTCGGGCGAGGAAACCTCGCCCCTACGATTGATGGAAGCACACATTGGCAACCGTAGGGGTTGGGTTCCCCAACCCGTTGAGTGCCGTGCCTCGAATTACGCACAAGTCTCACATAAATGCCAATATGCCCTAGGAGCGGACGGACAGCCTTCGATCTTTCGGTTTCATTCAGCTATTCCAACCCCGCCAAAATCTCATCAATATCTTCCAACAGTTCAACTTCGTAACCGTCTGGATCGGTGATGAAAGCCATCTTCATACCGCCCGATGTGAACTGCTCGCGCCAGCCGTCGGGCCAAATTTCCAGTCCCGCTTTCTCCAGTTCGTCGCAGCAAGCGACCAGATCCGGCACACTGATGGCAAAGTGCATCAAATCCTCCGGGACATTGAGTTCATAATCGGGCGAATAGGTCAATTCTAAGGTCGGTACGTTGCCCGGAAGTTCGAGATGGACGATTTGGTTGCCTGCCGGGGATCTATCGCTCCGACTTTTCACGACAAAACCTAAGTGGTCGCAGTACCATTTAATTGATTGATCGAGATCGCTCACTCTCACGCGTGTGTGTAAAAAGATAGCCATTCCTGTTCCCTTTCTGCGTTTGGGTTGTCAAGTGTGTTAAGTATCAAATTTCAATACCTTCATTATAGCACGACGACACATAGAAATGTTGAACAAAAATAACCCAAGTAATAAGCGCAATCAGGTGGCTGATTATTTGACACAAGTTGACCAGTTGAAAATAGCTTGACTGTTCAAACAGATGGGCAAAAGGTTGCGGGGTTTATAGATGGTGGGTGGAGAAACGAGGGCCCCGAAATATCGGAGCCCTTAGTTTTTCCTTAAAGGAGTGAAATGTAAAACGGGGCTACTTCAGGATGACCATCTTCCGTATGAGCGACATATTGTCCGCACGCAGCTGGTAGAAATAGATACCAGTTGCAACCCGCTCACCGAATTCGTTGCGCCCATCCCAATACGCCGCACGACTTCGATTCGTGTAATAGCCTGCTTGCTGATAACCCAGATCCAATTGGCGAACTAACGCACCGTTGATGTCGTAAATCGAAATCTGTACATCGCTATCGTTCGCCAAATGATACGGTATCCAAGTCTCCGGATTGAATGGGTTTGGATAGTTGGGCTGCAAAAGTGTTTGGTCCGGTACGCTCCCATTCGCAGATGGCGCGGCATTGGGGTGTGTAACGGCCACTGTTTTTAGGAGTGAAGCGGTATTATTGTTGTTTGCACTATCAGTTGCAATTCCCTCAGCAACACGAAACGTCACACTACCACTCTGCGTCACCGTAATCGTTGCTGTGGTGATATGGTCTGTACCTAAACTCCAACCCGTGACCGTTGCCCCCGCTGTGTTGTTGATAAGAGACAGGTCCGATTGGTCGAAACCAAAAGGTTCTTGGGCATCCCAATAAGAATGCTCGGCAAACTTGATTGTTACTGTAAATGTCTCCGTCGTGACATTTGAAGTTGGTGCAGTAATATATACGTTAGGACGCTCCATATCAATGTAAGCATTACCATACTCTGCTTCACGGTTTGGATTACCCGCAGCATCAGTGGCGGCTCCCGAAGGAATCACAAACCTTATATACCTATTATCCTCATCAAGCTCCGGAGTGACATCAGCAGTGTAAGTTTTGGTATCACTCGCACTGAAATTGGAAATTTCGGCTCTGCCTCTTTCTAACAGGATGTCCGACTGTTCAAAATTGGATACCGACTCTGTGAACGTAATCGTTATCTTGAACGGACCGTTCACATCGACTGAGCCAGATACAGTAGTCGTAGTCATAGTCGCATGCTCCGTCGCCACAGAGATAGTTACACCCGGTTGGGTTGTATCCAAGATTGTAACTATAACACTTTGCGATGTGGCGGCGGTATTTTGGTTGTTTGCCGCATCAGTAGCAACATTCGCAGCTACGTCAATCGTTACCGTACCACTAGCTGTCGGCGTTATCGTCGCTGTGTAAACGGTGTTATCACTATTCGCACTCCACGACGTGATGCTCGCCGCACTACCACTCAAAGACACATCCGATTGTGCAAAGCCGGATACCGTCTCCGCAAACGTGATTGTCACAGAAAAAGCACCGTTCTGCACACCCGATGGCACATCAATGGTCACTGTAGGAGCGTCAACATCTATGGTCACCGTTTGAGACGTGGCGGCGGTATTTTGGTTGTTTGCCGCGTCGGTAGCAATATTG
>JAJDUM010000096.1 GCA_022826645.1 Candidatus Poribacteria bacterium
TGGACGGTGGAACAGTTGCTCTGCTATCAAGCTCCCCCTCCGCCGTGGCAACCACCACGACGACAGGGAAGACCTACTGCCAAAATCAAGGAACTTATTCAACGCTATCTTTTGTGACCACACTTTACTGCGGTGCTACCAAGAGACGCCTGCCCATTACTTACCTCCATTTTGCTTTCAAGCCTACTCACATCTGACAGGCATTGTCCGAGAAACCACTTGCGTTCGCTGTAATCTTTTTTCGCCTAGCGACTATCTGACCCATGCGCTCTGTCACATAGATCCATCATCGATCTGCCTATTATCAGTTGAATTATGGTCTCAGAATCGGCTAAAATAGGTGTCGCCGTATACTATCGCTACTTTTGAACTCTGGACCAAACCGGTCGGAGAAACTGTCTCAGAAATCCTTGAGTTTGACGGTTTCTCGGTGCCATCTCTAAACGGTGAACCGGACTGTAGGCAGGGGGAGGAAGGTGACAATCCACGAATGAGACAACGACCAAATCAGCGAAATCATAAATCAAGTAGTCAACTTGTCTGCTTGTCAGATAATATATCGCCCTCATCCTTTCTGCTAATCACCCTGCTGTTTGCTGCTTCACTTATTATTGTCAGATCAGCTCTAAGCGAATCTGAAACTAAGCCTATTGTCCAAATTCAGTATAAACTCGATGGTGATATCGCTTCCGATGCACTTCGTGTGGATCTACAGCGTAAGACGGAGGTGCGGGTTGGCGAGTCAGTGACCTTTCATCAGATTGGCAAGAGCATTGAGTTGATTCATGCAACTGGGCTCTTTTCTCAGGTTAGGGTAATAGAAATGTCCCTACCAAATGGGGTGGGACTGACCTTCGACCTCACAAGCAAGGTAATCATCGGGAAAATCGAATTTACGGGTAACACTCTCAATAAAAATGTGATTCTCGCTCAGATAGTATCACGTCCGAAAAAGCAGTATTCCCCCGATATTGCAGAGGAAGATCGGCGTCGCATCCTTGACTTGTACAGAAATTATGGGTATTTTCAAGCAAGAGTGCGCTTGGTCCCTGCGAGTCCGGATGTTTTGCATCGAGTCGACTTGTTGTATAGTATCGAGGAAGGAAGACGAGCACTTATTGAGCACATTAAGATTGAAGGGGTTAATTCAATCGAGCCGCGGGAGTTGGAAAGCGTCGTCGAGAGTGAGAAGGGTGAAGTCTACTACAAACAGCTGGTCGATGCCGATGTGCGTCGTATCCAAGAATTATATCGCGATCATGAGTACCGCACCGTGAAGGTGAGACCGCAGTCCGTTTACAATGAGATGTCTAGGGGAGTAGTTCTTACCTATGAGATTACTGAAGGAAAAAAAATTAGAATTGAATTCGTGGGGGACGGTATCGACAAATCGGAACTCGAGCACAGCCTGTTGTTGTTCACACGGGATAGCTCGAGCGATAGCTTTTCGGAAACAAATCTCAAAAACACGGAAGAACAGATTAGTCAGATCTATCAAGCGAAGGGATATTATGAAGTGGCGGTGGGGCACGCAGTGGAAACGGTATCGGAGCGGGAAAAGATTATCCGATTTGAAATCCAGTTAGGAAAAGCTCTGCGTATCCGGCAAATTAACTTTGAAGGAAATAAGGGATTTTCGGATGCTACATTACTCGATCAGATGATAACCGAACCCCGTAGTCAGTTTGTTATACCTGGATTTGGCTGGCTATTTTCTGCCGGAATTTATAATCCGATGACACTCGAAACGGACAAACGCGCATTGGAGCTCTTCTACAGAAAAAGAGGCTACCCAGACGTAGAGATTACAGCATCCCCACCCGAAATTGATGATAAAGATCAACTGGTTTTGCTCCTAAGAATTAGAGAAGGAGAACTGCAGCGCGTCGATAGCGTTTCAATCGAGGGGGCTACAGTTTTTGAAACGGCCCAGTTGTATTCGGAGCTTGAGGTGGAGCCAGGGAAACACTACCACAACGATATAGCAAACCGCGATGAACGCAGCCTCGAGTCCCTCTACCACCGTGAAGGGTATATCTATGCGCGTATTAATCACGATTATCATCCACAAACACGCGCACTCACCTATAAGATTGTTGAAGGCATTCAAGCGAAATTTGGGAAGTTCCGATTCGATGGAGGTGGGAAAGTTAAGTTGCACGTTTTACAGCGAGAATTTGAGAACCTTGGCCTCGTCGAAGGAGCGGTATTTGATGAAGATCGCTTGTTTCGGGAATCTCGGCGACGCCTGTTAACTGTAGGGCTTTTTCGAGAGGTTGAGATTGAGGAAGCTGATCAATACGTGGAAAATACGGAGGTCATTGATGTTAAGGTGAGCGTTGCGGTAAGAAAACCCGGCGCGGTCAGTGTAAGTGGGGGATATATCTCCTCAGAGGGTATCCGTGGTACACTGGGACTTGCCTACAATAATCTCTTCAAGCGCAACATGAAAATCAGTTCCAAGATTAGTAGAGGAACAAGAGGCAATTTGTACGAGATCACGCTTATTGAGCCTTGGTTCAAACTCCCACCCATTGATAAGCTGATTGGACCTACAATAGCCACTTTCCGCTTGTTCAACGATAATCTGGAGGAATACGAAGACATAGGGGCGCGGGGTGGGACGGTGAACCTTGCGAAGCGGTTAGGGCAATTCGGCAATCTTGCGGTACAGTACAAATCTCAAGATCTACGAGATCGTGAAGACCCACCTAAAATTCAGACCACGGTGAGTAGTCTCGGTATTGAGTATCATCGAGATAGCCGTGATCATTTCCTGAATCCTCAGAAGGGTTGGTTCAACGAGGTTGCCATTGAATACGCGGGCGGTTTTCTCAGGGGAAAGACAAGTTTTTTCAAGTTTACAACTGACCACCGATACTATCGTCCGTTCTGGCGTAACAGCGTGCTTGCCAGCGCATTGCGCTTCGGTTATGAGAAAGGGTTGAGAGGAAACCGTGATCGAGAGATCATCTCCTTTGAGCGTTTCTATGCCGGAGGGTCGACATCAGTCAGGGGGTATCCAGAGCGTGGTTTGGGACCTGAGGATGAGTTTGGGAATCACCGTGGGGATGTCTTATTTATCTTGAACACGGAATTGCGTTTTCCAATTTACAAAATCATCGGTGGTGCCCTATTTCTGGATGTGGGCAATGTATGGAATAAATTTTCTGATGTTGAAGAGTTTCTTCCGCGGACAGCAATGGGTACGGGTGTACGTGTAGAGACACCGCTCGGACCTGCCCGCGTCGATGTCGGAGTCCCGGTGATGCGAGAATTTAAACCGATCTTCTACTTGCAGTTGGGGCAGGCGTTCTAGAAGTATCATGAACAAGAAGCAACGCTTTGCTAACAGACTAACTATAGTATGTTGGATACAGGCTGCTGACACATTGAGTCTTATCAATACAAGGCAAGGGAAATTTCGATGAAACTGACAACCCAGCAAATTGAAAAGTTCAAAAGAAAAGGTGTGTTAATCGTTAAGCGTGTCGTTGAAGAATCTGAGTTGGATCCTGTGATCAACGAGCTTGAGACTTGGGTGGACAGGCGGGCGTGTGAGCTGGTTTCGGAAGGGAAAATTCAGAACCTGCATCCTGATGCGTCCTTTGATACCCGTTTTGGACTCCTTTTCCAGCAGTGCAAGGAGATCGGCGATGGACTCGACATCAGTGCATCTCGCGGTAAAGCAATGTTTGAGTTCTTACATAACAGAAACCTGCTCGATACTGTTGAGCCTCTCATTGGTCCTGAAATTACTTGTAACCCTATACAACATGCTCGTACCAAACCGCCGACAGCATACGAGGGAGGCACGGGCCCCTCGTTCCATGTCGTCCCTTGGCATCAAGACGCAGGTGTGATGATGCCGGAAGCAGAGGCATCGAACATTGTAACCTGTTGGTTACCGCTGGGAGACGCGACGATCGAGATGGGATGTATGCAAGCACTTCCCGGTGTTTTCCATCACGGCTATCTCAGCCACTTTAAAGAGGAAGCAGCGACGGTTACAATACGGCCTGAAGTACTTCCCTCCGTGGCTCCGATGGATCTTGTCTGCTATAAGGGTGATATGGTATTGTTGAATAAATTTACCCCACACCGTTCCGTTCCCAACGTATCGGATAAATGCCGCTGGTCTTTGGATCTTCGGTACCAGACTACTGGCCATCACACCGGCAGAACAGCGTATCCATCGTTTATTGTGCGATCCCCGACCAATCCCGCAAGTGTCCTGCGCGATTATGACGAATGGTGTCGGCTTTGGACTGATGCACTTGAAAATCCCAAAGGGATATCGATGCACCGGACAGACTAATACCACTATGCATTTCATGAAATATCTATGAGCTAGGTTATAGCCAGAATGGAGGAGAAATATGTTCAATTTCAACGGGGCATGGCCCGCCTTGGTCACACCCTTTACAGCCGAGGATCAAGTAAATGTCGTAGTATTACGGGAGTTAGTGGAGTATCTGATCGACAAAGGGATTGGCGGATTCTACGTCTGTGGTGGCACGGGGGAAGGACTCTTCATGTCGCCAGGGGAACGCAAAGTTGTCACTGAAACCGTTGTTGACCAAGTAGACGGGCGCGTTCCGGTCATCGCCCATATCGGCAGCATGATCGTAGGCGATGCCGTCCAGTTGGCAGCACATGCTCAGCAGATAGGAGTTGCAGGAATAAGCAGCGTCATTCCACCGATGTTTCAGCAAAGTGAAAGTTTATATGCCTACTTTGCACGCGTTGGAGCCGCCGCCCCTGACGTACCGCTGCTAACTTACATTTTTGGTGGTCCTACAGATGCTGTGGCGTTAATGCGAGAGTTGATGACTATCCCTACTGTGGCAGGTGCGAAGTACACAGGTCCCAATATGTACGAGTTTAGAGAAATTGTCGGGTTGAGAGAGGATAACTGGAATATTTTTTCCGGCATGGACGAGCAGTGTATTTACGCAGCGATGCAGGGTTCCTGCGGCAACATCGGCTCAACGCTTAATTATATCCCCGGCATCTATCGTGAGATACATGGCAGCTACAAGCAGGGGAATATCGCGAAAGGTCATGAACTCCAAGTCCGTGCGAATCAAGTAACTGGTGTGCTATTTTCTTTTGGTTTCTTTGGTGCGCTCAAGGAAGTTATGCGGATGTTAGGTTTCGACTGTGGAAAACCTCGTCTGCCGCAACTACCTTTTGTCGAAGAAAAAAGGAACGCGTTACGGTCCGAACTGGAAGCGATCAATTTCTTCACGGTGGCGGAGATGTAATGCCTACCCTTGTGATCAGCTGGTCCAACAGTCCGGCGTGTAGGCGGCGCGTGAGAACAATTTTTTCCGAGCGGGATCGGCGCGTTCAATCCAATCGGCGGGAATTTCCTGCGTGTAACGGTGGGGCGGTCCTGCTTCTTTGAAAATGTCGATCAAAAAAAGTCTGAATGGCTGCGGGGAGTCCAACGGTTTCGGTTCTACACCGTGAAACATTCGCGCATTGAGATAGACCATGCTTCCCGGCGGCAATTCCAGATGTTTAACCGCAAGTTCACGCCCAGCAACAGCGTCAAACTCTCCTGCCAGCAGCCTCTCCGGCGTGACGTCCTCCGTTGGTGGAACACGATGACTGCCAGGAATGACTGATAGGCTTCTGTCTCCCCGTGTGAATCCGTTCGGATAATAGAGGATTTGAATATACCATTTATCCCTTTCAGCAAGATTGACGGGGTTCTCATGACGCCAATGGTGATGGTCTTGATGAAAGCCGAGCTGCCCGACACCGCGCGGGGCGATATTCATCGCGGAATGACAGAAATGGTAATCGGGACCGATTGTAGCTTGCAGCAGCGCCGTGACAAGCGGTGCGTCGATAAGTTGGTCAGCCCATGGACCTCTGTCGTTCCATGGCCTAACGAAATATACGGCTGGATCGCTCGGTTTGCCCTGCTCGGCCTCTAAAGTTTGGAGATATTCACGAGCGCCATCCAGATTGAGTACCTCATCGGTTAATGCTGAAAGTGCCTCCTCCGTAAAAACCTCAGGTATGGCAATATAGCCGTCCCTATGAAAATCTTCAAGATTTTCCTCCGACGGAGTATCAATGCGAAATAGTGGACTCATAACTACTCTCCATTAATCAAAGGGAAGAGCTACCGGTGTATGGGTCTGTGCGGAGTGACGACAGGCGAGACATAACTCAATCACGCGCTGGGCGTCCTCAATTGTCAAATCCGGGTCTATTTTGTTCTGGCAACACTCCACCCAATGGGTCATTTCGTCGAGCAGGTTGTTATTTTGGATGCGATAAAAGTTGCTGATTCCATCTTTCGTGAAAAGCGTTCCCTCGTAGACGCTCTGCTGCGTCCGAATTGCACCTTCTGTGCCGATTAGCTCAACTTCGTAAGCGGGAAGTCGAAAACCATCCACTGAAAAATAGATGTCAATAGATCCCATTATCCGATTCTCAAAACGTAAGAGGACCTTGCCGTTATCCATGAAAGGGGAGCGATCTGAGAGATAATTATCGTATTCGGCATAAACCCTCGTCGCTTCCGACTCGGCGAACCATCTTACAATATCGGCGGCGTACCAGATAAGGGAGAGTTCCGGTCCACCTTCTGCTTCCTCCCAATACCAATCATAATATGGAAAGCTGTTAATGTTTCCGTGTTGATGCAAGGCACGAATCGAGATTAGTTCGCCAATCGCTCCACTTTTGAAACGCTGATGTGCCTCACGGATGCCCCCGTCGAAACGTTCCGTCGTGCCGGAGGTCGCAATCACGCCGTGCTCACGCACTGCCTTTACGATGCGTTCTGCCGCTTCAAGGGTTGTCGCCATCGGTTTAGCGATGTAAATATCGACACCCAAGGGGGCAACCTGTTCGACGAGACGAACAGCTTCGGTGTTTTTGGTACAGATGCAAACTGCGTCTAACTCCTCCTCTTGAATCATCTCTACCGGATCGTGATACAATTCAAGATCGTACGCTGCGGCATATCCAGTCGGTGTTTTTCCGAGGGAGATAGATATCAGATTTGGGTCGTAACCTAGATCGGCGCAGGCAACGAGGTCGGCATCGGGTATGGTGCTTAAACAACTTGCGAAGGCGTTGGGCCAATAGACACTCTGGAGTCCAACAATACCTGTTCTGACACCCATTGTTTTCTCCTATGAGCCCGTGTACGCTTTCTTGCGGGTGCTAAATCAGATGTAGCCAGTCATGTAGAAGAAAATCAACCCTTTGGATAAGGAGGGAGACACGACCCATCACCGTGTTGCCGAATGCTGAACCGAACCCAATCATCAGGAAGACGATCCCGATCTTTGAAACACCACCAACTACTCCCCGATGTTCGACCGAAAAGAAAAAATAGGTCAATGTTGAGATGACACCAATTAGCATGAGAACGACACCGAAGATTTGGAATGGGCCTAACTCGCCCGCGTGAATCTGTGCGAACGGTGCCAGTGTGCCGTGCACCTGTTCAAAAATGTCTGCTCGCATTACATTGGGAATTGCCAAACCGGATCCCACGCCGATAAGGATCGCGATTGGATATCGAATCAGCCAGCCTTGGCTTGGAACAAGACGAGCGAAAAATAGTCCGCCGATCCCGATAGGGATGAGTCTCACTAGACCAACCCACTCTTGTTTCGTAACGGCTTCCTGAAGTGGGTTCCATGCGAACGGAATGAAACCTTGGTGGAATGTAAGTACAATACCGTAGCCCACCGAGAGCCCTACAAAAAGGTGTTCTGCAAATCGGTAGAATGGATTATCTCGATAAAGAAAACTGTAGATGCAGAGTGTAAGCAGCGCGGCCACCCAGATGCCAATCAATTCCATATATAACTCCTCCTGTTTTATTCACCTTGGCGGCGTTGGATAAAGAAGGTGATATTCCCAAGAATGACGAGCCCCACAACCAGTAGATGGGCGAAGGACTGGATACTCATCCCTTCGGTGCCTTTTGCGGGCCTGTCAATCAGTTTTTCATATTCGGCTGCACCCAAGAGACCGGGCATCAGCCCAATTAACTGTTTTGTTTGTAGATAGGGGTACATCTGCGACACAATCACGCCAGTCACGCCCGCGGCAATCTGTTGGTTATATCTGGTGTTTGTGTAGGTTATCCACCATTCAGTTGAACTCCCCGACGCTAGGTCAAGAACCAAGTCAACCTGTTCGTAATTAGTGACGTCCGCCATAAGTGGTATTTCGGTGAGTGAGGTGCCTGCATAATCGGCTTCAAAAACGGAGTCAATTGCTGTACCCATTCCAAGAAGCACCTGTGTTGCCCCCGGTCGGAAGCCAAGATAGGCATAATCTTGTCCGTATACCGCCCCTGCTTCCGCCGCGACATCTTTCAACATGTTGTCTCCCAACGTCGCTGCTTCGGCGAGAAGTGTCATACCGATTACCCGAATCTGCTTCTGAAAACAGTGGTATATAACAGCTTTTGCCATCGGGTGGAGTTCCGCCAATGACGAAGGACCGTAGTTAAATCCGATCATGACGGTCGAGCCGGGAGGCAGCGCTTCGATATAATCATAAGTGCTGCGCGTGGGTTGAGAAACAGTGATAGGAAAACTGACCTCCAGCAGAGAGGGAATGATTACAGCTAAAGCAACCAGAATAAAGACGATTCGCCGATCTATGTTCATCAGTTTTTCGATCATTTTTAGTCTCCTTCTACGCCTCCGAGATAGGATCGCTCAATTCCTAGGATAATACGAATAGACTGGGAAATGACACCGAGGCTAATACCGAGGATAATTCCCCGTCGTGCGGAGAGGTTAGGATTATCCAGGATCCACTGTCGTGCGGTGGAGGGGAGGTTATCTTCAAACGGTATTATAGTGTTCCATATCAGGTCACCAACGGGTGCATTTCCAATCATGACAATCAGTGCTGCGGCGAGTAGCAGGGTCGCCTCAAGGGTACGAGCACGGAAGGCGCGATAGGCAGCGGACGCAATAAAAAAAGCAAGCAGCGAAAACATGGTGGCATCCATTGGGACTTGTGCGTATCTAAACAACCACACAAATGCTTCATGTCGTTGCCCAAGTGGAATGCCGATTAGCACCATGGCCGCCATGCCAATGAAGACCAAGAAACTGTATTGCCAATATTCACTGCGCCGGCGGATACGAGTCCAGTGACTCTGCACTAAGGTTGCAACAGCTAGCACAAGGGCGAAAGGACCTATAACCAATGTCCAATCGATTATCTCCTCGTTGAGCCACTGAGAAAACGGGTGTGGACTGAATTCGGTGAGTGCCATTACAATACCGAAAGCAAAACAGAGAATTAACGGAACTTGTCGTCTCATAACACCTCCTGGTGCATGACATGTGAAACGTTACCTGACGCGCTGGAAAAAGGTTGTCATCCAGGTAATTCCGAAGAGTTCCAAGATGACGCCAATCACGATAGGACCAAAAATCATCACCTTGCCATAATCCTGCCCCTTGAGGCTCCCGAGCAGCATCGGTTCGCGAGATAGATAGGCGCTGGCCGCATATAGTTCCTCACCAATCAGGGTGTAGTCACATGCGGCGATGAAAAACGGCAGTTGGTGTTCCTTGTCGGTGCCGGCAATCTGGATTGCGCCGATAGAATTACCCGTCTCCGCCAAAATCAACGATTCCGCGAAAAACGTGCCTTGCAGGAACACCGCCGCTGGTTTTTCCCGGACCATCATCCCATCAACACCCGCCGCATACGCAAACTGGCTTTCAGTCAGGAAGAAGATATTCTCCTCATTATAGGCATCAGGCCGCCCTTCATTCAGGTAAGCAGTTTTCACCATTTCCTGTACCACATTCATGACAATAGGATCATTACATGGAACGCGTAGTGGTGTTTCGTAGTCTGCGGTCTTCTGTGCTACTTGGCTGAGGATGTTCATACTCGCGATGGTTGCGACGTTGCTGACGCCTCCTAAACCTAGGATGTACATAATCGAACGCCCCATCTCCGTCGCTCGACCAATCGCCTCGTCTACCGCTTCAAGCCCGGGAATACGGCGGATGAACAATTCCTTCCCGCTCCGAGCATGGTAGATACAGTAGACTACCGTAGCTGAATAGAGAATTACGGCAAGGAAAATCCATATCTTAGCCGTGTCAAACAATCGAGTATCTTCGGTTGTCGTTGCCTCTTGTGCAAAGGCATTTAAGCCGCATCCAAGCACCAACAGCGATATGACCAACCCTTGAACTACTAGTACTGGACAAGAAAATCTTTGTCCTTTCATTATATAGCCTCCGGTCTTTTAGCTTGATGGGTCTCTTTCCGTGGGTGAGAGTTTTGATGATATCTGCGATTATATCAACGTATCATACGCCTATTAAATGAGAAGCGAAAAGTAATAATCTTCCTAAATGGCTATCAATCTGGTTTTGAGGTTTGGTTGGAATAAAGCAAAATTAGAATCCGCGTCTCTTACCAACGACGTTCCGCAATGGCTCACCCTTGAGATAACGCTCCAAGTTCTGGCAGAAAAATTCAAAGGTCTTGCGCGGGCGATGCTGGGAAGATCCTGCACGGTGCGGGGTAATAATCAGGTTAGGGGCATCCCATAGCGTACTCTCCGGTGGAGGCGGTTCAATTTCGGTTACGTCCAATCCGGCACCGGCAATTTCACTACTCTTCAGTGCATCAACGAGAGCATCCTCGTCGATGATGCCACCGCGAGTGACGTTGACCAAATAGGCGGTTCTCTTCATAGAGGCGAATTCCTCCGTGCCAATTAGGTGATAGGTTTCCGGAGTCTTGGGGCAAGCGAGCATTACCACGTCGGAACGCCTAAGTAGCTCGTGCAAGTTTTCCGATGTTGCTGGCTTGAGTTCCGCGACCTCTTCCGGCTTGTCTTCGCGCACCGGATCAATCGCCAAAATTGTCATATCGTAACCTTGAGCCCTTTTCACCATTTCCATGCCAAAGCCGCCGAGACCGACGATTCCGAGGGTGCTACCGGTTAGTTCAACCACAGGCATTTGCCATGCCCGACGTCCGTCAGCTCCCACGACATGCGGGATGCCCCGCGCCAGAGATAGCAGCAATGCCCACGCATGTTCCCCGCCTTGGCTTGCGTAAAGCCCCGCCATATTGGTGACCGTTACATCATCTCTCTCAATGATTTCTGGGAATAGGAAGTTATCCATGCCCGCGCTATTGGATTGAATCCAACGTAGGTTCGGGGCAGCCTCGCACACGGATGGCAGAAATAGCCCCAGTATAATCTCAGTCTCTGATGCGAACTCTACGGCTTCCTCTTCGCTGGTGGCGTGGCAGACTTCATGGTCGCCGTGCCGATGTGCAATATCTTGGAAGGTTTTGATTTGCGCTTCGTCGAAGGAAAAATGGATCAGTATTCTCATGACTGTTTCCTATAAGACCAATCTCCATACGAATAGGGACCGGCAGGAAGAATTTGATGGTGTTTTTTTTAACAGCGATACCATGTTATCATACGTTAATTGGCAGAACAATAAAAAAGTGACATAATAAAGGTATTTTATATAACCGACTATGATGTGATGACGCTCTACTATTCTGACTTTAAGAATTCCAAGCTGTAACCACTACAATGGAGGGAGAGAGATATGATTATTGACTCACATCAACACGCATATTATCACGGTGTCAATCCCGCCGGGGTCGTAAGCGAAATGGATCAATTTGGGATTGACGTAACTTGGTTGTTGACTTGGTGTCTGCCACCCGGAGAGGACGCTCCGGGAAGTTCCCGTGCTTTCAACCCTTGTAATATCCGCCCAGACGGAACACATGCAGGAGCTACTTTAGGTGAACTGCTGCATGCACGAGATCAATATCCAGATCGATTCATTGCTGGATACTGTCCGTGCCCTTCCGAAGGGGACGCACCTGCATTTTTTGAAGCTGCTTATCGTATGCACGGGGTACGGGTCTGTGGAGAGTGGAGCTATCGCATGCTGTTGGATGACCCGCGTGCGTTGGAATTGTTCCACGTAGCTGGTGAACTCAAGTGTCCGGTAGTCCTACATTTGGATGTGCCTTACTTGCCAGATGAAAATGGCGAACAGATTTATCAGACCTACTGGTATGGTGGGGGGGCCGCTCCCCTAGAACGTACCCTGAAAGCCTGCCCCGGAACGGTTTTTATCGGTCATGCGCCGGGATTCTGGCGGTATATCAGCGGGGATGCAGATACAGATCCAGCAACCTACCCGCGTGGGCCAATTAAGCCTGGCGGTCAGGTCCAACGTCTGCTTGATACCTATCCCAATCTCTATGCTGATCTGTCCGCCGGATCCGGGTTAGGGGCATTGCAGCGAGACGTAGGACACGCACGAGAATTTCTCACTCGTTATGCAGACCGTTTGCTATTTGGTCGTGATCAACACGGTCAGGCGCTGCAATTGTTTCTGCAGGAGCTTGAGCTTCCCGATGAGGTGGGAGACAAGATCTTTTATCAGAATGCACTGCGATTGGTCCCTCTTCGGACTGAAGACTAAAACAGGTCAGCCCAAGTTTCAATTGCTATTGACCTCAACCTTACTTTCTGCTAAAATAGCCCACCGATTGGAACCCCAGTACTTAGAACCTAAGAGCGGGTTTTTGGGGTATTGAAATGGTATTATTCACTTTACATTTCCACGTCTTAAATTTAGGAGAATGCACTCATGGCAAACCACCCAATGGACAACATCGAACCGGGTATCAAAGTAACGGCACAAATGTCGCCTGAACCGACGGAAGAGGATCTACAGTTCACGAAGCAGATGGGCGTTGAATATGTAGTCCTTTGGACGGATGGAGAACACGCTAACTACGACTATTTTATGAGTCGGCGCGAGATTTTCGAGAACGCAGGGCTCAAAATCTACGGTTTCGGCAACAGCGATGTCCACAACCAAGATGCGATTGTGTTGAACTTGCCTAATCGCGATGCGAAAGTTGAACAATATAAAAGATATATCCGTGACCTTGGGCGCGCCGGGATTCCTTATACCACTTACGCCCACATGGGCAACGGCATCTGGAGTACAGAGCGAGAGACCACCCGTGGGGGCGCAAGCGCAAGGGGATTTGATCTTGACAAAGCGCAAGAAGGACATTGGCGGGAGCGCGCCTACCGGATGCCTCTTTCGCATGGACGAGAATATTCGGAACAGGAAATTTGGGACAACTACACCCATTTCATTAGGGAAGCTGCCCCTGCAGCGGAAGAAGCGGGAGTAATGATTGGTATCCACCCGGATGATCCTCCTGTGCCAAGGTTGGCAGGCATTCCGCGTTGTATTTTTAGTAGTTTTGAGGGATACAAACGGGCACTTGAAATGGCTGACAGTCCGAACGTTGGGATGTGTCTCTGCGTCGGTTGCTGGTTGGAGGGCGGTGAGTTGATGGGCAAGGATGTTCTTGAGTCCATGCGCTTCTTCGGTGAGTGGGGTAAGGTTTTCAAGGTACACTTCCGCAATGTAGATCAGCCACTACCACACTTCGTTGAGACATTTGTGGATAACGGTTATCAGGACATGTATCAGGTGATGAAAGTGATGCGCGAGGTGAACTTCAAAGGCGTTGCAATTCCAGATCATGTTCCATCTATGGTGGGAGATAGAAGCGGAACAGCATATACCATTGCATACATGAACGCACTTGTCAAGCGAGCGAACGAGGAAGTAGAGAGCGCGTAGACTTTATCGCTCCCGGCAGATCCATTGAGTCGCTGTCTGAAGGGTCTTGCTGTTGCTGTATTGAGAGGTTATTTCCTGCAATATACTCTTCGGGCTTTCCTGCAGCGCCTGAATCTCCTGAATCAGCAGCGGCAAAGCCCTTACAACATTGTCCACGATAGTCACACCCGCCGCCTTAGCAGTGCGTGACAATGGGTTGAGGTCCACGGTTACCACTGTTTTACCCATTTTCTGGAGAGCTTCGCAGCGGTCGCCGTCCTCAAGAGGGACAAATACTACATCAGCACGGAAGATGCCGTTGGGATGGACAAATTTTCGGTTCGAGTCAATGAAGGAGAGCTGTGCATCTGCCGTTGGCATTAGCACGTCAACTGCCCCATGCCGGTTTAGGTGCCTTCGTATCGCCTTTTCGCGTTCTTTTGAGGCGTGGAAGATGTTTACCTCTAATGAGGTTTCCAGCACATTGGACAGTACCACCAATTCGTCGGGCGCTAAGGCAGCGACATTGCCATTGACAGAGATTACCGGGTGTTCGGCGAGGAGAAGGGTAGCTGCTCCGGCGCGGATTGCGGTGGCAGCGAAGCTTTGGGTTTTTTCGCCGAGGAGGTAATCGAAAGCTTCGCCACGTCCATGTGCCATAAGCCCGTGGATGGAGGTTACGCCGCTTTCCACGCCGGCGACAATTTTATCTCGCAACTTCAATGACGCATACCGGGGGTGACTTTCGGGGACATCGCTCATAAAACTTCGCCTCTTTCACCTTCAGACAGTGTTGTTTCGGTAGCCCCGTCAAAAGGGTGGGTGCTGAATACAGCATTTCCCAACATAATCATAGATGCAACCCCGCCTGCCAACTCAATCTCGCGGATAGTCTGTTGTACGTGCGTATCCTCTAACAATCCACTATTGAGGGAGAACCTCTTCGACAGTTGGATACAGGCGTTAAAGTCAACCCGGTCCGCTTTTCCCAATTCTTCTAAGGCGTGTAAGGCTTCATCCGCAGCACGGTTGATTTGTTTTCTCCTCTCCGCATTTTCGAGGATGGTTTTCGTCTGGATCGAACTGAAATATCGATAGTAGATAGGCTGTTCTGGGACCGGTAACCGCTCCGCGGCGAGCGGGTAGCCTTCTTTCAATTTAACGAGACAACCACCGTGATATTGGGCGCAAACATCCCCTAATCCTGTACGGTTTTCCACTTCAGCCACATGGGCGGTCATTGCCAGTTCCTCCTGAGATCTCCCCAAGTCTAGCAGTACGTTGAGGGCATACGTTGTGGCAAGTGAGGCCGCGCCGCTTAGTCCGAACCCACATCCAAGCGGTAGGGGAGACTCAATATCTACCGTTACCGGCTGGGATGTTAGCTTTTGCACAACTGATCTAACGGTTGGAAAGCGGATGTCGCTGCTGTTAAAACGGACGGTGGTGCTGGTGTCGCTCGTACAAACTGTTACAGTGACACCCTCTGTAATAGTAAATCCCATGCCGAGGGAGTGCATCTTGGTGGGTTCGGGGTGAGGGATGATCTTGAATACGCAAGAGAGGTTGCCGGGTGCGAATGCTTTCGCGTTTTCCATCTTTTGAGTGTTTTGACCTTGTTTCGGTTGAGAACGGATCAGTGGTTCTAGTATATCTATCGCTAAATATTATACCGATTTAGCGGGTGCTGTCAATGCAAATCAGGAGGCATTTATGAGCGACATGGTTCTTTCTTGTACTACGTGCGCGCTGCGAAATCCACCGTTAGATGAAATCTTGGAAACCTTTAGACATGCGCCGGTAGCAGGATATTCGCACTGGGGGTTAGCAGGACCCATTACTTGGACACCTGGACTTATTCGGTGGCTGGATACAGAGGGATTACAGCGTCGCGCGGCTGAAGTAGGACTGGAAGGCTTGACGGAGGTCTACGCTTCGGCGATTTCTACCGACTCCGTTGAAGCTGCGGAACGCTCCGTCGAAGATCTGGTACTCAATGTAGAAGCAGCGGTGAAAATGAAGTGTCCTTTGGTTGTATTTTCCGGGGGAAAACGAGGGGCAGACGGTTTGGAAAACACGCTTGCTGGTCTCCGGAAACTGGTTAGGTTAATCGCCGAGATGCCGGTAAAGGTGGCACTGGAACCGCATGTAGGATCGCAATTCTTAAATGAAACAGATTATGAGGAGATCTTGGGAAACATCACTACAGAACAGCTTGGTATTACGATTGATACGGGGCATTTTCATGAAGCAGGTGTGGATTGGAAGGCGCTCATCCGCAAGTACCCGGACCGTATTTACAATGTCCATGTGAAAGATCACGTTGCTTCTCAGTCTGTCCCAATCGGGCAGGGAGAAATCGATATGGCAGGACTAATCGATGAGCTTCGTGCAATTGGGTACCGGGGTCCACTTGCAGTTGAATTAGAGGTCAAAGATCCAGAAAATCTACCCCTTTATGTCTCTGATGCTTATCAATATCTGTCGGACTTGATTCGTAATCGATAGCAGGTGTGTTACCCGTTTGAATCAATCCGGATTTTCGATTGTCGCCACGGTATTCGAGTCGTAGACTTCGATTACCTGTAGACCATTGTGAGCCGTGTTCCTGCGAGGGTGGAAATCTTCGGATCGACAGCCGATTATTTGCGGTTCTCCCTCTATCTATGCCAGTCGTATTCCAGCCCCTGGGACCGATCGTCTAAGGGTAAATCAACCCGTTCACCGCCTTGAGCGGCAGATAACTTTATGGCAATTTCGACCTCAAGCGCGACAGCGACACGTCTTCCCGAATTCTTCGGTTCGTCGAGTTTACCTGCCAAACAATCCATGACATCCGCAAGTCCGTTAGTTGCACCACCGCCAATGTGCATCTTAGGTCCGGGCCACGGCATCTCCGTCCGATGTAGTCCGGTAGAGGTTTGTACATCCTGAAACAGGGTCCAGTCGGAATAATGCTCTGGATGGTAAAGTTCGCCCTTCGTGCCGGTGATGCGTACGGCGGGTGCGCCTTTCCTAAAATGTACGACAAGCCCCGCGTCTGTTATCATCATGCCTTGACCGCGGAATTCGTTACTGCCTGATTCGCGCTTGGGCAAGTCACCTAGGCCTATAACCCATGTGGGCGTGCTGTCGACGAAGTACGACCAGTTCTGGTGCTGCGAGAGATTCTTGTCCGACTCCGCCTCAATGGAAATCACGTTCCCGATGGCACCGCTTGTCATCAGATCCTTTGCTGTGCCAAATGCGGGATGGCTCGTCGAAATGGCACCACAACAGAGAGGAACACCGGCATCGGCGCATACCTTAACCATGTGGTCTGCTTCCTCCAAGGTGTACGCAATCGGTTTTTCTGTCACGATACCTTTTGCTCCGCACTCCACGGCGTAACAGGTTAAGTCAGAGCGTCCTTTGGTGTTGGTAGCGATAGCAACGATATCCGGCTTTTCTTGTTGTAGCATCTTTTTGGCATCAGTGTATAAAGCGCGAACACCGTAACGTTCACCAAAAGCTGCGAGTCTTTTCTTGTCACGCTCAGCCGCCGCGACCAATTCAATTTCCGAACGATCCGACAGTGCTTCGGCATAGCTGGTTGGTATTGATTTTCGAGTTGAATGGTGATCGTGGTAGTGGAATGTGCGATGTAGATCTAATTCAGGTGTCGGGCGGTCGGTATCGTCAACGTGCCATACTCCCATACGTTGTGCGAGGTCGTAGAGCATCCCCATCCACCCGAGTCCGATAACCACACCTCTGTATTGTGCCATTTCTGACTCCTGACTGTTGCAAAGGACATAGTTTTGGCAATTTGGAATGACCATTTTCCAAACTGATCATTCTTTTACCGCAATGATCTCTGACGTTTGTTGTTGTAGCTGCACCAATTCATAGAAGATTCCCTTGTTCTTCATCAACTCATTATGAGTTCCAATCTCGACAATACGTCCTCCCTCAAGTATGACCAGTCGATCTGCATTTCGTAGGGTAGATAGACGATGGGCGATGGCAAAGGTAGTCCGCCCTTGGGTCAACCGTGCGATTGCTTCCTGAATCTGCTTTTCGGTCTCCACATCTACTGACGAGGTCGCCTCATCCAAGATTAGGATTTTGGGGTCGTGGAGTATGGCGCGTGCAATAGCGACACGTTGCTTTTCGCCGCCTGACAGTTCGCTGCCCCGCTCTCCGACCTGCGTATCATAGCCATCGGACTTCGCAACAATAAAGTCATGTGCATTCGCAGCAATCGCCGCATCGATAATCTCCTCAAAGCCTGCTCCGGGTTTTCCGTAGCTGATGTTTTCCGCAACGGTACCACTGAACAGGAATGGCTCTTGCGGCACGATACCGATTTGGCTCCGCAGATCCTCAAGGCGAATCTTCTGAATAGGGATGTCATCAATCTCGATTGTACCTTGATCGACATCGTAGAACCTACAAATCAGATTAACTGTAGTTGTTTTACCAACGCCGGATCTGCCGACAAGCCCGATCATTTCACCGGCTGAGATATCAAGATCTATTCCATGCAGGACGGGTTTGCTTTTATCGTAACCAAATGTGACATTCTTGAAGCTTACTTCGCCTTTGATATTGGAAATGGGACGTGCAGCGGGGTCTCTGTACGCTTCAGCTGGCGTGTCAATAACCTCAAAAATGCGCTCTGCACCTGCGAATGCCCGCGTCATCCAACTGTTGACTTCGCCAAACCACTCTACAGGCTCGTAGAGCATCCACATATAAGCGTAAAACGCTAACAGTGTCCCAATGGTCAGCGTATCTGCCACAACCTCACGTCCGCCGAAAAACCAAACTATCAACATGCCAAAGCTGGTTAGCAGGGTCGTTGTGGCGAAGAAGACCTCCCAATTCGTCTCTGTTTTAATGGCAAGTTCCCGGATTTTCTTATTTTGATTCCCAAATGTCGCAATTTCTCTCACTTCTTGGGCAAAAGCTTTGACAACACGGATACCGGACAACGCCTCGTTTACGGTCGCCATGATGTTTGACCAAGCCTGATCCCACTTGTTGAAGTAGAGTCGCATTCGTTTCCAGAATAGAACACCCCACCCCAGCATGACCGGGATCGGTATGAGAATCAGCAGGGCTAACAGCCAGTGCATCCAGAAAAGGATACTCAAAATACCGATGAGCATGAACGTATTAATGATCAGGTAGGGGAGTCCTTCCACCAAGAATTCCTGTAATCTTCCCGCATCTCGGGTTACACGGGACATGACCGCACCAACCTGTCTCCTGTCATAAAATTGAAGCGAGAGTAACTCCAGTTGTTGGTAAAGTCGGTTGCGAATATCCGCGGTAATGCGCGCGCCTAACCAACTCACCGTCCAACCGTGTGCCCATTCCATACCCCAGTTCAATACACGTATGGCGATCAAACCGAGTACCAGTAAACCAAGCAGAGCTAATCGTTCAGACATCTCGCTCGCGTTTTCGCCCGTTGGTGCCAACACACCATCTACGATCTGCCGGGTTAGCATTGGAGGTACTACAGTCGTACCGATTCCTATTAAGGAGACAGCAGCCAAGAGGATAGCATGCCTGCTGTAAGGTTTGAGATAGCTGGCGATGCGCTGCAACGTTGCAAGTCGCCGAATACAGGCGGGACAGATGCTGTTTTTCTCGGGTAGAAGCCTATCACATTTTTCGCATCGTTTGCGGTCAAGCTGTGTGTTGATTAGGAAAGGTTCCCCCTTGCGGAGTTGCTCAATTCCTCGTGTGACTTCAGAAAATTTCTCCGCTAAAGAACTGGAGTAAGGGATGGCAACAGTTTCTCTGTTTTTTCGCTCAATGTTCAAGCGGCCCCCACCGACGAGTGCCTCCGTATGCACGAGGGTTAGCTCTTCCATAGGCACCTCGACGATGACACCTGGAGGTGCCATGGGAACTAGCAGGAGACGTTTATTGGTAACGACTATCCACTGTATAACAAATTTTCCCTGCCGATTAAGGTCGGTGGAGACACGGATGAGTTCCTCCTCTTCAGAGGAGAGCAGACTACTGATTTTTTTACTGATTGAAGCTGATGTTGGTTCCAGCAATTTCGTTCTCATAATACCTTGCCAATTGCGGATTGTGATGAATATTATAACCCTATTAAATCCGACTCTCTCACAGTTCTTCACCGAAATTATAGCACTCCTGAGTAGTTAGATGTGTAGGAAAATTCCCAGAATACTTCTGTTGCCGGTTCGTGCAGACAGAGTGCCTATCCTTTGGGTAGGATAGGTTGTTGATTTTGCTTTATCAAGTGTGCCGTGATATAATTCTGATAGGATCGATTCCAATCACAACCTTTTCAGCGCGACGGAAGATTAATGGAGTTTGCTTTGTCCAAGGACACTCAATGGTCGGTGAGAGATAGAAATTTTATGGAGCACGCCCTAAAGTTAGCGGCGCAGGCTCGCGGCCGCACTAGTCCGAATCCCATGGTTGGTGCAGTTATTGTCCAAAATGGTGAAATCGTGGGGGAAGGCTATCACCAAAGGGCAGGAGATTGCCACGCAGAGATTCATGCACTCAACCAAGCAAAAGAATCGGCACAGGCGGGCACAATGTACGTGACACTAGAACCGTGTTGTCATTGGGGACGGACGCCGCCATGCACCGAAGCGGTCATTCGTGCGAAGATAGCCAACGTTTTTGTTGCGATAGAAGATCCAAATCCACAGGTTGCTGGCACCGGCATACGCCAACTTGAGGAAGCAGGCATACCCGTTCAGGTGGGGCTTTGTGAGGCAGAATCACGGCAGCTTAACGAAGTATTTATCAAATACATCACCACCCAACGCCCCTTTGTTATCCTCAAATCCGCAGTCAGTCTGGACGGAAAGATTGCTACGGCTTCAGGCGAATCCCAGTGGATTACTTCAGAAGCATCGCGACGGAAAGGACATGAAATCCGCGCCCAGGTTGATGCGATCCTTGTTGGTATTGGAACTGTGTTGCAAGATAACCCGTCGTTGACGACACGCTTGCCAGAGCGGGAGCACGAAGATCCAATCCGTGTGATCGTGGATTCACATGGTCGCACACCGCTTGGAGCGAAAGTCTTCAATCCAGTCAGCAATGCAGGAACGCTTATCGTTGTCACACAAGCTGCTCCCCTAAAGAAAGTCCAAGCGCTCAGAACCGCGGGTGCCGATGTGCTAACCGTCAAAGAAAAAGAGGGACGGGTCTGTCTGAAAACGCTAATGGAGGAACTTGGACGCAGGGAGATTACAAGCCTACTCATCGAAGGTGGGGCAGCAATCAACGCCGCTGCCTTGGAAGCTGGCATTGTCGATAAGCTGATGTTTTTTGTCGCGCCCAAACTGATTGGTGGTAGAGGTGCGCCCGGTCCTATTGGAGGCGGAGGAATTGCCCGCTTGTCCGAGGCTTTTGAACTTCGCGGTGTTAGAACCACCCAAATCGAGCGCGACGTTCTGATTGAAGGCTATGTATTGAAGCGGTAACGGTAGGGAAGTCAGTTTGATGAAAAGATATGAGTTCATAGAACATACCGGTGATATTGGGATCCGCGCCTATGGCGAGACGTTGCAGGAACTGTTTATCAACGCAGCACAAGGATTGTTCGAGGCAATCGTAGATCTCAGCACGGTCGGCATGACCACACAGACGGAAATTGAGGTGTCTGCGGAATCACTGGAAGAGCTAATGGTGGCTTGGTTAGATGAGTTGAATTTTCGACACGAGATCGAGGAGCTTTTCTTTCGAGAGGTCGAGATTCAGCAAATCTCCCAGGCTCCTTGTAGGATTGTCGCACTTGCCTCTGGAGAGCCAGTTGATTTTGCGAAGCACGCCGTCTATACAGAAATTAAAAGCATCACCTATCACCAATTGACTGTTGAGCAGACCTCGGATAACCAATGGTTGGCGCAGGTGATTTTCGACATATAAGGTATGATTGCGTTCACACCACCGAGAAGGTTCCTTGGGCGATGTTAGCCCCATGTGTATGGAGGCATATCCAACAAACGGCTATTAGACTCGCATCACTACAGGCAAGATCATCGGACGGCGGTCCGTTTTCTTTTTGAAGAAACGTCGCAGCACCACCCGGATCTCTTCCTGTACAGTTTCCGTTTCACTCTTACCTTCTGGACTTAGGTGACTGATTGCATGAATCACAATGTCTTTGGCTTCGTCCATCAATTCTTCGGATTCATCCATATAGACAAACCCTCTTGAAACCATATCTGGCCCCGCGGTAACTTCGCCGCTGTTACTGTTGAGAACTACAATCGGAATGACCATACCATCTTGAGCGAGCTGCTGTCGGTCATGGACCACGATGTTCTCAATCCCCATGTCGATCTTTCCGTCTACGAGGACACGCCCCGCTGTTACTTTGTCTTCAACACAACAGAAATCAGGGGTCAGCGTAATTAAATCACCATCTTCAGCAATTGTGATATTTTCTGGGAGTATTCCGACCTCTTCTGCGAGTTCGGCGTGTTGCACAAGGTTACTGTGTTCTCCGTGTGCGGGGATAAAGAACTTGGGGCGAACTAGGTTCATCATCAACTTGAGGTCCTCCTGTGCGCCATGCCCTGAGACGTGAACATTTGCATTTCTCTCGTGTAAGACATGGACACCCCGACGCAGAAGGTGGTTGATCATGTGACGCACGGATTGCTCGTTGCCGGGGATGATTCGTGCCGAGATCATGACAGTATCCCCTGGCTCCACGTGCAGAAAGGCGTGGTCATCCTTTGCAATAAGCGCCATCGCAGATCGCGGCTCACCCTGACTCCCGGTGCTAAGTATGACCACCTCATGGGGAGCAAAACGGTCAACTTCACGTGCATCGATAAGGAGGTTCTGCGGTACGTCCAGATAGCCTAACTCCGAGGCTGTCCGGATGTTGTTAATCATTGAGCGACCAGAGATTGCTATCAAGCGATGGTGTTCAACCGCGAGGTCTATGAATTGCTGAACGCGATGCAGGCTTGACGAGAAAGTTGCGAGCAAAAGGCCACCGGTCGTTCTTTGAAATATCCTATCCAAATCGGCATTGATTGAACGTTCGGAAGGGGTGAAGCCAGGACGATCTGCGTTGGTGCTGTCGGAAATGAGCAGTAAGACGCCCTTCTCACCGAGTGCCGCGAGTTTAGGAATTTCAGTTAGGCGACGGTCAACGGGGGTTTGATCGAACTTGAAATCGGTAGCGTGGACAATGGTTCCGATTGGTGTGTGTATTGCGACTGCGACAGTATCGGGGATACTATGAGCAACATGAATAAACTCCAAACTGAAGCTGCCCAGTTGCAGCGTATCATCGGGACCAATAACGTTCAACGCCGCGATTTCCAGGACGCCATATTCGCGTAGCCTCCCTTTGGCCAATGCCAGTGTCAATTCGGTGCCGTAGATAGGCACGTTTATCTGGCGGAGAAAGAATGCAAGTCCGCCCACGTGGTCTTCGTGCGCGTGGGTGATGATGATACCCTTAATTTTATCTCGATTCTCGCGAAGGTGTGTGATATCGGGGAAAACGAGATCTACCCCGGGCATATCGGCTTCCGGGAACATCAATCCAGCATCAACGACGATGATATCTTCGCCGTATTTGTACATCATCATGTTTAGGCCGAACTCCCCTAATCCGCCAATGGGTACGATCGCCACACCTTCGTCTCGATTTTCAGACATTATAGGCGTAAATACCTCCAAATTGGTGCTTCAAAAATCCTGGTTTATTGTAAGATAGTGGGTGTGCTTGTCATTAATAACTCTGTTGATGGTAGTTATGTTTACCCTCAGGCATGAGTTGGTGTTAAAGGATCCCCTATAGATTTGTGTTACCTGCCCCTAACAGGGTTGAAAGCGAACATCATGGATTCAACATGTTTCTGTACATCATTTATGACTGCGAGAATTTCATCATAACTCCTGAGAGTTACTAGCTGTTCTCGATATGTCTTGATGTTGGGGATGCCCTTTAGGTAGTTCTTATAGTGTTTTCTCATTTCTAAAATGCCGTGCCTCGGTCCCTTCCATTTGATGGACAGTTCCAAATGCTTTTTTAGGGTGCTTAACCGCTCCTTGATGGAAGGCGGCTCTAGTATCTCTCCAGTTGAAAAGTAGTGCTTAATTTCTCTAAAGATCCATGGGTAGCCGATAGCGGCGCGGCCAATCATTATTCCATCAACACCGTATTGCTGGCGCATGTGATGTGCCTTCTGTGGAGAATCTACATCTCCATTGCCAAAGACGGGAATTGTCATGCGTGGGTTGGCTTTGATTTCGCCAATAAGTGTCCAGTCAGCACTTCCTTTATACATCTGTACACGGGTGCGTCCGTGGATCGTAATTGCTTGAATTCCAACATCTTGCAGCCTTTCTGCTACCTCAACAATGTACTGCGTTTTTTCATCCCAACCCAGTCGCGTTTTAACGGTAACGGGTAGGGTCGTCGATTCAACTATCTCACGGGTCAGCCTTACCATTTTTGGAACAGCCCGCAATATCCCTGCACCTGCGCCTCTACAGGTAATTTTCTTAACAGGGCATCCGTAGTTAATGTCGATAAGATCCGGATTTACTTGCTCTGCAATCTGCACAGCTGCCTTCATGGATTCGATATCACTGCCAAAAATTTGGATGCCTATAGGGCGCTCTGATTCAAAGATATCCAGTTTCATTATACTTTGACGAGCGTTTCGGATAAGCCCCTCAGACGATATGAATTCGGTGTACATCATATCCACTCCACGTGTCTTGCACACCGCACGGAAAGGAGGATCGCTTACATCTTCCATTGGAGCCAATAGCAGTGGAAAATTGCCTAGCTGCAGAGTACCAATTTTAACCATTGAACAAGTCATCTCCAATTCAAAATTAGCCCTATATGTGGCATTAGGTTGGGCGTGAATTTAATCAGGAATGATTAGAAAATTATAAGGACTTATGTGGGGTTTGTCAAATCAGAAATGGTACACGGGAAAATTTACGGGCAAAGCGACTGACATGGATGTTACACTATATTAGCGCAAGTTGGTAGTAACACAACAGCGGTGAGGAGCGCGTGAGATTTTCCAAGTTTTCAGAGTAATCGGTAAGATGTGATGGTGCCGAAAAGGGGTGATACACACGCTATGACTCATTGCTGCCATACAAATAGCTAGTAGCTTGCATCATTATCCACTCTGGCGATAAATCGAGCTAGCTGCGTTTAGCAGTTGACTGTGCATGGAAGGAAACGTTGATTGGAAGCGAGATCTGTATCTTTAAGATTATACATATTTGGTTTGATAATGCTATTTTCTTTGGGTTTACCTTGCGCGAGTGCACCACCGAACCCTTACTTGTTCTATAACTACGATGCTGTTACAAATTCTTGGGCCCCTAAAGCACCCTCAAGCGAGAGGGACTTCCGTGCGGCATCAGATCGTTGTTGTTTCGTGCGTGAACAGGTCGTGTTACAAGAAGATGGCATTGAGTTTGTTTTAGCGATTAAAATTGATTTTTCGGATCAACCCGGTCAGCGTACTGGCGTAACATTGGATGGATACCTGTTTTCGGATGAAGGCGTATCGCTAAAAACGTACTATAGAGAAGTGTCCTACGGACAGATGGACATACGACCAGGGCCGATGGGGGGAGTTGTCCCGAGGGGCAATCAATGGATACGAGCGCGAAAACCGATGAGTTACTACGGTGAGGGGCGGATAAACGTGAGGCGTTCCCGCGAGTTGGTGCGTGAAGCTTGCGCAGCAGTGGACGACATGGTGGATTTTTCGGGGTATGACCGTGATAAAGACGGGGTAGTTGACCATGTCTTTGTTATTCATTCAGGGAACGATCAGGCATCCACGTTAGAGACGAATGATATTTGGTCAATCCTGACGGATGATGTTAATGCAACGTTTGATGGTGTACTCGTGAGCACAGCCGTCTTAGTCGGTGAAGAGCCTGGGTTCGATACACCACACCTTGGTATCTATTTCCACGAATTTCTGCATGACTTTGGTGCTCCCGACGTGTATGGCGGCAATTTTATTGGTCCGCTTGATCATAAGTGGGGATTGATGGGACAGTTTGGTCCCTATCAAGGTGAAATTGTCAATGGAATTGGCAATGGTCTGCAGCCAAGTCATATCAGTGGCTATCTGAAGTGGGACCTTGACGCGCGACCGGAGAACGGGAGACTGGGGTGGATCCATCCTGTCGAGATTAAGGAGAACGTGTTAGACTTGGCTATTCCCAGTTTTGAATTGCCACCACACGACAACAAGCTCTTCAAAGTTAATATCCCGGGAAAAATCAACCAATTTGGTGAAAGCACAGAATTTTTCCTTATTGAAAATCGGCATAAAGAATCAGGGGCGCGCTTCGATACCGATCTGCCGGAATCTGGGATTTTGATCTGGCATATTGACGAAACGAAGGTGCGCCCCGCCGGAGTGATCGACGCTGCAAGCCAAATTTGGCTTGAAGACCCGAACGATCCCAAGCATTATGGTCTCATTCCCAATCAGCCGGGTATCATAGATATTGGTACCGTTACGGATGGTGCGGCGTATTCCGCTGATGACGGCGAAACATCGTTTACCCCTGCAACGTCCCCTAACAGCAATGCAAACGACGGTACCGTTTCGAGAATCTCTATCACGAATATTGGACCTGAGGGGCAGGAAATCACGCTCTCTATCGCGTTTGGAGACACTTATGAGCCGAACGATGAACTGGGCGAGGCTTTTCCAATCCAATTTAACCAAACTTATGAGTCTTTTATCTATGACCAGAAGGATACTCGCGATCTCTACCGAACTGATGCTATATCAGGCGAGGCGATCGTGGCAACGTTACTTAACTCTTCGGATGCAGTTGATTATGAACTTTCTATACTCAATGAGAGTGGCCAGCAGATCGCTACTGCGGAGAGAGTAAATTCCGTTGAGCTACAGATCATATTTCAACCCACACAAACAGGCAGATTTTATATTTCCGTGGCATCACGGTCGGGTTTCAGCGAGGCGGATTCATACCTTTTGACGGTTAATGCGGTCGAACCGAGGTCTGGACAACTGAAACTGACGCGAGTTCGAGCTTTCCCCAATCCCATACGTGCAGAGCACGCTGGCGTGTTTTTCTTCTATACGATCCCTGATTTTCAGCTGGCAGAAGAGGTTGAGTTGGAAATTTTCAATATTGCTGGAGATATAGTCTACACAGATGTTCGGCGAAATGTTATTGGATCTGGACACTTCCGTTGGAATGGAAGGAATGCGGATAATGGGATACCAGCGGCAGGCATTTATATTTTTGTTATCTCCGCGATTCAGGGTGCAGATGTAGCGCAGGAAATTGGTAAAATTGGTTTTGTTAGATAAAAAGTTTTGCGCAGGGCATGTACAATGGAAAAATTGATGGAGGAAATGATTTTGGTTGGAAGCCTGACGTGTTGTATGATAATCTTGACTAAGTACGGTAAGAAGAATCAAGCAGAGGATTAAATAGACACGAAAGAAACTGTAAGGACTTCAGATGCATATTCTTGGAATTGAAACGTCGTGTGATGAAACAGCTGCAGCCATCGTTACTGACGGCAGGGAAATCCGATCCAATATTGTCGCTTCTCAAATAGAACTTCATGCTAAATATGGTGGGATCGTACCTGAACTCGCGTCCCGGAAACACGTAGAAGCGATCAACTACATCGTGGATCAAGCGATGGATGAAGCTGGCATGAGATTTGATGAGTTGGCGGCAATTGCTGTCACGAACCGACCGGGGTTGATTGGTGCCCTTCTTGTTGGTGTTGCTGCCGCAAAGTCGTTAGCATACTGCCATGACCTACCGCTTTTGGGAATTAATCACGTTGAGGGTCATATCTACGCAAATTGTATGGAGCATCCGACGTTATCTTTTCCGCATATCTGTCTCACTGTTTCCGGCGGGCACACCCTGTTGGTGGAGGTACAGGAAGGTTGGCGATATGAGATCCTGGGTACGACACAGGACGATGCCGCGGGAGAAGCCTATGATAAAGTTGCACAATATCTCGGCCTTGGTTTTCCGGGTGGTAAGGTAATCGATGATTTGGCGAAGGAAGGTGACAGTGACGCGATCCGGTTCCCACGTCCTATGCTTGAGCGTGACAATTATCAGTTTAGTTTCAGTGGAGTCAAGACTGCTGTTCGATTTTTTGTTGAAAAAGCAAGAGATGCGGGAACATTGCCCGAGGTTGCGGATATTGCGGCGAGTTTTCAGGCAGCGGTTGTGGATGTACTTGTGGGCAAAACCATTCGGGCGGCAAAAGCGAAAAACGCCAAGGCGATTACTCTAACGGGAGGCGTTGCGGCAAACCGCCAATTGCGTGAATCTATGCGTGAGGCGGGGGATGAATTAGGCGCGGAAGTCTACTACCCACGAATTCAACTTTGCACAGATAACGGTGCGATGATTGCCGGAGTGGCTTACCAGAAATATCAAGAAGGATTGAGAGACACACTTGATCTTAACGCATATGCCTCTGGATCTATCGTTTGAAATGCAAAACTTGATGCCCAGAAAAAACAGATAGGTGAAATTCCAAACGCTATGAACTCATTTGAAGACATCTCCATTGATCAGGCCACTGCAACTTTGCGGTGTGGTGGTGTCGTGGCTTTCCCGACTGATACGGTATACGGGGTAGGTACTGATCCGTTTCAACCTAAAGCTGTGCGAAAGCTATATCAGATCAAGGGCAGACCTATGGATAAACCAATTCCAATATTGGTTGGCTCCGTCGATGATGTTCAGCATGTTGCTCAGGATCTGCCACCAATGTTTAACCAGATCGCAGAACGGTTCTGGCCCGGTGGACTAACACTGATCGTAAAGGCAAAAACACTGCCGTCTGAAGTTACCGCTGGTGGGGATACGGTTGGGGTGCGTATGCCCGATCACCCAATAGCACTTGCGCTTCTCCAGCGTTTTGGCGGTGCAATTGCTACAACGAGTGCAAACAGATCTGATGAACCACCAGCTACTTCAGCCACCGAGGTCCGATCCGAGCTTGGCGAACTCGTGGATATTGTACTTGATGGCGGTGCGACGGTGACGAGAATAGCCTCCACTGTTTTGGATCTCACCGTATCACCCCCGCACATCCTCCGCCAGGGCGGGGTTTCAATGGATCAACTTGCCCCGGTTATACACCATCCCGATTAAATCAACCTATGGTTTTTGTATACTTATTCAGTAAGTCAGATGAGGAGTCTGTTTATGGAAATTTCGCTTGCAGGTTGGAGTATCAATCGACGTTTCAGGGATCAGGCAAATCCACTTTCTCTGCTCGATTATCCGGCGCTTTCAAACGATGAGTTTGGTATTAATGCGGTGGAGTTAAATAGTCCTTTCTTTTCCTACGAGAATCCAGATAATCCGGCGCAGAGTGGGATATCTAATGCGTACATTGATGAGTTGCATCGCCGCGCTGACGATGCTGGGGTGAGGATGCTTAGTATTGCGGTTGATGGTCATGGCAACCTGTCTTCCATTGATGAAGATGAGCGGACTCAGGCAGTCCAGAATCACAGGAAATGGTTCGATATCTGCCAAAAACTAGGATGCAATGCTTTCCGAGCCAATAGTGGTGGGAGCCACGGGGCTGATGCCACAGAGACGGAGATTGAGCAGTGTATTAAGAGTTTTAAGGACCTTGCTGCTATGGCTGAGAATACGGGAGTCCGTGTAATGATGGAGAATCACGGAGGCGTTTCCGTATCACCGGACAACATTATCCAGGTTATGGAAGCGGTCGATAGTGTCTACTGCCGTGTGCTCGCGGATTTCCTGAATTGGAGACCGTCGGATGATAAAGTAGAAAACCTGAGAGCAGTTGCGCCTTATACTTGGGCAACCCATGCAAAATTCCTCAGTTTTGATGAAAGTGGGGAGTCAAATGAGATTGACTGCAAGCGTGTCATGGAAATCTTTAAATCGGCGGGATATACCAACCCTTTCGGGATTGAGTACGAGGGTGAAACAGACGATCACGTCGGGGTTCTCAAGAGCAAAGCACTCATTGAGAAGTATGCGTATTAGCCTGCACCATCCTGCGTTGGCTTCTGTAAGGTTAGAGACGTAAAGAAGATGACTGACTTCAGTACCAAGTGTTTGCCCGCTATTTCCGACACCATCGCCCCAGATGGCTCTAGGGTCCGGCTCCTGTTAAGCCTCGCAGCGGGCGGGCTGGCCCATTTTGAGCTTGCCGCGGGAGAGACATCAGCTGCGGTCGCGCACCGAACCGTTGAAGAGATTTGGTTTTTCTTAGGAGGTTGCGGTGAAATGTGGCGGAAGCAAGGCGCAAGCGAAGAGGTCGTTACGGTACACTCAGGAGTCTGTATTACAATCCCGATCGGTGTTCACTTTCAATTCCGAGCATTCGGTACTGAGCCGTTAGCAGCCATTGCGGTGACCATGCCGCCATGGCCCGGTGGGTGTGAAGCCTATATTGTTGATGGAAAGTGGAAACCGACCGTGCCTAAAGAGTAAAATAGGTCCAGATGATTTACGCTGCGCAGTAGACGCCTCTTAAACGTAACCTGCGTTGCGAATCGTAGATTGCAGGACGAAGCGACTCTCAAAGAAAGGATACCATCGCATATATCATGTCAACTATTCACACCAAACTCAAGATCGGTGCTGCCCGAGACGTTGGGATGTCGCAGGATATCCTCTTAGAAGCGGGAGCCCTTCTTCGATCGGAAATTACCAATCGACGCATTACTGCGGCCTCTTTACTCGTTGCGCGTAATCAGACAATCGTCCATTCAGAAGGCTATGGACATCTGACTCCGGACGAAAACTCCCGCTCAGTTACCCCAGATAGCGTATTTCTACTCGCGTCGATTACGAAGCCCGTAACGGCTTGCGCTCTGATGCTGCTGGTCGATCGAGGACAGATCTCACTTGATGATCCTGTTTCCCTCTACCTGCCAGAATTCCAGGGCGGGGAGCGCCATAAGGTACGCGTCCGAAATCTATTGTCGCACACGTCTGGTATGCCGGATATGCTGCCGGAGAATACCGATTTGCGTCGTGCCCATGCACCCTTAAGCGAGTTTGTCCGGCGCGCGCTTCAGACCCCGCTACTTTACTCACCTAATACCAATTTCAGCTATCAAAGTAAGGGGATCTTGTTAGGGTCGGAGATTGTTGAACGGATTACAGGGCAGCGGTTACGCGACTTTGAAGAGGAAGAGATCTTCAAGCCGCTTGGGATGCAGAACAGCGCATTGGGACTTGGAAGATTTAAGATTCCTGACACGGTGTGGTGTGGAACATCTATGGAGGAAACCGAGGACCAGTGTCGTTTCGGGCCAAATAGTGCTTATTGGCGTGATTTAGGTAATCCGTGGGGTGGGATACATAGCACCGGACCAGATCTTGCCATCCTATTGCAGGCTATGCTTAATGGCGGTGGATACGCGGGGCAGCGTGTTTTCAGCCGGGCGGCGGTCGAGGCAATGACAACCGACCAGAATGGTACGCTGAATGCACCGTGGGGATTAGGCTGGGGATTGGCGCACTCAAAAGCATGGAACTTTTTTGGCGAATTAGTTTCTCCAGCTACATTCGGACACACCGGCGCGACCGGCACTGTAGCATGGGCTGATCCTGAACAGGAATTGCTCTGTGTGATTTTGACGAACCAGATGGTGGATAATGGCAGTTTGCTCCGGCGGGTTTCCAATGTAGTCGCGTCCGCTGTTGCCTGCTAGTGTCAAGTGGCGGGGAAACCTCTATGACTGTGATAGATTGGCTGCTGGTCTTGGTAATCAATGGCGGCATAGTCCTGTATGGAATCCTTGTGTTTCGTCGGCAGCGAGAGAGTTTTGACTGGTACTTGGCGGCGAAATCCATCCCATGGTGGATTGTAGGATTGTCTGCCTTCTCCACCGCCGTGGATAGTGGGGATTACGTGGCGATTGTTGGAGGGTCCTATACGCTCGGACTATCGCAGTTGTCCCAGTGGTGGTTAGGCATTGCCGTGGGTTGGTTCATTTTGAGTTTCTTTGTCATTGTGCCGATGTATCGGTCCGGCGTGTTTACTAATGCAGAATGGCTTGAATTCCGGTTTGGTCCTGCAGCGCGCTTCCTGTCGGTCCTGATAAACATCCAATCCAGGACCAACGTACTGGGTAATATCTTTTTTTCTACCTTCCTGGTCCTGAACATCGTAGCAGATATTGAGACACTCTGGAGTTGGCTTATTGTGGTTGCTGTTGCGTTCACAGCGATTTTGTACATCGTCAGAGGTGGGCTGAAAGCAGGGGTTGTTACCGATGCGCTGCAGAGCGTTAGTATGATTGTCGCAGCCTTTGTGCTTTGGGGTGTCGTATGGGTCAGGGCGGGTGGCTGGAACGGTCTGAATCAGAAACTTGCCGCGATAGATGCAAGTCTTCCTAAAACCCTGCTCCATGTGGGTGGATATTCACCGCCCGGCGTGCCTCCCCTTTTGGTTGTATTTGGACTTATCGTTGTATTGACCATGTATGTCCTGATTAATCAGTACGAAACGATTCGGTTCTTAGGTGCCCGCTCCGAGTGGGACTTCAAGATGGCGGCTTTGGTGGCTAGCGTAGCAACGGCAATCTGTTTATGGTTTAACGTGAGTCTGGGACCCTTGGCGCGAGCCGATTTTCCCACGCTCGCGATGAGCGATCAAGCCTATCCGTTGATGCTAAAAAAATATCTCCCTACCGGCTTAATCGGCTTAGTGCTCGCGGGATTAGTCGCGGGAGGATACTCAACCTTCGACTCTATCGGCATCGGGATTTCAAGCCTTTTTGTTCGGGATATCTATGCTCGTTTTATTGTAAAGAAGGGTTCCGACGCCCATTACACGCGGGTGGGCAGGATCACAGTACCTTTTATCATTATACTCGGATTTCTGTATGTGCCTTTCCTTCAGGGTGGGATGGTCCTATTTTATCTGCGTCTTGCTGGAGCGATTCAGGTACCGCTCATGACGGTTATCCTGATGGGTGTCTTCACTCGGGTACATCGTGGCACAGGTATCATCGGACTCGCAGTGGGGCTTATTTACGGTATCTCAGCCATCATAGCGGACGCTAAGGGGTTGGCACTGCCAGTCTGGTATACTAATACTTGGTGGGCGTATCTATGGAATCTCATACTCCCGGCAGCGAGTATGCTCATTGCTTCAAGAGTTATTGACTGTTTCCGTGGTCCCGTCCATGATGAGGAGTTAAGAGGACTGTGCTATGGTGAAGATCAGGAGCCGATGGATGTCCGAGAATTAATGGCGAGTCGCTTGGACGCACTTGAAGGCACCTGGCTGCAGCAAACATTGCGAGAAGCACCAGTTCGCCCCAAATATCCTTTTGAAGTACCCGACACAGGTCTACGTTGGTTCAAGCGTCCCGGACTGTGGGCAATTATTTACCTTGCTATTGCCTGCTACTTGCTGTTTGTGCTGCTTTGGTGAAGGAGAGCGGAATGGGAAAGTCGAAAGATGGAAGAAAATCCAAACAGTTCGAGAGGTTGTACACAGCCGTGCTCGTACTGCTTGTAGCAATCTTGCTCCTAATTTCTATTTTCTATACGCCGAGTTTGTGGCAGGTGAAGGTTACAATCGCAGTGATATTGATCGGGATAAGTGGACTCTTCTGGGGTAGATACATGGGTGACCGTTAGGCGCACACAGAACCTCTGATTCGCTCGAACATCTACCGGAACCAGTCATAATTGAGCCCCAAAGATCTGTCCGTTAGCGGTAGATCTACTCGGGCACCGCCCTGCGCCGAAGACTGTTTAAGCGCAATCTCAACTTCAAGTGCGATCGCAACTCTTCGTCCAGAATTCTTAGGTTCATCGAGCCTACCCTCCATGCAGTCTATCACATCTGCTAATCCGTAGATTGCACCGTAAGGACCGACAAATTGAGGATCGGGCCATGGGACTTCTATCCTGCTAACACCGCTGGCTGTTTCGATGTCCTGCCACAGTTTAAACCCAGTTGCCATGGTGGGAATAACTATTTCACCCGCGGTGCCGGTTACACGCAGGTGCGGTGCGCCCGGTCGAAAGTAGACCGCTATTTCATTGTGTGTAACCATTAAGCCCTGCCCCGCAAATTCGTCGCTCCCACCAGGTCCCTTGAATTCATCGGTGCCACTACCCCGTCGTTGCTGGTCACCAATACCGATAACCCAAGCAGGCGAACTATCCAGAAAATAGGACCAACTCTGATGCTGCGCGCCGGGTCTTGGTGCCTCAATCGAGAGGATATTGCCAATCGCGCCACCATCAATTAATTCCTTCGCCTTTCCGAATGATGGATGAGTCGTCGATATCGCGCCACAATTGAGCGGGACACCGGCGTCGGCGCAGACTTTAACCATCCGGTCAGTTTCTTCAAGCGTGTGTGCCATCGGCTTTGCCGTTACAATTCCCTTCGCGCCGTTCTCAACTGCCAAACAGGTCAGGTCAGCTCGTCCCTTAACGTTCGTGGCAACAGCGACGAGATCCAGATTTTCCGTACGTAGCATTTCCACTGCATCAGTATAGAGCGCGTTGATACCATAACGTTCCTTGAATGCCTCTAGGCGTTTCTGGTCACGATCCGCGGCAGCAACCAAAGCTACGTCAGGACGGTTCCAAAACGCCTCTGAATAACTGGTAGGTAAACCTTCCTTGCCGGGGTGATCATGGTGATAGATTTTCCGATAAACATCCAAATTCGGTGTGGGGCGATCAATGTCATTGATATTGAAAAAATCTCCGATTCGCGTCGCCATGTCGTAAAGCATTCCCATCCAACCCAGACCTATGACTCCTGCACGATATCTTGGCATATTGGATTTCCTTCATGATGTAAACCTGTACAAAGCCAGTGTGACAGGTGATTATTTTTTGGGCTTTCCGCGATAGGTTTCTTGCATCATTCCCGCAAAGGTCATGATATCTTGTTGAAAAGCCTCCGTAAAATCCCCTGATTCCTTGGTATCTGCGAAACGAGTGAATACAGTTTCTAACGCTTCCACAAATTGCTCTGATTTGCCTTCATCTGCCGCCTGTTGTTTCAGTTGTTGAAGGATTGTCATCTTCGCTGCTTTTTCCCGTTCTGATTGCACCTCTTGTATTGATTTATCGAAAGTAACACGCAGCGTTTCGACAATGTGGTATGCCATCGAACGGTTATATTTCTGTGAATCGCGTTTAGCGCCCTCATAAATGTCCATAGGTAGCAATAAGCTAATTTGCTTCTTTAAGGAATCTTTTGGCTGGCGATATTCTTTCATCTAATTCCTCTGAGTTTAATATATTAGAGTCAGAGTTATAGTTAAAATAAGTATTATTGGGTAATAGTATAACACCACAATGCAAAAAATTACAGTAAAATATTTCAAGCAATAGAATGGTCACTATTGTTCAACATACTACTCCCATGATATGCTTTCCATAGTAATATGTAAATCATGTTCTGTAGGCATAGTGTAAATAGCTGTTGTATTAACATTGGAATGACCTAATATTTTTGAAACTCTATCAATGGGTTGACCAGCGTCAATAAGGTTTTTTGCACAAGTATGCCTAAACACATGAGGAGACAGATTATCTATTTTTGCTTCATAGGCATATTTGTGTATAATGTATCGAACACCACGGTCTGTCAAGGGCATCCGTTTCTGCCCATAAAAGAGAAAACGCTCCCTTTCAGGGCTTGCACCGATTATGCCTGTTGGATGTTTGGATCCATCTAATGCGTTGAGGTAATCCTTCAAAACCCGTATGATACTTGAGTTTAATGGGATATTGCGTCGTTTCGTGCCTTTGCCCTCACGGACCGTAATCATATTGCTATTAGTTGATATTCTAATATCGGAAACTCGCAAATTACAAAGCTCGCTCACACGCATTCCGGTATGCAGCAGCATCGTAATAATGGCTAAATCCCTGAGTTTTCCCGATCTCCGTACTGCTCGTAACAACGCCAGCTGCTCTTTGCGCTCCAAAGCCCGAGGGGCAAGCGGCTCTTCGGCGACAGTTCGTATGCCTTCAGCAGGATTATTTAGTATGAGGTCATTTTGTTGTGCCCACTGGCAAAAGCTGGATATGCTAATTAGGCTACGGTTAATCGTCGATGGCTTTTTACCCCAGTCTAACAGGGCGTTCCGATACTCGATGATCTCCATTGGGGTAATACTATCGAGGACGAGTGCTGCTCCGTTGATATGTTGGAACCAACGCGAAAATGAGCGAAGATCTGTCATATAGGCTTTGACGGTCTGCTCAGATTTATCTTGATCATAAAGATAATCGCGGTAATCTTGGAGTAATTCCTCCATTTTGTGTGTCTCCTTATCGGACATTTTTTTTAGGAGTTCAGTTATTATGCGGGTTAGAACGCCGAACTCAGAGTATAAGTTTCACTTATCGGACATTTTACGGAGGAATAACGTCCGATAAGATTAGTTATCGGACATTTGGACGGCGAAGGGGCTGTGGTCAGTATAAAATTGCGTGATTTTATGATTTTACCGGAAATTCGATTCTGGTTCAACATTTTTTTGTTTACTGATTCCTCGGTTTGTTCGTTTATTTGTTTGGACTTGACATCAAATTCGTTGAATGCTATCATCCAAATATTAGCTTCTTCGATGAACAGACACAAACCTTAGCACGTCCGCGAGCGAATGTCAGCGATGAGGCTGGTCAAATTCACTCGTACCCATTATGTCAATAATCCTCGGCTTAGACATCGGCGACGCCCGAACTGGTGTAGCCATCAGCGATGAACTTGGTATTGCTGCACATCCACTCTGCACAATTCATCGCAAAAGCAAAAAAGCGGTGTTAGCCAAGTTACAGGAATTGGTTGCCGCTCACAAAGTCGAACGGATTGTGGTTGGACTCCCGCTTCAACTCGACGGTGCTGAAGGGGCTCAAACACGAAAGGTAAAACGACTTGCAGAGAAACTCCAGCAGCAAGTCGATGTGCCAATCGTTTATTGGGACGAAAGTTATACTACTGTCGAAGCAGCGGAGATCTTGCGGGGAGCAAATAAACGGCGCAAGAAGCGCAAGCAACTTATCGATCAGGTTGCTGCAGTGCTGATTCTCGAGGGATATCTAGAGGAGTTACGCAATTCACGCGGAAATGGTCAAGTCGATCGCAACTAAAGTTCATTAACGGATTGCTGCCCACATGCACCAATCCATACACCGATGTTGTAACTACTTGACTTTCGTGGAAGTGACTTCAATGAAATTCCCAGATATTCGCAAAAACGCTTGGCGGTACATTGCCATTGCCCTCTTTTGTGTATCCATTCTGAGTAGTGTCGCAGTTTGTGTCAGTATATCTTACATGGTCCGTTATCTATCTCCCGTGGATTCAGGTGCGAAGGCTACACACTTGAAAATCGCTCCCGGTATGAGCTCTATGGCAATAGCTAATCAACTTGCTGATAGTCACTTGATTCACAACCCATGGGCGTTCTTGGTTGCTACGTATCTTACCGGGTCAAATCACCGGCTGCAGGTAGGAAGTTATCGCCTCAGCGCGGCCATGAGTATGCCGCAGATTATAGATCATCTTAAAACTGGGAAGGTGATAACACATCAATTTGTAGTTCCCGAGGGTTTAACGGTTGCTCAGATTGCAAAGCTTTGGGAAAAGGCTGGATTTGGTCCGGCAGCAGCGTTTGATGAAGCTGTAAGGGATCCCAAGTGGCAGCTGAATTATGGAATTGACGCGGAAACACTTGAGGGGTACTTATTTCCCGACACATACCGATTTCCTGATGGAACAATACCAGACGTCGTTATTCAAATAATGCTTGATGAATCTGAACGACGTTGGGCGGATGAGTTCTGTAGGGCAGCCGAGTCCCTTGAATTTTCCAGGCACGAGATAATTACACTCGCTTCCATTATTGAAACCGAGGCGAGAGTAGCTGAAGAGCGTCCTTTAATTTCAGCTGTTTTTCACAACCGGCTGCGTCGTGGTTGGAAGCTCCAAGCAGACCCCACGGCACTTTACGGACTGGGAAATCCTGATCGTCCACCGAGGGCAGCTGACTTAAGAACTGATACACCCTATAACACCTATATCTATACGGGGTTACCACCGGGACCAATCTGCAATCCGGGTGCGGCTTCAATTTCAGCGGCACTGCAGCCGGCTCCGGTTGACTACATGTATTTTGTTGCAATAGGTGAAGGCAAACATCACTTTTCAAAGACGCTGCGGGAACACCAAAATATGATTAACCGAATAAAACGGCGCCGCAGATCGATTGCCGATTAACGAACAGGCAGTGTGAATCAATCTCGCTCAGAAGTAAGCAATTGCTCTAATTCACAATCATCCGTATTCAATCAAACGAGAGGGTAAAAACCTTTTGGCATCACAACAGACTATTCAAAACGAGGTTACTATCTCCGGGACCGGTCTAATGCTTGGCGAGCCCGTGAACCTTACATTTAAGCCAGCACCGGCCAACCACGGCATTGTGTTTCACCGGATAGACTTACCCGATGAACCAACAGTCGAAGTATGTCCTGATAACTATGCAGCAATCCTCCCTCGCTGCACCAGCCTCCGCGTGGGAAACGCGGACGTTAACAGCGTTGAACATCTGCTTTCCGCATTTGCGGGTCTAGGCATTGACAATCTGCGCGTCGATATTGACGCGCCAGAATGCCCGGCGCTCGATGGTAGTGCGCTACCATACGTGCAGATCCTTCAGCAGGCAGAGATAGTAGAACAGGACACGCCGCGTGTGCCGATTGAGTTGACAGATCCCCTCGCTGTATATGATGAGGATAAGCAGCTCATTCTACTTCCGGCGGAGTCCTTCCAAGTATCTTGTGTGTATGATCATCCGAAACTCCCTCCCCAAGTTGAGGCTCTTGAAATAGATCGAGATACTTATGTGAATGAAATTGCACCAGCGCGTAGTTTCTGTTTTTCGGATGAAATAGAATTGCTTCGAGGGCAAGGAATCGGTAAGGGGGCAAGTTACGATAATGTCCTTGTTATCGAGGATGATGGAAGCACCAGTCGGGAGCTACGGTACGCAAATGAGTTTGTCCGACATAAAATATTGGACCTGATTGGGGATCTCTATTTGATTGGTAAACTTCCCCAAACCCAGGTGGTCGCCTTAAAATCTGGACATACGCTCCATGCACAACTTATCCTATCAATGGCTCAGAAAGGGCTTTTGCACCAGCAGGAGCCTATTGAAATCTTGGATATTTTGGAAGTATTGCCGCATCGCTATCCGATGTGCATGCTAGATAGGATTGTCGAAGTAGAACCCGGCAAACGCGCAGTAGGGATCAAGAATCTTAGTTTCAATGAACCTTTTTTTCAGGGGCACTTTCCCGAACAACCGGTTATGCCTGGGGTTCTGCAGATGGAAGCCTTAGCGCAGCTTGGGGCATGGTTGCTGTTAAAAGAGCTGGGAGCTGAAGGGCAGGTTGGCTATTTTGTGTCGATTAAGGAAGCTAAATTTAGACGGCCAGTCGTCCCGGGCGATCAGTTGAAGCTGGAAATCGAAATTCTTCGCAGGCGCCGGACCTGGGCACGGCTTGGCGGGAAAGCCTATGTTGGAGATCAACTTGCAGCTGAAGGTGAACTTTCTATCGCGCTTGGAGAGGGTTCAAGTGGGTAAGATGCCAACTGCGATTCATCCAGACACACCAGTGATGGTGTGGTGCACATACAGTCCTTATGCTGTTTATAAAACCGATCACTAAAATGGGAGAGCTGCGGTGACAATGATTCATGACGCTGCTATTATTCATCCGAAAGCCGAGTTAGACGAGAACGTGGAAGTCGGGCCATTCTCGATTATCAGCGAAGACGTGCGGATCGGCCGTGGAACCGTGATTGGACCGCATGTGCAGGTCGACCGGTGGACGACCATCGGTGAGGAATGCCAAATCTTTTTCGGTTCTACAATTGGTAATCCATCAAAAGATCTTAAGTATGGGGGTTGGCGAAGCTATACGAAGATTGGTGATCGCAACGTGCTCCGTGAGTATGTGTCAATTTCGAGAGCGACGGCGGAGGATGCGGCCACAATCGTTGGCGATGACAATCTGCTGATGAACTGGGTCAATATTGCCCACGACACTGTTGTTGGCAGTCGTACCATAATGGCGAACTTTGCAACCATAGCTGGGCATGTTCTTATTGAGGATGATGCACGGATTGGCGCACACGCCGCGATTCATCAGTTCGTGCGCGTTGGAAAAATGGCAATGGTTGGAGCGTGCTCAAAATTTGTGCAAGATATACCGCCGTTCACTGTGTCTGATGGTCACCCCGCTCGTGTGCGGAGTCTAAATATCGTTGGGCTCGGCACCTCACAAGTGCACCCAATGGCATCACTGTCGCCCGAAACTATTAGCCGTTTGAAGCGTGCCTACCGCACGCTATTCCGAAGTAAAGTAAATCTGACCGAGGCGATTGCCCAAGTAAGAGACGAGGGTGAAACTGACGATGAGGTAGAATATCTCTTGAACTTTATTGAGAGCTCTACTCGTGGCATCGGTGTTTAATCAAGAAATGGGTACAAGAGGACAGCAGTGGAAAAGCTTGGAATCATTGCTGGAGCTGGTGATCTGCCAATATTGCTTGCTCAAGCGGCAGTAGAACAGAACCGCGCGCCAATTGTCATTCAGATCACCCAACCCATATCAAAGCAACTCGAAAATGTTGCTTCGGAAGTATATTCATTTGGTATTGGACAGGTGCAGAAGATAACAAAAACGCTCCATGATTCAGGAGTGCGGGAGCTTGTAATCATAGGTAAAATTGAGACAAGTATCCTCTTCCGCCCCTTTCTGGTAGACCCTACGGCTGTGGCGATTCTCGCCCGAAACCGCAACAAGGGGACACGCGCGGTTGTTGGTGCCGTCATCGACCACTTTCAATCCCAAGGAATTACTGTGGTTGAACAGCAAACATTTTTGAGTGACCTGATACCGCAAGAAGGTGTATTGACAAAAAGGCAACCGACGAAATCTCAGTGGGTGGATGTAAAATACGGGATGCAGGTAGCACGTCGTATAGCCGATTTGGGGATTGGACAGACGGTTGTTGTGAAAAATATGACAGCGGTTGCGATTGAAGCCCTTGAGGGAACTGATGAAGCTATAAAACGGGGCGGTACGCTTGGTGGGAAAGGTGTTGTCGTTGCGAAAGCTGCAGCGACAGATCACGATTTTCGGGTTGATGTGCCAACGGTTGGGGAGCGGACAGTACAAACGCTACATACAGTCAGTGGAGGTGTGCTGGCTGTTGAGGCGGGGCGCACGTTTGTTATGAATCAACCTGCGCTGTGCGAACAGGCAGATCGATGGAAAATTCCCATCGTTGCTTTGTCTTAATTGGTCAGGAATGATTTCCGCTACAGAACTGATACTGTCTTCACCGGATACAGGTGAAATGATCATTTGCCCGCGGCAGATTTACTGTTAGTCGCGGGCTTTTTTAGTGTCACAGTTTCATCACTGCGGTATTGGTCAGGTAGGGTGAATTGAAACGGGTTAATTCGCCTGGTTGCAAACCGGGTACAGGAAACAGACGGACCGAAAGGGGTTTACGCCATCGGATTGACAGAGAAGCCACATCAGTAAGGATCTCATAGATCTTATCAATGGGGGTGTTACCGGGAATAGGAATTGTGTCGAGACCTGTTCCACAGATAGAGGCGTAGAGAAGCAGGCTATCTAGATTAATGCACCCTTCACGATTACGATTCCCCAACACCTCGTCCTCAAGTACCGGGAACATTAGGCCTGAGTAGCCGCATCGTGGTAAGTCCAGTGAATCGAGGGCCCGCGTGATAGCTCCGACGGCAGTAAGAGTGCCCCTTTCGCCAAATGTCCCGGATAGTTGATTCTCTATTGCGCTGGCGATGCTGTCAGATCCCATCGGTGCAGGCGAGACATCTATCCCTACAAATCGAATCCCGGCTTCCTTCGCAATTCCTTGGGCGAGTGTTACGATTCGATGCCCCTCGTGTTCCATGAGAGCTTTTAATCGTACCGATGCAACCTCTATATCTGGCGCCTCAGTAAATGCCTCGTGAACAAGATCTGCTGCCTGCCAGCCGATTCCGAGGTTGAATCCCTCATCCTGCCAGTAGCCAGCGGGGAAAAAAGGGGTGTTCGGCGGGCAATTCATCGTTGCAGCAAAACGTAGGTTACCGAGACCGCCCTCGGTCTGCTGGGCGATCTGCTGTATAGCAGTAGCTGTCTTTACAGCAGCCTCCCGTCCAATCTGCCCGTCAGGCGTGGTCAGTGTAGCGGACGCAAAGAGGGTTTGGCTTTGCGAGATTATGTCTGGAACAAGGGTGAGGTGGTTCAACGCCTGTGGGCGATGGGGAAAAATTGTGCCTAAGCTAAAAAACTCGCATCCCAATGCAATGATACGACCATCCAGTTCAAGTGCTCTATCTACGTTCGGAATCTGCTCCCACGCTTGGCTGATAATCCTCGTGGTCTGGACCTCGTATCCATTCGCTTCAAAATGGCTCTGACACCTACAACTAAAATCTACGGCGAATCCCAACTGTTCACGCGAAAAAGCATCAGGGATTCCGACGGTCACAGTTCGAATCTTCATGACTCACCGTAAACGCCAATCCTCCGGTAGCGTTCCAATCGTTGAGCGACCAAGACTGTGGGATCCATCTCCATGAGTTCTTTCAGGTGCTTTCGGATTGTCGTTTTAACCCGCCTGGCAGCGAGTGGGATATCGCGGTGAGCTCCACCGAGTGGTTCGCGGATGACCTCATCAATTACCTCAAATTTCAACAGATCCTCCGCCGTTGGTTTATAGCCTTCTGTTGCTTCCGACGCACGTTCACCTTCATCTTTCCATACGATACTACTGCACACCTCCGGGGCAGCGACGCAGTAGATGGCGTACTCCATCATAAGGACGCGGTCCCCAATGGCGATCGCCAGTGCCCCGCCACTTCCACCTTCCCCAAGCACAATCACTATAATAGGAACGCGCAGCGTAGACATTTGAGCAAGATTTTCAGCTATCGCTATGGATTGTCCTCGTTCCTCCGATTCTGCATCGTAGTGTGCACCGCGGGTGTCAACAAAACAGATCAGCGGACGATTAAACTTTTCCGCGAGACACATCAGCCGTCGAGCTTTACGGTATCCCTCGGGTCGGGTATATCCAAAGTTCATCTCTTGGCGTTCTTTGATGTTTGTACCTTTCTGTTGAGCAAGGTAAACAATCGGCTCTCCGTCAAACCAAGCGAGTCCACCGATCAAAGCCCGGTCATCTGCGTACAGCTTGTCACCACGCAATTCAATTGCATCCTCAAGCATCGCGTCAATGTATACAGGTGCTTGTGGTCTCTCTGCATGACGTGACAACCATACCTTATCCCAGCGTGTAACCTTTCGAAATGCCTGCCTTGTGAGATCTTTCGTATTCTCATCAAGTGCATCAAGAGCCTTTGTGAGATCCAGCTCAGGATTGACTTCAGCAAAAGCCTTCAGCTGGGCAGCATATTGATTTAGTTCAAGTAGCGGTTGTTCAAAATCGAGGAGACTTCTCATGATTCAGATATCTCTCCCACTCGGTCGATAAAACCTGTTTTACTGGTTCAAAGGATGTCCTTATTCTTAAGCCCCGTTCAGTTATCAGAGGCTTGCTCTCGTTCAAACAATACCTCAACGAAATCATGTCCGACAAAGTCACGGAGATCGTCTAATTTTTCACCGATTCCAATTAATCTAACTGGTGCGCCAATCTCCTGTTTCACGGCGATAACAATTCCACCCTTCGCCGTGCCGTCCAGTTTCGTTACCGCGACACCGGTGATAGGCACGGCTTCGTTAAAAACCTTTGCCTGCATAATCGCATTTTGCCCTGCTGTGCCGTCGAGTACGAGCAGCACCTCATGTGGTGCCTCAGAACTCGCCCTGCTCATTACTCTACCGATTTTCGACAACTCGTCCATCAACGGTTTTTTTGTGTGAAGCCTGCCAGCAGTGTCAACGATGAGCAGATCCGCTTGACGAGACTTTGCAGCCTCCATGGCATCAAATACAACGGATGCCGGATCTGCACCTTCACTCCCGCGGATTAGCTCCACACCGGCACGGTCACACCATATAGCCAGCTGATCCGCTGCCGCTGCTCGGAAGGTATCGCCGGCAGCAACGAGGACACGCTTACCCTCAGACCTGAATCGATGTGCAAGCTTACCGATAGTTGTTGTTTTACCGGCACCATTGATGCCAAGCACTAAAATCGTATATAGTTGTCCTTCAGGCACGCTGAGGCGAGCATCCTCTCCAAGCACAGTTAATATTTCTTGCTTGAGGATATCCGCCAATTCGGACGCATCATTGAGTCCACGTTCCCTGACCACTTCGCGCACATTGTCCATTAACTCTAAGGTAGTGTTGACGCCAACGTCTGCCTGTATCAAGATCTCCTCAATCTCTTCCAGCAATTCTTCATCAATCGTCCTTCCGACGCGCAGTAATCCTGAGATTTGGCCAAGGATGCTATTTCGGGTCTTGGACAAGCCTGCTTTGAGTCGAGCGAACCAAGTGCCTTCTTGGTTAGATGTTTCTTCTGGTTCCGGCGACTCCACTGTCGGTCCGTCGACCTCAATCTCTTGTTCTTCCTGTAAATTATCTGTTTTCCGATTGAATAAATTTCTTAACATCTGTTTTTCGTTTATCAGTAAAATCCTACCACTTTTGAAAATATTTTACCACCTGCTTTTACATGCAAGCGGTCATAGCTCGTTCAACTTTAAGGAGCGAATCGAGGTGCAGTGGGAGCGTGGGAATGCCACGCCCCACTGCGCGTGATGTGCTGCGTCTAAGCAAGGTCAAATCGATCAAGATTCATGACCTTATTCCACGCCGCGACGAAATCACGGACAAATGCCTGATCGGAGTCTTCACACCCATAGACTTCAGCGATGGCCCGGAGCTGAGAATTTGAACCGAATACGAGGTCGACACGAGTGCCGGTCCACTTGACCTCGCCGGTCAAGCGACTACGCCCCTCGAATACATCATCGGAGGTGGAGGACGGTAGCCACTCGATGTTCATGTCAAGCAGGTTCGCGAAGAAGTCACGAGTTAATGTTTCCGGCTGCTTGGTGAAAACACCAAGCTCTGATTGACCAACGTTTGCGTTCAGAACGCGTAAGCCTCCAACGAGAACTACCATCTCAGGAGCACTTAGCGTAAGCATCTGCGCTCGATCTACCAGTAGCTCTTCGGCTGGTCTCTGGTGTCCGTCTGCGACATAGTTACGAAATCCGTCTGCGGTCGGCTCAAGTACAGCAAATGACTCCGCATCCGTTTGTTCCGCAACCGCGTCGGTACGCCCGGGAGCGAATGGAACCTGCACGTCGACACCAGCGTTTTTTGCAGCGGCTTCTACTGCTGCGGACCCGCCCAAAACAATCAGATCGGCGACGGAAACCTGTTTCCCGTCGGATTGCGAATCGTTAAATTCCGTTTGAATCCCTTCCAGAGTCTGGAGCGTCTTCGTTAATTCGGGTGGATTGTTGACTTCCCAATCCTTTTGCGGTGCGAGGCGAATGCGCGCCCCGTTAGCGCCGCCGCGCTTGTCGGTGCCACGGAATGTTGCCGCTGACGCCCAAGCGGTCGAGACAAGCTGGGAAATGGACAATCCTGATTCGAGAATCTTGCCCTTGAGGGAAGCGATGTCTTGTTCCCCAATCAGTTCATGATCGACGTCAGGCACAGGATCTTGCCATAATTGCGGTTCTGCTGGCACCAACGCTCCGAGACATCGCGTGCGAGGCCCCATGTCGCGGTGGGTCAGTTTGTACCACGCCCTGGCGAAGGCATCTGCGAACTGATCAGGATTCTCGAGGAATCGCCTCGAAATTTCCTCATAGGTTGGATCCATCCTCAGAGAAAGGTCCGTTGTAAGCATCATGGGTGCATGCTTTTCCGAGGGATCGTGAGCGTCCGGCACGGTACCTTGTGCAGATTCGTCTTTGGGCGTCCACTGCCACGCGCCGCCGGGACCTTTTATCAATTCCCATTCGTAATTGAACAGGTTCTCGAAGAAATTGTTGTCCCACTTGGCTGGCGCAGTGGTCCAGGCACCCTCCAGTCCACTGGTGATTGTGTCGGCACCCTTACCGCTGCCAAAGCTGTTCTTCCAGCCGAACCCTTGCTCCTCAAGGGACGCCCCTTCAGGTTCGGGACCAACGTACTCATCGGCATCAGCGGCACCATGGGTTTTGCCGAAGGTATGCCCCCCAGCGATGAGTGCAACCGTCTCTTCATCGTTCATTGCCATACGACGGAACGTCTCTTTAATGTCTCTTGCTGCAGCGACCGGATCTGGGTTACCGTTCGGTCCTTGTGGGTTCACATAGATCAACCCCATCTGAACTGCACCGAGCGGATTATCCAGCTCTCTGTCGCCGCTATAGCGTTCATCCCCTAACCACGTGGTCTCCGATCCCCAATAGATATCTTCCTCAGGTTCCCAGACATCCTCTCGTCCACCGGCGAACCCGAAGGTTTTAAGACCCATAGATTCCAAGGCGCAATTTCCAGTGAAGATCATCAGGTCCGCCCAAGAGAGCTTTTTGCCGTACTTCTGCTTGATGGGCCAAAGTAACCGTCGGGCTTTGTCGAGGCTGGCGTTGTCGGGCCAACTGTTCAGGGGTGCAAACCGCATGGTGCCGGAAGCTGCACCACCACGTCCGTCATGGATGCGGTAGGTGCCCGCACTGTGCCATGCCATCCGAATAAAGAGTGGACCATAGTGCCCGTAGTCAGCGGGCCACCACTCCTGTGAGGTCGTCATTACCTTTTCGATATCCTGCTGCAGGGCATCCAGGTCAAGCGTCTTGAATTCCTCGGCGTAATTAAAATCCTCGCCCATAGGATTGGTCGAGGGTGGATTCTGGTGAAGTACCTTCAGGTTTAACTGATTCGGCCACCAGCGTTGGTTCGCTATGGTACAGCGTGGGAGTGGCCCATCACTGGACACCTGCTTTCGCTACTCATATTTCCTCCAATAAAGATCTGCATATTTTCGATGTGTTCTGGGACGCACTTTTCCCTATAAACATATAAAATCCCAGATGACCTTTTGCTCTACTCCGTAGACGGGTTCTGAGTATTATGAGAAGGGATACTTACGTCTCAATCTTACGATATATTATACAACAAGAATCCCAAGAACGGAACAAAAATTTGACTTCCCCCTGTCCACGTCATATAATACCGATTTTGAACTGAACTCATCATTGTCTCATGGGGAAGGAAATGGGAGCAGCGCAGCGATTCTTAGCATTCGATCTTGGCGCGGAAAGTGGACGAGGTGTGCTCGGGTGTTTCGATGGCGCAAAGCTCAAGTTAGAAGAGTTACACCGCTTTCCAAATGGGGGCATCCGCGTCTTGGATAGCTTACACTGGAATGTCTTGCATCTCTGGAACGAGATGAAGGCTGCCCTCTCGGTCTGCGCGCAGAGAGATATAGAGCTTACCGGAATTGGGGTTGACACATGGGGCGTAGATTTCGCTTTACTTGGAAGGGGCGACGAGCTACTGGGCTTGCCTTATCACTATCGCGATGCACGCACCGATCATATGTTGGAAGAAGCTTTCCAGCGGCTTCCTCGATCAACCATCTTTGAGCGGAGTGGCTGTCAGTTCCTTCAGATCAACACCCTCTATCAGTTACTATCGATGGTTGTGCATAAATCTCCTCTACTCGACGTTGCCGAGACATTTCTGATGATTCCTGACCTTTTCAACTTCTGGTTAACCGGACGCAAGGTGTGTGAATTCACGAACGCAACGACGACACAGTTCTATGATCCCCGAAGGCAGCGTTGGTCCACGGAAATCTGTGACGCACTCGCTGTGTGTTCGGAGATACTGCCAGAGATTGTGCAGCCGGGGACGCGGCTTGGCACGCTGCTACCGTCCGTTGCAGCAGAAACGGGGCTGCCCGAAATACCGGTTATCGCGCCAGCTTGCCACGACACCGGTTCAGCAGTCGCCGCAGTGCCAGCGGAAGGAGACAACTGGGCGTATATCAGTTCCGGTACATGGTCACTGATGGGGATTGAAGTTTCAGCACCGATCGTCACCGATCAGGCACTTACGCTCAATTTTACTAACGAAGGAGGCGTAGAAAACACATTCCGTTTCCTCAAGAATATCATGGGACTCTGGATTGTGCAGGAATGTCGGCGAACGTGGGCGCGAGTCGGCAATGAAATGTCATATCCCGAAATGACACAACTCGCCGAAAACGCCCCGCCATTCTCCGCACTTATCGATCCCGATGACGATATTTTCCTGCCGCCAGGTGACATGTCATCACGGATCATTGAATACTGTAAACGCACAGGACAAACCCCACCTTCCGGCCTCGGGGAGACCCTTCGATGCGCTTTGGAAAGCCTTGCCCTCAAATATCGATGGGTTCTGAAACAGCTGGAATTGGTCCGCGGACGATCAATTGATGTGGTTCATATTGTCGGAGGAGGTGCCCAGAACCATACCCTCTGCCAGTTTACAGCGGATGCAACTGGTACGCAGGTTATTGCTGGTCCTACCGAGGCGACAGCACTCGGAAATATCGTGATGCAGGCGATCGCCTGTAATTCAATCGGATCCATTGCTGAAGGGCGAGAGATTATCCGGCGGTGTTTTAATATTATAACCTATGAACCCCAAGAATCGCAGCGGTGGGATCAGGCATACGGACGATTTCTGGAAATAGCAGAATTGGAAGCCTAACTCTGCTTTAGCAATTTGGCAGCAGACAAGGAGTAATACTTTATGTTGACTGATGAGGAAAAATGGTTTTTTGACCTGCACGGCTATCTGGTGCTCAAGCAAGCTGTCCCGAAGGAAGATGTGAAACGTATGGTTGGATTATGCGATGTTTGGCACAGTATGCAAGACAGTGAGCTGCCAGCACCGCTAAGGAGTTATCATGATGTAAACACCAAGCCGACGACACCGCGATCGATCAATAATGTGCCCTACGCTGACGAAGTATTCCAACGCCTTGTTCTCAATCGGGAGATTATGCGGGCGGTACTTGCACTGACAGACAACTCGCCACAGTTGCTCTCGGTTGCACTGGTACGAAATACGAAGGAATCAGATGATATTCCGTTTCACGGCGGCTTTTCAGGCGGCATTCGGAGTCCCGCAAACGACTACCAAGCTGCGAATGGGCAGGTCTTTGCAACCTTTCTTAACGCTGGGGTTTCGCTGGTAGATGTACCAGCCGGAACTGGGTTTGTGTGCATCCCGGGCAGCCACAAATCGAATTTCCCAAAACCGGATGGTGTGAATATCTATGATGGTCCACCCACAGTGGCTAACGTCAATGTGAAGGCAGGGGATGTGGTGCTGTTTACAGAAGCACTCTGCCACGGTGCACGCCGCTGGACGCTTGACGAGCCGCGCCGGAACGTGTTTGTTCGTTACAGTACCTCCTACGCCTCTTGGTCTCCCGGGTATGGCCCGATCGAGGAACATCGAGACAAACTCCCAGACGACATCTATGAGCTGCTCCAAATGGCATCTTCCCAACACAGGAAACGGGTGGTAAACCAGTTACTTGCAGGGATAGGGGAGCAGTAGGTTCGTCACTCTAATTTTCGTGCACGGATTGGAATAATGTCTTCAGAAATACTGCTTCAACAGATTAAGAGTCGTTATCCCGTTGCAGAGAAGACCATCCCGATGATTGCCAATCCGATCCGTATGACGATAGTTGACGATCCGGATCAATTGCTTGATGCCTTGAGTAAGGAGGATCAGTGTGGTGTGCTGCATCTCCCCTATTGGACTTACTTATGGCCCTCTGCGATCGGTCTCGCGCGATATCTTGGTTCGGACGATGGGATTTACGGGGAGCGAGTCTTAGAAATCGGCTGTGGGTTTGGGCTTGCAGGGATTGTGGCGTGTCAAAGCGGCGGCATGGTCCTATTTACAGATTATGAACAGGACGCACTCGCGTTTGCTCGATATAACACTTTACGAAACGGGTGTGCTGACAAAGCATGTTTTGTGCAAATGGACTGGAACACGCCTTGCTTGAAGGGTAAGTTTGCGCGTATCATTGCCTCGGATGTGATTTATGAAGACACACACTGGACTCCGATTTTAGAGATGCTTCAGACTCACTTGATTCCGGGTGGCGAGGCGATTTTTGCAGAACCGACCCGAACAAGTGCTGCTGGTTTCCTTGACCGGCTCAGTCGTTATGGGTTTACATACACCAAACGGATCAGCGATGTTGTTGGTCTGGACGGAGTCGTATTCAAGATATCCATCTATTGTCTGAAGCAGGACAGGGACGCCCCTCCCTAACCCACTTCATAACGGAGATCAATGTGAACCCTGTCCTCAAGTGCATCCGCAAGCATCAGGTGCAGCTCCTGATCACAACCATTCTCTGCCAAAAAACTCAAGGCTTCTGAATCAATGTAATAATCCTGATCCTCAACTCCCGCTTCCTCCAAGTTGTCGATGAGAAATTGTACCTGATCTTCTGTGACTATACCGATTTCGTCGTCGTGTTCAATGTCTATCAATCGATACATCTGGACCATATTCGTCTCCGACTGTCGCTGATTTCCACAAGCTGACACGGAACCGTTACCCGTAATTTCCCGTATCGCGTTATTTGGGGTACGCGGCAAGATGTGCCTGCGGAGTTCCATGCTGGTAGTCACCATCGCAAGCATCGAGCATCCACGCTTTTAACTGCTCGACAATTTCCGGATTATCTTTTGCAAGGTCATTCTCCTCGCGATAATCCTGATTCAAATCGTATAACTGAAAGCTATCCTCACTGTTGACGTAGCGCAATTTCCAATTATCCTGCGTGACCAAAGCGGGACCTTGCCAAGAAGCATATATGATAAACGAATGGGTCTGTTGCACGTCAGATCTCCCAAGTAATGTTGGCAAGAACGAAAGCCCATCCTTTTCGTGGGGTAATTCCGCGCCGATGAGTTCAGCGAGTGTTGGCATGAGATCATAATTTGTCAGGATATGGTCTGATAGGCTACCGGGATCAATTCTGGTGGGCCAACGGACAAGATAGGGGATTCGCGTCCCGCCCTCCCAACTGGACCATTTCAAGCCGGCCATGCCGTCGTTTCCGTTAAACACATCGCCGCCCGATTCAGAGTAGAATTTCGTTCTGATGTTATCAAAGGCTTCGCCCTCAAGATTCTCTGTGCGGCCGGAAGTTCGTCCTTGTTGAAGGGCGTACACCTCATGACCGTTGTCTGAACAGAACACAATCATAGTTCTGTCGTCAATTCCAAGTTGCTCAAGTTCTTCCAAGATGAGTCCAACTGTTTCATCGAGTTTGAGGATCATTGAAGCGTATTCCTTCTCGTATTCCGTGAGGTTCGGATTGTGCTTTACAGCTGGATGAATCTCCGGGACAGCGATGGGACCGTGCGGCAACTGTGATGGATGGTACAGGAAGAAAGTTTGGTCCTTGTGTTTGCGCAGGAAGGCGAGAATTTTTTCGTTGAAAATATCTTGAGAATACACCGCCTTTCCCCTCTGATCTGAGCGAATCGCCGCGTTCTCTGGTGACTCCCCGTCCAGATGTACGCCACAATCGGCTCGCGTGTTTCCACGAATGTAGGATAATTCACCGTTCTCAAAGAGGAAGGGCGGATAAAATCCGTGACAACGCGCATGGTCATACCACCCGTAATGATAATCCCATCCGTGGCGACGGATTCGGTCGCTTGTCGTATCAAAACCCCACTCCAACTTACCGATCTCTCCCGTTACGTAACCGGCCTCTTGGGCAAGCTGAGCGAGAAATATCTCATCTGGAGCGGCTTGCAGACCGGTTGTATGGATAAGCTCTGTGATCTGTGCGAGCGTCATCTCACCTGTGCTGAGTCGCTTATAGACACTCCCTTGGGTATAGGTCCAAGTGCCGCGGTGGCAATCGTGAAGCCCCGTCATCATGCTGGCACGTGATGGTGCACAAAAAGCGCAGCCGTAGGCTTGTCGGAATTGCACACCTTCGCTGGAGAGACGATCAATATTGGGCGTCTCGAAATGCTGCTGTCCATAGCAGCTGAGCATTCCACGACCGAGATCGTCGCCGTAGATGAGAATGACATTTGGTTTATCCGTCATGTTAAACGTTTCCTTTCCACTTAGCATAAAACCGGTGGAAATTATCCCGCAATTTTGATCTAGGTAGTTCTATGTCCAACGGGTGACCATCTTGGTGCGCGGGTCTTCACCGCTACCAATCTCCTCATGGCGAAAAAGTTGTTTGGCACGTTCTGACAGGGCATCATAGGTATCTTGGCGAATGCCGATCTGAGGATACATTGTCTTAAACCACGAACGCGCGTACATCAGTGCAATGTTCGGACGCGGTTCATCTGAGATGTTAGGGGTGCCACGGTGCCACATCCGTGCATCCCGAATGAGCAGAGAACCCGCCGGCATAAGAATCTGCTCGGAATGCATAATCTTTGATAGGTTTTCGACATCAATACCGCTCGGCATCAGATGTGTGCCGCCGGGCCAAATTTCCATCGCGCCGTTCTCCTTGCGAAACTCGACCAAAGGAATGTCTAAGACAATACAGTAGACCGGGGACGGAGCGTCTATCTCTGGAAAGAGTTGATGAATATCAGAATGGGTGGGCTGGTAGTCGGAGCCCGGAAGTGGCGTATTATTTCCCAGATAATGGCAGATACAGTTTTCCCCCAATAGCTGGTCAATCACGGACAGAACGATCGGATTACTTACCACGTCCGGATGGTTGAACGGCGTCTCGAACGGCAGATGCATCTGCCACCGTTTTGCCCCGCGATTGGGGGCATTTTCTGCGATATTTGCATTTAAGAGTTCCATATAGCGTGCACGAAGTTCATCAACAAGGTCTTGAGACAGTACCGATTCAAAAACAGTGTAGCCGTTCATTTTGATCTGCTGAAGCGCAGTGTCAAGCGTTTCGGCAGTTAGGGTTTTGGTATCGTGTTCATAAGCATTCAGTTTCATCTAATCTCCTCTACGGTTTCTGACTTCTAGCGGATGGATAACAGATCGCCCAGCTCCAAATCAGAGGCTAAAATCACACGGTCGCATTCCTCTTTTGAAGGTGCCGAAGCCGAAGAAAGTGGGGTTATAATCCTTCACATAACCGACTTGGCTTTTGGAGGGAATCTGATTCTCCAATCCCATGCACCAGTAGCAAGCGTTTACCAACAGACGGCGCAATCCTTCGCTCTCTAGATCTACCGAAGCACCCATTGTAGTGCAGAAAACACGCGATTCTTTCCCTTGGTCGCCTGTGTAAGTTTTGAGCCATGCTAGCGGCATCGTAGGGGTGTCAGCCTTCGGCGGATCGGATGGATCCATTCCGACAAGCACCTGACCATGGAGCAGTACCTCGGGGGTTCCTGCTAATGTAGTGGTGCCGTAAACGTCGGTTGGTCCCCACACATCTTCGACTCCTTTGAGGACCGGGTGGGTGCGCATGTCCGTGTTAATGACTCCGCGTGTGCTCTCTTTGCCGTGATGCCCATGATGGTTAATCCAGGTCTCGCCCAAGACTTGGCGTCCGTACCCACCCTCAAACTCCTCACTGTTGAAACTGTACTTAGCATAAGGGCTTTGTAGGTCCCTTGAGTAACTGAAGGCGTGTGTTGCGGTACGCAAACCCATAACCGGTCGCCCCGAATTGGTATAGTCAACGATATATCTCATTTGATCATCGGGCAGTTCACGGAAGCGGGTGAAAAGCATCATCATATCGGCGTCAATGAGGTTATGAAGTCCGGGAATGTTGGTTTGTTCCTCCGGATTAATTTCTCCGGTTTCCGTATCGATTGCGAAAAGGACTGTGCACTTGAATCCGTGATGGACGGCAAGAATTTGGCCAAGCAGTGGCAGTGCTTCTTCAGAACGATATTCTTCGTCACCACTGACGAGGACGATGTGTTTTCCTGCTCCTACCCCTTTACTGCCTTCATATACAATCCAATTTTCAGATCTGTCCATGTCACTCTCCTCTATTGTGTCCGGTACAGTTTAGATCCTTTATCTTCCCTACGATATTGTGGTGCGGAGATGACGGCTTTTTGGGCATCGGTCAGTTCATCGTAGAACGGCGGCGGTGTGTAATCACCCATCAACGACTCACCCATAACTCCAGAGTTATAACGGATAATCACGGAGCGACGTTGGTGTTCGGCAACCCAGGGAAGTCCGCCATGCATCAGGCATTCGACGAACAGAACCGCATCGCCAGCCTTGGCTGGGATTTGGACGATTCGATCTTTGTATGTATGATAAAGTCGAATATCGTCAGGGCAAGGAAAGTTTGCCTTATGACTACCGGGCAAACACGCAAAACCGCCATCTTCGGGACCCACATCGGTCAATTGAACTGCGAAGTTCGTCATTCCACAGTACATTCGACCGTTACGGTAGAGGAATCCTCGTGAACGATCGAACGGTTCGCCACCTTCGTGAAACCAGAAACCTTCCGCTCCTTCGTCCATTGTGATCATGCTAAGGCCTTCCAGTCGGAATCCGGGACCCAGCAACTCCTCCAGATACGGAGTGAGTTTAGGATGGGCAATCATCTGTCGGAACACGTTGCAGTGTGGCTTGTCCCACGTCAACATGCCTCCTAGATCGCCACGTCCGGTCTTACCGCGCAACGTTGTGGATCCATTGGCAAGGTCATTTGGGCGAATACTAATCTGGTCTGCATGATGATCGACTGCGGCATTCGCTGCCTCTACCTCCTCAGGTGACAGGGCATTTTCTATTATCAGATAACCGTGCACATCAAACAGATATTTCTCTGCGTCCGTCATTATGTTTCTCCTCTAAGTCTGCACACTCGTAAAATATATTGTCTCAATTCAGTTAAAACCAATCAAACCATCGTAGGTGTCATCCTGAAATTATATCGCCGAAACAGCTAAGCTACAAACTGAAATCCATGGAATTTCGTAGTTTTGAAATAGAACCTCAGTTCGACATATTCTCCTTGCAAGGATTGTAGATCTCGATTTCCGCGGACGACGTGCTTGGAGAAGAGGTATCACACTACTCATCCGCGGTGTCTTTTTCCGTCGTGACGCGAGCGGAACGTATTATCTTGCGGAAGTCTTCATAAGCCATGCCCACTGACCGGATCCATCGCCAATTGCAATCTGCGAGTGTCATGCTATACCCATCTACGCGTTCTGGTTTCCCCTTCTCCCACGGTGTTGGGGGCCAGACTGTGTGCCCATTCTTAGTACAGACCTGTAGCCGTCGATCATCAAGTTGGAGATGAACTTGACGCTCATCCACCCACTGCGCCCTCAAGCGGGATTGAAACATGGCTGCACCGGTCCCGTCATGGCACTGAAAAAGCCACGCCTCCACGTCGCAACCATCAATCGAGATGATCTCCCAGCGCCGGGCACCGTACAAGAATCGAGAGTCATAAACAGTCATATCGAATCGCATCTTTGGGGGACAGCTCAGTCCGAGATATTCGGCGAAGGCACCACCGTATCCGGGGACACATCCCTCGAAAGATTCTCCCCAGAGTTCCGAGGTTACTGTAGCCGTGTCTAACTGCAGCTGGTGTCCAGATATGTGATTGTGAAAATCCGATGTAAGGCGACGGTAATATTCACGCAGATCGCCATTTTCAGGAAACGGGGTCCGTGGATAGAAGACAGCGGCTTCACCAAGATTCTCAACTGCGCTCTCTTTCAAATATTCGGGACCACCCAATTGAAGGAATAGAGTATTTTCCGGTCGCTCAGAGAGGTTTCGAAGCCAATGCTGCTTTACCTGTTCCTCCCTTTGGACAAAGAGAGAGAGGTTGTCTCTACGGATGGTATTGGCGTCGAGGTTTTCGTAGCAGCATGGGTGAATTAAAAAGATTATGTGCTCAATTCTCATTTTCACATCTGTAGTTAGGGGTTGAGACGGTTGGTTTCTTACGGTCTGATTACCGTGCCGTCCGCGCGCCTCGCATCACCCCACAGCTTGGCACCCCCAATATCTTGTGCAGGGAAGCGTGCCGCAAGTTCCTCGTTTATATCTACTCCTATTCCAGGTTTACCGTTGGGCCACATGTACCCGTCGCGCAGTTCGGGGGTTCCGGGAAAGACCTCTTTCAAGGTTTCATGGGTGTTAAGGTAGACCGAAGCCTCCTGAATACCGAAATTCCACACGTTCATATCGAGCATGAGGTTAGCGGCGTGCCCGACAGGAGACACATCTGCCGATCCATGCCAGGCGGTGCGGACGTTGAATGCTTCGCACAACGCCGCGAGTTTACGCGCTGGTGTTAAACCTCCTATGGTCGAGATGTGCACGCGAATAAAGTCAATCAGCCGATCCTTGATCATCGGCACGATCTCTTGGGGATTGCTATACAACTCTCCCATCGCGATCGGTACGCTGGTCTGTTGACGCACAAGGCGGAAGTAGTCGTTGTCTTCCGGCGCAAACAGGTCCTCCAAGAAAAATGGTCGGTACTGCTCTAACTTCTTTGCCAAAGCGAGTCCCTGAATAGGTGGCATGCGTTCATGTAGGTCATATAGAATTTCTGGAGTTGGACCGAAGGTTGTGCGGAAGTGTTCAAATGCCGCCACAACATCTTGCGCGTACGGTACTGGCTCAAAGATGCTCACTCTGTCATCGGAGACTTTTTTGGTGATGACAACCGGCGCTTGATGCGGACGCTCCTGTGATGATGAGGGGTGCATCGCACCGAGTTTGAAATAGCGGAATCCCCGTTCCTGGAGTTCATGGATGTGTTCCTCGTATTCTACAAGGTCACGTCCGTTAGGGATTATGTAGACAGCTGCAGCTTCCCTCGATTTCCCACCAAACAGCTCGTACACCGGCATCCCTGCAACCTTGCCCTTGATGTCCCATAGCGCTTGATCTACACCACTGATAGCGTTGTTAAGAACGGGACCATAGCGCCAATATGCGGAGACGTTGCATGACTGCCATATATCCTCAATATCAGCCGGATCCTTGCCCACAAGAAAGGGGGTGAGATAATCATTCACTGCGGAGGCCACAGCGGTCGGTCTTGAGAAAAACGAAGCGCATCCCAGACCGTGCAATTCCGGTTCGTTGGTTTCGACTTTCACAACGATGAGGGTTCGCGCTCCCGGTGGTTGAGTGATAATAGCGCGGACATCCCGAATTTTTAGGTTGCTCATTTTCTACACCTTGTTCTTTCGTGAAATTGCTTTAGCTTTAAAGCTTCCCCCTAAACACAACCGGGGAACTCCTTTCCACGGATCAGAGGCCAGCCGTTGACCGGCTCTTGCCCTACGAGGCAATCTAACTGTTTAATGCGTTCGGTTTCTTCCGGCGTACCGATATAGCGTGTATCGGCTGAAACGTAGTGCATAGACCAGCCGCGCCTGCGGTAGGGCGTTGTGTTCGGACCGCTGCAATGCAGCGCAAGACTGTGATGGAAGGTAGCGTCACCAGCTGTGAGGGGCACTGCCACCTCTTGAGCAAGGACCTCCTCTGTCAACATGTACGGTAAGTGATCCCAGTTGACAAGACCGAAGTTGTGGCTGCCCGGAATAAAGCGCACACAACCATTTTCCGGTGTTGCATCGTCGAGCAGGAGTTGACAGGTAACTTGGAAGTTGCTTGCAAAGAAGCCCCAAAACACAGAATCCTGATGATAGCGGTTGGCGCGTGCGTATGGTGGTTTGGCAAACACTTGATCATAGTAGAGTTTGATGTTTGATCCCATAAGGTCGGCGACAATATCAACAATTTTTGGTGAGCGGACGAAGGTATCAAAGACGGAATCGTAGCGGGAAGGCACGTTCATCTTGTTTACAGCATCGATCGGATCTGTAAGCGGGGCGCTGCGCTGTGTTTCGTAATTTTCTTCACCTTTCGGAAAAACTTGGGTGCCGCGTCGATTATGCTGACTTCCATGTTGTGTAGGTGGTTCGGGTATTTGTGTTGACCCTGGCTTGAGGCGAGATATGTGTCGCTCTGGAAAATTGGGTGCGCCTCCTAATACGAGGTTAGCGTAGTGTTCCCGTAGGGTGTCAAGTTCGTCGGGCGAGATCAAATTCTTGACGACGATGTAGCCATCTTTGAAGAACAATCTTTTTTGTGCGTCGTTGAGTCCCATAGTTATCCTTTCCTCTAAAGAGTGGTGAAGCGTGAAGTTACATTTCTGGCAATTGGACCCAATGAAAATAATCTCAACTCTACCTTAATTTAATCTCCAAGTCAAGGATATTCTTATTCAGCATTGTAGTACAATAAATGACAGAAATGGTCTTGAATGGTGAGGTCTTTCTGCTTATTTTGAGGAAGGAAAGATTACAACGTTGGAAATAGGAGAAAGGAAAAAAACATCTGACTAAAAAAAAGAGGGCAAGCACAAGGCTTGCCCCTACATACCCAACTATCTCAGCGCGGAAGGAATGGAGATCGCCGTTCCGTGGGGATAAGATTCCCCGCAATTCGGAAATCCAGGTTTTTAGCACGAACAGCTTCTCTCCTACACATCACACAGCAGGGCTGCCGCGCGCAGCCCCTCGATTGGATCGCCCTTGGGGACAAACTCGTGGCCCACGTAGAGCGTATAGCCTGTCTCTGCAATCGCTTGCATAATGGGTGGGTAATTGATTTCTTGCTCTTCATCCAGGTCGTGGCGACCGGGATTGCCCGCCGTGTGAAAGTGTCCGATATACTCAATATTGTCTTGGAGCGTGCGGATGATGTCTCCTTCCATAATTTGCATGTGGTAGATATCGTAGAGCAGCTTCGCTCGCGGTGAGTTTACCCGCTTGCACACCTCTACACCCCACGCGGTGCTGTCGCACTGGTAATCGGGATGGTTGACCTTACTGTTTAGCAATTCCAGACAGAGATTAACCCCCTTTTCTTCAGCAGTTTTTATGACCCGACTGATTCCATCGGCGACAATATCAACCCCTTCTTCATCGGACAAACCGTCATAGCGGTTACCCGAGAAAGTGATGAGTCCGGGAATGTCATTTGCCGCGGCAAGCTCAATGTTTGCGAGGAGTTCGTCCTCTATCCGATCGTGATTCTCGCGCTTATTCAGCCCATCGGTCAACGAACTGTGGCCAACAAAGGTGGCGATATCAAGTCCCAACTCCTTCACAAGCGGCCAATACTCCTGATCTACCAGTTCGACGGCTGCTAAACCAATTTCAGCTGCGCCTCTGATGAATCCTTCTGGTGTCAGGTCACCTTGAAGGAAACTCCATCCGGTGGCGGATTGGTTAATTCGTGCCATATTGCTCTCCTCTCAACTATTAGAAGTGTGATGCGTCCGAAATTTCAAGCCTGTTTGAGATAAGATTCGACAACGCCTCGTTCGATAGTCAACCCCTCCCATTCATCGTCTCCTGGACCGTCATAAATGAGCGTATGTGGACCAGAAAAACCGGCGTCCTTCGTCAATTCAAGGCACTGGACATAATCATCGGTGTCCATTTCACCGGGTGCCGAAAAATGGGCTTTGGTGTGGCAAGACTCCGCCCGTGAGGCGATTGCCTCGAGATCGGCGTACTTCGTTTCGCCCACCCAGTTGCCAAAGTCCAAGCAGAACCCAACCGTACCGTCTAAATTGTCAAGCAGCGATATTACGTTTTCTGGAGTTGATAGAACAGAAAACCAATTCTCCGTCATCAATCGAACTCCATTCGCCTCCGCGCGTTCAGCCAATTTTTGTAGTCCGTTTCGACTCATCTCTAACGCGTCGGCGGAGGGGGCGGCTTTTCCAGCAATCGCGCGAGTGCACTTAGCACCGAGCGTTCCCGCAATGTCAATCCATTCCCCTATCCAGGTGAGATCCCGATCCGCATGTTCCGGATGGGTAATATCGCCGTGATCTATCAATACTGAGAACAGTTCAACCTCCGCCGCCTCTAATGCACCGCGGAGTTCATTCAGGTATCCGTTGTCCAGACGCGGGATATGGAAGTGGCAGAGTTCCAAGGTGTTGATGCCGAATTCGGCAACACGTGCTGGCAGATCAAGTAGCGATACTTCTCCCCTACCATGTGTCGCGACAGGAATCTGTTTCCCATCGTCGGGACCGTAAAAGTCGGGTCGCCCGAGCTGACGGTGTAGACTCCACGTCGAGACAGACAGTCGAGGCCCCTGATCGGTTAGTGTGGTGTTTGTCATGGCAGTTTTGTCCTCTCTTAGAAGTTGCGCAGTTCAATTTGTAGTAGGGCGATTTATCGGGGATTCATCGGGCGTTGGAAATGGCGTACTGCGGTGATTCATCACCGAACTACAAAGCTTTGAGTGTTCAAGTGCGTAAGTCCTACTCTCTATAGAAAAAAATGAGTTAACCGATTTTTAAGGCTTATAGAACAGTGTGACATTTTTTCGTGGATATTCTACGCACCAACTGTACTGGTCAGCGATCCATGCCATCGTTGCTCGTTTGTAAAAACAGACATGTGTGGGCTCGGTATGGTACCACCAGCTGGCAAAACTGTCGTCTGATTCTAGCATTTCGGTCATGATTCCCAACCAACCACGGCGGTTAAGTAGTCGGTGAAATCGATCGAACTCCTTCTTGGGAACATGGAAATGCTCGGCGGTTTCGGTACAGGTAATAAAATCGTAGGTACGCTCAAGGGGTGCGGTATCGGGTGCGAAGTAAGGATCGTAGATCTCCATAGGAAAGCCCGCTTCTTCCAGCATCACCGAAAGTGTCGGTCCCGGACCTGAACCGTAATCGAGACCCCTCGCCCCCGCTTGCAACTTGGGGGTCAGGTAGTCGGTCAATCGGCTGAGAAATTCCCGATAGCGGCCGTCTTCAGGACTGTTTTCGTGCAGTAGGTATCGGGCAAGTTCGTCCTCTGGCGAAAGGTAAAACTCCGGTGAAAGAAACGTCAGGTGACATTTATCACAGCGCCAGAACGTCTTGGAATCAACAGCGACAAACTGTCGTATTGAATCAGCACCGCACAGAGGACAGGTGTCTATTGCTCCGCGGTCAGGTTCGAGAACCGCGTTTTGATCCATGCAACCACCTCTTGGACCATTATCGGCGTAGATTCGTTACTGAAGACATGGTCTGCCCCTTCCAGAGTGATGAGTTGTGCAGAATCATCGGCTTCGGCTAAGATAGCGTGAGAATCTCCAATCGGCACAACGTCATCTTCAGCGCCATGCACTAAGAGCCAGGGGACAGTGATTCGTGATGCCGGGGAAACCACCGAACCTATCTCCCCTAAATCGTCCATATAGGCTTGCGAAAGCGGACAGTCCGGGTCATCCCACATGAACCCTTCGTCGGGGGCGACAGCGCCAAATTCGCGTTGCGCGAAAGCTCTGGTGTGCACCATGCCGGCAAGGGAAACTAACAGTTGGATTCGGCTATCATTGCTGGCGCGTAGTACGCCAACGGCACCACCCATGCTATGTCCTACGTAGCACACGGCGTAGTCTTCCAGAACGCCCAGCACAGCACCAAGATCGTCAACCTCTTTGGAGATCGTGGAATCCGTAAATTTGCCATCCGATGCACCATTTCCAGAGAAGGAGAACCGTAGAGCCGGGATCCCCCGGTTCGCCAATCCTTTCGCCAATGCCACGATAAACGGTCGGTCCTTATTCCCGGTGACCCCGTGTCCGAGAACGACGATGCTTTTCGACTCTGAGTCACCTTCGTGGAAGGCGTAGTCAAGATTTTCGCCATGCACGTTTCTAATTTCACCAAACATAGTTAGACGTCACTCCATCATGTTTTATGAGAGGTAAAGCTGTGGGTCTAATTCCTCTAACCTCACCAGATGCTTTTCCTGTTCGGTCCGCCGCTTGACCTCCACTGAATTGGTTTCAAGGGTGCGCTGACTAATTGTGAATCGGACAGGCATACCCAGTAGATCTGCCTCTTTGAATTTCACACCCGGACTCTCTTGGCGGTCATCGTAGAGGACCTCATAGCCCTGCGCGCGAAGGTTTGCATAGAGGGTTTCGCTTTGCTCGCGGACTTCATCCCCTTTGCCGATGTGCATGAGATGAATCTGATAGGGTGCTACAGCAGAGGGCCAGATTATACCATCCTCATCATGGTTCGCCTCAACGATGCTGGCAAGTAGCCGTCCGAGTCCGATACCGTAGCAGCCCATGAAAAGCAGCTCTGGTCGTCCCTTCTGGCTGAGATAGGTCGCATTCATCGCCTCGCTATACTTTGTCCCCAGCTTAAAGATGTTTCCTACCTCGATTCCACGTCTCTCCCTTAGTGTTCCCCCGCAGTGAACACACGTTGATCCATTACGCGCTAGTGAAATATCGGTGACGAGGTCCGCTCTAAAATCGCGCGGGTAGTTCATGTTTTTGAGATGGTATCCCGGTTTGTTGGCGCCGGCGACCAAGTTTGTGGTAGATGCAACGGAATCGTCAACAACCACCGTGACACCCTTCACGTCTATCGGCGAGGCGTAACCAGCTACCAAACCGTATCTTTGAAGCTCTGCGTCGGTTGAAAACCAGAGATGAGATGCACCCACGGCTCGCTTGAGTTTCGTTTCGTTCACCTCTATATCGCCCCGGATCGCTGCGAAAATAAGGCTTTCGTCCGTCGAGTATAAGACCGCTTTGAGGGTCTGTTCCTTTTGGATGCCGAGGAAGTTAGCCACATCATCGATTGTCGTTTGATCCGGCGTTTCGACCTCCTCGATCGGTATAGGCTCACCGTTATTAATCTGTGGTTTACGCAACACCGCGACATCGGCATTCGCCCGATAATCACACCCATTGCAGGAGATAACTCTGTCCTCACCTGCATCGGAGATCAGCATGAACTCGTGTGCTTCTGTACCGCCGATTATCCCCGGATCGGATTCTACCGAAACGACATCAATGCCCAAACGACGGAAAACCCTAAGATACACTTGGTGTATCTGCTCATAGTAGTTTTCCAGATCAGCTTCATCCGTGTGAAAGCTGTAGGCATCCTTCATAACAAATTCACGGACTCGAATCAGTCCGGCGCGTGGTCGTGGTTCATCTCGAAACTTCAACTTAAACTGATAGAGCATCAGGGGTAATTGCCGATAGGAGTTGGTCTGATTCCGGACGAGGTCCGTAACCGCCTCCTCATGCGTCATCGCGAGAACCAGTTTACGGCCAAATCGATCCTCGAAGCCAGCCAATTCCCTACCTTCAAGCATTTCCCAACGTCCCGTTTCTTGCCATAGTCCTGCGGGTTGGACAAGGGGCATATCGATTTCTTGCCCTCCAATGTCGTCCATCTCTTCGCGGATGATGTGCTCCATCTTGCGTAAAGCACGTTGGGCGAGCGGTAAGTAACTGTACATTCCCACGACGAGGCGGCGAATCATACCCGCTTGTAGGAGCAGTTGATGGCTGGGGATTTCCGCCTCTGATGGAATTTCTCTGAGTGTACGACCGAACAGTTGAGATCTTCTCATCGTCTAATACTCTTTGGGAATTGCACGGTTGAACCCTCAAGACAAACGCTACAAACGAGCGTGCAACTGTGCGTGAAACGGCGAAACAAAATGAACCAGTGAGCTAATAAGCTAATGAACTGATTAACTGGCGACCGATTCCGCAATCTTGTCGCCGATTTCTGCTGTTGTGAATCCCATCCGTCCGGCAGCAAGATCTTTGATTTCCCCACTTGCTAGAAGGTCGCTCACTGCGCGGTCAACCAAGCCTGCGCCTTCCGTTTCGCCAAGGTGATCGAGCATCATCCCCGCTGCGCTGATTGCCGCTATCGGGTTAATTTGATTCTTGCCTGTATAACGAGGCGCAGATCCGTGAATCGGTTCAAACATAGCGACGCTCTCAGGATTGAGGTTACCTGACGCAGCGATTCCCATGCCCCCTTGGATCATTGCACCGAGGTCTGTGATAATGTCGCCAAACATGTTACAGGTCACAATAACATCAAACCATTCGGGATTCTTGACCATCCACATCGTTGTCGCATCAACGAAAGCGTAATCTGTTTCAATGTCTGCGTATTCGGCACCCACCTCATCGAAAACACGTCGCCAGAGATCGTGGGCGTAAGTTAGTACATTCGCCTTATCACACAGTGTGAGCTGTTTCGCTTTGTTCCGCTTCCGGGTCAATTCAAATGCGTACCGCACACAGCGTTCCACCCCTTTGCGGGTATTGATCATTTCCTGGATGGCGACTTCGTCCGCTGTCCCGTGCTTCAAGAACCCACCGATTCCAGCGTATAAACCTTCTGTGTTCTCACGAACAATGATGAAATCAATCTCTTCGGGGCCTTTATCTTTGATGGGTGTCCAGACGCCGGGATAGAGCTTGACGGGTCGCAGGTTAATATAAAGGTCTAATTCAAAGCGGGTCCGTAGTAAGATCCCTTTTTCTAAGATCCCGGGTGTTACATCGGGGTGACCGATGGCGCCCAGAAAGATCGCGTCCGTCTGCCGAAATTCGTCGAGCGCGCTGTTCGGCAGAACTTCCCCGGTTTCGAGGTAGCGATCCCCGCCGAAGTCGTATTCAATGGTTTCGTACTTAAAGCCGGTTTTATCTGCAGCAGCCCCGAAGACCTTCATCGCTTCGTTTGTCACCTCGGGGCCAATCCCGTCGCCGGGGATGAGGGCAATGTTATACATTAAATTCCTCCAGAAATTATGTTTAAGCTAAGAGTTGCTTTGAACCTTAACGAGACTAGTGCTAGTAGTTTCCCCAGAACTGAATTCTGTTGCTTTCGGGGTCTGAAATATCGAAACAGGTTAATCCTTCCTCTAAATTTTCAACGGTCTCAATCGTAAGCTTTTTGCCCTGAGGGCATCGTGGACAGCTTTTACGCTTTCGACATGAAAGACAACTTTTTGTCTCCCGCCATTTGGCTTACTCGCGCTGTGCAGACAGAGCTTGCACTGCCCGGTTTCAAAACGGTAGAAGTGGTGCGCCGGAAGTGGATGCTCTTCGTCAGGGGGTAGTCCGACAATATCTCAATAGAAAGCGGTAAGAGCTGGCATATCTACAAAGAGTATGATGCTTCCAATATCCATACAATCGCCCTTAATCAGGTGAGGCAACCTATCACCTTGGTTCCGCGGCTACAAACTGACGTGCATAAGTCCGATCTTTGAGGGGGCTCAGTCGCGGATAAATGCACTTACATTTTAACACGCCGTCGAGCAAACTGACAATCTTTTTTAATTCGGTAGGGGCTAGTACATTGTCAGATAATTGTTAATGCCCTGCTCGTTGTGGATTGACAAATCCACAACACCGCCGCAAAGATGGCTTGGATATGGCTATCCAAGCCGAGCCGTGAGAGACTTATCATGATTTATATGACAGAGCACTAGGATCATTTAGTTTTTCTGTAGGTGCTTGCATCCCGCCTGCCTGCTCTCGGCTTGTCGGAGTCCCGATCATCGGGGATTTATCGGGGAGGGATTTCCCAATCTCGACACTTCTTTCTGTAGGAGGGATTTCCAAATCCCGACACTTCGCTCTATGAGCGGTTTTCCGACTCCGACTTTTCAAACAAAACGGGTAAAAAAACTAAAACTGAATAGCCCTACCGTAGGGGCGATAAGGTCTTTGATACGTAAAAGAGCTGTGCTATAATAAATGCCTATCAGATTCGAAATGTATTAGCATGGCGATGGAGGCTGAACGTGCAATCCGAACTTGAAGTAATCGAGCAACTGGTACGACGCATTGTTGAGATTGTTCAACCCTTACGAATCATTCTTTTTGGCTCGGCAGCTCGGGGCGAAATGGGACCTGACAGCGATATTGACATTCTTGTAGTAATGCCCGAAGGTGTCCACCGACGACGGACCGCCCAACTCCTATACCGCCAGATCAGGGGGTTAGGGGTGCCTTTCGATATTCTGGTGGCAACCCCCAATGACCTAGAGCAGCACAAGGACAACATCGGTCTGATTTATCGGACTGTGTTGAAGGAAGGGAGAGAAGTGTATGCGGCTTGAAGGGGAGGTATCAGGAAGCCCTACCGATTGGCTCCGTTATGCCGTAAGCGACTTGGAGATTGCGCGTACCACCCCATCTTCCCGGATTTTGCTTGAAGCACTTTGCTTCCACGCTCAACAAGCCGCGGGAAAAGCCTTTAGAGCTTGTTTGAAAAGCATTTGGGGAAACTATTTGCCCTGAAACCGAGTTTTTTCTGCAAAACTCGGTTTCTTCCCTCACACTATTCAACGGTACATGCTCACTATATTTAATCTGAGTTGCTAGTTGCTAAACCTGCTCGGCTTGGATAGGCATATCCAAGTCTCGGACTCTCCCCGATAAGATCGGGACAGGCGGAACGGAGCCATCTTTGCGCGTGTGCAGTGGATTTGTCAATCCACTGCGAGCAGTGAGGAACTCGATTTCGTTTTCATTCTTCCGCTTTGCGACATTTCACATCACTAGCAACTTGCGTTATATTTAGTGAATCGTGTCAGGTCAATAGTAGGAGCTTGGTTTCGTAGGGGTGAGGTCCCCTCGCCCAACGAGTTGAGGAACTCAACCCCTACCCTGCGATCAGGTTCTAAGGGATTGTAAAAGGGCAAGACAAGGTCACTCATAGACGACTGTATTGACATGGTGAGCGTTAATGTAGTCCCAATCTATCTCTACCCCTAAACCCGGTCCTTGTGGCACCGGTACATGCCCATTAGCGTCGATGTTCTCAAGTTCGTCGGTAAATTCGGGCGGATGGATAGGCGGTTTTGTATTCTTTATCAGTGGGTTTAATAACCCCAGTTCGTAGTAGTTAGTGTTACGGATGGCGGCGATGCAGTGGCGATGTGGTATGCCTCCCCCGTGGAACTCTACATCCAAACCAAAACCTTCCGCAGCACGTGCCACCTTCATCGCACCGGTGATACCACCATCCTCGTAAGTGCCAGTTCGTACAAAATCCGTGCCGCCGTTCACAATAAAGTCGACATGCTGCTCCAACCCAAAGATGTGCTCTGTCTGCAACAACGGCGTCTTGATCAACTCCCGCAATTTCTTGTGACCGAAGACCGAAACGCCGCCATCTTTGTACGCATCTTCCAGCCAGAAGAAATTTTGCTCGTCACACGCTCTACCCAACTTGAGTGCGTCCGCCCAAGTTTCTAACTCACAGGCTGGATCCACCATCAGATCCATCCGCCCGCCAACACGCTGCCCGACCGCGTGGATATTCGCCACTTCCCGCTCAATAGGCGCGTTGCCCCACCCGTGGATCTTAAACGCAGGGTATCCCAACTCGCCGCACTGCTCAGCAAAATCAGCAAATGCTTCGGGTGTACTCAGTCCACCGTTCTCATCGCCGTGGTAGGTACTGGCATACGCCGGGATGGTTTCTCGCCAACCACCGAGTAGTTGATAAATGGGAGCATTGTATACCTTGCCTGCGAAATCCCACAACGCAACATCAAGTCCACAGAGGGCGGTGGTGCCGGTATGGCGTAAACCCCGTTTGATGTCGTTGTATATCTTCTCACGCTCGAACGGATTCTTCCCCAGGGCGTAGTTGGCGACATTTGCCGCTATATTCCTGCCCGTCGATTCACCGATTACCCCGATACTGGTATGAATCCGCAGGATCGATGACTGCATCTTGTGGACATTGCCCTTCTCGTAGACGAGGTTAAACCCGTTGTAATCGGTGCCCATGTCCTGAATCTCGTACGAAAAATTGACTGTTTCGATTTTGGTAATTTTCGGATTTGCCATTGATATCTCCTGATCTAGCCCCAGCGATTCGGGCAATTCGTAGGGAACGCAGATCTGCGTTCCATTGCTTCTTACATTGTACCTACGCAGTTGGTTCATAAGTCCCCTGATTTTCCAAAGTCACTCTGACAAGGGGGATTTAGGGGGTTGGGGAATTTAGGGGGTTAAAAATAAAAAACCTCGCGCCGTGTACTAAATTTGCGTAGGTCCTGATTCTGCCAATTTTCCCATTTTCCCCGTCAAAAAGGAGCCTAAGAAATCGCCGGTCCCTCGCGATAGGCTTGATAGAGCTGATGCTTAAGATCCGCGTTGAGCTCCTCTTGGGATAATTTCGTATAGAGATCTATTCTACTATGGACGAAATCCAATAAAATTTCATCAAAAACCTGATCAAATTTATACTTTTTGTTTGTCTCCGTATTATCTCCTTCAATCACCTGCCGAAGTTCTTCGTGTTCCCGAACTTTTTGGTAAACGGTTTCGATGTCAACCTTATCTTCTTCTGTGAAATCCGTTTGATGCGCGTCGTTCAATGCCTGAACTATAATGGACAAGAGATCCCTTTCCGGATCCCTGATGGTAGCCACATCGCTGCCGATCCCTTCCACTTCGCTATCCTCCGCGTCAAGGGATAGCTGTAAGCTGTCGTGCGTTCTTTGCACCCGAAACGAATCCAAGTCCACGGAATCCAAAACATCTTGGAGGTCGGGCTGATCCCGTTTCGGCAGCTTCTTGCTGAGATGACGACTGAAGATATATAGCTTTTCTAACGCTACCTCCGTGAAAGTAATCAGCTGTGAGATGTAGCCGTAGAGGCGGATGTAACTCCGCAAGATAGAGCGAAATTCGTCTCGCTCATTCGTTTCAAGTTCTGACCACTTTTCGACGACGCTATCAAGGATGCTCTGTAGAAACTCATCCGGTTGATCTGAACTGTAAAAGATATGGCAAAAGCGATCTATATTATCCTCATCATATAGGTCAAAACCCTCCAACTGGCTCTGTAGGTCGTACAGCCGATTTGGGTCGGTCTCCTCCGGGAGCGTCGTGGTCTGATAGTAATCCTGAAACGCTTCCCGCACCTGATCCGGTTCATTCACAAAGTCAAGCACCAGCGTATCCGTCTTGCCGGTGGCAACACGGTTCAGACGACTCAAGCTCTGGACACATTGCAGCCCGTCCAACCGCTTATCGACGTACATCGTATGCAGCATCGGTTCATCGAAACCGGTCTGGAACTTATTCGACACAATTAGAATCCGATACTCAGGACTCTTGAAACTATCCGCAATCGAAACGCGCGGCGGTAAATCGTTCATACTTTCCTCAGTGTAATCCCGCCCGTTATCGGTGTCGTGCACCGTGCCGCTGAACGCTACCAGACAACCGTAGGAGAGTCCCATTTCTCGCATCTGCCTGTCAAACTCTAACTTGTATCTGACGCAGTGCAATCGGGACGGCGTGACTAACATCGCCCGTCCCTTCCCTTCGATCGCCTTTTCGGTCCTATCGGTGAAGTGTTCCAGGATAATCCGGGTCTTGGTCGCAATGCTATGAGGTTGTAGATCAACGTAGTTGGTCAGCGCCCGCAGCGTCCGCGATTTCTCGTACTCTTTATCCTCCGAGACGCTCTTGACCAGTTGAAAGTATCTCTGAAAGGTGGTGTAGTTCTGGAGTACGTCCAGTGTAAAACCTTCGCTGATACTCTGGCGCATCGAATAGATGTGGAACGGGACAAATTTTCCGTCCGCGTCCTTCCGTCCGAACAGTTCGAGGGTCTTGTTCTTGGGTGTGCCGCTGAAGGCGAAATAGGAGATATGATCCTGCATCCTGCGCCCCTCCATCTCCTCAATGATCCGAGCGTCTATATCCGATACGTCGTCGGCGTCATCTTCTGTTACTGCATCCTCAATCCCTTTCGAGAGTGATGTTCTGAGATTCCTTGCAGACTCGCCACTCTGCGAGGAGTGGGCTTCGTCAATAATCACAGCGAAGGTCTTGCTCTTGAGTGCTCCAATCTCTTCGGCGATTACGCTGAATTTCTGAATCGTCGAGATAATGATGTCTTTGCTATTCTCAAGAAAGCCCCTAAGTTGCGCGGAAGTGCCCTCAACGGGATGCACCACACCGTCCACTTGCGCCACCTGCTTAATCGTATCTTGAAGCTGCTTGTCAAGCACACGCCGATCCGTCACGACGATGACGGAGTCGAAGATTCGATTTGTATCGGTCCGGGAACGGTATAGATGCGTTAGCAGATGCACCAACCATGCGATGGAGTTCGACTTGCCGCTCCCAGTGGTGTGTTGGATCAGGTAGTTATGCCCAACTCCTTCCGCCACGATAGCATCTTTCAATTCACGAATCACGTCAAGCTGATGGTATCGCGGGAAAACGAGGGCGGTGTGCTTCACGTCTCTTACCCCGCCGATGTCGGGGTCGTAAACCTTTTCTGTGGTCTCCTGTTCATGGATAAAGTTGTTAATCAACTCCATCAGGTTATTGGGCTTTAGGATGTCCTCCCACAGGTAGACGGTCTTGTGACCGTCCGGGTTCACAGGGTTTTCGATACCCTTGTTAAACGGAAAGAACCGTGTATCACCTCCCTGCAATCGGGTTGTCATTGAAACCTTCTCGTTACCCACCGCAAAGTGAACCAGACACCGCCTGAATCGGAACAACGGCTCTTTCGGATCCCGGTCGGTCCGATACTGTTTCTCCGCGTCTGTCACCGTCTGACCGGTGAGGCTGTTCTTGAGTTCCATCGTCACCAACGGCAGACCGTTGAGGAACAACGCCATATCGACCGATTTTTCGTTCCGCTGCGAATACCTCAACTGCCGAATCAGAGAGAATCGGTTTTTATCGTAAAGCCATTGATGGTCGGGGTTCATGCCGCTTGATGGCAGGAAGTAGGTCAGGTTAAAGTAGCAGCCCCTATCTTTGATCCCTTTCCGCAGCACATCTAACACCCCCCGATGTCTAATCTCTCTACTTACACGGTCGAGGAGCTTAGCCGGCGTCTTTTCCTCGTACTGGCGTTCTAGTTTCTGATACTCATTTGGTTGTGTTTCCTTGATAAACTGCAGCGTCTCATCGTGTATCAAGCAAAGGCGTTTGTTATAGTGGACAGTCCGTCGGGTCCGGTAGTCTGAACGATTCAGGTGCCCTTCGATATGATCCTCAAAATTTTCTTCTGTATACGTCGGCACGGTCTAAACCTCGTTTCGGACATCTATCTTGCCGGTCACCGCTTCGGAGATGAGGGATTGACGGTATTCTTTGAGGAGTTCGATTTTTCGCTGCTCTGTGGATATCAGTTCGTCAATATGCCCGGTTTTGTGGTCAAGGAAGTTGACAATCTTATTTTGTTCATCAACCGGCGGAAAAACTAAGGGAATCTGACCAAATTGATCGAAATACAATCTTAATCTGACTTCCATAATACCTCTCGACCATTTCTTGAACTCTATAAAATAAAGCCCACACCGAAACAGATACTCATAGAAACGTTCGTTTAGAGGACGAATTTTCCTCAGAATATCGTAGGCAGGGCTTGTTACACCCTCGTAATTGGATAAACCAATCGCGCCCATCCACGCGAGAAGTTTATTGACAATAAAATCGCCTTTTTTGACCAACCAATATCCGTCTGTTGTGGTAGCTCTGTTTCCTCTTTCCTCTAGTTCTTTTCTGGGTTTGACGCCAATATCTGTATAAATTGATAAGAGTTCATAGTTATTGTTTTTCGGTGCTGGCTCTGTGACTAGCCGAAATAGGTACTTTGTGTTTATCATTTCCCAATGCGCTGGTATCTCCCCAATCCACTCCACCCCCGACGGTTTCATCTCCACAGTCGGATCAAGTCCCTTCGTCACTACCTGATTTATCAGTGCGGTTCGTTGTTCTTGCAGCAGTTCTACCTGTCGCTCTTTGATGCGGGTGAGCTCGTCAATCTGTCCCGTCTTGCGGTCAAGGAAGTTGGCGATTTGGGCTTGTTCCTCATAATTTGGCATGGGAATTTTGATTCTATTTAAGTCCGCTTGTGTCAGTTTATCTCTTGTCGAACCAGTTATGTACTCAAAGTAATCAACAGAGTTCAAACAGTGGACTATAAATCTCGCGTCACTTGTACCTATATTCTTCAGTATATGACAATGGTTATTCACCCAAAATTTTCCACTTGCCAGCAATGAGACTTCCCTTGTTTTATCAAAAAATGGTGCGCCATCTTCACCGATGAGAATGTGCTCTCCTTCAAAAATATAGTCTTCTACATAGTCAATTATTCCATTTGCCCCGTAATACGGATATATTCGCTTTTGATCTGCACGTACTTCACCACTTAATGGAATTCTTTTACCATCCAAGTTTTTCGTTAGGTGCTTGATTGCGGTTGTTTGCCAATGACTTGGCATTTTCCCAATCCACTCCACACCGCCTTCTTTATATTTAGGATAACGCTTCATAATTCCAACACCTTTTCGATGATTCCAGAGTTTGTATTTGTAGGTACGCATGTTTTGCCTTATTTTCGATTTAATTGGATTAATGAGTAATTGACCTTATCTGGATCAATAGAATATTTGTTTACTAAATCTCGCATAAGAGATAACGCGTATGTAGCTGTATAGGGTGAAAGTATTATTTGATTTATTAACTTGTCTATGTTAATATTCACAGAGATTTTTGATGGCACCCAACGATATTTTTCATTATGATTAGTAAAATCGGTTATAAACATCTCTGTTCCGCGTCTAAGATATCCGCCCATTCTAGGGTCAGGATTTCCATGAAATCCCCAGTCATGGTCAAAAAACGGAATATCAGTTAAATATGTGTTCCCGATTATTAATTCTGTTGCATATTTGTAAGATATTACTATTCGTACTTCGTTTTCAGCATTATACAAATCTTGCTTGTGAAATATCGGTTGGTAAAAAAGTTCCTCTATATAATTACCCCCAAAATTTAGACAGTTGATTAAGGTGTATTTTGGACTGGTAAATCGTTTATCATCTGTGGGACAATATGGGTCAGAAACGCGCCAGCAAGAAAGGAGTTTTCAACCGATGTCCCGCAGAAAACGGTA
>JAJDUM010000072.1 GCA_022826645.1 Candidatus Poribacteria bacterium
CCAATGGGCGTTTGCTCGCCTCCAATCTATGATATGCTACAAAGCGGAACTCGTGGGGCTGACAGTCAAGTTTGTATCAGAGGCATACACAAGCCAAACCTGTCCAAAATGTGGGAATCGAAAGAAACCCACCAACCGCAACTATCACTGCAATCATTGTGGTTTTGAGTATCATAGAGATGGTGTTGGTGCTATCAATATCTGGAACAAAGTATCGGGATTCATCCTGAGTCCCGTAGTTGGGGTCATGGCGTCCCCGATAGGTGTAAGGTTTCACCCACACCTATGTAAATCCGGCTAAAAACAGCGGATAAGAATCCCAATCCTTTAGGGTTGGGAGTACGTCAATCAAACACAAGACCTGCCCCTACTGAGATCAATAATCGTAGGTCGGGCATCTTGCCCGACTGATAACAATCCGCATCTCCCCTAAAAGATTGGCTATCCTTGCGATCGGTTGATCTCTAATTCCGTCATCATCCGCAGATTCAACAGATGGGTCATAGTTCCCCCCGCGGCTGGAATCAATCTTCCCGTGTCGTATATCTTCATTGCGGCGATGGTGGCATACGCGATGTCTTCCGGCTGCCCCGGTCTAACCATAAAGACATATCCCTTTCTCGAGGCCTCCTCATAATCTGGGATGCGGATCCGCGATAGATCTGTGTCGATAACGCCCGCCTCAATGCCGTTGACTTTAATTCCTTCCTCTGCCAACCGGCCCGCATAGACCTTCATACCCATCTCCAAGCCAGCTTTGGAGATGCAGTAGGCAGCGCGGTTGTCGGACGCGAGCGAGTCTGAAATGGATAGGGTGTAAACAATACATCCACGGATTCCTTCAGCGATCATATAGTTTGCAACCCGTTGCGTCAAAAAGTGCGGTGCCTTGAGATTGGTCTGAATGAGGATATCGAAATCTTCTTCGGATTCTTCGAGGATATCGGCGATTCGCGTAATACCCGCGTTGTTGACCAGAATATCGACCCTGCCGAAGGCGTCTACTGCCGTAGCAAGCAATTTCTCGTGCTGTGCAAGATCGCTAACATCCGCTTGTAGGATAACCGCCTTCCGCCCCAGTTTTTCAATTTCAGTCTTCACTTCCTCCGCCGCTTCACGGTTACGGTTATAATTAATAAGGACATCCGTCCCCTGCCGTGCGAGTTCAATGGCAATTGCCCTTCCAATCCCTCGGCTTGAACCGGTAACAATTGCGCTTTTGCCCTCCAGCGAAACGTCTGTTGCGAAAAATCCAAGATCTTGCTCTGACGACATACTATCCTCCTGTTTTACGCCCTACGTTTTCTCGCAGCGGCAGATCTTCGGTCTCCTTCTTTCCGCTTGTTGCGGGGATTTGCTTCTAACTTGGCATTAGCAGACCGATAGTAAATCCGTAATGGTGTCCCACTAAATCCGAATGCCTCACGGATACCGTTCATCAAATAGGCTTCATAGTGAGGCTGAATCTTATCTGCATGACGCGCAAAAAGTAAAAACGTCGGCGGTTGGGTCTTAATCTGTGTCATATATTTCAGAGACGGGCGCACACCGCCAGAGCGTGGGGGTTGATGAGCGTTTTTAAGGTGTGCAAGCAGATTGTTTAACTCGTGTGTGGAGACGCTGGTTGAATATTCACGATGGATGGTAAGTGTCAGGTCGAGCAACTTCATCACGCGCAGATCCGTGAGCGCTGAAACAAATAGCATTGGGACATAGAACAGCTGCGGCATCTGACGACGGATTGATTCAACAAACTGATTGAAGGTGGAGTTATCTTTTGCAATTAAATCCCATTTGTTGACCGCTAAGATGCACGGTTTACCCTGTCTGGCGATGTAGCTGCCGATGGTTTTATCTTGATGCGCAATCTCACGGGTGGCATCAACAACGAGCCATGAGATATCGCTCTTGCGAATGCTACGGATGGCGCGTTGGACGGTCGATTGTTCAAGTTCGCTATTAATGGCGGTTCTCCTACGCATCCCTGCCGTGTCAATTAGCTCAAACGGCACGGTGTCATGGGTAAAACTGATATTTACAGCATCGCGCGTTGTACCGGGACGCTCATCGACAATCATCCGATCCTCGCCGAGAATTGCGTTGATGAGAGATGATTTGCCCGCATTTGGGCGACCGACAATAGCAATTTTGATCGGTTCAGTAACAGCGTCGGGATTTTCAGTCTCTGCCTCCGGCATGGCAAACACAACTTCGTCAAGGAGAACATTAATCCCCATGTTCTGTGCACATGAGGTAAAAAAAGGTTCCCCAAGTGCAAGCTGGTAAAACTCTGTTCCCTCAGTTTCCAACCGAGCGTTATCCGCTTTATTGACGACAACAAAAATCTCTTTGTCTGTTTTTCGCAACATGTCTGCGATAAGCAAATCATGCGGCATGATTCCCGTCTGTGCGTCAACGACAAACAGGATAACTGTTGCCTCGTTCAAGGCTATGTCGACCTGCCACTGCACATTGTCGATAAGGTGATCTTCCGGATCGAGATCTAATCCACCGGTATCCACGATGGTAAAGTGACCGTTATCCCACTCGACATCGGCGTAAATCCTGTCCCGTGTCACACCCGGCTGATCGTGGACGACAGCAATCCGCTCTTTTGCAATCAGATTGAAGAGGGAAGATTTGCCTACGTTGGGCCTTCCAACGATTGCTACAATTGGTTGTGTCATGAGTTATTCCCTCCTTTCCTTACTAAATAAAGCCACTCTGTCGTAGGTCTCGCAGAATGAACTGTTCAATGGGTGTTTGTTGATTCATACGGATATACGTCACGCCACGATTCAGGCAATACCGTTTCAAATTTTCGCAAAATGCGTTCAACCGCTCGGTGTAGCCCATGAGTGCCTGTTCGTTGACGGTGATCTCTTTAGACTGTCCCGTTTCCGCATCCGCTAACTGTAACTCACCTGAAAGTCGCGGGTGTATCTCCTCATCGCTGAGGAGGTGGATCAGCGTTAAGTCGAAACTTCGCGAGAGAAGCCGCTTAATGCTTGTTTCATAACCATCCATGTCCCAAAAGTCAGAGATGATAATGCCAACACCATGTCCCTTTGTTTCGGTGAGAAAGCGCTGTAGGCACGCCGTCAGATGCGTTTCTGCACCCACCGCAATGCCCTCTATCCCTTGTGACACCTTTGGAAACTGCGCTTTTCCGTACGTAGCGGGAACGATCGGGTTCAATTGATCTGAGAACGTATAAACAGAGACGCGATCAAAACTGATTAAACCGATATAGCTCAGTGCCGCCCCAACCCGCTTGGCACACTCTAATTTCGTAGGCTGCCCGAAATCCATTGAGGTGCTATTATCGATCAGGATAAAGATTGGAAGGTCCTCTTCCGCGTTGAACAATTTAAGAAAGAGTCTATCCAAGCGGGCATAGACGTTCCAGTCAATATGGCGTAGATCATCACCAAGCTCATAGGTGCGGTAATCCGCAAATTCAACGCTCGCGCCCCGGTTGAGGCCGCGTCGTTCGCCTTTGAACTTCCCCCGAAATACATTTTCGGAACGAATTTGGAAGCGGGTAATCTGTTTGAGAAAATTGGCGTCTAAGAGGGGCATTGGTTTTCCCTATATAAACAGTTACGAACAACTGAGGTCGCCACTAAAGGCAACAGCATACTATTTTACCAGACGCTTACTTAAACTGCCAGACAAATGTCCGAGCACAAAAGATTTCCCCTATGCTATCATACTTTCCCGCGCAACAAAGTCACCTGAGGGGTGCTCCAATAATAGATTGTCCCTCTCTATCAACCTTAATTTTGACTTGCAACTGCCCATAAAATGTGGTATATTTTTCGAACCTTTTTGCAGCAAGTTCGAAAAAAAGACGGGCGTAGCAGGGCCCGGTTAATGTATTCCGATCAAAATATCCGGAAGGGTGGAAGATCAAATCTTTTCCACCTTATTTTTTCGCCTTCTGTATGCGCCCGTAGCTCAGTTGGATAGAGCACCTGACTTCTAATCAGGTGGTCGCAGGTTCGAATCCTGCCGGGCGTGCCAAACCCTTTATGGTGGATGTAGCTCAGTCGGTAGAGCGCTTGACTGTGGATCAAGTGGTCGTGGGTTCAAATCCCATCATCCACCCCTTTTGTCGGGGCGTAGCGCAGCCCGGTTAGCGCGTCTGCTTTGGGAGCAGAAGGTCGGAGGTTCGAATCCTCTCGCCCCGATTCGCTGCAAAAATAGAGCCGCTTCTGTGGTATAGAGGGCGTACCCCGTATAACACTTTGACGAGGAAATCAGGGAGACCAAAGATTCAAACCCTCTTGATTCAACTCGTAGCTCGGTAATCCTACTAAATAAGGGTTACAGTTTTTTCTACATTTTAATCTTGCTGCAGTCAAGTTAGCAAAATGCGTCCGTAGTTCAATTGGATAGAGCAATAGACTTCGGATCTATAAGTTGGGGGTTCGAGTCCCTCCGGGCGCGCTTTTCTTCTGCGCCGTTAGCTCAACCAGGCAGAGCATCTGACTCTTAATCAGGCGGTTGAAGGTTCGATTCCTTCACGGCGCACCATTTTGACGTGGGCGGGTGTTGGAATCGGTAGACAAGATAGATTTAGGATCTATTGGGGTTTTCCCCGTGAGGGTTCAAGTCCCTCCTCGCCCATCAAACGCCTTTTCTGATATAATTTGGAGGTCTACTTGAAGGTCGAAGTTGAAAAGCTGGGAAACAGTCAGGTACGTATGCGCGTTGAAATTGCCGCTGAAGAAGTCACCCAAGAGCTTGAGCGTAACTGCCAGGATTTGCGAAGCAAAGTTTCAGTTCCCGGCTTTCGCAAAGGAAAAGTTCCCCTTAGTATTCTTAAATCACGATTTGCAGAGCACCTCAAAGCCGAAGCCATCCAAAATCTCGTCCCACCCGCCTATGAACAGGCTCTAATCTCTGAACGGCTGATTCCCTTGGGCAACCTTGAACTCTCGCCGCCCATGCATCAGATGGAATTGAAAGAAGACCAGCCGCTTGTCTTTGAAGCAACCCTGGATGTCAAGCCTGATTTTGTCCTCCCTGAATATGAAGATTTAACCATTGATAAATCGCCTCCCAATGTTCCGCGTGAAGAAGTGGATGAGTATATTGAGCGGCTGCAGGAACAGTTCGCAACCTACGTTCCGCTTGAAGTGGACCGTTCGGTCGAGGAAAGCGACTCAGTGCGGATTGACTGGGAGTGCCTTGTCGATGGCACGCCGATCACCGATGGAAGCAAACAGGATGCGGATATCGACATTGGCAAGGGAATGCTGCTACCAGCGGTTGAGGCTGAGGTAATCGGTATGTCTGTGGATGAGAGCCGGCAAATTGAAATGGATTTCGATGATGATCATGAAAATCCCGAGCTTGCTGGCAAACATGCCATTTTTAATGTAGCACTCCGCGCAATTACAGAGAAACAGCTGCCGTCCCTTGATGACGAATTTGCAAAAGATTTGGAATACGAAAATTATGAACAACTCAGGGGCGCGATCTGGAATAATCTTGTTGAGGAGCAGAAGGCAATCCACAATCAGCGTCAGCGAGAAGATATCCTTGAACAGCTAATTGAAAAAACGGCAATTGATATTCCTGACTCTATTGTTGACCAGCATGTGCAGCAGACGATTCAAAATATTCTCCAACGATTAAGGGGTGAAGGTCAAACTCCTGAACAAGCGGGAATAGATATGGAAAAGCTGCCCACGGAGCTGCGCGAAGATGCAATCAAACAAACAAAGCAAGCGTGGATGTTTGATGTCATTGCTGAACGCGAGAATATTAGGGTCACGGACGATGAGTTGGATATAGAGATTCGGCGCATCGCTGAACAGCAGAATCGAGATCCTCAAAAATATACGAGTTTGTTGCGCGAGAGTAATCGTTTGGAGGAGTTTCGAGACACACTGCGGAATGACAAGGTCTACCGCCTTCTGATTCAACGTGCTTCTGCCAAACAGTCTCTGATTATTTGATAATAAAAAAGGTATCCCGTCAGGGATTGAGGAGAACTATTAGCATGAATCTTGTTCCGATTGTTGTGGAACAAACAAGTCGCGGCGAGCGCTCTTACGATATTTACTCGCGACTGCTTCGAGATCGAATCATTATGGTTGGATCGGTAATTGATGATAGTGTTGCGAATAGTGTCATGGCGCAGATGCTCTTTTTAGAGAGCGATAATCCCGATACGGATATTATACTTTACCTAAATACGTTAGGCGGATCTGTGCCGGCTGGTTTAGCAATCTATGATACGATGCAGTATATTAGACCTGATGTGCAAACGTGGTGTGTCGGGCAAGCCTACAGCATGGGGGCGGTCCTGCTTGCCGGTGGCACAAGTGGAAAACGGTATGCCCTGCCACACTCGACTACCCTGATTCATCAACCTATGACTACAGGTATCAGCGGTCAGGCATCTGATATTGATATTCATGCCAAAGAGATCCTTCGGACCCGTGAAGAATTATACACGATCTTGGCAGAGCACACGGGACAATCGCCTGACAAAATTCAGGCGGATGCAGACCGCGACTTTTATATGACAGCCCAAGAGGCGCTCGAATACGGTCTTATCGATTCAATCGCTTCCCGCCGATCCACCGAGGAAGTTGAGGATGACACCTAGTGTGCATAAGCGGGTCATAAATACATAAACTGATATTGTAGTCATCATTGGACAACTTTGGAGATTTACATGCAGGATATTATTGATCAACAGCGGTGCTCCTTTTGCGATAAGAGCCAGGAGGAGGTACGCAAGCTTATTGCAAGCCCTATCGGGGCCGGTGTGTATGTTTGCGATGAGTGTGTTGAATTATGCAACGATATTTTAGCTGATCTGTATGAAGTGGAGGAAGAAGAAGAATATACTGAAACTTCAGATTCCTTATCTCTTCCTCATCCTTCTGAAATTAAGGCGCAGCTTGATAAATATGTCATTGGTCAGGATGAAGCAAAGAAAATTCTTTCCGTCGCCGTCTATAATCACTACAAAAAATTACAATTTCATACGGATTCAGATGTCGAATTAGAAAAAAGTAATATCCTGTTGATCGGTCCCACAGGCACCGGTAAAACCCTTCTGGCACAAACTTTAGCACGCATTCTAAACGTGCCTTTTGCTATCACCGACGCAACAACCCTGACGGAAGCTGGATATGTGGGCGAAGATGTTGAAAATATCATCCTGAAGCTGGTCCAAGCCGCAGAAGGTGATATCACCCGTGCAGAGCAAGGAATTATTTATATCGACGAGATCGACAAGATTAGCCGCAAATCCGAAAACCCCTCGATTACGAGGGACGTTTCGGGAGAAGGTGTTCAGCAAGCTCTATTAAAAATCCTTGAAGGAAAAACAGCGAATGTTCCCCCGCAGGGAGGGCGCAAACACCCGCATCAGGAATTGATTGAAGTAGATACTTCTAAAGTTCTGTTTATATGCGGTGGGACCTTTGTGGGGCTTGACAAAATTATCGAACAGCGTACTGGACACCAAGGCTTAGGATTTGGATCCTCGGTGCAAGCGAAGAGCGAAAGGAAGATTCACGAAATCCTTGCACAGGTCGCCCCGAAAGATTTGATTCAGTACGGTTTCATCCCAGAGTTTGTCGGACGTCTACCTGTCGCTGCGGTGCTGCACGATCTTGACGAATCGGCTTTAACCCAGATTTTGACCGAACCGCAAAACGCCCTGATAAAACAGTATACCCAACTGCTTCATTATGATAAAGTGTCTCTGCAGGTTGCGGACGATGCAATCAGGGCTATCGCCCAAGAAGCTATAAGGCGTGAAACAGGTGCGAGAGGGTTAAGAGCAATCTTGGAAAACTTGATGCTAGATATCATGTATGAAATACCATCTTCTCCTAAACTGGTCAAAGAATGCGTTATCACGGCGGAATCTATTTTAGAAAATAAACCGCCGGTACTGGTTTATGAGGACGAACAAGAAGCTTTAACTGCCTAGCAAATTAATAAATGGGCGAATTACGTATCGCGCATACGTTCAAGGAGTTCATTATGAACCAGGATTCGACCAAAGACCATCAGGATGATGAAAAAGATGGTCAAGCTGATGAAGTGCTTATACTTCCTGTTATTCCTACCCCCGGAAAAGTTTTCTTTCCCCGTATAAGTACCCCTTTAAATGTCATTCGCAAGATGGGAGTCCGGGCAACAAAATACGCCGTACAAGCAAATCAGGATGTACTGTTGCTCAATCAAAAGGACAAAGACGAGGAAGATCCGGGACCCGATGGTTTTTATCGGGTGGGGACAGCCACAAGCATCGCAGATTCTTATGATCCACGCGATGGAAGCATCCGAATTGCGATTGAAGGATATAGCCGCGCTATCGTGCTGCGCTGCTTTGAAACGGACGGTTTTCTGAAAGCAGAAGTAAAGATTGTACACGAGGAACTGGGCCAATCAAAACAGGCAAAATCCTTGATGGAAACGGCAATTTCAGCTTTTGAAGAGTATGTCAAAGGAAATCGTCAGACGCCTGAAGAAGCTATGATGGTTGTCCAAAAAGAGAAGGAACCGGGGCATCTTGCGGATTCAATTGCCAGCTTCACCAGTATGGAAGCCGAGAGGTTGCAAGGGGTATTGGACGAGATTAACCCAATTAAGCGCCTTCAGATTGTCGTTGAACTGCTTCAGGAAGATTTGGACCTTTTCAAATTAGACGATAAAATCAATACACAGGTGCGTAAGTCCGTTGAGCGGACACATCGGGAATTCTACCTTCAGGAAAAGATGAAAGCCATTCAGAAGGAACTTGGTCGAGGCGATGAGCAGGGCGACATTGACGAGCTGCGGGAACAGATTGAAGCAGCTGGCATGACCGAGGAAGCGGAAGAAAAAGCATTAAAAGAGCTTGACCGGCTGCAACAAATGCCGCCGATGTCCGCGGAATCAGGCGTCATTCGCACCTATATCGACTGGCTCCTTGCGCTACCTTGGAATCAACAGACAGAGAGCGAAATCAACTTAGAGGGAGCGGAAAAGATATTGGACGATGACCACTACGGTCTCGAAAAACCCAAAGAACGAATCCTTGAATATCTGGCTGTGCTCCAATTGGTCAAAAAACTCAAAGGTCCCATTCTCTGCTTCGTCGGACCACCTGGCGTCGGAAAGACCTCTTTAGGTCAGTCAATTGCCAGAGCAACTGGACGAAACTTCGTCCGTATGTCCTTGGGTGGTGTTCGGGACGAAGCCGAAATTCGTGGGCATCGCCGGACTTACATCGGTTCTTTGCCGGGCCGCATTCTTCAAGGGCTTCGGGACGCAAAATCGAAGAATCCACTTTTCCTCCTCGACGAGATCGACAAGATGAGTATGGACTTTCGGGGCGATCCAGCGTCGGCACTGCTTGAAGTGCTTGACCCTGAGCAGAATGGGACGTTTCGCGACCACTACTTGGATGTAGCGTTCGATCTCTCGGACATTATGTTCATAACTACTGCAAATACACGGGAACCAATCCCGCCTGCTCTCGAAGATCGCATGGAGATTATCGAACTCCCCGGCTATACAGAGTATGAAAAGCACAAAATTGCGAATCTATTCTTGATACCCAAGCAAATTGAGGCTCACGGACTCAAGGAAGATAACCTCAAATTTTCAGACGACACAGTTTTTGACATCATTCACAGGTACACCCGCGAAGCGGGCGTCCGAAACCTCGAACGCGAAATTACGAGTATCTGCCGTAAAGTCGCTAGAGAGGTCGTGAAGAGTGGAAAAACGAACGTCAAAATTGATGTCAGTGTCGACGATTTGACAGAGTATCTCGGTCCCCCGAAATTTGCACAGGGAAAAGCAGAAAAAGAGGATGAGGTCGGTGTTGCAACGGGCTTGGTTGTGTCACAGGCTGGTGGAGATGTTGTGCCAATTGAAGTTGCCACAATGGTTGGGGAGGGCAAGTTAAGCATGACAGGCAGACTGCAGGAGATTATGCGTGAATCTGTCCAAACAGCACTCGGTTACATCCGATCTCAAGCGGAATCTCTTGAAGTGCCGCCCGGTTTTGAGTTCAATAAGCAGGACATCCACATCCATGTGCCTGAAGGCGCGATCCCAGTTGAAGGACCCTCGGCGGGCATTACACTTGCTACCGCAATGGTTTCTGCTATGACGGGACAGCGCGTCCGCAAGGATATCGCAATGACCGGTGAAATCACCCTACGTGGGCATGTCCTTCCGATCGGCGGATTGAAGGAGAAAGTCCTTGCTGCACACCGCAATAGCATCAAGAACGTTATTATCCCCGAAGAGAACGATAAGGATATCCCCGATATCCCTGAAGAGATTCGAGACACGCTGCTATTTCACAAAGTTTCTGATATGAGTGAAGTGCTAACGCTCGCTCTGAAGAAATCTGATTCGTCTGATGATGCCACTCAAGAGGGCGATAATATGAGTGAAGTGTTGGATCTACCTCTGGGGACCCCCGATGCGCCTCGACAAATTCCTACAGGTGAGCCGCCTCATTAAACGCCGCACCGTTGCCAACTCGATTTGTAGCCGTGGACGGGTGCTGATCAATGGACACCCCGCGAAGGCTGGCAAAGAACTATCTGCGGGCGATATATTATCGATTGACTTTGGTGAGGCAGAACCCACCCTGTATGAGGTGTTGGAAGTCCCTCCGGGCAACGTTCCAAGGGGGAAAGCCTCAACCCTCTACCGGCGAATCAATAAATCAGAAGATAGTGAGTAGACTCTTAGACCTCGGTCGTAGATCGGGGTCTATTTTTTTGCGTGAATACGAATACACCAGCACCATGGGAGAGCATATTGATATGAGCGATACCAACATACATAATTATGAACTCATCTGTATTGGCAGCGGCAGCGGCGGGTTTTCAGCGGCGATGGCCGCCAAAGCGAAAGGGATGAAGAAGATTCTCTTGGTAGAGAAACGTCGTGTCGGATACAGCTTGTGCACGAACGAGGGCTGCATGCCCTCGAAAACGCTGCTCGCCTCCGCGAGTGTGAAACGTATCTTTGAAGAAAGTCCCAATTTTGGTATCACAGCCAGCGAGCTGCAGGTCAACTGGTCAACCGTGCAGAAACGCGTCCAAACCTTAGTGGAAGATGATTTCTTTGCCGCGCGCAGAGACGCAATCCTCAACGCATCTGTCGATATCGTAGAAGGCGCCGCAAGTTTCACCGATCCGCATACCATTCAGGTTGGAGATAACCGCTATACCGGTGAAAAAATTGTTATCGCGACCGGATCTGTAGTAGATGTGCCGCCCTTGCTTGGATTAAAAGAGACAGGACACATCACCAGTGATGAAGCACTCTATCTGGAAAATCTCCCCAGTTCTCTAATTGTTATTGGAAGTGGGTATATCGCTTTGGAGTTAGGCTATCTTTTTCATAAGGTGGGTGTTGACGTGACCATGTTAGTCCGCAGCCCGCGGGTTCTAAGACGGCTTGACCCGGATATCGGCTTTGAATTGCAGGACCTGCTTCGGCATGATGGGATGAATATCCTAACCGAAACCCAGTTGAAATCGTTCACGCGCACAGAGAAAGGCAAAGAGGTACGCTTTGTGCACGAGGGTGAGGAGAAGGTAATCAGGGCGGAGGAGATTATGGTAAATACAGGACGCCGCCCCGCCGTAGACGGTTTAGGTTTGGAAAAAACTGGCTTGCTTCTCGGCGAGAAGGGTGAGATTGAGGTCAATGATTACATGCAGACCAATGTTCCACACATCTATGCAGTCGGGGATGTCACCGGCAAAGCGGGGTTGGTCTATGCCGCTACGATGGAAGGAAAGGTTGCCGGCTTACATGCGACAGGGAAACGGGAAACCAAAATGAATTACGACTTGGTTTCCAACATCATTTTTTCTCACCCGGAGATTGGCACAGTGGGGCTTACCGAAGAAGAAGCAAACGCGCAAGGGTTAGACGTGATAACCGTCAAAACGCCGATGGAGGATATCGGAAAAGCCGTAGCAATCGGCGAAATAGATGGCTTTGTAAAGATGATTGCCGAGCGACCTTCAGGGCGTATCGTCGGTCTGCATATTCTCGGACCCCATGCGACCGATATTATGCAGATTGCGCTGCCACACCTCTATCACAACGACACAGTTTTCGATGTGTTAAATATCCCGTATCCGCATCCAACCCTTGGAGAGGCACTCAGTTACCCGGCTGAGGATATAGCGGATGAACTAACCGCCGCCTAAATTGGCGAGTTTGAACCTTACACCGCTAGGCATCCTACTTAAAGTGCGCTTGTAACAGGTATTGCTGACTGGGAGAGTGGGCACGAAATCCAATCAATCACCGCTCACGGAGATGAGCTTGGTGAACAGGTTTACTCTGGACATCGCTGTTTGGCTGAATTATGGAAATTCCTTTGCTTTATGACATCTGCATCATATTCGGCTTATCGATCGCCGTTCTACTAATCTGTCATAAGCTGAGTGTGCCGTCGATTGTTGGCTTTCTCCTGACAGGACTGATTGCAGGTCCCCACGGATTGGGTCTGATTCAGGTAGACCGTGAAGTCGAAATTCTAGCGGAAATCGGTGTCATCTTGCTGCTGTTTGCCATCGGCATCGAGTTTTCACTAAAGAATCTCCTTCGGATTAAGCAATCGGTATTGATAGGTGGGTCGTTACAAGTCGGATTGACACTTCTAGCGGCGTTTGCATTGGCGCGGTACTTTGGTCAGGCGACCAACGAATCGCTTTTTATCGGTTGCCTCGCCGCCGTCAGCAGCACGGCGATTGTGATGAAATCGCTACAAGAGCGCGACGAAACACGAACGCCACATGGAGGCACAGCATTGGCGATCCTGATTTTTCAGGATATTGCCATTGTCCCGATGATGCTTATTACGCCAATCCTTGCTGGAGAGGCAAGTGATATGAGCAGCGCACTCATTTTACTGTTGGCAAAGGGTGTAGCGATGATCGCTGTAGTGTTTGTTGGTGCAAAATACATCGTCCCGCTGGTGCTATCACAAGCACTTCAAACCCGCAGCCGAGAGGTTTTCTTGTTAAGTGTCTTCGCTATCTGCCTCGCTGTCGTCTGGTTGACCTCGCGTTTCGGCGTGTCCTTGGCACTTGGGGCCTTCCTTGCGGGGCTAATCGTCTCCGAATCGGAGTCGAGCCACGATGCACTCGGTCACATCTCACCATTTCGGGATGTGTTCACCAGTTTCTTCTTTGTGTCCGTTGGTATGCTACTCGACTTTCACGTGCTATTTCAAAAGCCGTTGTTGATTGCAGGGCTGACAATCGGTGTTCTCATTGCAAAGAGCGTCATTGCAGGTGGAGTAACCTCAATGCTCGGATATCCACTACGCACGGCGATTCTGACAGGACTCACACTCAGTCAGGTAGGGGAATTTGCATTTATTCTGGCGAAAGCAGGTGTTGAGCACGGCTTGCTCAGTGATGCAAATTACAAGCTGTTCCTTGCTGTTTCGATTGTAACGATGGCTGCAACGCCGTTTATCATCTCGGCAGCACCTCATGCTGCCAATAGGCTATTACGATTGCCGCTGCCAAGACGACTCGTGTCGGGATTAAGACCCATCGCCTCAACGCAAGATGCCGAACAAACAAACCATGTTATCATCATTGGCTTTGGAATCAATGGTCGAAACGTCGCAAAGGCAGCGCGGGCAACCGACATCCCGTATGTCATTGTCGAAATGAATCCTGAAACCGTCCGAACGGAACGGGCAAATGATGAGCCAATTTTCTACGGTGATGCGGTTCACGATGCCGTGCTTCACCACGCGAACATCAAAGCGGCGCGAGTTGTTGTAGTAGTGATTTCCGACGACGCCGCCTCGCGTCGAATCGTAGCAGCCGCCCATGCCTTGAATCCAACGGCACACATTATTGCCAGAACGCGCCATCTTGCTGAAGTGGAACCGCTGTATCGTGTCGGGGCAAATGAAGTGATTCCAGAAGAGTTCGAGACCTCGGTCGAAATTTTCACGCGAGTGTTGATGGAATACCTTATCCCACACGATCAGATTGAACGGTTCATCGCCGAGGTGCGTGCCGACGGTTACAAGATGTTCCGTACGCTGCCCAAGGACACGCCCTCTGTTTCCGACCTGAAAGTACATTTCCCTGACCTTGAGATTTCGGTCCTATGGGTTGATCAGAAATCCCCTTTTGTCGGAAAATCGCTGGCAGAAATCGCTTTACGAGGGAAGTACGAGGTGACGGTCTTGGCAGTCCGACGGACCGAAGATATTTTAACTAATCCGCACGGTGAACTGCGGATTGAGTTCGATGACGAAGTTTATCTGCTCGGGACCCCTGAGAAAATCGCTCAGGTTGCTGATCTGTTTGATAACCCCGAAATCCAAAACCCAACACAAACAGGTTAGGCGGGTTTTTCACGAAACTGAAGACCGAGAATCTCAGTCTTTGTTGACTGCCTTATAGCTCCACAAAAAGTACCCACATCGGGCTATTCCCAACCGTGTATATTTCCAAAGACTGAAGTTCACCGCTCTGCTGATCAATCCGGTAAGTAGCGACTCTCCCCGACCCCTGACCACCGGCAAACAGAAAATTCCCCGTCAAATCAACGTTGAACGCTCTCGGCGTTGGCTCTGTTGGCTGCTGTCCAATCGCAGTGAGTGCGCCCGTCGCATCATCGGTCGCGAATCCGGCAATACTGTCGTGCCCTCGGTTTGAAACGTATACAAACTTCCCATTCGGCGTGATATGGATCTGTGCACAGGAGTTTTCCTCATCAAAGCCGTCAGGCAGCGTCGAGAGCGTCTGAAAAGCAGATAGCGTGCCCGCTGACGCGTCAAAATTGTAGGCAGTTATGCTGCACCCCTGCTCGTTTGAAGTATAGACCACATCTTGGTTTGGATGAAAAACGAAATGACGGGGTCCTTCCCCTTCCCCAGCAGCAAGCACAGGAACGGAAGCATTGGGGGTCAGCGCACCGGTGTTTTCGTCAAACTGGAATTGGAAAATAGCATTTGACTCACCAACGTGAGGGAGAAAGGCGAACTTATTGGACGCATCTGTCATGGTGCAATGTGCTTTGTTCGCTGTCATACGCCACTCGATCGCGGGACCACCCACAACTCCATCTTCGCTGATGGGATGCACCGCTATCGCTCCTGCGCCGTAGTAGGCAGAGAGCAAGAAGTTACCTTTTCCATCTGTAGAGATATAGCATGGATCGGATTCAAGTGACACCGATCCTATAGGCGACAAATCACCTGTGCTTGGGTTGATGCTGAAACTTGCGATTTCCTGTATAGAGCGGAGACCCGCGTAAAGAAATTTGCTCTTAGGGTCAACAGCCAGTGGACCAGGAGCACCGTCAAGCGCTACATCGCGCTGAAACGTGAGATCTCCTGTGTCTGGATTCAGAATAAAAGTCGAAATCTTGTTCTCACCTGAAATCGGAATATAAACGTAGTATGCCATTTCTATTTCCTTTTCTGACAATATTCTTGGTTCAAAACTTAGGTAGAATGGAGAGTTAAATTATCGTGAACTCCCTGTTTCCGCTGCTTTAGCGGAAATTATTGTGCTCTCAACTAATGAGCGTGGTGCTCCTTTAAGCTATACGCTTTTCGAACGAGGTGCGGATCCTTGGCAAACCGTTTTGTTGCATCAATCAGATGATCAATATGTGTATGCATGTCCTTCTCGATTTGGGAAATTCGATCCAATAAGTAAGTTTCTTCGCTCTGGTAAATCGCCTTTCTGATAATTGAAAGGAGATACATATAAACTGTGTCTGCTTCACTTCCCTCTATCTCAATGGCAATTTCAAATCCCTCTTGGAGCGTAACCTGTTCTGAAAAAACTTGACCCTCATATTTGTCTAAGGATTCCATGATCTGCTGGATAGATACAGGCGGCATCTCTGTGGCGGGGGCGTCCAATCCAAAGCTTCGAGCGCACAGTGACCTGCCAAAATCGACAAGGATGTAGTGCTGCCATTCCTCTGTGCTCATCTGTTCCCAAAAACGAGCGACCCGCTCATCAACATTCCCCAGCAGAAGGGACAGTGTTGCGTATAGTTTTGCATGCCTGAGTTCAATGTCTTGACAGGTATCGAATACTTCTGCTAAAGTCACGGGTGGTTTATCCTTTCTTATAAGTTTTCTGGACTCTACTAAACAGAAGTATAGCAGCATGTTGGTGATTAAGCAAATCAAAAGTACGGTCAGTGCCCCTACGCTCAATCGGAATTGCTAAATGTCGAACATAATTGTCGGTAAGCAAACAAAACTACTCTTGGACTTGCGTTCCTTCCGCCTCCACCCCATTGGAACGACCGAAAATTCAAGAAGCCTCGACAGCCTGTCGTTGATGTCAGTTGGTTCGATGCCGTTGCCTACTGTAAATGGGCTGCTAAACGGCCACCCACCGAAGCGGAATGGGAGAAAGCCGCAAGGGGCGGTCTCATCCAAAAGGAGTACCCTTGGGGCGATGAATCTCCCAAAGGACGTGCGGATTTTGGTCAAAAGCACAGTGTGCCGCTGCCGGTGGGAAGCTTTCCTCCGAACGGATTTGGCTTATACGATTGTGCAGGCAGCGTTTGGGAGTGGTGCCACGATTGGTACGAACCCGATTATTACGCCGTTAGTCCTATACGAAATCCGACTGGCGTTGAAACGGGTGGGGCGCGTGTGCTGCGTGGCGGTGCTTGGAACAATAAACGCATCCAAATCCGGGTTGCGAACCGGAGTTGGCAGCGCCTCAAGCCTAACCCGCCGAATTCCGGGTTTCGCTGAGTACGGAATTAATCTGAGTTGTAGACTCTTACCTCAATGCCGGCAAATTATCCCAACTGCACTCAAGGCAGAAATAGCTCTCCCCACCGATCCGTTGAACCTCCCCACCGCATTCAGGGCAGTCTACTATCGTTGTGGGTGATTCCTCCCCATGGCCTTGCTCATGATGGGCTTTGCTCTCGGTTTCTGCGCCGACGTTATTCCGAACAATATCGATGACCTCTTGGGGGCGGAATAGTAACGGTGGGGGCGTACTACCGCCGAGATCGATGAAATCGCTATGATAGACCTTGATCTCATTGGCTGCGTTCACCTGACGAAGAAAGATTGTATACTTGCTTGGTGCAATTAGGTAAGCTTCTGTGTCTAACAGTTGAATCCCTGTGCCCACAATGAGGTCGTACCCACTAAAGTTAATAAGGCGCTGACTGTGTCGACCGCCGCTGTTATGGACCGCAAACAGTTCGCGTGCTCGACTCGCGGACAAAAGGAGACAATATTGACGATGCAGATAGCGATTTAATCGGGTTGCTGGCAGGAAGGTTTCAGGTTCAGCGGTATCTCTCAAAAACCGGATAAACATCTTGTAAGCATCGTTGGGGACTTCATTGAGGATGTGCCGCGTGAGATTACGACGTGTGCTATCTCTGAGGGCGTGCAGGTGATGAATTTCCCATGAACGGAGTAGGAACCCAACCGAAACATCGAGCTCTTCATGCTGTTCCGGTGGCGTAATGCGGCAAAGATGCATCGTCGCCTGATCTGTTGTTTTGATGGTGAATGGGAGCATGTTCATCGGATCAATCACTTCCGTATGGAAACAATGTCTGATAACAACCTGAATTAGTTTACCATAGCGTCTGAAGCGTGTCCAGCAAAAAGGTTTGTGCTTGGAAATTACCCATTTGTTTATATCAATTTCTACCAACTGATGTTGAATGATTTGCGCTCCCAAGGAAAGTCGGTTTTTGAGTTGTCAATAGAGTGGAGATGGGGTATACTTATCCCTTAACGATGCAACTTTGATTGCTACCTGTAGTGAGCAATGCAATTCCATTCGACAGAAACCTCTATGATGACACCTGCCGTACCCTCCAGACAACCACCCGAAAAAATTACTTGGCGAACAGTGATCCTTTCGCTGCTTTTTCTCCCGTTCATCTATGTCTGGCATATAGAGTGTGAAGCCCTTCGATACACCTTCCCAACGCTAATGGCTCCGTTTTACAGCGTTGTCTTTACCATCCTAATTTTAGTTATTATAAACGTTCCCCTGAAAAAATTCGTTGCCAAGTACGCCCTGACGGGTGGAGAATTAATTTCTCTCTACGTACTGATGTCGATGACGCTGTTGTTTATGTCCTACGACATGTTCCTGCCGCTGGTCTCAATCATTGTGCACGCATTCTATTTTGCCACACCGGAAAATGAGTGGCGCGATCTGTTCTGGAAATATCTTCCAGAGTGGTTGACCATTAACGATCAGGACGTTCTAACCGCGTTTTATCACGGCGACGAAGATTTTCTTCAGTGGCACTATATTCGCCGCTGGATAGAGCCGACCCTCTGGTGGTGTGCTTTCAGCTTTGCCCTGCTTTTTGTGATGCAGTGCATCAATACAATCATTCGTAAGCAGTGGGCGGAACAGGAACGGCTCGTCTACCCGATTGTCGAACTCCCTTACCAGATTTCTTACAACAGCAAAAGTTTTTTTCGCAGCGGTCCAATGTGGTGGGGATTTTCGCTCGCAGCATTTATCAGTGTTCTCAATGGACTTCACCTCTTTTACCCGGTAGTTCCTGAAATCCCGGTGAAGCACTTCTCCTTAAATATGTTCTTCACGGAAAAGCCGTGGACTGCCTTCTTGACGGGCGGAAGCGCAATTTTGGTTTATCCATTTGCGGTTGGACTCAGCTTCCTAATGCCGCTTGACCTGCTCATGTCGTGCATCCTCTTTTTCTTCTTATACAAGATGCAAGCCTTTGTTGGAATTATATCCGGCTTGGACAGTCTGCCCGGCTTTCCTTTCCCTTACGAGCAGAACATTGGGGCGTATACAGGAGTCTCAGTAATCGTGCTATGGGGGACACGGCGACAGATAGGGCGGGCATTTCTCCAAGCCATTGGGCGACAGCCGCGGGAAGATGACAACGAGCCGATGCGGTATAGGACAGCGTTTTTAGGTCTGTTACTCGGTGGGATATTCCTCGTCTGGTTTGCAATGCGAGGCGGGATGGCACTCTGGATCGCTGTCCTGTTTTTTGTGGCACACTTTCTCACCATTGCCATTGCCGTTACGCGCATCCGTGCACAGATCGGTCTCTCCATCCATAATACGACCTTCATTGGACCCCACCACAGCCTCGTCAGTCTGTTCGGTACACGAAGGATTGGGGGACAAAATCTCACCTGGTTTTCCCTGTTTTTTTGGTTCAATCGGGACAACCGCAGCCACCCCATGCCGCACCAGCTTGAGGCGTTCAAACTCGCAGAACGGGGGAACCTTGATGTCAAAGGGTTGTCCCGCCTAATGCTGACCCTTATCATTATTGCAATGCCGTTATGCATTCTTATGTTGGTGAACGTCTTTTTCGATCTCGGTGTGGACACCGGCAAGGTGGGAGGACAGATCAACAGTTTTGGGGGGCGCTCCTATCGCTTTCTACACGGGTGGCTCACGGCACCACGGGATGCGGACACCGCACACATCATCGCCATAACTATCGGTTTCCTGTTTACCATTCTGCTGGCGGTGGTGCGCGGTCACCTTTTCTGGTGGCCCATCCACCCGCTCGGATACGGGGTCTCCTTCCATATGTACACCTTCTGGGCAGCGTTTATCGTCGCCGCTGTCGCCAAATGGGTGGTGCTGAAATATGGAGGTATCCGCCTTTATCGCAGAGCGACTCCGTTTTTCTTAGGTTTGATTCTGGGTGATTTTGTGATTGGAAGTTTTTGGAATATTCTAAGTATTATGATCAACCGACCCACGTACACCTTTTATTACTAATGGGACTTACGCACTTCAGTAAGGAACAACGATCGTTGTTCCCTACGAACTTTTTGATGGTGCCTTTTATTGTAGTTGCCCGATTTATCGGGTTATTGTAGTTGCCCGATTCATCGGGCGTTGGGAACAGTGTATAGCGGCGATAAATCACCGAACTACAAGGGGTTGAGCACCCAACTGCGTAAATCCTAACTAATTCAGATAATATGAAAGGGGGCTGTAATGCCTAAAAGTTGTGACACGATGGTTGCCCTGCCGAGCGCAACTAAAGAGAACCAAACCATCTTTGCCAAAAATAGCGATCGTCCGGCAATCGAATGTCAACCGCTTGTTCAACGTGCAGAAGAAACCCATGCCGCCGGAGCGAGCACAAAATGCCAGTTTGTAGAACTTCCCGGTGTGACCACAACCTATCGTCATATCGGCTCGCGCCCATATTGGTGTTGGGGATACGAACATGGGTTTAACGAGCATCAAGTCGTAATTGGGAACGAGGGATTAGCCTCCAAATATGAGTTTGATTCGCCGAAGTTGATCGGTATGGAGTTGATACGACTCGGTTTGGAACGCGCGAAAACCGCCGCCGAAGCAGTTACCGTCATGACAGAGTTGATTACGAAGTATGGTCAGGGGAAATTCAGCAACGATCAAGGAGTTCGCACCTACGATAACGGCTACATCATTGCCGATCCAATAGAAGCGTATATCCTCCAGACTGCGGGGCACGAATGGGCAGTTAAACAGGTTCAGGACGCGGTGGGAATCAGCAACGTCTATTCTGTTGAAGAGGACTGGGATCGCCTATCGCCAAACAGTGTGAACGAAGCAATCGCTCAAGATTGGTGGGCGGATACTTCGGCTCGGTTTAATTTTTCGGAAGCATACAGCCGCGCGGCGGATCGCTCGGTCGGAAGTGGTGCCATGCGACGCGGTCGTTCCTGTGCGGTGTTGAGTAGATACACCGGCGACATTGAGGTGCAGACCATGATGGCGTTATTGAGTGATCACTCCGATGGGAGTGCGCCTGATGAACCCTTCCAAACGGAAATTTCGAGCGGAACCTCCATCTGCATTCATCACGATGATAAGGGCGAGGGCGGTAACACCGCTGCAAGCCTAGTTGCACATCTCTGCGACGACGGTTCGCGGTTGCCCGTCTACTGGTGTAGCTTCTATTCACCCTGTTTAGCTGTTTTCCTACCGATGTTTATTGAAGGAGAACTGCCACAGGTCTTGGCAATTGGTGATGAGTCCCCTTCAGATGACAGTCCGTGGTGGCTCTTCCGCCAACTGAGTCTCAAACTGCGTTTGGAAGAACCGGAGCTGATTCCAACTGTCCAGGCAAAATGGAAAGTGCTCCAAACCCAACTCTTCACCACTGCCTATGAGATAGCCAGAGAAGGCAAATTCCTCATTGAGCGAGGATGCGAAAACACTGCCAATCAACTTCTGACGCGATATATGGCGGAGAATGTGGAGATGATGTTGGGGACGGTGCGAGAGATGTTGTCAGATGTTGAGCAAGGCGTCGAAATGGCTGCAGATTGAGATATCCCATCGCTCGAAGGAAGATAAGCTATGTTAGATCGTTCCATCATACCACAACACCTAAATCCTGAACTCAGTCCCGAATTAGCACAGGAGGTCGCTTTCTTCCTGAAGTGGGGATATCTCGTTGTAGAAGAGGCAGTCACGCAAGAACAGGTAGAATCCCTGCGCGAGGCATTGGATGAAACCTTCGACAGGAAAAGCGAGCAATTCACCCACCAACTTTTGGAAGAGGACGAGCGCTTTACATTTCTCTTGGATAATCCGCCGGTGCTCACACGCATGAAAGCAATTCTCGGTAACTGCGTCCAACTCCATAGCGCAACCGCTCGCGTGACGCAGCCGGGCGAACCAGATCAGAACTGGCACCGTGATGGACCTTGGCCCATGGCACCGGAAAACACGCCCTACGGCAGTATCCCCGGCCAAATTAACTGCGGCTATTTCCTCGACGAGTTGACAATGGAGAATGGTCCGATTGCGATTCTTCCCGGTAGCCAACGGGTTCCGTTTCGTCCGCCTGAAGGGCATCCACATTTTCCCGACGAAAAATTTGTCCTCGCGACACCAGGGCAGGCGGTTATGTTCGATGGCTGGATTTATCACCGAGGGGTCGCCAACAAGTCTGATCAGCGGCGACGGGTTTGTCTGATGTGCTACCAGAACGCGTGGATGAAGTCCCGCGAACCATTCGATGGTCCCCGTGTCACAGACCTACTCGAAAATGGAACTCCGGAACAGAAACTGCTCCTCGGCGGAATACCACGCTGGTAAGGCTATATCCCCTTGTTACGCATCACAGATTTCTGACCTGCCATCCCAACGTCAAAATCTCAAAATCTAAATGTTTATCGCTTAAACTGTAGGGGCAAGCCTTGTGCTTGCCCTTTTTTATTATTCTTTGAGAATCTTATCATTCATCGTTGTGGGAGGGGCATCCTGCCCCGATTCTTCTCAAACTTTCAATCTCAGAATTGAGATTCTTTTTATTCAGAGTACGCACGCTCGCGCCAATCCCATCTATATGTGTCGCGTTTCAATCTCAGAATTGAGATTCTTTTTATTCAGAGTCCCGCGTCATTCCCTCCTCCATCACTACTATCTGAAGGTTTCAATCTCAGAATTGAGATTCTTTTTATTCAGAGGCTTCAACCATGTTCGCAGATGCAAGGGCGTATTCCTTATGTTTCAATCTCAGAATTGAGATTCTTTTTATTCAGAGTATCGGACAGGAGCGGACGTTGAGGAGATAGCAATCGTTGTTTCAATCTCAGAATTGAGATTCTTTTTATTCAGAGGGATGGAGCGAGGCTTGCTTGAAAAGAGCAAGCGTGCTAGTTTCAATCTCAGAATTGAGATTCTTTTTATTCAGAGCGGTACTGGTAGGACAGACGGGGGTAGCTCGTAAATCGTTTCAATCTCAGAATTGAGATTCTTTTTATTCAGAGCTCCGAACTGTTCAGAGTGGTTAGATCTTCCACACCATCGGGTGTTTCAATCTCAGAATTGAGATTCTTTTTATTCAGAGTCTTCGCGGTGTCATCGGAGGCGTCACCGCAGCGCAGTTTCAATCTCAGAATTGAGATTCTTTTTATTCAGAGAGCCTCACGAATCAGAGGGTTACGCTCTTTTCGCAATGCCTGTTTCAATCTCAGAATTGAGATTCTTTTTATTCAGAGACCGCCAAAGGATATGTGTCAACTCCGAATCGCCTACGTTTCAATCTCAGAATTGAGATTCTTTTTATTCAGAGGGGCTAATTAGTGGACGCTCAACAGCGGTAGGGGGCCGGTTTCAATCTCAGAATTGAGATTCTTTTTATTCAGAGGGAAGCGAAGGACAAACGGGTTGCGCTCGCATTCGCAGGTTTCAATCTCAGAATTGAGATTCTTTTTATTCAGAGGAAGACGGGGAGATCAAGTATAATCACCCATTTCTCATGTTTCAATCTCAGAATTGAGATTCTTTTTATTCAGAGGCGTGTATACTCCTCTTTGACTTTTTGGAAACCCACCTTGTTTCAATCTCAGAATTGAGATTCTTTTTATTCAGAGGATCACAGTTTTCAAGACTGCAAAGTGGAACGCTATCGGGTTTCAATCTCAGAATTGAGATTCTTTTTATTCAGAGTCGATACCTTCATCGCCGAGGGAAGCGTCCAGTTCGGGATGTTTCAATCTCAGAATTGAGATTCTTTTTATTCAGAGAGCCTATGGTTTCAGACCTGTCCTGAAAAGGATTCTCCACCACTACTTCTGTCAGGTCTCTTTATGTGATGTTTCAATTTTGGAATCGAGACCCTGTTCATAGAGCGATGCATTGTCAACCTCCAACTATGACCGGCGCTGCGAGATTACTGTCAGGGTAACGGGTTTTTGCTAGCCCTGACCCTCGCAGATGTCAACTTCGTGACTGTACACCCGATTCTTACACAATGTAAGATTGCCTGTCAACCTCTTTTTCGACGCCAATTCTTTCAACCCCCTTCTCGCAAGACCGGCATAAGTGATAGAAAGTCACAGAATCCTCCTGCAAGTTTATCGCTTCCATAACCCGATGCTGCAAGCGTAGGTAGTCACGCCGATCAGTATTGCACTCAAATAGACTATACTGAATACGTCTGCCGAAATCCAACAAAATTTTGGCAACCGCATTTCGCCGCCGGTCATCGGTAATATCATAAGCAACTGCATAAAACATCGGTTTGTCCTTCTCCAGCCTAACGAACTGTCAACGATGTATAGGTTTCAATCTCTCCCATCAGACACTTGGCGAGCAGGCGTACCTGTAGTTCAAGTGCACGGCGAAAGGTAATCTTGTACTTGAAAACAGGATGAGTTATCGTCTCATTTTTGCGCTTCTCATAGGCAGCGTAAAATTTCTTGCGAGCAGCGTCTTTGAGAAACCAACCCCCGTGAGATTGGGTGAAATCATCGGGCGTAATTTGTCGATTGTTGATCAGCGTGACCACAACCGAATCAGCAATGATGGGGCGGAACTCCTCCATCAGGTCCAATGCAAGGCAGGGACGTCCGTAAGTCTGCTGGTGGAAGAACCCAACGTAAGGATCAAGCCCGACAATCTGAATCGCCGAAATGACATCCGCCGTCAACAGGGAATAGGCAAAACTGAGCAGCGCATTGGTCGGATCTTTCGGTGGACGCCGTGTGCGATGCTCAAAACTGAACCCCATCTCCGCGTTCAGCATTGACGAGAAAGATCGAAAATAGTCCGCCGATGCGTTTCCCTCAAGCCCAAGTAACTCAGGCAAATTCTCCGCTCTGGGGAGGCGTCCTCGCATTCTCCGCATTCCCTCAATACTTGATTCTATAGCGGTTTCTTCAGCCTCCGTTTCTGCCTTGCCCCGCCATTTGCGACGCTGAAGCATCATCCGCATATTACTGATTTTGCCATGGACAAACGCCTTTGCAAGTGCAAGACATTTCCCTGGATCATCTGCGACCCGATGTTGCGCCACCCGCAAGAGCGAGTTGCGCGAGATTTGCGGCATCAAAACACCCTGATAGCGTCCGTAGGCGGAGAGATAGACAACCGGTATCCCCTCGTTAAGCAAGGTCTGCATCACCGGAGTCGTCACGCTGATGTTTCCACAAAGCACAACTTGCCCCAGATGGATGAGCGGGATGTCCCGGATGGTTTCCCCCTCCTTGACCACAAGCAGACGTTCCCCAGTCTTCTTGAGGATACACCCCTGCTCATCAACATACAGGACGTTATCAATGCCGAGGGTCGGTTTGATCCGTTTGGGCAAATCATCTAATTCTTTCAGATAGGCGACCTCGTCCGGCAGGCAGATACCCCGAACGCTACACCCGTTGCACCGATTGTCATGGACAGGCTCAGGGATCTTTCTGGTCTCTAACAGCATTTCAGCGTCCGAGACAAAATCGCGACTAATCTGCCGCAATTCATCGTCAAATGCCACCTTGCGGCGACGTTTGGAACCGATGTAGTAGATATAGCCGTGGGGAACCGTTGTACCAGTACTCTCTTCAATCAGCATCCCTTGTAGACACAGCTGAACCTGATCATTAAGCCAGTTACCGGTGCCAGCCTTCTTGTATTCAACCGGGCACGGTACGCCGTTCTTTTCTTCAATCAGATCCAGATAACCGGAGACACCCAGTATGTCAGAGGCGAGATATTGCCGCCGAGAAACTTTCACACCTCGTTCCTTGCGATCCCTCATCTCCGTATCAACGCGGGTGTGCTTTATCTTTCCCTCTTCGACATGTTCGTTAATTACCCGATGCCCCTCGACAGATTCGTAGTAAAATCGGCGTGGACAGAAAACATAGGTATTCATCTGCGACAGTGGTATGTAAGTTTCAGACATAGTTTAATACTCCAAATTTATTGAGTCGGGTGTGCAACGGAAACACTTGATTTTTAGGTCGCTTTCGGCTACAATAAGAGAGCCATGTATCAGATTCGATATAGGTCAAGCGCGGCGAAGATGCTCCAGCGGCTGCCCAGTAATATAGCGAAAACGATTGTTCGTAAAATTAACCAACTCGCTGAGAATCCCTACGCGCCCAACAATAATGTAGCGCGACTTACAGGTGAGCCGGGATACCGACTCAGAATAGGGGACTGGCGAGTGCTATATGAAATCCATGATGACACCCTCATTATCGAAATCGTAAAAATTGGACCGAGAGGCGGTGTGTATAGATGAACCTTGAAACAATCGAAAGAAACAGTCAGAAATTTGTCCTTGTCCCAGTAGAGCAATATAACCAGCTCCTCGCAGATCTGGAGATGCTAAAGGACGTTCATGATTTTCGAGCCGCAAAAGCCGTGGATGAAGAAACCTTCCCCGCAGAGGTGATTAATCGATTGATTCTCAATGAGGAGAATCCAATCAAGGTATACCGCGAACACCGTGGACTAACACAGAAACAACTCGCGGATAAAGTCGGGATTCAACGCCCATATTTGACGGAGATTGAGACAGGACGAAAATCCGGTTCCGTCAAAACACTGAAGGCGATTGCTGAAGCACTTGATGTTGATCTGATGTCAATTCTGTGATCAAGTCCCTTGGCGTCGTGTCTGTCCCATACCCATCGTCGTTTTGTATCCCGTGCCACAGTAAAAAGCAAAATCAGCGAGTAGGTTCGCAAGTCTCACCATCTCGACAGTGGAGAACTTGGATGCCTCTTCTGTCATTGGTCCCTGTGCTTCGCCATTCCCGTCCTCACGAAATTCATAAGTGCAACCGCCAACAAACCCAATCGCTTTATGCCTGCCGAAATCCAGCATCTGTGTATTCATCTCAAGTCGGGTGGCTAAGCTGCAGTCCGCAATGAAATCGAGAAACGGTTGCTTATCAATCTGCATCGGTGCAAAGGCGTTCCATTTGTTGACCCAACTCTGATAGCAGCGCACCAAGTCGATATGCGGTTGGTTACGTGTTTTTTGCCCACGCGGTGACAACTCCCGAAAGGCGGTCGGCGAATAAAATCGTAACCGTATCCGTGTTTCCCTACCCACAGATTCAATTAGCTCCTCATAAGTAGTATTCCCACTCCAATCCTTCGTTTCCGTCCCAGACGCAACCAAGCGGCTCAGTTGAAAGGTCGCCCCGCCGAGCCGAATGGACGGCAGACTCTGTGTCAAAAACGCATCCCCGAAGTGGGTGAAAAGGGCGTCATCCAGGAACGTGAACCGAAGCCAACATTCAGTCCCAGCACGGATTCGCAGAAAATTCCCACATCGCTCCCCTTTCCCAATCAACGGTGAAACAGTGAACGGTTTTTGGCTTGATCCCGCATGAATCTCCTCCGCCTTGTCGGGGTTGCCCGTCCGCAAGAGCGACAGGAACGCGGCGTGTGCATGATGCCCCATCGTCGGACGAAGCGTAACATCTTCCGGCGGGATAAGGTGAATAACAGCACTAATGGGCATGGGAGTTGTCTCCTATGGAGTGTTATTGTAGGGCTTACGCAGCCAACTGTAGGCGGGGCATCCCCGATAAATCCCCGATGAATCGGGACTCCGACAAGCCGAGAGCAGGCAGGCGGGATTCAGAGCAACTTGCCCCACGCTGAAATGCGTAAGTCCTAATTAAAAATTACAATTCGGATTCTTCCTTTTCTTTCCATTTTTCCTGTAATTCTGCATGGATTAGAAACGCTTGTGCTCCGAGGATCAACTGATACTCCTGTTGTCCTCCATCACTGAAGGTTACATTCAGTGTATGGGCAACCTGTCGCTTCGTTTCAAGGATGTTGTTGAGAACATATTTGTTCTCCATCTTTGATAAAAGGCAGGTGATATACCGATCTGCCAGTGCTTCCTGAATTTCAAGTGGGACAAGTTTTAATCGTAAACCTTTTAATGCGGTAGGACCCCAGCAATGTTGCCGCTCAAAAATATCCTGATCGTCCCCACCGGCGTTGTAGTTGAATTGAACAGGAGTTGGTGGAGTCTTCAAACCATAGACCTGCACAAAAAATTTACAACGATTTCCCCAATCTCCTGTGAGTGCATGATATTTCTCTCTGTTAGGGATCTGTTGAAAGTTGTAATATGACAGGATGTGAAAAAGGTCATATTCAGTATATTCAGCAGTATTCTGAAAAAGATGGTTCGGGTCATGAATGCCACACCGAATGCCGACATCCGAACCACGAAAGTTGAATAGTGACTGAGTTGGTTGGTACTTCTGTTTTGCATGTTCAACTACTTTTTCGCGGTTAGAACAACGTTTAATGAAACCTTTGATTGCAGCATTTAATTGTGCACTTGGCGTATTTCGGAATGCTTCTAGCGTGCCGTTGAGCCAGCTCTGATGTTCTAAGTAACTCCATGCAGCTCTCTCCTGCTGACGTTGGATGAAGGAGTTATAAACATTGTTCTCAAACGCGTCAATGACCGTTTCGTAGGTAGTATGCCACCGAATCTTTTTGGTCAGTTTGTCAAATGTGACATCACTCTCCGGTGCGAAGACCCGTCGAATCGTCTCAAAAATCTCGCGGACGCGGTCTTGATGGTCTTCTGATATTCGCCTGAAATGAGCATAGAGCGGGTAGAACGCTTCAAGGCTGGCGTAGGATTGAATATAGTGGTAGAATTGGTTATCCTCACCGAGCGAATTTTGAACGAGTGCAGCAAACTCGCGCCGGTCATAACTTTTTCCCGCTTGCAGTTGTGAATAGAGATTCCCCTGTACAAATGCGTGTCCAATACTCGGGTGATTGAGGTCGGTTTTGCCGAGTAACCGGCCTGCCCGACCAAGCCGCTGTGTGCATTCCGAGGCATAAAGCGCGTCGAAACAGACGAAATCAATGTTTTGACGCGATTTGCCCATCTTTGTGAAATTGTAGCCGATGTCTACCGTCGGGGTTGCGAGAATAAGCGGAAAAGATGTTGCATCACGACGCTCCTCTGTACTGACGGCTCCCGTAATCAATCCGAGCCTATTCCCAATGCCTCCCCTGTGAAGCCCCTGTTTAATATCGCTGATAGTGCGGAGAGAACTGCTAATGATAGCACCGTCTTTTCCTGAATCAAGCAGGTTGCGGACGCGCTCAGGCTGCTCCCTGAGAGTCTCGTACATTTTGCTACTGTGTATTGTCAGTTCAAGTTCAGATAGCGTCCGTATTGTCTCGTAATCGTTGCTCTTTATCGGTTCATTTTCAGGACTGACAAGCGCGTAAGTGAGACCAATCCTTTCAAGATAGATAAGTACCTTTTCATCGGGTGTCGCTGAAAGTAGACAGACTTTCCGCCCCCCGTCGAAGTAACCGTACTCCTTCGACAAAGTGAAAAACATCAGAAAGTTAGCGAGTTGTTTGGCGTTGTAGTAGTGAAATTCGTCAATGACGATGTAATTAAATTCGACCAGAAAATCGCGGAAAAGGTTCGCGCTATCCAACTGTGAATAAAGACTATAGAAGCATAGGTAAAAAATATCGGGATTTGTGACCAAAATCAGGGGGGCTCGCTGTTTCAATTCGGGAAAATAGTCACGCGGATTTTGAATCAATTCGTGCAATTTTCTTGTGTTTCTAACGCGATAACCGGGATCATCGACAACCTCCCATTCACGAAGTTTCTGACCGGTGACCTCAGCGACAACAAAATTCAATTCATCATGTTCATCAACGAACGCTTGAATGTCATCTGCGTGTTGGTGAATCAATTCATTTGTTGGAGCGATAAACAGAACGTTTTCCTCTTCCAGATCGAATAACCATAGCAGAGAAGCACGAGTTTTACCCGTACCTGTGTTATAAGTGTTAATGACGAGTTCGTTTGTGTTAAGTGCTTCATAGGTCCGTTGTTGGTGATAAAGCGGTGAATGTTCCAATTCCAACGGATTGGTTGGGCTGATTTTTTCATACCCTGCGTTTAGCGTAACTGTTATCTCTGGCATGGTGATACCTCTAGGGAATTTATAGGTGCGCTTGTAACTATTTTATAAGGGGTCTCATAAGTAGGTTTGCTACAGTTCAGAGAAACCGAGTTTTTTCTTGAAAACTCGGTTTCTTTGCACGATTTCTTAACATGAACCACTATTTTATAGGCACAATGCACACCCTACGGAAAAACTAATATCAGTCTAAAAATCGGCATAAAACCGCATACCTGCTGGCAGTAGTGTTTGGGAATCATCTGTCAGTTGACAGAAATCGCCCGATAGTTGGACATTGCGGATTAAGGGTGTCGGCCGAATATTAAGTAAATCAAACATCCCGACCCGCATTTCTGACGGTAGGTCATTTGGGTTGAGATAATTTGGATAGGTTGTAGTTTCCCTGTGAACTTCACGATAGGTTTGTTTCCTTGCGGAGATCTTCACTTTGCTCATAAATTTCCCGAGCCGGATGTAACGCGGAATCCGAAATTCCTCTCGGCTAGTTACATAGAAAACGCCCCGGTTGCCGACTGACAGAAGTTTGAGCCTGCCGATTTGTGGGAAGTTCGCTGCCCGCGCCTTCAATCGTGGATTAAAAATGCGTTGTCGATTGACCGAAATCGCGTTCTGCTCCATCTGAAACCAATAGGAATCCGACATCGCGTTGAATTGAACTACCGTGAAACGGGCTTTTTCTGTCAACGTCCCCGGCGTAATGTAGATGCCAGTCTCGTTGAGTTGTTCCAAATCCGTAGCGTAGTTGATTTCACCGTCGTTGTGATAATTCGCGCGGCACAGCCCAAGCGCGTAGGCAAGCGCGTAATTCCCGATAACCGGCTCAGTTTGGAAAAAGTTGTTGACCTCACGGCTGGCGAAAAAGAGGTTTTCCATCAATTCAAATTTGCAGCAATAGATTTGCATGAGATACCTCCAGTGTTGGGTAGGAGACGCCTACCCAACGTTTCACCCTTGCGGATACAGCGCAGTAATTGATTCCAATAACCCGTTCACCTCAGTTGGCGATGCAAATGTTTGCTGAATCTCGCTGATTAACTCAGTCAACTCTGCATTAGCGACGGGTTGTACATTGCCAATGACTTCGTTAGTTAAATCTATCACTGCCCCAGCGACTTCCGATTTAACTTGGTTTTCATCAAGTGGGAACTGTCTACCGTTTGAACCGAGTCGATCGTAAACACTCTGTGTTAATTCCAGATTGCTGAAGAGCTCGCAGTCACTGAAGATCGCACCGACAATAGCGTTCCGCATCTTACCAAGTCGTGACGAGATAGCACCGTAACGACGACTTCTTAACACGTTAGCTAGGACGTATCGGATTTCAGTCGCTGTCAAATCTTTGAGTGTCTGCATTTCAATAAACAGCGTCTCTGGCTTCACGTATTCGTCCTCTTGAATGCTTGATGACGCATCCCCGGAAACCGGATCGCGCATTGTGTTGTTATCATAGAGCGCGTTGAACGTCCGCTTTGCCGTAACCGCTTGGTATGACTGAATGCTGAACGCATCATCTGTGATGACACGGGATTTCTGTGCGCCACCTCCGCCAACAGCATAGCCGTAGATCATGCAATCTGCACATATTCCACAGGGCTTATTCCGGTTCAATGCACAAATATTTTCCTCTTCTTCCGGCCTATTTCCTCTTGAATCCGCTGCGTAGAATAACAAGTTGTGTTGCCGCAGCAGTTCACGGCCCGTCCGGCGTTCAACAGCGGTCTGTTTACGCTTGCTAATTGTGACACGGGAGATGGGCTCGCGGTCTTCAAGCCCGGCGTGAACGGTATCACGCGCCAACCCTTCACCAGACCCTTCGGTGCGGAAAATCATCTCTGATTCCGCTTTCCGTAACACAATCAACGTTAGATAACGGCTTTGCGGAAAATTCTCGTATTGTTCAACCATAAATTCAGTGTAGCTATCTAGAATACTCATGACTGTTGCTCCTCCTTTTCTCTATCGCCTTTTGAAGTAAACTCGGTGTAAACATAAAAAATATAAGTTGAACGAATCTTCCGATGGTCCTCAACTAGCTCATTAAGTTTACCCTGATAGGTTTTGTGATAAAGTTGATTGAGCAAAACATCTACGAATTTAATGCTCTGCTGCAATATTTTCCTGCGTCGAGTTTCACTCAGATATTGGTTTGGTGTCAACCGCTCAATCGCACGAGCAATTTCTTTCGATGTGAAGGCGCGTATATCCTCTGGGGTAAACCGATCTTCATTCCATTGATTTAGACAATCAAAGGCAACATCAAGTGGTTTAGCAAGGGCGTTATCCTTGAAACTAGTGCCTCTGAATCGTCCCTCCCATGCAATTTGAGCGAGCTCCTTAATATAAGACATAATTGATTCTCCTCCTTTCTGTGCCACAACATCGGCGATAAGTTGCGCCGTGTTACGGACGGTTGTGAACTGTAGCGGTTCGTTTCCCGCTTGCTCGCGTTTGATCATCCGGTGAGTCACGTAATACAATTCAAGTGGATCGTAACTCAAACTCCGAATCAACTGAACTAAATCATCTGCATCAATACTTCCAATCTTTGATCGGATGCCGTGCAACTTAAGTAGTTGTTCAAACGCTCGTTGTGTCATATCACTATCAAGGTTGTTGTCCGGCAACCATCCCCGAAATGCAGGCGGAATATGATCAATGAAAAAGTGGCTAAACTCATCGCCGGAAAAGAGCGGAATTGACGAATCGGTCAGCACCGCACGACATCCCAAAAAACGTTGATACAGCAGGGTGTTTTCGATAGCATATAAAATGTCCTCTGTGTGATTCTTACCGGGGGTATTGACGGGGATAGTCAAAATGTTGCCGAGGGCTTCAGAGAACTTCGGTAACGGATTGCCATTAATTTTTGTCCAATTAACTGGCAAAACCAACTGGGCGTTCTCTTGATAGTGACGCAACGCATCGTCCGTCTTAAGAAATACCGATGGAAAGTCAGGATTGCTGAACCGCTCTTGCGCTGCACGGAAAGCTCCGATAAATACATCAGTAAAAAACGAAATCGGATATAGGTGAATAAAAAATGTCGCTGTGCTCCCGCCCACGTTGTAACAGATCTTGTCGAGCATGTACTGCGTCCGGCAGATGCTACAGACGCGGCGTTTCGGTTCACGTGATGTACCACCTTCAAGCCGATTCGAGAAATACTGTACCTTGATATTCGCCGGTACGTCCGGCTTCATCCACTCATCTGTTTCAAACTCCGCGCCGCAGGTACTACACTGGACATGATTGCTCCTCACATAACGTTCCAGATTTTTAGCAAAGTACCGCCCCCGGTCAGTAGCAAAACTGAAGTCAACATACTTGGGAACGTAATCCGCTAATATCTCAAATTCACTTGCGGGCCGTGAGGTTTCCATAATGGATGTACCATCATCAACAATCAACTCGTAGATTTCGTCGAAGCTTCTGCCACTCTTATAAAGGTCATGTCCGATGATATAGCCCCGATCGGATAGTGCGTTGAAAGCCGCGTATCGGGAACGATAAGCCTCCTCCTCGATTTCCAATGGCAACTCAAGCAGATCATAGATGTGATTCCATACGTCGGAAATGGTTTGGGGAAAGTGTTTGTTCAAGAAGATGTAGTACGTCCGAACTAGTTCCCCAATTCTCACGGCGTCATCATAGGGGGGTAGCAGATGAGCATCTTCAGCTAAGATTTCATCAATCAATGCAATCTGTGCCACGGGGTCGGGATTCTTTTTACTCGGTTTTGTCCCTTGTAACTTTTCACGAGCGTTTTGGAGCCTTCCCCGACAACGATCATTCATGTCATCTACTTTAGCAGCGTACTTCCGTTCACTGATGATGTTCCGTACCTCGTTCCAAATCTGCTGAAATGGTAAACCAAGTGAAAGACACTTTTCATCTACCTTGATGCCCGCGGGGCTGCCCTGAATGAACTTTCTGAATTCTTTGCTAGTTTTTGATTCGATGTTATTGACAATACGGTTTCCAAGTGTCGTGCGTTCATCGGTAGTGATGTAAACATCTCGATTCCGATCAACAAGATAGGCTACACCATCAGGATAGTAAAGCAAGGGCAATAGGTCTTTTTCGGTTTCCATATACTTCACAATTTCATTGTGAATCAGATTCGTTAAAATGCCACGTTGTTCACTCACCTTATGGTAGACAAACTGGTATTGAACATCAAGGATTCGGTTGAGTTCTCTGAGGAAATCTACCTTTTTTGACCGTTCCTCAAGCGTTTTTGAGAGGTCAATCACATCCATTGCCCGGATAATCGGCACTAGGTAGTTTAGAAGCCGATCCCTGTCGTGTGAATATGGGTCATAATCCAAATCAAGCGTTTCATCGTAGGTGTGATAATGCCGAGAATGGGCGCGGACGAGAACTTTGATATCCTCTAGGTAATCGTGCCATTCAGGAAAGAATCGTTCCATCTCAAGGTTCGTCAACACCGCACTGACATTTTTCTCGTTTGCCAGATAATTGAATGAACGCTTCTCGTCTTGGAACTCCTGAAGTTTGTTCAAGTCATGGATGCTGAAAGCACTGAACAGCAGTTGGACCTCAAGATCATCCAAATCCAAAATTGGACGTAACCGCTCAAGAACGAAAATTCCGTTGGTAATATGGAGATAGAGCGATTCACCCGCCTTCGCGCCATATTGAATAATTTCCTGATAACCTCGCAACTTCTTATTGGCAATTTCCTCGACATAAGTTTGGAAGATATTGTCCGCTCCTGAATAAATACCAAGCGAAAATAATAACTCTTCTCCTTCAGGTTTCTGTTTTGCCATGATAGTCCCTTTCTATTTCGTTAGTTGGTGACGATTATAACATGTGACCAGTTGCACAAACCTGCGCCCTATTTCATTTTTGTTAAAATTTTTTGAAAAGATTTGACCTGTCTTGAGTTGAATGTTACAATAACCTCGCGCAGGACCGAACCCATCCTTGGCGGTGGGTGTAGGCCCTGCTTTTTTTTGAATTCGCTTGTTTAAAAATACAATCGCTCGCTCCATTCCTAGTTACACCGAAAAACTATATTGCCTCCAAACATATTTTTCACAATCCTAACCGCTGAAGTTTGAAGTGCCAACGTTAATTTAGACCACAAATCGTTGACTTTAAGACAAGTATTGTTGTTCAAATTCCACCGGCGTCAAGTAGCCTAACGCCGAGTGAGGTCGTTTCTGGTTGTAAACCTGTACAATAAAATGCCCGATGC
>JAJDUM010000120.1 GCA_022826645.1 Candidatus Poribacteria bacterium
TGGACGGTGGAACAGTTGCTCTGCTATCAAGCTCCCCCTCCGCCGTGGCAACCACCACGACGACAGGGAAGACCTACTGCCAAAATCAAGGAACTTATTCAACGCTATCTTTTGTGACCACACTTTACTGCGGTGCTACCCCTAAAAAAACAAGCGCCTAAATTTCCACCTTTCTGCTTGACTACTAAGCCGCCCACCACTATAATTCTGAACAGAATTATGGTAGATTTTAGAATTACTTGGACGCTCCCAATTCACAGCCAACCCCTCCGGCTGCGCCGAGAGTCTACGACCTAAATTCCCAACTCCTCTGATAAGAGGGGAAAGACAAAAGGAGAAGATCCCCTAATCCGCCCTTATCAGGGGAGTTGCAGGGCGACTTGGGACACTGCGCAAATCCCTGACTTTTTCTCTAATTCACCATAGTAGGCATACCCCAAACCACTGCGAGGACAGATGGGATGAAAGAACAGTTGGATTTTTTTAAGGAGAATGGTTATCTTGTCGTACCCAATGCCCTTTCTGTTGAGGAGGTTCGATCCATCAACGGGGCGATAGACCGGGATCTCGTCGAGAATCCGGTGATGTGGATAGACCGTGGACAGAGCGGACGTTGCCAGAACGTCCATGCCCTACTCGCCTGTCCGGAGATGGACGTGACTATGCGCCCACCGACGTTGCTGCCGTTGATGAATGCGATCATGGGAGAAGATATCTGTGCAGAGGAACACTCGGTGATGCTCCGTGCGCCGAACCCCGATGGCGATACCGAATGCCGCTGGCACCGCGATGCGAATCGTGAGAATAGGGCGGATGCCGAACTTCCATATTATACGCGTTATCTATCGGTCGTCTTTTACCTGACCGATGTAGACAACACAACGCACACCTTCAGCGTCCTGCCCGGCACCGCGCAGTCCACAGAATTATTCCCGCTTGATGCTTATGACCTCAGCGCGGCACAGCACCTCGTCGGTCCCGCTGGCACAGCGATCCTCTTTAACGCGTCAACCTTCCATGCCGGGAATGTCCGACAGACCACTTCGGAACGCCGCACCGTTCACATTTACTGTGGTCGTACCACGGACCGATATCTCAGCAATCACACGATTTTTCCGCGTCGTTTGTGGGAAGGTAAAGACGACGCCACACAGAACTATTACAGCCGTCCCAATCCAATCACGCAGCTCTTAATTGAGCGGTTTCCATAAACCAAAAAGCGCTCCTTTCCCCCTGCTCACACTGTACTGGTTCATTAGTTCATTGGTTCATTTTTCACGTCCCACGCATCATTTCTATTGTCCGACCGCCAGATCTTTGCTATTATGAGGGAGTTGATAACCCACCACGAAAGGACACCTCCTATGAAAATCACTGCGATTGAACCGATCCTCCTGCGGGTCCCCTACGAAGAACGTATTCGCAAGCAATATTACCATTTTGGACTGGACGAACAGGTAACGGTCTATAAATTTCATACGGACACCGGCTTGACTGGATTGGGAGAGAATCCCGGTCCCGTTTTTGACCAGGAACTCTTGGACGGATACATCGGCACGAATCCGTTCGACCATGTCATGGGGAAGGGGCGATTCAACCTCGACATGGCGTGCTATGACCTGATGGGCAAACATCTGGGCTTGCCCGCATGGAAGCTGATGGGGCAGCAGGTGCGTCAGTGGGTGTCGATGGGTTGGTGGATGCCCTCAATGTCGCCCGAAGACAGTGCCGCTGAAGTGCAGGTAGCGGCTGAACGCGGATATCGTGGACTGAAGTGCAAAGCCAGAGCATTTTATGATATCGTCGAACAGTCGCAGGCAATGCAGGAGGTCGCGCCGCCGGACTTTCGCGTCGAGTTTGATTTTAACGGCGCATTGACCAACGTAGAGAAAGCCTTACCCATCCTTCGAGAGCTGGAGCAGATTCCGATCGTGAAAGGTGTGGAAGAACCGATCTTCGCGTATGACGTGGAAGGGTGGCGGCGGCTGCATCAAGAGATTCGCATCCCGTTCTACCTGCACGGCGTGGGGGTTGTCCAAGAGGGCGCCTCGCGTCAACCCTCAGGTCCTTGGGTCGGTCTTCGCGCAGGCGATTTCGATGGTGCGCTGTGCAGCCATGAAACTATCAAAGGTGCGTTGGCAGCAAGTTGGGCATTTGCCGCTGCGAATACCCCAATCCTGTTACAGTACGTCGGGACGGGCATAACCGCGGCGTTCGCCTGTCATTTGGGAGCGGTGATGCCGACAGCGACGCTGCCGGGCGTAACAGCAAGCCACACCTACGAAGATGACCTGATCGTGGACGGGCATACGGTTCAGCGTGGTTTTATGAGAGTTCCAGAGGGACCGGGGTTGGGCGTGGAATTGGATGAAGATGCCGTCAGCCGTTATTCCGAAACGCCTGCGCCGGAATGGCTTCGACATATCTCAGTCGTTACACTCCCCGGTGGATTGAAGCACTATTACCAAAGCCTGCAACAAGCGGAACGATTGATGAAGCAGGGGGTAGACGAATCTTTCGCGCCCGGCGTCAGATTGGACGAATGGGAGGACGATGGAAGCGAACGGTTCGACAACCTCTGGAAGCGGCTCCAAGAGACCGATTGGCCTATTTGGGAAGCGTAGGAGTGAGGATTAGCAACGATGAAGGACTGGCTGGGGCAGCTTCTTGTCTTGACCCTTCTGATTTGGGCGACTTCACAGATAACAGATGCCGAGAGCGCTAACCCACAGGAGGCTGTTGGGAATGGACTGCCGGACGTTGCGTCCATCACGGATTTAGACCGATTAGCGGATCTGCACTTTGCCCTCATGAGCGATCACAAGGGGGACTCGCCGCTCAGTAGTGTGGAATTTGCCCGAATGGCCGCTTGGATGAAGGAGGGAAATCCCGCCTTTGTGGTAGGTTTAGGCGACCACGTGAAACATCGCTTCGAAAACACCTTTATCCCTTGGCTGCAATCCGAGCCTTGGTGGCGTGAACACTTCTACCCCAACGTCGCGGACGGTGAGAACGAATACTACAGCCCGACTCACAGACAGTCCGATTACGGCGAAGGCGCGCCGATACTCGATCTGGTGAAGTTGGAAGCCCACGCGAGCATTATCCGTCCTAACAACTCGGAATACTATGCACAAATTCCGGTCCGCGATTACACTGTCCACCTGATCCAGATGCACTTCTCGGATCAGCCTATGGATGATGCGGTGGCGTTCCCGGAGAGCAGCCGCGCGTGGATGATGGGTACGCTTGAAGGGATCGAAAAAGGGAACAGAGACCTCATCATAGTGGCAGCGCATTCGCGGACGGGGGTATGGGACATGTTACTTTCTCCAGAACGGCGCAAATCCCTGCTGGACAAGGCGGATCTGGTGCTGTCCGCTACGACCCATAGGTTTGAGGCGTGGGTGCCGGAAGGGTTTGAGGAAGGTGACGCTGTCTGTGTCAACACCGGGGCTGTGAATTATCCGGGTCCCATGGCAACTAACGGTTACGTCGAAATTCATCTCATCGAATCGGTGGGTATTGTGGGACAGTACATCGACCTCACTCGGACAGGCCGTCGTCTTCAGCGGGGGCGTTTTGCCTGGATCAAACCCACAGAGGGACCGATGCGTTATCTGGACCTCCGTCCAGCCGCTGCCAATGAAACCGATGCACTGATCACCCATCTCAGTGAACCGCTCGAAGCTACTGAGATCGAGGAGGGGCTGTCCCAACTGATTAGAGAAAAGACGGGGGTGAACTTCGCTTTGGTGGGTACGCGGAAGGGGCTCGATAAAGGCCCGGTAACACGGGAGGCAGCGTGGCGAGTTTTTGGCAAGAACATCAACATTCGGATCGTTCAGATCCCGATGGCGAAAGTGCTTCCGGTTCTTGGATTTCTGAGAAAAACTGAGAACAGCTCATCTGGTCCTGTTTTTCGTCTTGCAGCGCCGCATCCCACCATGACGGGAATCATGACTGTGGCAGGCATCACGCATGAAGCGATCGAGCCGCAGGCAATAGACGATAAAGGTTTGCGGCAGGTTGACCTTCTCATTGAATGGCTTACCACGCGGTGAACCTCCCGAAAGGATCTTCGCGCTAAAAAGGAAAAGGGTTACGTCAAGCAATTGCGCAACAGACTGAGTTGATTGGTTCATCAGTTCACTAAGTTCTGTTGACATTTCAGTATAGCCAGATAACAGAGAGGCATAAATCGGTTCACTGACCGGGAAATCCGAGAAAAGAAACCGAGTTTTGAAGAAAAAACTCGGTTTCTGAACGCTTTTCCATTGATTTAGCGTTTCTCACAGTAGCAAAATCAAAATGTCAACACGCCCTAGTACACTGTCCAATAATTTTTGCACTTATTATGTATTTGTGTTATCGTTTGATTCCAATCTATTCTTTGAGATTCAATTCACCTTCACCCCATGGAGTCTTCGATGCCTACTTACAAACATCAAGTGGTCTTATCCC
>JAJDUM010000063.1 GCA_022826645.1 Candidatus Poribacteria bacterium
TTTAGTCACATTTTGGATCCTTTTAAAACGGAAGAGCAACATTCGTGCTTAGTCATGGAGCGAAATATGCACATTCAATATGTAGACTTACCCGAACCAAAGTCCCTCCCTGAAGGGGCAACGCTTGAATACGCAACACAGGACCAAGACTGTCATTCGCTTGAGCGGTTCGCTATCCGTACTCTCGACGCAGGGATGCGTACTCCAGAGATTATTGATGAATCGCGTGAATCATTTTGGATTATCATCAGTGGAGAGGGGGCGATGGTGCGTGGCGATGAAACCACCCAAATCCGACCGCGAGACCTGATCATCACGCCGCCCGGCGTTCCCCATTCGCTTGCCGCCGGGGACACGCCCGTCAAATGGTTTGATGTTGCTTTCCACTCCGCTACTTGGGAGATTACTGCGGATGCGTTGGAAGATGGTATTGGCGATCCACACGGCGATCATGTCCAAGGCAAACCATCACTGGTACGGGGCGAAGAGCTACCGCCGCAGGAGGGGGATTCCTGTTATCGATATCCACACGCGCGACCGCACTCGACGTTGGATCATTGGGACCAGAATAGCAGCGAGCCCGGGGCGCGTGCCGCGAACCATGTCCACGACAGTCACGAGGAGTTCTGGTACATCCATGAAGGCTCAGGCCATGTTGAACAGAACGGGGAAATCTTTGAAGTCTCGGCAGGAGATCTTATCGGGCATGCGCCAGGCGTCCATCATACGCTTATCGCTGAGAAGGAACCGATCCGTTGGTACTGTTTCTGCATGAACCGTTGGCTGATCCCGCTTGTCAAAGACGCGCTCGTTGAGGCTTAACCGCGCCGAATAATCCCCCGCAATTCCAAGACGGAATCCCTCTATATTTGAAGAAAACTATGGTGAATTAGACAAATAAGTGGACATTTACCGACAATTTCGACCTTCGTGAAGTTTCTGAAGTCCCCCTGACAAGGGGGATTTAGGGGGTTGGTTGTGCATTGAAAGTGTATCAGTAATTCTAAAATCTACCATAAATGAATGAACTCTCCAAAATTCTAACAACGATCCGACGTCCGTTTCAGCAGGAGATTCGGCGCGGTTGTCAAGACAGCGTGGTGATCAACGGCTTAGGTGCCTATGTTCAACTTTGGGTCGGAAATGCCGAACAGTTGACGCTCAATCCCGCTCAGAAGCAGGCACTGACTTCGCTTGCAGATCTGTTCTCAGGTTATGAGACGCTCTCGCCCGCGAAGCGTGAGGAGGTCGTGCAAACTGCTATGAAGCAGATTGACGAGATGACGTCGAAAAATCAGAAGGCATCACCCGCGAAAAAACCTGCGCCGAAAGTTGATGATCTGCCCTTATTTCAATCGTTTCCCATCCAACCAGCGAAGACCGCTTTCCCTCCGGTGGAGCAAACCAGACAGGCTAAGGAGCAACAGACGCTTTTCCCTACTGCTTCAGAAGTCCGTGGGACATCGGAGACAGCCGAATCAGCGTTCTCACCTCTGCCTGTCCGTCCCGATACATCAGAATCGGATGTCTCGGAGTCTGATGTGCAACCTGCCGCCCCAGAAAAAGTGCAGGTTAAAGATGTACCGATCGCGACCGATCTGGCATCACTGGAATTTTTGGAGACAGAAATCCAGTATGCAAGCGGAATTGGGCCACGCCGAGCGGCAAGACTGGTGGCGGAACTCAATATCTGCACTATCCGCGATCTGTTGGAATATTATCCGCGTGACTATCTCGATCGCGGACAGTTTCGGTCGATTTATGATGTAGGACGTACCGCCGAATATGAAACAATTCAGGGTGTGGTGGTCAATCAAAGCGAATTCACGCCGAGCCGAAAGGGTGCAAAGTCTGTCGGTAGGATTGCTGTCTACGATCAGGCTGGTGTGGCGCAGCTGGTCGGCTTTGGTCGTCGTGCAGGCTATCTCAAGAAGTTGCTGAAGGTTGGTACGCCCGTTGTTGTGAGTGGTAAATTTACCCGACGCAACAATGAAATCCAAACCACCGATTTTGACTTTGAGGTGCTTGAAGCAGAGGATGCGGATCTGATCCATACGGGCAGAATCGTGCCCAAATATGCGCTGACGGCGAAACTGACGCAACGGATGCTGCGACAGTGGACTAAGGCAGTCGTGGACGAGTACGCAGGGAGTTGTCCGGAGATTTTGCCCTTAGACATTCGGCAGCAAAATCAGTTGATAGATCGCGCTACGGCAATCCAAGAGGTTCACTTTCCTTCTTCTGACGAATATAAAGAGGCGGCGCGAAGAAGGTTAGCCTTCGATGAGTTTTTCTTGCTGGAGTTGGGACTTGAACTCAAAAAACAGCGCTGGAAAATCGAGGAAAAAGGGATTGCTTTCCACACCGAAGGTAAGTTGTTAGGTCGGTTCATTGAAGCATTACCCTTCCAACTGACCGCCGCGCAGGAACGGGTCATCGACGAAATCAAGTCAGACATGGCAGACGCACAAGCGATGAACCGTTTACTTCAAGGAGATGTCGGGTCTGGCAAGACCATCGTTGGGGCGGTTGCTCTGCTGTGTGCGATTCAGAGTGGGTATCAAGGGGCGCTGATGGTGCCCACAGAAATTCTCGCTGAACAGCATGCCTACAACCTTTCGGAACTGCTTGAACCGCTGAATCTGAAGGTTGTCCTACTCAAAGGCGATCTTACCAAATCGGAGCGTGACGAAACCCTTGCTACTATTGCCGATGGCTCGGCTCACGTTGTTATTGGGACGCATGCCCTGATCCAAGAGGGCGTAGAATTCCATCGGCTTGGATTGGTAATCATTGATGAGCAGCACCGCTTCGGCGTGATGCAACGGGCGACGCTCCGGGACAAGGGAATAACCCCGGATGTCTTGGTCATGACGGCGACCCCCATTCCGCGGACCCTCGCTCTGACAATTTATGGTGATCTCAATGTATCCGTGATCGACGAACTCCCACCGGGACGGCAGAAAATAACGACGAAATGGGTAAGAGAGAAGGATCGCCAAAAACTGTACGAGCAGATAGAGAAAGAGGTTCAGCGCGGACGGCAGGCTTACATTGTCTACCCACTCGTTGAAGAATCGGAGAAGTTGGAAGAGATTAAAGCTGCAACAGAGATGGCAGATCACTTTCAGGTGGAAGTATTTCCGCACCTGCGGGTCGGGTTGCTACACGGACGGATGCGATCAGTGGAGAAGCAGGAAGCGATGGGGCGGTTCAAGAATAGAGAGATTGATGTCTTGGTATCTACTACCGTTATCGAAGTCGGTATAGACGTGCCAAACGCCACGCTCATGGTAATAGAGAACGCTGAACGGTTTGGACTGTCGCAAATGCACCAGTTACGTGGGCGCGTTGGTCGCGGTACGGACAAATCTTCCTGCCATCTGATTAGTGGACCAATGACCGACGATGGAGTGCGTCGAATCAGAGCGATGACGCGAACCAATGACGGTTTCGAGCTTGCAGAGGCGGATCTGGAAATCCGAGGTCCCGGCGATTTTTTTGGAACTCGTCAGTCCGGTCTTCCAGACTTCAAAATAGCCAATATCCTCCGAGATGCGTCGTTGATTGAAATTGCCAAGACAGAAGCGAATCGACTGGCTAAGGCAGACCCAAGCCTAAGTCAACCAGTGCATCAGGTCTTGAAAGAGGTGTTACAGACGCAGTGGCGCGGGCATCTGAAAATGGCGTCAATCGGTTGAAGAATTCGCTGGCAGATCCAAGATTGGCTCATATAAAGAATGAGTGCAACAGAAACCAAGGACGGTTGTGGATCAGGCTTTCTAGCCCGACAGTAACTCGCTCATCGGGGCAAGGATGCCCCTCCCACAGGCGGAACAGGATTCAAAGTTTTTTGGTTTCTATTGGTGTTTTGCACTTTCTTTTGACATGAGCCCCAAGATTTTATGTGCTTATTCTAAATTGAAAGGAATGATTTATGGCAGAAAACGAAGATACAAACGAAGAGAGACACCCTGACGATCCCTATGCCCTTAGGAGCGAATATATTCAAGAGCCGCCCGTCGGTTTTTGGAACACTGTCAAATTTCTCGGTCCAGGCTTAATTTTGGTCGGTTCTGTGGTTGGGTCAGGTGAGATTATTCTCACAACAACACTCGGTGCCACAGTCGGTTTTGTGATGCTCTGGTGGATGCTACTCAGCTGTTGGGGTAAAAGCATTGTACAGGCGGAACTGGGACGTTACGCGGTCTCATCAGGAAATACCGCTCTCTCTGCTTTCAATGACATCCCCGGTAAGTTTCCCTTTTTCCGCAGCAAAATGTCTTGGTTCATCTTGCTATGGTTCCTTCAACAGATTCCCGGTCTACTTGGCGGCGGCGGAATCTATGGAGGAGCGGGACAGGCAATGAGCATGATGATGCCGTTTCTGGATTCGAGATGGTGGACAATAATCGTCGCCATCGTCACGGCGACGCTGATTCTGAGCGGCACCTATCGTTTCCTCGAAAAGTTACTGACCTTTATGGTTGTAACCTTCACCTTCATTACGATGACGTGTGCGATTCTGTTACAATTCACAGAATATGCGATCACATGGTCAGATTTAGGGGCAGGGCTGCGATTTGATTTTCCCGCCTTTGCCATTGCTGCCGCGTTGGCGGCTTATGGCGGCACCGGTGTCAACGCTGGGGAGTCGATGGCGTACACCTACTGGTGCACTGAAAAAGGCTATGCCCGTTTCACCGGACCGACCGATAATAGCGAAGGTTGGGTGAACCGGGCGCGTGGTTGGATTCGCGTTATGCAAACCGACGTGGTCCTGACGCTAATTGTCCTGACCTTTGCAACGATTCCTTTCTATATGCTCGGTGCCGGTGTCCTGAATCGCATGGGACAGATGCCCGATGGGTTGGATACACTCAGTATCTTGTCTAACATGTACACACAGACACTGGGTCAATGGGCATGGTGGTTATTCATGTTCGGAGGGTTCTTTGTCCTCTTCTCAACGGTGGTCTCAGGACTCGGCGGTGGTTCACGAATGATGGCCGATGTGATGGGCGTTATTGGTGTGATTGATCCTAACGACTACAAAGCGAGAGTCCGCGTCCGACGAATCTGGGCGGTGGCTGCGCCAGCGATTCAATCAGTGTGCTATTTCTTTGTCAAAAACCCTGTCTGGATGCTCACTATCAGTGGCACGGTTGGGGCGATGATGATGCCGCTCGTCGCGGGTAATACGATCTACCTGAGATACTTCCGCACTGATCGCCGCATTGCACCGGGAGGGAAGTCCGATGCCGTGCTTTGGTTCTGCTTCCTTGCAATGATCGGACTTGCAATCTATGCTGTCTATCTTCGGTTTGCCTAAACCTTGAAATTGTCATGAAAGGAATAGATTTGATGCTCACTCCCGAAGAAAAGCAATCTTATGATGAGAATGGATTTATTCTAAAAAAAGCCCTCGCCTCGCCTGAAGATATAAAAAAGATCCGTGAAGATATCGAAGATATCCACAATCGCATGGCAGAACACCCGGCCGAAGGGGTTGGTCTCTCGTGGGAAGAGTTCGATGACCCTAACTTACCCCCACGCCTTAAGCAGCTGATGAACAGTGAGTTAATAAGCCCGACCTTGAGCAAAATACTGCGTTCAGATACGATGTTGGACATTCTCGAACAGATGATTGGTCCTAATGTCTCACTATATCACAGCAAGCTGCTCCCCAAAGACGCCAAAGATGGCACAGCGATCCCGTGGCATCAAGATTATGCCTATTGGAACCGAGACGATAACCGTCCCTTGATGGTGAACTGCCAGCTTGCAATTGATGCGACAACCCGAGAGAACGGCTGCATCCAATTTGTTCCCGGCAGCCATAAGTGGGGGTTGCAGGAACATCAACGGCGTCAACAGACATTCGGGGTTTTCTTGCCGGGGCATTACCAGGAACGCGAAGATGCTGTCCAAGTGGAGATGGAACCGGGCGATGGCGTCTTTTTCAACGCGCTAATTATCCACGGTTCCGCTGCTAATACCTCTCATCTGCCTCGGCGGATGAACACCTTTGCATATAACGTCACCGGCAACGGTCTGATGCAATGTCGGCAGGCATTGCGCGGTAAGCCGCTATGATATGTGCAACATGAGGGAACGTTTTTGCCGTTCCGAGCATTCCGATCTATCGGAACCTGTTCTGATACGAAAGTAGGTATGACATGGCTTCTAAGAAAACTGTTGATTACAATGAACTTCTGGATTCTAACGATTCCACAATTTACGATTTAGAAACCCATTCATCCGGTCCTGAGGGCAGTCTGCCATTGACACCGGAGATGTTGCTCAATTTGCCGAGCGGCGATGTCTTCGCTTGGAGCCATAATGCGGGTATGGGATGGGCGCCCGGTGAACTTAATCGCAGAGAATTCCTCATCCTAAGCACGCAAGGCGGGATCCGCGCGCCCGACGGGAGTCCGATCGCCCTTGGCTACCATACCGGCCATTGGGAGGTGGGCTTGTTGATGCAGGCTGCTGCGGATGAATTCAAAGAACTCGGCATGATCCCGTTTGCTGGGTTCTGTTCGGATCCGTGTGACGGTCGTACGCAGGGCACGCCCGGCATGATGGATAGCCTCGCCTATCGTAACGATGCTGCAGTGGTCTTTCGGCGCCTCATTCGGTCATTGCCGACACGCAAAGGGGTGATGATGGTAGCAACCTGTGACAAGGGGCTTCCCGCTGCGATGATCGCAATCGCTGCGATGCGCGATCTGCCGTGTGTGTTGGTCCCCGGCGGTGTCACGCTGCCACCTACCGAAGGTGAGGATGCGGGCAAAATTCAGTCTATCGGTGCCCGTTTTGCGCACGGGGAAATTTCCTTGCAGGATGCCTCTGACCTCGGTTGTAAAGCCTGTGCGAGTCCGGGAGGTGGGTGCCAATTTCTTGGCACTGCTGGAACATCGCAGGTCGTCGCAGAAGCGCTAGGGATGACGTTACCACATTCTGGCCTGGCACCGTCGGGGCAACCGATCTGGTCCGATATGGCGAAGCGATCCGCGCGTGCCTTGGTTAATCTCGATGCCAAAGGTCTCAAAATGGGGAATATCTTGACAGATGAAGCAGTGCGTAATGCCATGGTTGTCCACGCAGCATGCGGCGGTTCAACCAATCTGCTTCTGCATATCCCTGCCATCGCACATGCTGCCAAACTTGATCGGCCAACCGTCGAAGATTGGATGGAGATTAATTGGCGTGTGCCGCGCCTCGTCGATGTTCTGCCTAATGGTCCTGTTGGTCATCCGACTGTTCAGGTCTTTTTGGCGGGCGGCGTGCCTGAAGTGATGCTGCATTTGCGGGAGTTAGATTTACTCGACGAAGATGTCATCACCGCTTCGGGTGAACCTCTTGGACGAAACCTCGATTGGTGGGAGAAATCGGAACGCCGTCAGCGTGTGCGAGGCCTCTTGATGGAACGGGACGGGATCGATCCGGACGATGTGATCATGAGTCCGGAAGCTGCGAAGGCGCGTGGCTTGACCAGCACGGTCACCTTTCCGCGTGGGAATCTTGCGCCAGAAGGTTCTGTCATTAAAAGCACTGCAATCGATCCCAGCGTTGTTGATGAAGATGGTGTCTACCGCATGATTGGTCGAGCCCGTGTGTTTGTGCGTGAACGCGACGCTATCCGGGCACTCAAAAGCAATGATGACGACCAGATCAAGCCGGGCGAGGTAATGGTGCTTTGCTCCCGCGGTCCAATGGGATCCGGCATGGAGGAGGTCTATCAGATCACAGCCGCGCTCAAACATCTTTCGTTTGGTAAGCATGTTGCCCTGATTACCGATGCACGATTCTCAGGCGTATCAACCGGCGCGTGCATTGGACATGTAGGTCCAGAAGCGTTGGCGGGCGGTCCCATCGGCAAGTTGATTGATGGCGATCAGATTCAGATTCAGGTCGATCGGAATCGGCTTGAAGGAAGCATTGATTTGGTCGGTCATGGAGACCAGACCTTCGGCGTTGAGGCAGGGACGCAACGCCTTGCTGAGCGATCTCTACGTCCAGACCTTGCCCCCGATGAGCTGCTTCCGGATGATACACGCCTGTGGGCGGCACTCCAAAGCGTCGGTGGGGGTACATGGGGCGGTTGCGTCTACGATGTGGATGCAATTATCGAAACACTTGAAGCCGGTATAAAGCGTGACGCGTAGAAGATAAGCAAAACTCAGATTTCAATTAATAGAAAGGAGTCCGCATCGCTTGCCTCAATTACCGAGAGGTGGGAATTGCGGGTTTATTATGATAGCACACACGAATCTCGTCGGTTCTCGTAAAGAAGAACTGGATACGCCGGCGCTCCTGATCGATTTGCCAACGATGGAGCGCAACATTGACCGGATGTCGTCCACTATTATCCATGATGCCGGAGTCAATTGGCGACCCCATACAAAGGGGATGAAAAGCCCAGCGCTCGCCCATAAACTCATCGATGCGGGTGCCATCGGCGTTACCTGTGCCAAGCTCGGTGAAGCGGAAGTTATGGCTGCTGGCGGTGTAAAGGACATTCTCATCGCTAACCAAATCGTTGGACCACAAAAGGTCGCACGGTTGGTCAATCTACGGAAACATGCGGATGTCATGGTCGCTGTTGACTGCGAGGAGCATGTAGAAGCCATTGACCGCGCCGCCTGTGAGAAGGGTGTCTGTGTTCGCCTTGTCATTGAGATTAATACGGGTATGGATCGGGCCGGCCTGGATCCTGGAGAACCAGTTCTTGCTCTGGCTCGCAAGATCCAAGGGAGGAAAGGGGTGCAACTTGCGGGTCTCTTTACATGGGAGTCAATTGCGCTTCGTATTGAGGATCCAGAGGAGAAAAAACGGATGATTGACGATGCACTGACCTCCGTGACGGACACCGCACAGAAATGCCGAAACGAAGGGATGCCTATCGACATCATCAGTTGTGGGGGAACGGGAACCTACTGGATCAGCGCTTTCCAGCCGGGTATCACGGAGATTCAGGCGGGCGGTGGAATCTTCTGTGACGTTATCTACCGTCATCAATACGGCGTCGAACATCCGTATGCGCTTACTGTCCTTGCCACAGTTACCAGTCGTCCTGCACCCACGCGGATTATCTGCGATGCCGGGAGAAAGACCATGAGTGTGGGCGCAGCAGATCCCGATCCTATTATAGATTCGGGCGTAGAATCAGTGGGGTTGTCGGCGGAACACGGAACGGTTAAACTCACTGAGCCGAGTGAAACGCCGCGTGTCGGGGATAAAATCGAGTTTGTTATCGGCTACTCAGATGTCACTGTCGCATTACATGACGAAATCTACGGTATCCGCGATGGGATCGTCGAAACGGTTTGGCCCCTTCTGGGACGTGGACGTCTGCAATAGGGAAACCGTGAGGGGTTTGAGATAAACAGTAGCAGCTATTCTGTGAGATGTTCGTTTCTCATACGTGTCGGTCAAATGGGAACTGTTCGCTGATTAGCATGATAGGATGTCCGTCGGTGACGATACGGTAGGTGCGACTGAGAAACGGTTGCCCATCCAGATGAAGGAACGCCTCTGGCAGATCTTTTGGGTGGCTGAGCCCCCACCACAGTAGATCCCGTCGGGTTTCTAAACCGCTGCGTTGTAAGAGTTGTCCCAAACCCTTCCCTTTGAAGGTTAAGCCTTCCCTAATGACCTGTGGGATTCGGTCCAACACAATGAGTGAGGTCGCATACGTATGGGCGGTCGGCTGCTGACCACTCAGGTGCCCTGTTTGCAGCATCACCTGGCGGGCGATTACTTCTGTTCCTTTTTCGGCTTCAAGCCAAACGTGATCGGTAGGTAAGGTTTGCGGCTCTTGGTGGAGTAGCACAACTTCGACCGGAGAGAACGTGTAGGCTTCAATAAATCGTGTAACTGTCCCATCTGTGACCAATAGTGCCCGTTGAAATGGTGTCAATTGACTTAGGTTAATCTCCTCTAAGTCCAGGGGCTTGGCGTATTGAGCGATAAAGAGGTCTTTCATCAATTCTTTGGAAACGAAAGTTTTCTCCGTTGTCTCATTTAAGGTCATTATTCCAATACCCCTTCTTTATCTGCCCCCACCGTGCTAGCACTTTGTCTTTTTCTTCGACATGCAATGTGCCGGTATCAAATTCTTCCATAGCAGCGAGAATGGCGGGACCTAGCCCTTCTGCAACGCCACCAGCGGCGTAAATCTTGTTGCCTACAACACCTGCTCCCAAGAACACTCTCGCCGTTGGCATATCTGTTTCCTTCAACCATGTATCGCTCGCGGGGTCATACCTCTCAACTGTGGATAGACCGGGGCCTTGTATGACAGCAGTTCCACCAATCGCGTAGATTCGTGTGCCAATAGTGCTAGTTGCTAAGGCACTCCTCTTGGTTGGCATATTAGCTTTTGGTGTCCAAGTCTCCGTCGTAGGATCGTATTCCTCAACGGTTGCAAGCACCGGTCCTTGTACGTTAGACGTTCCACCGAACAAATAGATTTTTCCATCCACGGTTGCGGCGGACATGCCCGAGCGGGGATTTGGCATGTCAACTTTTTGATCCCACTTGTCAGTCGCTGGATCGTAGACTTCGACAGCCGGGAGTACCGGACCGAAATTTGTTGCTATACCACCAATCACATAGATCTTTCCGTCGGCAACAGCGGTTGCAAAAAATACCCGTGCTGTGGGCATGTCCGCTTTCTGCGTCCACCTATCGGTTGCCGGATCATATTCTTCAACAGTCGACAGTGCAGGTGCTTCGTTATTCCAACCGCCGATGGCGTATATCTTTCCATTGACAACAGCAGTCACGATTCCCGCACGTGCGGCTGGCATGTCTGCTTTCTGTGCCCATGTATCGGTTACGGGGTTGTAGACGTCGACTGTCGCGACGGGTGCAGCGAGCATACCACCGATAACGTAAACCAACTCACCCGCTGTGCTTACCGAGAAAAAGAGTCTTGGAAAAGGCATGTCCGCTTTTTTTGACCATTCTCCCTCTGCCGCAAGGCTAATCGACGAGAATGCGAACAGTCCATTTACCACTAAACCAAGTCCAAGTGTCCAACTCAAAAACCGTTTCATTAAGAAGTTCCTTCGTTCCTCGTTAATTATTCATCGATTGCCTTATGGATTCCACCAATACGTCATCTTTCCGACAAGTGTTGATTCCGATAGTCCGATAGTCCCGTTGTCTTCGTCATAAACTTGGTTAAACACAAAATAGAAGTCGCTACCGGGGCGGTAGATATAGTTGATCAGAAAGTTGGTTGAAACGACGTCATCTGCGCTGTTCCACTGTGCGAACAGTTTCGCAAAGAGGCGGGTAGAGAAGGAATAGACGACCCGGCTTGCCACCACGTTTGCATTGAAGGATTCCGCAGGGAGTTCGACCCGGTCAAATTGATACTGCGTTTCGACCACAAGCCGCCCACTCGGTTTAAAGCTGGCGTCCATCTCGAAACCTCGTCGCGTCCCGTCGAAAAACTCCCCAACATTCACCCCAAACTGCCCGGCGAACATCTTGCTTTCATCAGTTTCAATCATTAAACGGAGCCAATTAAAATCGTACTCATCGACAGGGATGATAACGTCATCATAGATATCGAATTCCTCATCAAGGTGCTCCGTTGTGCGTATCAGTTGGAGCGTAATTCGCTCACCATTGTCGAGTTCAATCCGACTGCCGAGCGTGAGATCAACGGTTTCCAGTTCATTTTCCTGAGTGAGGATATAATCTATCTCCGGTCCCGCCTGAATTTCGCGAATCCCGAATTTGCGCGGTCGGGGTGTGTACTCCATCTGACTATGGAATCGACGGCTTCCCTGGTGTCGAACGTATCCAACTTTTGGGTCGAAGTTATCACCGATATCAGTGTATCCAGCTGACAGATCAAAGAAATCTGCTTGCCAATTTGAACCAACATACCACGCGTCCCCGTTTCCGACATCCTCCGCTGAGTCCCATGTCCGTGCCCAAAATCCACGGAGTTCGAGTCTGTCGGTTGGACGATACGAAAGGTCAAGCCCACCAGCGCGATTGTAGTTTTCGGAATCCTGCTTATTGACGGTGATTAATCCAACGCGAGAGCCAGTGAAAAGGTCGCGTGTCATCCTTAGCACAGAGTAGTTAGTGCGTGGCACATCAACAATTTCGTCGGGATCAGTAACCGATTCATCTGTGTGAAAATCGTTGGTGAACACATTGAGTAGTCCCACTCCGTAGGGTCCCATCTTGCCCGTGATCTTGCCACCCCCGAGAATTGGAATGGGATGTCCTTCTTCAATGCCGATACGACGGCTGTAGAAAAGGAGTAGTGGCGGTGGACGACGCCAACTGGGGCGCGGCACACCAAAATCGAAAAGGCCTGCTCCTTCTAAAAAGAAAGGACGCTTCTCAGGGAAGAACAGACTAAAACGGGTGAGGTTGACCTGTTCCTCGTCCGCTTCGACCTGTGCGAAATCTGTGTTATATGTTAAATCTGCGATGAGGTTCGTAGTCAGGCCGTACTTGAGGTCTAATCCAACCTCGAACTCTCCATCGGTCTTATCGTCATCTTCGATTCGACTCACACCGGGTAAAACGTAAGGAAGAAACTCGATCTGTCTTTTCGGCTTGATCCCCTCTATGCCCACCAAACTGCCCATGTAGGCGGTGCGGTATTTTGCGCGACCACCATACGATGAGGGAACCGGTGCCCAGGTGCCTTCCTCATTGGTTCGCCGGATGCCACGCGACAGGTTCAACCCCCACGTCATTTGTTCGCTCTCCTTGAAACGGAGTTGACCGAAGGGGATAGAAATTTCTGATGTCCAGCGGTCGGAATGGATGCGGCTTTGACAATCCACCACCGCATCCCAGTCCCGGTTGAAACTATCGCCGCTGTTGGTTACGGCAGTATCCTGCACCGCCCCCAACGCATTAACACGGAACGCAACGCCGCTCCGTTTATCATTATAGGTATCGAGGATGAGAAAAACGTAGTCGTTTTCATGTAATTCACGGGCATCGCGTCGCATGTCGTTGGCGACTAACTTGGAAATATCTGAATCAAAACAGGTAAAGCCGAAGTAGATATTCTCTTCATCATAGAGAATACGCACTTTGGTCGGTAGGGTCATTGGTTCTCCCGCATCCGGCTCGACCTGACTAAATCGTCCGACAGGTTTGGCTTCTTGCCAATCGGGCTCATTGAAATCGCCGTCAATCTCGATGCTGCCAAAGGTCCGATACGCCACTATTTGATAGTCACTGGCGTTTGTTGAGACTGCGTTGCCAGCGGAGGGAATTAAAATGACCAAATATACAAACAAACAGAGGAACAGGTAGATTTTGTAAGATTCTTCCTCCTGAGAAGAAGAATATCTCTGTGATTGACAACCCATAGACATCTTTCCTTTCGTTTTCGGACACCTCGGATACACTGTCAGATAAGGTGTATAAGTTATTCACCGTGGGCAAGGTTATCACTGTTTTACTTAGAGTGGAGCACTTGGACTCTGTGGGCACTCTTGAGTGTCGAGAAACTGGGAAACAGGAATGGTAATTCTGACTGAGAGGTTATTCTCCTTGCAGGCGTTGGACTAACATCTCCCGCGTCACCGGTTGATCAAGAGACATCAGGTAAATTTGGAGATTACCGCTTCGGTCAGAGACAAAGGCAAGTTTCCTTCCATCTGGTGAGAAGGTTGGCTGTACCGAGACACCGATGTCGCTGGTAATGCGTCGCTCATTCGTTCCATCTATATCCATCAGATAGATCTCGATGTCATCCATCCGCCCAGAGACGAAGGCGATAGTTTCCCCGTCCGGGGCGATCACCGGGCTGTAACAGTCATAGGGGTTGGGATTCAAATGTTTTTCGTCGCTGCCGTCAAGATTGATAGTATAGATCTGATGCAGCGGTTTATTGCGACCGGGCGCTACACGGCGAGGCCCTGTGCCTTCTGGACCTGCCGACACAAAAGCCATTCGTTTTCCATCTGGAAAAAAAGTTGGACTACCTTCATCTGCCTCGCTGTCAGTGATGCGTATGGGCACAACTACTCTTTCTTTCAAGTTTTCCAGATCGATTTCGTTTAGATCCAGGGTGTATAAGTCTAAATTTCTGTCCCTGCTCGCCTCATAAACCACGCGCTTCGAATCTGGCGATAAACACGGCACACGGACCCCCAATCCAAGTGGCAAAAGTTCCTGTGTTACCTTGCTATCGAGGTGAGTCAGATAAATACCGGTATAGACAGGTGTTGTTCCATCGCTTTGGAGAACGATCTGGACTTCGCTGGCACTTTTAGGTTCACGGCTATGTACTAAGTAAGGCGAGTCGTCCAGAAATCTCGGCGTATCTTCATTGAAATCCGGTGTGAACGTTATCTGTCGGAGGTTGCTTCCATCCACATCCATCAGATAAATTTCACTATTCTGTAGCCGGGACGATGCGAAGGCTATCTGTGTGCTATCAGGAGAGAAGTTTGGGGAGTAATTTTCTGGGTTCCCTTCCGTAATCTGAACCACCTGGTAGGCATCGCTGACAAGTCCTGCAACCTGTTGTATCACCGCGTTATCCGATGTGGAGTGAACAATCGCCCGTAGTTGATTGACCCCTTCCTTGCGAACCCCTAATCTTAGATAAATCTTTGCTAATTGGAGGCGTACCATCGCCCGCTCTTCGGGCTGGGCAACGTACAGTCGGATCGCAGCCTTGAATTGGGGTATCGCGCGATCGTAGTTTTCCAGCGCTTCATGTGCTTGCGCCATCAGGAGCCGCGCTTTGGGATTCCGTTCCTCCGCCGTGATGACCTGCGCTAATAGAGCAATCGCTTCATCATACCGGTTTGAGCTGATAAGCTCCTCACTCTGTCGCAGTGATTCGTCTGTCCCATCGCAACCGATGATCAACAAGAGTGGTAGAAAAGCGCAACATAGCGTGTGAAATGTGGGGCGTGATGCGTAGTGTGTAAAACGAGAGATCGTCTGCTTTGCCTCCTTCCTCCGACTTGTGGAAGGATTCCTAAAGAATATATAACCAGTTGAGGTAGGATGGGTTTAACCCAAATACCCAGAGATGCTTTTTTGACGCATCTGTGCTAAATTTGTTTACTCGTGTCTTAGCGCTTCAATCGGGGATAACTTCGCTGCCTTCCATGCAGGATATGCACCGAAGAAGATACCGACCCACGCTGCAACGAAAAATGCTACTGCCGTATATATCGGTGAAATAACCGTCCGCCACCCCCAGAGCGAGGGCACCATTTTCGATCCGAAGATTCCAACGCCAATCCCAATCAAGCCACCGAGGATCGACAGCGTCATCGATTCGATCAGGAACTGAATCAGGATGTCATGACGTTTGGCGCCGACCGCTTTCCGTAAACCTATCTCCCTCGTGCGCTCTGTCACCGACACCAACATGATATTCATTATCCCAATTCCGCCGACGATCAGCGATACCACTGCAATGCCCATAATCATGTAGGTGAATGTTTGTCCCGATTCTTCAAGCGTCTCAAGAAACTCTGTTTGATTCCGCACGTTAAAATCGAGTTCCTTGTTAGCAGGAAGTTTGTGTTGTTTGCGCAAGAGATTCTCGATTTCCGCTTCGGCTGGTTCCATCGCCTCGCTATTGACCGCCTGCGCACTGATACTTGATAGATAATCTCTGCCAAAAACCCGTTTCATCGCCGTTGATACCGGAATAAAGATTTGGTCATCCGGATTCCGCCAGCCGCTCGCCCCCTTCTCCTTCATCACACCCAGCACCCGGAAGTTGAGTCCCCGGATCTTGACTGTCTCGCCAATCGGATTTTTTTCGTTGCCAAACAATTCATCGACGACTGTTTTTCCCAACGTGCACACCCGGCGCCGAGTACGCACGTCGTTCTCAGTAAAAAATGCACCTTTCTCAACTGGAAAATTCGCTGTAATCTGGTACTCGGGTGTCGTACCGATAACCGTCGTATTGTGGTTTTTATTCCCGTGCTTGACCTGAGCGCGCGAAGATACTTCCGGTGTAACTAACAGAATATTTTCTGCGCGCTCCCTCAATACCATCGCATCTTCATACTTCAGACTCTGACGATCCTGCCCTGAACTCCTTCCGCGCAAACGGCTCTGACCCGGACGGACTGCCAGGATGTTCGCCCCGAGCGTCTGGATGCGCTCCGTGATGTCAGCTTTCGCTCCCTCGCCGATGGAGGTTGTGGTCATAATCGCTCCCACACCGATAATCACACCAAGCATCGTCAGCGCCGATCGAAGTTTGTTTGCTAATAAACCACGTAACGCGTTTGCTAAACTTTCGAGCATTCCCATCTAAATAGGTTCCCCCCTCGTTTATCAGCGACCGCCCCCTCTGCCACCGCCGGCGTTTCGCTGCATCCGTCTCATTGTAGAAGCTGGATTGCCCATCATACGTCGGAATCGTTCCATATCCCCGCCGCCTCTGCGCTCGAAACCGCCCACGGCGACGGCCTGCCCTTCATTTAGGCCTGAGATGATTTCTGTTCTGTCGAAACTACTCGCACCGGTCTCAACAGGTTGTGGACGCCCCGGCTGACCATCTTCGCCGATGACACGAACCATTTTTCGGTTTCCAAAAGACAGAATCGCTTCATTCGGAAGGACTAATATATTTCGCTTACTCGTGGCAGCAATCTCAACAGTTGCATTCATCCCCGGCTTCAAGAACGGCGTATCTGTATCTTCCGATGGGGTTTCTTCAGGAGTTGGATCCACCGTCCCTGTGTCACCGAAAAAACTGTCCGCCATTGCCATCCACGGATCCGCCGCCTCCGCTGGTTCAGCAGCTGTTGAATCCTCGCTGGGAGTTTGGGCGTTCTCTGATGTCCCCTCTTCTTCTTGCCGCTGCCGACGCATCTGTCGAAAGCGTTCCCGCTGTTCTGGTGTAAACTCACCTCCGCCCTCGCCTCGGCTGAAACCGCTGCCTTCACCGCGCCCTGCAAATCCACCGCCTCTCCCCCAACGTCCGCGTCCCCTTGGACGTGTATTCGTGATTTCAGTGATGACCTTGAATGTTGTTACATTTTGAACCACCTGCCCTTGCGGTGCGATGCGAAGCACCTCCCCTTGCAGCGGTTGGTCAGGATAGGCTTCGACGGTGATGGTCACCTGTTGACCGACCTTCACCTTGCCGATATCAGTTTCATCTACCTCTGTTGCGACAAATACCTTTTCGAGATCCGCCATCGTTACCAGCACCTGACCTTCGGACGAAACAGAGCCGCTCCTGCCGCCCCCACCAAAGCTGGAGACGATTACCTGTCCTTCCTCCGCCTTCTTTTCGAGAATCGTTCCGGAAATGGGGGCACGGATAACCGTATCGTCATAGCTCTCTTTTGCAAGTTGCAGGGCGCTTGCACTGCGCATGAGTTGTGCGTTGGAACTTTCAAGATCCTTTTCCTTCAGATCGATCTGTTTTTTATTGGCAAGTGCCAACTCCAAAGCGTCCTTGGATTGTGTAACACGATGTTCCTGAATCTTTATCTCCAAGTCACGATACTTCTCTTTCTCGATCTGCTCATTCGCCGCATCAATGGCGTACTGTGCTCTCTGAATCTCAGCCTCCGAGAGTTTTAACTCCGCTTCGCTTGCCGGTTGTTTAACTAACTCCAACTGCTGTTTAGCCGAGTCGTACTGTGCCTGTGCTGATTGAAGCTGCGTCCCAGCGGAGTCAAGATCCGATTTTGAGATGAACTGTTTATCGAAAAGTTGCTGTTTTCGGTCATACTCTTTTTTGGCAAGGTCGTGATTGGCTTTCGCTTGGTTCACGCTTGCTTCTGCACGTTTCTTATCTTCTTCCCGTACCGTCTCAGATGTCAGGAGTTTATATCGTAATCGCGCCATCTCGTGGCTATTGCTTGCATCGTTTAATTGGCGTTGGTTGGTTATTTTTTCTATCCGTATCTGTTCTGTGAGCTGCTCTAACTGTTTTTCTGCTTCAGCCAACTTTTCTTTCGCCTGTTGAATCTGAATCGCGGTCTGCTCTTTTTGCAATTCGATACTAATCTTCGATTGATCAAGGCGTGCCTGGGACGCGCTAAAGTCTGCTTGTGCCTGCTCCAGATCTGCTGCAACGTAGGTAGTTTCAATACGTGCAATAACAGCGTCCTGTTCGACGTAATCGCCTTCTTCTACGGTGATCTCTAAAATTTTACCGCTCGCTTTGGAACTTACCTCAACGATATTAAGCGGCTCAATGGTCCCGGTAGCATCAATTGTGACTTCAATATTGCCCCGCTCAACTGTGGCGGTCTTGATTTCAGGGGTATTGTTAGCGTCCTCTTTGGTTGCTTTGGCGCGTTGTCCCCACAGCAGCAAACCGCCGGATACGAGGACCACGACAGCAATCACTATGATAATGATCCATTTCTTCCCCATCGGTTATCCTCCTTCGTTGGCGAAACAAAAAAAACTGGGGAGAATGGACGAATCCATATCTCCCCTTGTCTATATGTCGTGATTTAGCGGCCTCTGTTGCCACCACCGCCTCTTCTACCACCACCTCGATTCATCATCTGCTGCATCCGCTTCTGTTGGTGTGTCTCGAGTTGGGCTACCTGCTCTTCGGTCAAGACCGATTTCAAATCTTCCTTGAACTCACTGCCAATCTTCCCGAAGACTTCGCGCATTCCGCCTCGATCTCCGGATTCACGGGCTTCTTTGAGGATTTTCTGAAGACTCTCACGATGTTTCTGGTAAACTGGACGGGCTTTGATGAGTGTCTCATCATCGACCTTGAGAGAAAATGTAAGGTCTGTCCATGAGTTGTCAATGATTGAGGTGGGATTGAACCCACGCATTCCGCCACCACCACGTCTTTCGCCTCCGGCTCTCTCGCGCATTCCGTCGCGGTCTGGGCGCTGGGCTTGGGTAACTTGATTTGTGAGAAAAACGGTAACTGCTGCCATTGCGAGAATGGCGGTGAGTACGAACCATCTGCGTTTCATGGTAAAGTCTCCTTCTTTCTTGTCGAATGAATGTTAGAATAGTGCCGAACCACGGATTTATAATCAATAATATGTAGGTTTCGGCTATAATTTTGTGTCTCTGCATCTTTGGGCAGATGAGTTTGAATTAAGTTCGCCTTTTTTTAAAGAAAAATGAAGGAACGTCCCTTCGGCTCGGTCTGGTACTGCTTCGGCAGCCGTCAGATTGGCATTGCAAAGGTTCGAGTTCCTACATATTTGTCGCCTCATTGGAGCTTTCTGTTAGTTCGTTAGTTTGTTCATTCTACAGGGCGCCAGCGAATTGCTTGGACGCGTGGCATATACTTAAAACCGTCCGGTGTTGCAGGTCCTTCACTGCCCCAGTTTCTTTCCGATCGCTCGCCGACCAGCGTGAGAATCATCCCCGGCTTGCCATCGGCTAAGTGCGAGGGCAGTACGCAGCTGCCGGAATAGCCCGGGTACGAGGGCGTTGCGGTCATGAAATATAACTCATCGCACCAAGTTTTGCCTTCATCGTAGCTTACTTTTGCCCGCTCGCCGCCGCGATACGTCGGTCCACGGTGTGTATAAAGGAAGACGACTCGTCCGTCCGGTAACTGGATACCACCGCCGTGCATCTCTTCCAGCAGAAACGTTGCGGGACGCTGGCTATGCCACGTCTCTCCACCGTCATCTGATTCTGCCAGAGTGACCCGTTTCGTGTAGGAAGAAAGACTCCGCGCGCCTTGAAAACGCTGCCACAACCGCCACGGTTCTTCATTGCGGAATGGGCGTTGTAGGTCGCTGGACGGAACCCGTGGATTGTTGCGGCAGAAGGCGAGTAGCCGCCCCGATTGTAATTCGAGGAGTTGTGGCTCACCCCCCGGGCAGATTGGTGATCCCGCTGACCATGTTTTGCCTCCGTCGGTTGAGCGAAATGAGTGTACGGTCAGGGGACCTGCGGCTGTTTGCGAGCTGATAATGCCGACCGGTATAATCAGTGACCCATCGCGCAGCTGTTCAATCCCCCCGACCTGCGGGTGTTCGGATGACTCGATTTCTCCGAGCGGCTGCCATGTTCTTCCCTGATCGCTTGACCGTGAGACATGCAACAACCTGCCCTTCGGCTCTACAGCCAAAAACGTCCCATCGTATAACACAGTGTTAATCGACTTGGTTACCTGTAGATTGTCCCAAGTTTGTCCACCGTCACGGGTACACATCACCGTATGTCCATCGCTCATCTGTGCGTGAATCTTATCGTCATCGGTAACGATTAGCGTCGCTTGTGTATCGGCATACCAGTTACGGTCATTGGTCCACGGCAGCACACTCCGTTCAGCAGGTATTTCATGCACGGCACTGTGCCTTGTGTACATCACACCCTGATATGTTTCCTCGAAGACTGGATAGTTGACGAAGATATAATCTTCGGGACTAATCTGTTCACCGGCTGCTGCGAGAACCCGAGCGCGGAACTCACCGATGAACGGAAAGTCCAGCGAGAGGCTGCGTTCATTTCGACCAGGACCGATAGGATCCACGAGCGTATAGCTGAAAATTACACGTCCTCCAACAAGCTCCCGGACTTCCATCGTAATTGGTTCATTGACCGTTTTATCCGTCTGATTGTATGTTGTCAGAGAGAGCTTGAGAGGTCCATCGTTAAGGTGGATCAGAGAGCTGTCCCGTCGCCCCTGATTAGGACGAGAGTCAGGACTGCCCACAACTGCTGCTTCAACACTCCGGCGTGGTTGGAACTCCGTTGCTTGAGGTGCTTGCTCCAACTGTGCTGCGTCGAACCAAACGACTGCTCCCGCTTTATCTGCCGTAACCTTGAGGTCAACGACAGCGCGTTCCTCCAGTTCGTCCGTGCAGCAGGTAAACGTAAAACGCTGCCATTCCGTCGAAAGCGGCATCTCATAACTGAGCGAATCTGCGTCCTCTGTGAAGTCTACCGCCCTCGTCCACAACCCGATCTCCAGTTTTGCCGACGGTTCATCGCTCCGCGCATAGACCGAAATCGTATACGGTGTGCAAGGAACAACATTCACCAGAGGTGAGAGCAGGTGTCCGACAGCAGTACCGCTGCGTTCGCCCACCTCATCGGAATTCAAGGCAGTCTCTGTCTCAACCCGCGCTACACGCTCGCCATCAACAGCCTCACCGATGACTTCACTGCACGGCGGCACCTGCGGCACTTGAGTCGTCCCTGCTTCATCGGGGTTCAAATCGAGATGCAACCGTAACGTCAACTCGTTCTGCGTGTCGCCCCAGTTCGTCGGGACGGTATCACCGAAGTCGAGTTCAAAACTGGCGTTGGGTAGCAGATTTTTTGAGAACATATTTGGACCGACCCCCACGTTTGGAATGGCAGCATCTTATGTATACTACCTTTAGTTGATCATTTGACTTTTAATCGGCAGCCATCTTATCTTCTGCAGCCGGTTCGGTCACAGTGAATGTCAGCGCATCACTGTTTGCATCAATCAGCAGATGATCCCCGTCACGCACCTCGTTCTGAATTACCTGCATTGCCAGCGGATCAATGATCTGCTGCTGAATGACCCGTTTAAGAGGGCGCGCACCGTAGGCAGAATCATACCCTTCCTGAATGAGGAGATCCGTCGCTCCATCGGTCATATCAATCGAGATGTCTCGTTTGGCGAGCAACTGACGGACGTTGCCGAGTTGAATTTTAGCAATTTGACGAATATGTTCGCTTTCCAGACGATGGAAAAATACCACTTCGTCAACTCGGTTCAGAAACTCTGGACGGAAATGCTCGCGAAGCGCGACCTTCACTTGCTCACGCATTGCTTGGTCGTTTGTGATGTTCAGAATCGAGTCGCTGCCAATGTTGCTGGTCATGATGATGACCGTATTTCGGAAGTCAATAGTTCGCCCTTGACCGTCGGTAAGGCGACCATCATCGAGTACCTGTAGGAAGACGTTGAACACTTCCGGATGCGCCTTTTCGATTTCGTCGAACAGCACGACGCTATACGGACGACGTCGGATGGCTTCGGTTAGCTGACCGCCCTCGTCATATCCCACATATCCCGGCGGTGCACCGATTAAGCGGGCTACAGTGTGTTGTTCCTGATACTCGCTCATATCAATCCGCACCATGTTCTGTTCATCATCGAACAGGAATTCCGCCAATGCACGGGCAAGTTCGGTTTTTCCCACACCCGTCGGTCCCAAGAAGATAAACGAACCGATCGGACGATTCGGATCTTGCAAACCTGAACGACTGCGCCTGACCGCTCGCGCCACCGCTTCGACGGGACCGTCCTGTCCAACGATTCGATTGTGCAGCCGTTTTTCCATCTGAACCAGCTTTTCAATCTCACCTTCCAACAGTTTGCTCGCTGGAATCCCAGTCCACTTACTGATAATGGCAGCGATATCTTCGGAGTCCACCTCTTCCTTTAACAATGCACCGTCACCCTGAAGTTGAGCAAGTGCCGCTTCAGCATCAGTAAGCTCGTTCTCCAATTGACGGAGATGGCCGTAGCGGAGTTCGGCAGCTCGCTGTAAATCGGTCTGACGTTCCGCTTCCTCAATTTGCTGGTTAACTTGGTCAATCTGCTCACGGATACCGCGTACCTTCTCAATGGCAGTGGTCTCTGCTTGCCACCGCACAGACAGTTGTGTGCTTTTCTCTTCGAGGTTGGCGAGCTGTTCTTCAATCTTTGCCAACCGCTCTTTGCTCCCCGCGTCCTTTTCTTTTCTCAAGGCCTCCCGCTCGATCTGTAACTGCATAACCTCTCGATCGACCGTATCCAATTCCGCTGGCTTACTGTCAATTTCGGTGCGGAGTCGACTCGCAGCCTCATCTACAAGGTCGATTGCCTTATCCGGTAGAAAACGATCACTGATATAGCGATGGCTCAGCGTTGCAGCAGAGATCGCTGCGCTATCGGTGATGCGGACACCGTGATGCACTTCATACCGCTCTTTGAGACCACGTAGGATGCTGATAGTATCCTCAACGGAAGGTTCATCGACGTAGACCGGCTGAAAGCGGCGTTCGAGTGCTGCATCTTTTTCGATATGCTTCCGGTATTCGTCGAGCGTTGTTGCACCGATGGCGTGGAGTTCGCCGCGCGCCAGCATCGGCTTGAGCATGTTGGACGCATCCATCGCGCCTTCGGCTGCCCCGGCACCAACGAGGGTGTGCATCTCATCGATGAAGAGAAGGATCTGTCCTTCGGCACTCTGAATCTCTTGCAACACTGCCTTGAGTCGTTCCTCAAACTCACCTCGATATTTTGCGCCGGCGACTAACGCGCCAAGGTCAAGTGCGACGAGTCTTTTCTCCTTCAAACCGAGCGGCACATCGCCCCGCACAATTCGCTGCGCGAGCCCTTCAACTACAGCGGTTTTGCCCACTCCCGGTTCACCGATAAGTACCGGATTGTTTTTTGTGCGCCGATTCAGAATCTGAATTGTACGCCGAATCTCTTCGTCCCGACCAATTACCGGATCAAGCTTCCCCTTACGGGCTTCCTGCGTCAAGTCACGTCCATACTTAATTAACGCTTCATACTGGTCTTCGGGGGTTGGGCTGCTAACCCGCTGGGAGCCGCGAATGCCCATCAAGGCGTCCATGATACTCTTTTCGTCTACCCCGAAGGCCGCCAGCAACTCGTTGACCGTGGCTACTTTCGCCTGCACCATCGCCAACAGAATATGCTCGGTGGAGGTGTAGTCATCCTTCATCTTATCGACGATTGTCTCTGCACCGTCGAGAACACTAACGAGATCTTGGTCCATTCCAACTTGGACCGATGCACCTGTAGCGCGTGGCATACGATCCAAAGTCTCATCAATCCGTTGTCCCAACAGATCGGTATCCACACCAATCCGTTTGAGAACCGATGGCACGACCCCGCCTTCTTGCTCAACCAGTGCTTTGAGCAGATGCTCCGTTTTGACTGCCGGATGGTTGTAGTTTTGTGCTAAATTCTGCGCTTCTATAAGCGCCTCTTGGCCCTTTTGTGTAAATTTGTCAATGCGCATAACTGTTCCTCCTGATGTGTATTGCATGAAATATCAATCGGAATTGAATCAGCAAATGACATGCCAAGATAATTCTTTTTGTCTCTATTTGGCTGCAATGCGCGCCATGCGTAGTTAATCAGGTTTTCGACAGGTATTAGAGCATACTCGCTGCAGAGCTTTAGCGCATCTGCACTATGTCAAATTGACACATTAATCGTTTCTCTTATGTCAAGACAACACGCTTTGACTCTGGGATTTTACCAAAGATTTCCGCACTACACTTCAAATAACCGCATGTGCTCTTCAAATGTTTCCGAACGACGGATTTGGGTCAAACGATCATTATCAACAAGATATTCCGGGGGCCGCATCTTAAGATTATAATTTGAACTCATCGCATAGCAATACGCGCCAGCGTCGTAGACGACAAGTCCAGCACCTTCGTGAGGCGTTGGAAGTGCCCGATCTTTGCCGAGGAAGTCCGCCGATTCGCAGACGGGACCCACAACGTCATAAGTGATGACTTCGCCATCTACAGGCTCAATAAAGTCGATATGCTGATACGCATCATAGAGGCTCGGCCGGATAAGTTCTGCCATGCTTCCGTCAATCACGATGAAGTGCTTGTTGCCGTTAGTCTTCACGCCGGTAACCCGATTCACCAGCACCGATGAATTTCCGATAATAGACCGCCCCGGCTCAATAATTAGCCCGATGTCATCGGTCAACACATCCCTGATTGAATCAATCAGATGAGAGGGTGTGGGTATTGACTCTCCCGTTTTTTCATAATCAATACCCAATCCGCCACCAATATTCAGATATCTCAGATCGAATCCTGCGTCTCGAATCGTTTCGATGAACTCCATCATCAGGATAGTGGCATCGCGGAAAATTCGTACCTTCTTGATCGTAGATCCTAGATGACAGTGAACACCGACGAGGTTGAGAAGTGGTTCAGCTTGAATCTGATCAAGAAACCAGTGCAGCCGTTCATTTCGGATGCCAAATTTGGAGTTCTTGATTCCCGTTGACACGTAGGCGTGGACTTCAGGATCAACATCGGGATTAATGCGAATCAGGACGTTTGCAACTTTGCCTATCTCCCTCGCAGCCTCGCGCACGTGCTCCAGATCGAACTCGCTATCGATATTGATCATCACCTCGTGTTCCGCTGCAAGAATGAGTTCAGAGATTGTCTTTCCGTTTCCGTTCAACACCGTGCGTTTTGGGTCGAATCCCGCCGCCAACGCAATTCGTAGTTCGTTCCCACTCACTAACACTGCACCGCTTCCTAACTCGCGTAAATGCTTGAGAATTGTCAGGTTGTTATTCGCTTTAATGGCGTAACCAATGATTGACTCAACACCTTCAAGCGCGGTTTGATACGCGTTGTAGTTTTCTGTTATTTGTGTGAGGCTGTAAAGGTAAAACGGACTCTCTGGGATCTGGTCTTGAATATCTTTTATCTTTAATTTTTCGCAATAGAGATAACCATTTTTAAAGTGAAATTTCATATCTTTTGTTTGGTTCCTTTCTTTCATACGTGAAACGTAAAAAACGAAGTAATCTCAAATCCAGTTGGAAGAACAGACTTCCACTTGTCATGATGAAAATAGTCGTTCATATAAAATTAACCTAAGTTGCTTAGTTATAGAAAACGTTGCAAACTGAACGAATGAAAGCTATATTGAATCAATTACCGCCCCGATAAATCGGGATTCAAAGCAACTCGCAGTGGATTGACAAATCCACTGCATACGTACAAAGATGGCTCCGTTCCGCCTGTCCCGCCTGTCCCGATCCATCGGGGATCTTATCGGGGAGAGTCCGAGACTTGGAAATGTCTATCCAAGCCGAGCGGGTGTGACAAATAGCAACTTGCGTTAAAATTAACTGCTTGAGAAGTTTCGGAGTTGAACGCTCAAAGCCTTGTAGTTTAGCGATTCATCATGAGGCCATCGAGCGTTTTTCAAGCTGCCAATTCAGAACCTCAAACAGCGTTGCAGATAGGATTATGTGATAGAGTACCATCCACATCCAGACAGGTGTAATGCTGAGACCGACGTAGGCATCAGATTTTACAATAGCAATCAGCGCACACAAGGGACTCAACACTCGCAGCAATTCTATCAAGATCTTTGGAAAAGTTATCATCGGTGTCAATGCAGGAATGATAAGTGGAGTGAAAGTCAGCAATAGCACCACGGCGTAACTGCGTCCTCGTGCGTGATCCGGGCATCCTAACAGAGCAAAACATGCCCCAATTAAGAAAAAGGCAATAAATCCGATAATGGATACCAGTCCGCACAAAAACAACTGACGCATCTCCAATCCGCCTGTGTAAACCGAAATTCCAAAGAGTGGAATCGTCAACCCGATACACCACAGTAGTGCCAAAACCGCTCCTATCAGTTTACCAAGCAGGAACTTTCGATGCCCGATAGGTGTGAGATTAAGTATATCCCAGTTGGATCCGCGTCTCTCAATCTGAAACGATTCAACAGCTTGCAGCGGGATAAACAAGCCGAGTAATAGACAAAAAAACAGTGATATTAGGACGACGTAAATGCTTTCGCCGACAAGAATTTGTGGTCGTCCACGGCTTAACGCAAATCCCTCAAATGCTGTGACAAACAGGGCGAAAGCGAGAGTACATAGAATGATAAATTGTGTGCGGCGATACTTTGGTTGGTACGCGTAAAAACGCGACTCTTTAAGGATTAGGGCAATCATGACTTCATCGCAGATTTCATGGAACCTCGAAGGTGTAGTATCCTTGTCGCAATTCAGATGGAGATAATTATAACCGATTCGCATCCCGTGGGCAAGACTAAGCTGTTGGGTCTTCCAAAAATGCTTGAACATTACAAGTAGATGTGTTAATCTATTGATATCTTGTTGCCTTGGTGCGACTTGTCCTCACAACGGTTCTGCCCAAACATATATTAGGAGATTAAGTCAGATGAAAAAGCGTGTTTTTTGTGCATTGAAGATTCTATCAGCGATACTTGCTCTCATTGCAATTTCACTCAACCCACTTCATGCGAATTACAACGGGGAATGCTGGGTCGTCAGTGGTGGCGATACGGTCTATAAACTTAATGCAGATGGCCTGGCAGATCCAACGATCATACCCGGTCTCACGCAGGCACAAGCTGCCGTGGTTGATCCGAAGAGCGGTATTGTTTGGATCGCTGTTTCTGCTGCAAATGCGGTCTATAGATTTAACCCTGCAGAGCAAGATCCAAACTTACAATTCATCACACTTCCGCCGATTGAGCGGCCCCATGCTGTTTCAGTCAATCCAACGGATGGGACTGTTTGGGTTGGTGGAATTAATTCGGTACAAAAGTTCTCAGCCGACGGCAAGCAGGTACTTGCGACGGTTACTGGCGTGCACGAACCAACAGTTGCGGTCAATAGCACTGACGGTAGCTGCTGGGTCACAGATTCCCGCGGAACGATTGCTCGGTATAGTGCAGCCGGCGCAGCCGCTGCGACCTCTCCGGTAAAACTGAAAGAACCCAAATATGTCAGTGTCAATTCCACATCTGGCAATGCGTGGGTGACAGATCCACATGGCAATGTCATCGTCAAATTGAGTCCAGGCGGCCAAGAATTGCTCAGAGTTACCGAACTCAAACTACCCAGCTCGCCGAGTGTCAACCAGCGGGATGGCAATCTGTGGGTTGTTGCCGACGGTAATACCCTTGTTAAATTGTCTGCAGCTGGTCAGAAATTGCTGGAAGTACCTGCCGGGATGGCGGTTCTTTCTATCTGTGCCAGTTCCCAAGATGGCGGAGTATGGGTCGCTGATCAGTTTGGATCGACATTTCAGGGCGGCGTCAGTAAGTTCTCTGCGGATGGACAGCAGTTGTTTGAAAACCCGATACCGCAGCCCTCTTTCGTCTCTGTTGGAAACTGGGCGGGGCAATAATACGCACATAACCGTAGAGATAAATGGGTATACCGAATACCTGTCCATTTGCTGGCTGGCCATCTTTAATTCGCTATTACTGATTTTCTCAACCTTTCTTCCCAACCCGTCCCGATCCATCGGGATAAAAAAGGGGTATTCGTATGTGCAGGTTTCGCATGCTTTTCGTTCTGATACTGCTCCTCGCTGTATCTCACGTGCAAGCTCAACAGCCACTGTTGCCGGACTTTGAGGTGGACAGCACCAGTTTTGTGTTTTCCAACCCCTCTCCGCTTGAGGGAGAGGAGATCACGGTTTACGTCACTGTCAATAATGTGGGACAGGCTGCGCCGACGATGAATGAAGATCTGATTGTCAATCTTTACGAAGGCGATCCGGGGACAACCCCGCTGCAGATTATGTGCAGAGACGTGATTTTGGGGCTGGGGGTTGGCGAATCAAAAAGGGTCAAAACGCAATGGCGACCACCGCCCGGAACAACGGAAGTGTATGCCGTTGCCAATCCGGCTGGAGACGATAAGGAGATTCAAGAAGCCAATCGCAGCAACAACATCGCGCACACCTCTTTTACTGCAACCCGGCGTGCGTTTCCCAAGGCAACCCCTGACCAGATCCAAAACGCAATTCAAAGAGGGGTGGAATGGGTGAGAGCGCAACAGGGTCGGCATAATCGCACCTGCTTACAATGTGGTTCCGAAAATCAGCTTATCTCGATCTGCGTCATCTGTGGTGCCACCCTTAAAGGGCTGCCCGAAGATCTGTTGCCCGGTCCAGCATGGGATCTGGGGGAAGATAGTAAGCAAGAAACTGCGCTCGCACTGCTTGCTCTCCTGTCGGCGGGGGTGCCTGCGTCAGATCCTGCTGTGCAGCGAGGGCTGAATTTTCTCATGCAGCAGGATTGGAACTCCTTCGATGTCTACGTTCATTCTATTGTTTTGCCAGCACTCGTTACTGCCAACCTGCCGGAATACCGCAAACGCGCCCAATTTTCAGTGAATCAACTTGTTAAAAGTCAGTTGCCATTTGGTGGGGAGGAATTCTCAGATCCAAGAGATTTTGGCGGCTGGGGCTACGGTGCGACAGCCGATGGAGCGCACTTTAACTGGGTTATCTATGCCCTATACGCTGCAAAACAGTGGGGGCTTGATGTCCCGTCGGAGACTTGGCAGCGGGCAGAGGAGTGGATTCGCAGCAATCAGACAGATACCGGTGGATGGCTCTATAATCGAGTCGAACACGGTTCGCCTTGGGCGGAAGGTGTCTACGGCAGCATGACGGCGACGGGACTGTGGACGCTCCGTGCATTTGGCGTTCCTGTTCAAGATCCGCAGGTGCAAAAGGGGTTGGAATGGATCAAAAAGCACTGGTCGCTCACCCGCAATCCCGGAGCAAACTCTTGGCATCACTACTACTTTGTGACATTACAGCGTTTCTGTGACATCCCGCCGAAACAGGATACACTCGTCGGACATGATTGGTATCAGGATATCGCCAGTATGTTCGTTGCAGAGCAGCAACCTGATGGACGTTGGATCGATCACGAGGACTATTTCCCCACAACCTGTTTCGCGCTGATGTTTCTGACCCGTTCCTTGCCGAAACCGATGCAGCCAGACCTTGGTGCGATAAACCGCAGTCTTCGTTACTCTCCACCATCACCGCGGGTTGGTGACCCTGTACGAATCAGTGTCACACTGGCAAATACCGGTGCACCGATTGAATCTACCGTTGCAGTAGATTTTTACGACGGAAATCCAGCACAAGGTGGGAAAAAGATCGATTCTCAAGAGGTGCTCTTTAACACAAACCTCGACGAAACGACCACCGGGGTTAATTGGACCCCAAGTGAGGAGGGCGATTATACGCTCTATGTTGTTGTTGATCCAAACGCGGCGATTGAGGATCTGGATCGCAGTAACAATACCACATCGCAGCAATTGACTATCCGCCCAGAGTCTGCCGCTGCAATTTCCCCAGATTCTGCTATCCAAAAAATCGGCGACGGTGTACTTCAAATTGGAACGGTCACTGTCGATGTTAACAACCATGAAGTCATAATGAACGGTGAGATTAATGTTATCAGTCAGGAAACCATCTTGGAATTTTTTGCGGTCGGCAAGCTGGGAAAAACACATGAAAGCCTCATTATGCTTGATGCGGAACCGATGCACATCCAACTTGCGCTGCTTCGCCTGAACCTAAATCCGGGCATGAACCTTACTGTGGAAGGTGACCCCCATCTACCCAGAGGCGATCCAGTCGAGTTGTGGGTAGAATGGAAACGTGGGGAGCAGGTCGTTCGACATCGTGCCGAAGAGATGGTCTGGAATACGATGACTAAGCAGCCAATGCAGCAAACCCATTGGGTGTTCACCGGCGCGCGGGTTATACGTAATCAATTCACCGCACAACTGTTCCACAATATTATTGCTGTCTACCGCGATCCAGATTCTATCTTCAACCATCCGCTGCCCGGCGGCACAGATGATCGAACCTACCGCGTTAATACAGATGTTGTTCCCGCCAAAGCAACGCCGGTAAGAATTATTGCCCGACAAATACAGACTGATGCACAGGGTAATCGTCGCAACGAACCCACCAATCAGCAGATGGGCGGATAGGCGAATCTGCTGACGCAAGGCCCCCGATGCTTCAGCGAGGGTTCAAAGTAACTTGAGAAGGGCTAAGGGTGAACATTCACGATAGCGGATACAAGAAACTTTTTTCAAATCAGACTATATTTCGGCAACTGCTTGAAACCTTCGTCAATCAAGAATGGGTCAATCAACTCGATTTTTCAACTGGTGAAACGCTTGATAAATCATTCATTTCTCAACACTACCGGGAAACCGAGAGTGACTTGATTTACAAAGTCCAGTTGCTCAACCATGAGGTTTATATCTACATCCTCATTGAGTTTCAATCTACCGTTGATCCGTTCATGGCGTTACGGGTACTCAATTACATCACCAACTTCTACATGGACTATATTGCCAATCACAAACAGGTTAAGAAACTCCCCGCGGTTTTTCCTATCGTGCTATACAATGGAGAGGACCGCTGGACAGCACCAATTAACCTTTCCGATTTAATTGAACAAACACCGTCATTGGGTACGTTTACGTTAGCTTTTCGATATTTCTTAATTGCTGAAAACCAATATAGCCAACAAGCCCTACTAAAAATCCGAAACATCGTCTCCACGCTGTTCTTAGCAGAATCGCATTATGATGTAGATGTGTTGGAGACAGAATTGCTGAATCTGTTTTCATCGGAGACGGACAAGGGAGCGGTTAGCCTGTTCTTAAACTGGTTCAAGCAGTTGGCACTCCACGGACGGATTGCCACTGAGGATTATGAGTCATTGGAAACCATTTATCGAAACGAAGAGGAGGTAAGGACCATGTTAATTACCGCATTAGAAAAAGAGAAGCAACAAATCTATCACAATGGGCACCTTGAAGGCAAGAGAGAAGGGCACCTTGAAGGCAAGAGAGAAGGGCACTTTGAAGGCAAGATTGAGGCCGCACAAGCGATGTTTGCAAAGGGAATGGAGATTGAACTCATTGCTGAAATTACAAATCTCCCAGAAGCACAACTAAAAACCCTTCTTTCTATCAAAGGCAAGTTGTATCAATGACAAGGCTTTCAAAAAAATAAGGACAAAGTGTATGGCACAAATCAATCCTAAAGAACATAAAATGGTCATTCTTGCCGAAGGTTCATTCGGCATATTGGAATCAAAGGCAGCGACGGTGTTGGTGCGCTATCATACCGAGAACGTCGTCGCCGTTATTGACAGCGAACAAGCCGGTAAAGATGTCAGCGAAGTCATTGAAATCGGCGAGGGAATTCCGGTCCTTGGCAGCCTCGCGGAAGCGATGGAATTGAACCCAACGATGCTCGCGATCGGAATTGCCCCACCGGGTGGTGAATTACCTGAAACGTGGACAGCAATTTTGAAAGAAGCTATCGGACACGGTCTGCACGTCATGAGTGGGCTCCACCGATTCCTGAGTGATGATCCACAACTCGCGGATCTCGCCGAACGCAACAACGTTACGTTGTGGGATGTTCGGAAACCGCCCGCAGACCTTCCTATTGCCACGTGCAAAGCTGACGAGGTCGATCAAACGGTGATCCTAACTGTCGGATCGGATTGTCGGATCGGCAAGATGGTGACAGCGATTGAACTCGCAGACACAGCGCAGAATCGCGGATTGGACGCGGAATTTTGCGCGACCGGTCAGAACGGCATCATGATCTCTGGATGGGGCATTGCCATTGATGCGGTGGTCTCGGACTTTACCGCAGGCGCGTCAGAGGAAATTGTGCTTGAAGGTGCGACGAAGGCGCGCGACCTCCTGATTGTCGAAGGGCAGGGCTCGCTCGTTCACCCCGGCTATTCAGGTGTTACCTTGAGTCTCCTGCACGGTTCCATGCCCGATGCTATAATCTTCTGCCATCAACCTTCACGTAAAATTGTTGCTCGGTACACCGTACCACTCCCACCGGTGCCAGAACTAATCCGTCAATATGAGATGCTCGCCCATCCCATTAAACCCGCCAAAGTTATTGGGATTGGTCTCAACTGCTTTGATCTCACCGAAGAAGAAGCCCTTCAAGCCGTTGAAGATACAGAGCGAGAGACGGGTCTACCCGCCACGGACGTCATCCGCTTCGGAGCAGATAAGCTGGTCGATGCGATTCAGAATTTTCGTTCAACTTAGTGCAGCTGCCTACTTTTCCCCTAATTGATGATTTCCCGTCAATGAGTCGGCGTAAATCGGCAGACCCTATCGAATGAGATCCGCAACCTCGGCAGTGCTTCATAAGGCCAAGGATTGAAAGACTGGGGAATATAGTGGCACGCGAAACTGTGTCGAAACGCCCCCTGCTCCAAAATGGGACCCCCGCGATGGATGAGCCTGCCGTGAAAAAATACCACGTCTCCTTTTGAGGCTTCGACAGCGACCTCTGGAAGCCCGTTACGCTCGAACAGGGCATCAAACGCGTCTTCGTGCTCCCAGCCATGCCAAGCCCCCGGGTTACCCTCCTCATCGGTCCTAAAATCTTTCTTGTCGATAAGCTGCCCTTTGTGAGAACCCACTTGGACATGGATACTTCCGTTCCATGCACCGACCTCCTGAAGCGCAATCCACGCCGACATACAGCCCGGAAGATGGTATGCATCCTGATGCCGACGCTGTTCCGAACCGACATAGAAATACATACTCTGCACCGCATCCGGCTCATCGCCGAGGAGGGTCTGCAACGGTTCGTACAGTCTCGTATCCAGCATCCATTCTAACCCCACAGGTTCATGCAGAGAACGGTTATGTGTCCGCCGCCAGTCGTCCGGCTCCCGTGGGGGATAACCTTCGACGGTTTTGCGCCCTGCGTGCAGGTCCATCATATATTCGATAAACCGGTCGCACTCCTCTGGACCGAACGCACCTTTGGCGATAGTATAACCGTCCCGCTCATACGCTTCTTTTTGTACCGATGTCAGTTGTATATCCATGAAAACCTCACTGAGCAATCTTGTAAGAGGGATCTTCTATACACCCTCTAAAACAGCCTCAAGTTCTGCGACACTGGCGACAGCTACCAAAGCAGTGCTCACCCCTTGGTTCTCAAGCACCCACGACAACGCCTTCCCGGTCGGTGAAATTTCTTCCCGCGATGCAGCCAATTCACTCCAAGGACCAGCGGTAAAAGAATAGACAAGCGACAATTCGTTTCGCATACTTTCGCCGAGCGGTGAGAGCTGCACCAGAGTTTCCTCCGTCGCTTGGGTCCAGTCCGTTCCGGTTTTATGTCCCCAACTCAAATACTGGCCGCCGAGTGCCTTCATTACCAAGACACCCTTTCCAGCTTTGGACGACGCCCGAATACCCGATGCCTGACCACGACAGACATAATTGTAGATAACCAAGTCTGCGTCTGCCCCTTTTTCTGGTCCCCGTGTTACATAGGCGTCTTGGTCCTCCTCGAAATGGCGGATCGTACAGAGTGATCGTACCTTCCCCATCTGTTTGAGATCGGTGATCCTTTTTCTCAACTCGGGGTCCTTCATATAGGCGTAATAGTGTACACGGAGGATATCGATCGCATCTCTTTGCAGATTCGTGAGATGCTGGTCAACTATGCCTTCTAAGTCTGCTGCTGCGGGCGCGCCGACTTTCAGGGAGAAGTAACGCTCGGCCGTATTTCCCTTCAATTCCTCCGGGATATGAACTTCATCCCCGTAGCCCATGTCAAATAGGTTTATCCCGGCTTCGGCTGCCCGCAGGTATATTCTCCGCTTCTCTTCGGGCGGTGGGTGACCAGACTCTCCTTCCCAATAGTGCGCGAGGAGACCCCCCGTCCCTATAACACTCAACCGCAGCCCTGTTCTTCCAAATTCACGATATTCCATAATATACCTTTCTGATAACACTCATGTAAGAAATTGTAAAGGCGAGGTAACCTGCCCGTGCCTTCTATAAGTACCTAAGTTGCTAGGGCGTGTTGACATTTGCGTAAAACTGCTCGTAATCGTAGGGGCGAGGTTGCCTCGCCCGTGCTTTCTGTGGACTATCCGTCATCGTCGGTCGGTGTGCTTCGGAAGTTTAATGTGAACATCCGTCTGCCCACGCGTCCTCCGAACGATGCATGCCAAAGCTGATGACTGAAGAATACGACATCACCCGGCTCAGATTCGATGGGGAAACTTGGAATATCGCACGGCGCTACTCCAAAGTGATTCGTATTGGGGTCCGACAGGAATCGTTCCGCACCTTCCTTATCACCGGTCGCCTGTTCCCACATCTCAAGGAGTTTTGGACGCACATTCTCGAACCTGTAGGTGTCATCTTCGGATACTGCGGCAGGGACATTCAGATGGAGCGACCACAGCTGATCGTGGTACGGGTTCCGATGTGCGCCCGGTATAACACGCAGGCATCCGCTATCCTTGCCGACCGAATCTAAATAGAATGCAACCTTAATACTCGGATGATAGTGATACCGCCACGCTCCGATATTTTTGTTAGGGTCGCTTTGACCCTCCGGGATATGTGGATCCCACCCCATGTCCGGATGCCAGACAGTATCTCCCACATAAAAGTTCCCGTCGTTCCCCTGCTTAAATGTATAGCCGGGTCCCAGTAATTGCTCAATTGGCTCCCAGATGCGTTCGCTATCAATCAGCAATTCAGCACAAGGTCGTCCAAGATACCAGTCGTTTACTTGTTGGCGTGTCTTACCATCGAACGGTTCACCATCTCGGTCTTCAAGCATTGCCGCTTCAAAGTCTCGGATCACGATAGCCATTTCGTCCGGCGAAAACAGTTGCCGAAGCACGAGAAATCCGAACACATCAAAATGCTGCTGCTGTTGTTTGGTAAGCATCTTTCCCTCCGCGTCTGTCTATCCACAAGTGATTGACATCATGTCATGGTCAATTCAGATCGCTTCTATTACAAAGAAATCATCGTTTTTTTATGATGAGAATCGAGTATGGCGTGCGAGACCTTGAGGGCTGCCAAGCCGTCAGCACCCGTAATTGTCGGAGGCAGATCGTTCGCAACACAATCAAGGAAATGCCGATTTTCCAGCTCGTAGGAATCTGAAGTGGCATAGGAATCGTTGATCACTTCGATATGTTCGTTTGTCATCTCACAGGTCTTCCAGCGGAAATGTCTTCCATCCCAGAGTCCCGGACCGTCCACAACCGCTGTGCCGAGAGTTCCAATCACTCCACGAGTGTTCATACCGAGGTGAGAAGACCAGCTGGCATGAATTACGGCTGTCCCTCCATTGGAGAGGGTCAGAACTACATGTGCATTGTCATCAAAGCCCCTTAGATCCGGGTTGGAGGCAACAATATTTGCGCGGACATCGACAATCTCTCCCGCTATCCAGCGAATAAGATCAATATCGTGCGAAAGGGATTCAATACTCATGCCGCACATCAGTTGCGGATCGGTCCGCCAGTTGTACCCTTGAGAGATTCCCTGTCCAATCCGTTGGCTCCACATATTGACGATTTTGCCCAATGTACCGGAGTTAGCCATTTCCCTGAGACGATTAAACCCTTTTCTAAACCGATTGTTAAAGGCAATCATCAGTTTTACATCTGCCTGTTTAGCTGCTCGTACCATGGCTTCAGCATCGTCCAAGGAGATGGAGATCGGCTTTTCACAAACGACATGCTTTCCAGCGTTAATCGCTGTCAGTGCCAATTCCCGATGGGTAGAAGGCGGCGTGAGGATGTACACCACATCGGCCCTATCCACACAATCCTCTAAGTGCTTATAAGTCGACGCTCCAGCCGCACTGGCAAGGGTTTCAGCCCGCTCCTCATTCGGGTCAACAACCCCAACGATATTTGCACCGGGGATACGCATCAGTGCACCACTATGTGTTCTGGAAATCCCTCCGGCACCGACCATTACAATGTCTACCATCATTGGATCCTCTTTTGACTTGGGCGTGACTGAATTTATGCAAATTCAGGGAGTAATTCGGACTCTGGAGAGACAAACTATGCAAGGTCCAGCGCCCGTTATACTGCGTGACTTTTCCGCTTGACAGTGTGCCCACAAGGTGCTAAACTGCAATGAGATACTATCATTATCAGTCGGACAAATCAAGGACATAATCTCCTTGAATGATCTAAACTCTAAAGTTAATATTACGCCAACCGGATTTGCTTAGAAAATCCGATCGTAGTTTTTGGAAGAGAGATCGGTTATGAAGAAAACCACGGCATCTCCTGATTCTGCCCCCACACTGCCACAGAACCCACTCCTCGCCCCCGATGCGTCAAATCCGACGCTCACCCGTCTCCTGCTGCGCTCAACCGACGAACTTGCAGACGCCACCCGTCCCAGCTTACTCGCCAATCAACACTCACCTGTGCACTGGTCTCCCAGTGATTGGGACGGGTTAGAGTCCAATCGTGAACCTCTATTCGACATGTCAGCGGTTACCGCGCAATTCGACCATGCAAGTTTTTTGAGGGATGGATATGCGGTGCTGAGAGAAGTTATGACACCCAAAACGGTCGAAGCGTGGACAGCGGCGCTGAAATATGGTCAGGAACTCAACGACAGATTGCTCAAGTCAGACTGGTCAGAAATCGACTGGGAGGTCCTCGGTCGAACGCCACCAACAAAATCTCTCACCGTTGAGGAGATTAATAACGCGCTCGGAGGGAGCCAGAAGGCACCGCAGTCAGACGATGAGGCAGGTGTGAAAACATTGCGGCAGCACAGTGTTTTTGCCGAGTATTTTCCGGCAGGTCATGTTCCGTACTTAATGAACGTCCTCACACATCCGCAGATGCTCCAATTGCAGCGGATGAGCCTTGGCAGCGATGACATCTATTTCGATCACAACCAGTTATTAACCAGGCCCCCAGGCTATCCCGGTGGTGCGTGGCATAGTCATAAAATCGGTGCTGGGGCGGATAACTGCGGCGTAGCCAGCTTGTCGGAATACCAGGCACAGCCGAATTTCAACCTCACGCTCTGTTACCCTCAAGGCTTTGAAGCCGAGGACGATGGAGGGTTGAAGATCATTCGGGGTAGCCATCTCTTTCGAGATCCGGGAGGGTGTTGGGCTGATACCGACGATGGGATACAGCAGCAGTGGTTGGCTGGACGGGTGCATCCCGTGACCTCCGAGCCGCTTCAGATTGAACATCTCTCAATTCCGCCGGGAACGGTTGTCTGCTGCCTGTCGCACGCCGCCCATGCGGTGTCGCCCAAAGCCTTGGACAAGGATACCCGTTGGTGTTCGCTTTTCTGCTACAAGAAGCCGAGCGATGTAACCGGTTACGCCCAGCCATCGCATTCGATTCCGCCAATATGGGCGATGAAGGCACATCGAGGCGAGCTGCCATCCCTTCTCACCGAGCTATTTCGACCGAGCTACGACAAGGAGTTGACGGGCGGACGGACCGTGGATTCAGAGCTTTGATAGGTTAGTTAAGAGGGTTGTCCGCTTCAAACACACGGCGCTCCGCATCGGAAAGTTTTCCTGCCTCCGCAGTACGCTCTACCCAATGCCTCGGCATGCCACCTGTCCACTTGGCTGGATCGGCATCGGGGTCTGGGGTCCTATACGCCATTAACAATCCCCACCGAGTCGGTGCCCCCGGTGGACGGCGTTGAACGTGATGCGGCATATGGTGAACAAATGAAACCATGCTTCCGGGCGGTATTGATAGATGTACAATCTCCAACGGCTTGCCTGTGATCGCGTGGATCTTTCCCTTCAGCCAGTTTGTTTGCATGTCGGCGTCTTCATCGAGTCGCTCTGTGTTCCACTTAAACGGGATGCGGTAAAGATGGGATCCCGGGATAATGCCAAGTTCCGCTCCATCTCCGCTCTCTGCCCCTTCTGGGTAGCATAGCGTCCGGATACATTGCTGCTGTAGAAACTCAGAGGTTAACGCCTTACCGGTGCCGATAGGATCTTCAACCTCATACTGTCCCTCGCGATACTGGTGAGCGTGCCAACGTCTTCCTCGCGAGTTCGCCGCCCGGTTGAGCATTAAACAGTGATCAAGCACGAAACGGTCACCGAAAAGTTTTATAAAGAGATTCATCATCTGCGGATGGGCGGTGGTGACATCCATAATAAAATCATCGTATCCTGCTGGGAAATATTCCGGCATCACACCCAGCGACTCGTATCCGCGTGTGACCAATGCAGGTCCGGGATCGAGGAGTCCGTGCTCGTGCATGTATGCACGCACCTCTGATCTGAGGAAACCGGGCATCTGTTCTGATCCACCACAACAACTCTCCAAGAACTCCGGGGTGATTTGCTCCGGCGGAGGCGGCGGCAATCCACGACTCTCAAAATCGATGGAAGCCCAGTCTGTGTCCGTGAGGATACAGTCGTTCATGTGCTGTAGTTTCTGTAGGCTGGCGGTGAACTGCTTTTGACCTTCCTCGGTCAGTATGCCCTCCCACACCCAAAATCCTTCCTGCTCGAAGGTGGTGCGGTCAAAGGCGTCCAACACCTCCGGACGCAGCAGATTATCCACGCGAGCTGCTCGTGCAGGATCATCGGTTTGTTTCTGGTCCTTTGAGTTCTTCATTGTCGCTTTTCCCTCAATTTTGTATACTTAACAGGCAACAAATGGATAGTTTCGCAGAAGACATTTTCATCGTAACACAGCCACAGGCAACCTGTCAACGGATTTAACGCTACGTCCGGCGCGTTGATATTGACCGAGAGGAAAACCAAATGGAAATGCATCCAGGAAAACAGGCATTTATAGACGATTTCTTCATTGAATCAATGGTCGGAGTGCATCGTGTGCTCAATTGCCCGGAAAAAATTACCATTGACGAACCGCTTCACGTAGTTAATCCAGACCGACCGTGGGAGAGTGAACCCGTTCGCGGCCCAATCATCTACGACGAGAAAAATAACACCTTTCGAATGTACTATCCGGGTGTAGACTCCACGGTGTGCGTTGTGGAGTCTAGCGATGGGATTCATTGGGAACGGCCTAATTTGGGGGTCGTCGAGTTTGAAGGTTCCAAAGACAATAACATTATCATTTGGCCCAGCGACTGCCCATCACTTGGACACATCCTGTGCGACCCGCATGAAACGGACGAAACCTATCGCTGGAAGCGGATAACCACTATGCCCCATGACGGCGTCTGGCAAGCACTCTACTCTGCCGATGGATACAACTGGTGCCACTACCCCTCCGGTCCTCACAATCATCAGAAACAACTCTTCGCCTTCGGTTCTCCCGCAGAAACCTTCGGCGGTATCATCAATCCCGACGCGCCCTACATACTCTATGGCCAACGTGGCTCAAGCCGTCGAACCCGCGTTCTCGGACGGCGCGATAGTCAAGACTGCCTCAATTGGTCCGGCCTGCGCACAGTCATTGATCAAGACCTCAATGACCCACCGGGGAGTGAGTTTTACGCCGCGGGCCATGATATGGCAAACCGGACAGATGGCGGATTACATATCATCATGCTTAATGTCTTTTTTACTGATCTGACCGAACCATACGCCATCGAGCAACCGGATCTCTACTGGGGAAATGTCGGGGGATCGCCGGCATTGGCAGCGCGGGTGGACGGAGTGGTTGAGCCGCAACTAGCGGTAAGCCGTGATACGGTCTCATGGAACAGATACCGCGAGCCATTTATTCCGCGTGGCAAACCCGGCGCATGGGATTGGGGGTCCATGTATGTCTCTGGTCCCATTCATCACAATGGGATGCTTTGGTTCTACTACAACGGGGTCGGTTTAACTCACAACAACCGCACACCACAATTGCACCATGCGCTTAACCCAAAAGAACGTCAGACAGGAATCGGGGTTGCCCAACTCCGCCCCGATGGTTATGTCAGCGTGGAAGCGGATTCATATGCGCCGGGGGTTCTGACCACGCATCGGTTCCGTCAGGAGTCAGGAGGAAGGGTGACGGTTAACGTGGACGCTACGGCAGGCGAGCTACGATATGAGGTGTTAGAAGACACCGGCGCGCCCATTCCCGGCTTCACCGTCGCCGATTGCGATCCTATCCGCGGCGATACCCGTGAAGGCGTGTTATCGTGGAATGGGGTTTCCAGCTGGCCCGGTGTGAACGAGGAACGTCAAGCGAGTTACCCCAATCTGCCCAAAAGAGAGTTCTACATCAAGTTGCGATTTTATATCTCTCCGGGAGCCAAATTCTACTCCTTGACCCTAGATCCGCCGGAGGTTACGATGTGGCTGGTTCCCTCACAGTCGGTCCCGGAATAGATCTGTCCACAACGTTGAGGGGTTCGAGAGGCTACTGCGAGCCGTATAAAATTCGATTGGCATTAGGTTAGTCAAAATGGTAGAATGTGAGCTATTCGGGTAGGAGAGTGGCGCGTGGGAGACCCTACCGGTATCTACAATAATGGGGTTAGTCAGTCCTTGCGCTACATCTGTTTGTCCGAATGGATTCGTATAGATTATAGTAAATTACTACAGGACAGGAGTTTATAACATTATGCAAACTGACAAGAAACGCTGCGTCGTATTCGTATCACTCACCGGCGACGAGCAGATAAAATGCTACGACATGGATCCTGATTCGGGTGCGCTACAGCTTCGATCGACCAGTAACGCCCACGGTCCCTCGGGCGCGCTCTGTCTCCACCCATCTGGAGAGATAATGTATGATGGTCATGTGGGATCAACCACATTAGCCAGTTTTCGCCTTGACACCAGTTCGGGCGAACTCACCCTTATCAACAAGGTAGACACAGGCGTCGATATTCCTGCACACCTTACCACAGACAGGAACGGTCGCTTCCTGCTCACCGCGTACTACGGCGGTGGTGGCGTAACCGTGCATCGGCTGGGCGACGACGGTGCAATCGGGGATCTGGTGCAATATGTGGATACCGGTGAGAAGGCGCACGCAATCCTCGCTATGACCGAAGATCGGTTCGTCTTCGTGCCCCATGTCTGCCCAAATAACAGGACCTTTCAATTCCGATTCGATAGCGAGTCGGGGCAACTCACGCCCAATGATCCCGCCGAACTCGCACCACCCGACGACGAAACGGGTCCTCGCCACATCTGTTTTCGACCCGAAGGGGATGTTGCCTATATCGTCAATGAACAGGGTAACACAGTAACCGCCCACCGCTACCACCCCGAAAAGGGGACACTTGAGATCTTCCAAAACATCTCAACCTTGCCACCGGACTACACCGAAGGTGGGGCGACCGCCCACGTGGAAGTGCACCCGAATGGAAAGTGGGCGTATGCGTCCAATCGAGGTCACGACAGCATTGTCGGGTTTAACGTTGCTGTCGATGGATCGCTTAGTACATTCGGACATTTTCCTATCTCAGAAAGTCCACGGTCATTCAATATCGACCCGACAGGCACCTATCTGTACGGTGCCGGTGAAGCGGCAGACACCATGACCTGCTATCGTGTAGACGGTGCTACCGGCGAACTGCAGCCGCTCCAAGACTACGCCGTTGGGAGTCAACCGTTTTGGGTTATGGTCACCCCGTTGGATTAGGTCCGATTGAATTTGTTGTATTAATTATCGGTTGTGCCGAAACCAGATTTCAATTGACGGTGTCGCATCTTTACGCCGCCGAATAACTAACATCGCTCATGTTAAGAATTAGTGCAACAGCACCGACTTGCCTCAACAACCGTAGGCGGGGCATCTTGCCCCGCTCTTAACGCTTTCACCGTAACTGCACTCTGTTTTTACATGAGCCACTAACATATTATACAAGGAGAATAACAATGGTTTATGAACTTCGTACCTATAGAATTCCAGAAGGCAAAATGCCGAACATTCTCAGTCGATTCGAGAATATCACCTTTGGTCTTTTTGAAAGACATGGCATAGAATGTGTCGGATTCTGGACGCGATCTGATGCCAACGAATTGGTGTATATCTGTAGATATGAAAGTGAAGCAGCGATGGAAGCGGCATGGGAGGCTTTCCGTGCAGATCCCGAATGGCTTAAGGCTCGTGAAGTAACCGAGGCAGATGGACCAATTGTCGAGGAAGTCTTCTCGAATACCCTCATTCCGACCTCCTTCTCACCGATCCAGTGAAGGTTAGGCCTATCGAAGATTAGTTACAACAAAGTATCGTAGGTTGGGTTGAACGGCTGCAAGTGTCTTGCTATCAAGGGCAATAAAGGTTCTACTTTTTGACACTATGTTCTTAATAGATGACGAGGTAAAACCCAACACCGCACCCGTAGTTCGGGCATCTTGCCCGAACTCAGCGATCCAACGAAGTTAATTCGTAGGGAACGCAGATCTGCGTTCCGTTTCTTCTTACTTGGGTCAACGTAGAATACTGCTATGATAAATGTTGGACTCGTCGGTTTTGGCAAATGGGCTCGCCAAGCCTATACACCGCTGCTTGGCGAGTTTCCACAAGTCCGGGTTACAGCTATCTCTGCGCACAGTGATACCACAAGATCGCTGGCGAAACAGACATTTGGTGCAGAGACGAAGACGTTTGCGGATTACCACGATCTGTTGAACGATTCAACCGTCGATGCTGTTTTAATCGCACTCCCCAATTCCCTGCACGCGCCGGTCCTTCAAGCAGCATCAACATCCGGTAAGCATCTATTTTTTGAACCCCCCGTTGCAGAAGACCCGGAAACAGCCACGCACGTACTGGACGCATTGGCGGCAAGTGAATGCGTGGTTCAAGCCGATTTGGAACTCCGATACCTCCCGGTAATGGACCAAGTTTTAGGAGTTCTCCAGTCCGGCACGATTGGCGAACCGTTGATGGCGAAGATCCGTCTATGGTGTAACTGGGGCTATGGGGGCGGTGAGTGGTATGACGAAGTTCAAGGACAAAGCTTCTTCCTTTGGCTGGGCTGTTGGTATCTTGATGCTCTGAATTGCGTCTTTACGCAGAGTACAACGCAAGCGTCTGTGGTGGGAGGACACTATAGTAACGGCACACTGATGGATGCCGGTTGGGCGTCGCTGTTTTATCCTAACGGAGGAATCGGTCAGTTGGAATTTAACTTGGTGCTGCCACAAGAGACCGTCATTGAGCTGACCGTTGCCTGCCGGTCAGGAGAAATTGTCGCAGATTTACAGACGGGGGAATGGCGATGGCATGGGGAGACGGGCGATTGGCATCTCAAACACGCACCCGCATCGACACCCGCCTACGGATTCGTAGGTATGCGCGAAAGCCTGCAAGGATTCTTTGATGCCATTCGTGCCGATGGTCGTCCCCGTGCGAATGTTGATGTGATGCGCCGTATTCAACACGCTGCACAACTCTGTGCGGATGCCGAGTGAAAGCATCATGGCAACACCACTGAGTATCTCTTTGAAAGGATCGATATGAGTTGGCTGGATGTTATCCAAATTGGACACGATTTGAAGGTGTGTCCCGACTGCGATCGCGAATATGAGTTGATGGATGAGTTTCTAGCAAAGAGGGATGAACCGCCGATCGGGGATGATTGGCTTGATGAGATGTTCAGCGAAGAGTATTACATCGCACTTCGGTGCCCGCAGTGTCTGGAAACACGAAATCTGCGCCTCAAATCGCTTACGCAAAAGCAATATGAAACAGCACGAGAAGAAAACTGACACCACCGAATCCAGCGAATAGTAACCAGCCCACCCGTGAATACTCACAAATGCAGCCCGATTGTGCCTCCTAAAATAATTGCCCTCCCATAGCCTAGTCTCTCTCTCAACCAAACTGATATTTTTGCGTCTAACACAGATCGAGTCCAATAAATTGATTTGAGTTCTATTTTTGAGTTAACCTGTTAATCGTTATTTGTTGGGAATGCAAGAAAATCCCAAAGTAGTATTCAAGCAATCGTAGGGGGAAATGCGTGCGAATTATCAAAACTTCAAAACAACACCGTCCGTACCCGAAAAAAACATCGCTTTCTACACTATTTTCTAAAAACGGGTGCCGTTTAGCCATCCTTATTCTGCTGTTCCAATTTTTCCCGTCTCTCTTTTTTATGCAAGGCGGATCACTCGTTTGGGCGTTAAGGTTTCAGACCGCACCGAAGGTATTTGATGATGTCGATGAGGATAATGTTTTTAGCCCAAATGGAGATGGTGTACAAGATACCCTCCTTATCAGTTTTGTTACCGATGGAGATCTCGGTGATTTCCGGATTATCATTGATACCCATGGTCCGAGTGGGGTTGGCAGGCCCGATAATCAATTTCGCGTTGATGAGGATTGGGTAATAACAGGAGAGCTCGGTCCCGGAATTCATGAGGATGACCATCCTAAAGCGATTCGTGAAGCGTGGGATGGACATGACTTTTCCAGACAGCAAGAGGAGAAGAATCCGCATCCACTCAGCGATGGAAGGTATCGAATTAGGATCGAAATTGATGCTGTTCCCAACGGGGAAGTGAGTCGTGCGGAATCAGAATACGTTGCAGTTCAGCTTTCGGCGGTAATTGACAATGAGCCACCGCAACTATCAGCTACGGTTTCCCAACGGGAATTGTCACCGAATGATGATACTATCATAGATGAAATACAGATCGCCTATGGACTTTCCGAGGATTTGGTGGAGCTTGAGTTGCAATTTACGAACCCATCAGATCGACCCCCAGTCACTCTAACCCGACTTACGGAAGATAACCACTCATTTACTTGGCGAGGGGATGATGGTTTAGGCACGCTACTAAGTGATGGTGACTATACCGCTCAACTGCACGGAAGCGACAAGGGCGGCAACACAGTAACTTTTGGACTTGGTACTTTCCAAATTGACACAGAGCCTCCCACCATTGCCCAGTTGACGCCAAATCGCAACTCATTTCGGAATACACCGATTGAACAGATTGAGGTGATATTCGACATAGGAGATGGAAGTCTGATTGATGTTGATTCAACCTTCACGGAGATTGTCTTAGAGGATGCAACCGGTACACGAGCTAACGGGGTTCTTAATCATGATGAAAATGAAGGTCGCATGACGCTGACGCTTGATAAGCCACTAGATTCGAGTGGCGAGAACGGAGTTTACAGAATCAGTATTTCTGCTGCAGACAAAGCTGGTAATATTGTCGTAGATGAAGTTAGTTTCACCTTTGATAACGTTGCACCGACGATTGCAAGCATTGCTACTGATGCCGGTGAATTGACTCCCGATGCCAGTACCACCAAGAAATTTACTTTCCTTGATGTGACCTTGGCAGATAACATCGATTCTAGGGTCAATACTTCTTCAACGATTCGCTTGAGTAGGTCTGAGGGAACTGCAGTAGCTGGAGTTCAGAGTCAAGTTGGAGAAAACGGTCTCCGTTGGACACCGGGATTTCCGCTAGCGACAGATGGTTTTGACGACGGGAACTATACCATCACGGTGCAGTCTCGAGACCGGGCGGGAAATGAGGTTGAGATTCAGATCCCTTTCATCTACGATACCCAAGCCCCTGAATTAGCTTCACTCACCTCGCAGACAGGGATGCAGCTCAACTCTTCGGTAGGCGGAAAAACCTTCCTTAACAGTTCTCTGTCCGTGATAACAGCAATTGTTGATGATGAAAACGGGGGCGGCGTTGACTTCAGTAAAACATCTATTGCGATGCTTGGTGTCACCCAGGTGGCTGGGATAGAAATTCCAGCAGCCATTCAAGGGACACTAACGTCTGATGAAGATAATGACACGCTAGAATTTCGACTGGACGAGCCACTTGAACACCGTGACGGAAGTCAGGACAGCACCTATCGTATTCAGGTGAGATTGACGGACAAAGCGGGTAATACACAGACTGAGTTTTTTGATATCGCTTATGATACGCAAATTCCTGCTATTATTTCAACAACCCCGGCTGAAAATGAGACCGTTTCATCCCTGTCACAAGTGTCAGTTGTCCTGAATGTCGACAGCGGGATTGATTTTTCTGCTTCCGGCGTCAGATTACTCCGTGCGGATGGAAGTGAAGTGAACACCCAGGTACACGACAACGGCAGAGACACAGTTTCTCTCACCTTGGCGCAACTGTTGGCAATTGACGGATCAGAGGACGGTGCATATACCATTGAAATCACCCCCGTAGATGGTGCAAACAACGCGGGACCAACCGTTCGACGCCAATTTTTCATCGCATTGCGGATGCCGGAAATTCGCCTGAATATCCCCACTGAAGCCCGAATCAATGACTTAACAACCGTTGATGCGCAGCTGTTTAACTACATCGGTCCGGGGCTTAATTTTGCTGAATCAGAGTCAACAATAACAGTTAGCAGGAATGGGGTAACTGTAGAAGCAAAACCCGTGATGGCAGATGAAGACAGTATGCGTCTGGTCTGGAGCATCGACAGATCCCTTTCTCGAGATGGTTCGGCGGACGGCGAATACACCGTCAGCGTCCAATATACGGATCTCATCGGCGAAACGCTTACAGAGGATTTTATTCTGACCTTCGACAGCCAGCCCCCAACAATCGCCGCTGACTCCCATCCCCAAATCGCAAATCCCCTTACTACAGAGCGAATTGAAGTTCAATTTGAGGTGACTGATGACTTTGCAGGTGTACAGGGAAGTGGATTTGACGCTGCCACCTCAACCTTTGAGTTGTTTGATGTAAACGGTGCTACGGTTGACGGTGCACAAACAAGCGATGGTACCGGTAGATTTGCGTTTCGCTCTCGTGTGCTTCCAGAGGGTGGCATGTATATCCTCGTTATTACGCTAGCGGATCGGGCGGGCAACCGCAGCATCCCACTGCCGCTTATCTACGATGCCGAAGAGCCTACCATTGAAACAGTAAGTCACATTGATCTGACCGCAACTGTCTCCAATGTGAGTGAATTTCTGATGCGAGTGGAAGCGACCGTTAGCGATGTTGGCACAGGTATTGATTTCGATCGATCTCTAATTCAGTTGTTGGATGCCACGGGTGAGGCAGTCCCCGGTACACCATATCACGATGATGAAGCCATAATTGGGTGGGAGTTGGCAACCCCACTCACCCGTGAAGGCAATTTTGACGGTCTCTACTCACTCCGCGTCAGTGCTGTTGACAAAGCCGGATACGTCGAGGAAAAAACCTTTGCTGTGCGTTACGACACGCAGGTGCCCTCTATCCAAACTGCTTTTGCTACAAAAAAGGATGGCACACCTGTAGAACTATCCGAAGCAGAAGCCCCACTGGTTACTTCTCCAATTAATCGAGTTACTGTGAGATTCTCTGATGGGGCGGGCAGCGGTATGGATGTTTTACGAACAGCGCTAAGCCTTATCGGGCCAGATGGAGAGCCAATTGGCACGAACCAGAGTGATAACGAGGTAGATACAGTTTCCCTTTCGTTCAATGCGTTGCGCGCAGATGGATCCGACGATGGGGCTTACCGGATTCAGGTAACCCCCACCGATTTAGCAGGTAACACCCTCACAAGCCCGGTTGAAATCCTATTTTTCTACGGTACGCGCCAGCCAGAAGTTCTTTCTACAACACCGGCTGAATTTGCAGCCGTCACCCATCTCACCGAAGTCAGTGCGATGCTGCAAGACCATAGCAGCGAGGGCATTGATTTTGATCGTGCGTCAATTCGCTTAATTGCTCCAGACCAATCGGCAATTCTTGGCTATCAAACGGTAGACGAAGCACAATCATCAATTACTTGGCAACTAAACCAACCACTATCACGGGACGGTTCAGCGGATGGTGAATACACTATTCAACTATTGCCTGTTGATAAAGCAGGGAACAGTGCAGATATCGAGCATACATTCGTCTACGACACACGGATTCCGACCGTTGTTTCCGTGACAGCGAACACCAATCCGCTAACAGTTATTCCACCAAATGAATCAACTGCCATTGGCAGTTCCTTTAAAGGATTGACCATCCAGCTTTCTGATACAAATGGCGCAACGACACAGGTAAGTGGGGTAGATCTGGTGGGCACCGATGTCCAACTAATCGGTCCCGGTGATACGTCGCTCGGTATCAACACCCGCGATGATGGGGTAGATACCATTATAGTCAGTTTCGCTTCGTTGTATCAGTCCGGAACTTACACGCTCGAAATCATACCGCGGGACATGGCAGGTAATGTCTCAATTCACCCCATCGAGTACGAATTCGGCTTGGAGCTTGGACACAGTACTGTTTCCGCCGTAACAATTGGTGGTCGAATGGTGCCGGTTGAATTTGTGAACCGGTTGGACGAAATCGTTGCAACGCTTGAAGATGTTAGTGCTACCGGTTTGAACTTGGCATCAGATGGCTCAACCATTACCGTAATGGGGCCCGATGGCGAGGTTGAAGGGGTTCAGACCTCACGCGGAGGAAACCAGATTGTGTGGAGACCACTACAGCACACCACAGATGGTTCTGCTGATGGCGTCTACACCGTAACAGTTACCCCTGTAAATAGTGGTGGTAGATTGGGGATACCTGCTCGGTATCAATTCACGCTTGATACACAGGAACCTGAAGTGGCTTCGGTAACGCCAATCGATTTGACGCAGCCGCTGTCCTACATCAGTCAGCAGATTATCCAAATTGCAGCTCAGGTTGAGGATGTGGGACCCGCGGGCTTGGAGGTTAATGACCAACGTCTTGAACTTCGTGATCCAAGAGGGAATGTTGTGCCAGCGGTGCAGTCCAACGATGGGCAAGCTCAGATTTTCCTAACACTCTCGCAACCCCTTACAGCCGATGGAAGCGATGATGGACGATATACCGTCAACCTAGACCTAACAGACAAAGCCGGTAATATTAATCCACTTACCCATCAACTCGTCTACGACACTCAAGCCCCAACGCTTGTCAGCACTGATCCAACCGATGGCGATCTCCGTAGCGACGATATTACCATAATTACAGCCAATCTGAGAGACCCTGGCAATAGCGGTATCGATTTTACCGCTTCTGCGTTGACGCTGTTAGATCCAACGGGGACTTCAATTAGCGGTGTACAGAGCAACGATGGGAATCGAAAGCTGGCATTGCAAATCAACGGTCTTATAGCGGACGGCACTTACACAATCCGTGTAGATGCAATTGATCGTGCCGGCAACGGATTAAACACCCCGTTTGAAACGCACTTCACCTATTCATCCGGTATGCCCGTTGTGGTTTCAACTGTTCCGATAACTACGCCCGCGGAGGAAGCATTTACAAATGAACCGCTCCGTCAAGTTGAAGCCGAATTCCAATCGAGTGATGGGGATGTTAATCGCTCTACTATTGCATTGCTTGCCCCCAATGGTACGACTGTTCCAGGACAGCAGGTGCGTCAAGGAAAAATGTTGATTTATCGACTCTTGCGCGAACTCGCTACCGATGGATCCGACGATGGTACTTATACCATTGTGGTAGTACCTGTCAATAGCGCAGGGCGACAAGGTGCCCCGCAGCAGTTTACCTTTGTTTATGACACGGTTGCACCCGAAGTGGAGCCGGGCTCAATTCAACTGATCGTTGCTGAACCGGATGTCAATAATTCGCTGGTTTCGCTCGGTGCGCTCATCACAGATGACGAACCCGGTTCCGGAGTGGATTGGGATAACCTCGATCTGTCATGGATTACGTTTGATGATATCAGTCGAAAGCGGAAAATTGACGGGACCCTTGCTACCGATGAAGAACAAGCACTCGTGATAAACCTGATTATGCCACTCGCTAGCGATGGAAGTCAAGATGGTATATATCAGTTGACGCTTGCCCCCAAGGATCGTGCGGGAAATGTTACTCCAGCGGTTGAATACCTGTTTTTCTACGACACACGTCCGCCGGCGATCGACACTGAATCCTTATTCATTGATGGGCAGCCTTTATTCACTGACTCAAACGATCCGTATTATCCTTCGGCGACCAGTATGGGCGGTGGTGTTACCATTGATGCGAAGTTCTCCGATGTCAATCCGGATGGCAGCCCAGGTCTTGGGCCTGATCTAGTCAATTCGTCGATTACTGTGCGTTCCCCTGCTGGAGACGAGATCAGCGGGACCACAACACAGAACGGCACTGACAGCATCCGCTTCAAATCTGGACCGCTCGATGAACAGGGACTTTACCAGGTGACGATTACCAGTGTCGGTTTGGACATTGCAAATCTCGGATTCCAACCGACCGATTCGGTCACGACACAATTTCTCTTTGAAACTACAAAGCCAGTTGTTGAGTTGACGGATTTAGTTGGGGAAACAACCTTTGAGGATGAACCATTACCACTACAAGGCACTGCACGCGATCCATCGGAGGCTGATATCCCCGCATCTGACGTCGCGCTGGTTGAAGTTGTTGGTATCGGGCCCGATGGTTTTCCGATTGAGCCGGTTGCTGCAAAAGATGAAAGCGAAGGGGAGGAAGATCCTTGGACGCGTTGGTCGGTTGATTTTCTGCCTTCTCAATCTGGTGAATACAACCTCGATATTCGCGTCACCGATCGTGCTGGTAATGCCGGTATTTACGATGCCGTGACTGTCAATTTTTCAGTGTCACTTATCTTCAAGGGGCCAACATATGTTTGGCCCAATCCACTCAGCCTGTCAAGACGTTCAAACGACGAAATGGCTCACTTCTCCTTTGAAGTCAATGTTCCCGGTGGCGAAGGGGCGCGGATTGTCCTAAGTATCTATGACTTTTCTGGCGACTTGGTGTACGAAAAGGAATATAATGACTTGGGGGCCGGCAGGAGCGATAATGAAGTGAGGTGGGATTTAACCAATCAGGTCGGTACTGATGTTGCCCGTGGAATTTATATTTTCCGCTTAGAAGCGGAGGATATTGTAACGAGCAACCGCACCAATGCGGTTGGAAAGATTGTCGTGGTGGAGTAGGTGCGAGTATCCCATTTGAATATAGGTCAAGAGTTAAGGCATTCATTTATGAACCAAAATAAAGAATTGGAGAAACGGATGTCCCTAAAACAGAATTTGAAGTTATTCTGCGTCATAGTTTTTGCGATTATTGCTTTTCCCGCTTTTGCCGCAGATATTCACGATGATGCTGGCACAGTGGGTGCTGCATTTCTCAAGATTGAGGCTGGGAGCCGTCCCGCTGGTATGGGGGGCGCGTTCGCAGGATTGGCTAACGACGTCAATACCATATACTGGAATCCCGCTGGCTTGGCAGCGGTCAGCGGACGGCAATTTACTGCGATGCAGAATTTTTCGATTGCAGATATTAGTAACCAATTCCTTGGCTATGCAAATAAATTCAGCGAAAAAGCCACTTGGGGAGCGAGTTTCCTCGGTGCGTTTACAGAGATTGAACGCCGTCGTCGACCAACGGAGGAGCCTGATAGCACTGCCACAGTTGGAGGTTTTGCTGCGGGCGTGTCTATCGGATATATCTTATCCCCACATTTGTCAGTTGGAGCCACAGCGAAAACAATTTCGCAACAGCTCGACGTCGAGGACTCAATAGGTGGTGCTGCCGATGTTGGGCTGCTGTTACGAATGCTAGACAATCGACTTGGCCTGGGATTCGCCGCACAAAACTTAGGTTTTCTGGATACAGGAGAAAATCTGCCGATGAATGTACGGACTGGCATCGCTTACCACGTCCGCACTAAACCTAATGCTGAGGCTGCTAAGCAGCCGCAAGACCTTTTAGCATTAGCTGCGGACATCAACTACCCTATTGTTGGCGGGTTCCCCACCTTTCATTTAGGTGCGGAGAATTGGCTCTATAACATGCTTGCCCTTCGCGTTGGATATAGTTTTAGTCAAGGAGAGAATCCCAAAAATGGATTGACCGCCGGGTTTGGATTGCGTCGACTTGGGGAAGCCTCTCTGGAAAATGTCAATTTTCAGTTGGACTATGCCTTTGTTCCGGATCAAGCGGTCGGAAATGCTCACCGAGTCTCTCTCCTCCTGCGATTCTAAACGTCAATCGCTTCTACTCGCTAAACAAATTTAGACGTGCCTACCCCAACTGGAGCATTCCAATGAACATTATCTGCACAGGAATCAGTTGTTCAGGACGAAAAGAATTGATGGGAGAGTTTAAAGCACTCTGCCGCGATAAAGGAATCCGGATTGGGTTTTTCAACGTCGGCGATTTTATGCACAACGCGGCTGCAGCTTCCGGCATCCAATTCACGGACAAAGTGCTTGACTCGGATCCCGCTGTCCTTTCGTTGGCACGCCGATCGGCTTTCTATGAAATAGCCAATATCGCGCATGACTATGATCATACCTTCGTTGGTTTGCACGCTTGCTTCCGCTGGAATGGAAAACTGGTTGAAGGTGTCTCGTTCAAGGATATGCAGGGTTTCCCGGGCGACGTGTTCGTCAATGTGGTCGACAATCTTGCCGACATTGCTCAACGTATGGACGATAATCCGCAGTGGACGGGTATGCGACGCGATGAAATTAATGTCTGGCTCGATGAAGAAGAATTCCTGACCAAACAATTTGCGAACCTCAAGGAAAAAAATCACTATACTGTTGCTCGACAGCACAATCTGGAAAACTTCTATGACCTGCTTTTTTCAAAGAAGAAAAAATTCTACTTGAGCTATCCGATCACACTTCTTCGCCAAGACGCACCGGATCAGATTCAAAGCATCCGTGAGTTTGGCTCAAAGATGCGGAAAAACTTTATCATATTTGATCCGCTCGATATTGCAGATATGGACCTGATTCATTCCACGGAATCACCTCAGGAGGAGACAACTGACGGGGAAATTCCAACTGTAAGTGATATCGATCAAGATTTCAATGTGCAGATTAAGACACGCACCATCTCCAGAGACTACCAATTCATCCATCAGAGCGATTTTGTTATTGTTATCTATCCAACCGACAAACTCTCCCCCGGTGTCTTGAGTGAAATGAACTTTGCTTCCCGCTATAATAAACCGGTTTATGCTGTATACTCCCATGCGCGTAGTCCATTTTTCGAGCATCTGTGTGAACGAATCTTTGATTCCATTGAGGAACTCGAAACTTTTTTGGAAGATCAGCAGATGCGACTTTAGTGGAGGGGCGACCGTAGGACCGCGAAACGTGCGGTTTGGTAAGCATTGGCACAATCCAACAAGGTCAGGATATAGTCTATACCAGCATGAAAATTGGCATCATCTCCTTTGGTACGCAAAACCATGCTACACGACGCTTGGTTGAAGCGACCCTCGCAGCCGGACACATACCGAAAGTTCTCAACCCTTTTGGATTCTATCTGCATATCGGCAGTTTAGGGGCGTCTATCTACTACGAAGAAACCCCTGCCACAGATTTCGATGTCGTACTCCCGCGTCTGAGTGCTGCAACTGCACGATATGGCGAGGAGGTGGTAGCACATCTTGAGTGGAATGACACACCGGTAGTCAATCGATCATACGCGATTGTAAACGCCCGAAATAAGTTCCGTACCCTCCGTATCCTTGCCCAGCATGGCTTACCTGTCCCACCCAGCTTTGCTGCAGGTTCAGCTCGTCATGTGGATCGATCTGCAGAGCAGACCGGCGAATACCCTTTCATAATGAAACCCTTCGAGGGAACCCACGGCAATGCAATTTTGCTGCTCGACACGCCGGGTTCTCTGACATCGGCGATTGATGCAATGTGTGATCTCCACCAAGACTATGTCATCCAACCTTTTATCGAAGAATCGGCGGGGAACGATCTGCGCGTGATTGTCGTCGGGGGAAGGGTTGTGGCTGCCATGAGAAGGACGGCACAGGAAGGCGAGTTCCGAGCAAACGTTCATCGCGGTGGACAAGGACATCCTGTGGAGCTTCACGGCGAATATATTGATACCGCAATCCGGGCTACCGAAGCGATGGAATTAAGTATTGCGGGGGTAGATCTGTTGGAGACACAAGCGGGACCCATGGTGTTGGAGGTCAATCCCTCGCCGGGGTTTGAAGAAATTGAAGCGGTTACCGGAATCAAAGTCGCAGAGGCAATGATTGCGTTTGCTGTCGAATATTCTCAGGCTGCAAGAAAAATACGCTAATTTTTATCGCTCATGTTAAGAATTAGTGCAACAGCACCAACTTGCCTCAAAAACCGTAGGCGGGGCATCTTGCCCCGCCCTCAACGCTTTCACCGTAATTGCACTCGGTTTTTACATGAGCCATTTTTATTACTGATGAGCCAATATAGTACGGTATGAGTAGAAAGAGGGTTTAAAGTTTAACCAACGTACACTTGCAGCTTGGTGCAGATTAGCAGGGATTCGATAGCTAAATTGCTACATGATATAACGTTAGAGGGTTAGGATACCCATGATCATTGACTGTCATACCCATTTCTGGCGATATCCGGGGGAACTCACCGAGGAACTCGCCCGCGAAACTTACATCATGCGTCAACAAGAGGTTGATTTGGACATCACACCGGAGATGCATGCCTCCGCTGTGGCAAAAGCAGACCGTGCCATTGTGTTTGGACTGCGCGCACCGCTTACTGGATTCCTTACAGTCAACGACACCGTAGCCGAATATATCCGCACGGATCCGAAGAAACTGATAGGCTTTGCAGCAATCTGCCCAACTGAAGATCACGCACTTGAGGAGGTGGACCGGGCTGTTCAAAAGTTGGGGCTTCGTGGGCTGAAGATGAGTCCAATCTACGGTGGCTGGGATCCGCTGGACCCACGTGCCCTGAAAATCTTTGCGCGCGCTGAGGAGCTTGGGCTGCCAATCATGTTACATCAAGGCACAACCTATCCCCGGAAAGCGCCGCTCAAGTACGCCAATCCGGTTCTCCTCGAAGATATCGCACTGCGTTACCCTGATCTGAAGATGATCATCGCCCATATCGGACACCCTTGGGAAGCCGAAGCCATTGTCCTTATCCGCAAGCAACCCAATGTTTTCGCCGATATCTCCGCCCTATTCTACCGTCCTTGGCAATACTACAACTCGCTACGGTTGGCGGTCGAATACGGTGTCGCCGACAAGCTGCTTTTCGGCACCGATTATCCTATAACCACTTTCGATGAATCCGTCAAGGGCCTACACGATGTTGTTAAACTCTCCCAAGAGATGCGACTACCTCCTCTGCCGGAAGATCTGCCAGCCCAGATCTTGCATCGTGATACATTGGGACTTCTGGGCCTTGATGATCCCGCCTCCCTCTAAAAAATCGGACTGACGTAGCTATAAACAGCCAGTTCAACCCCCACTCCACTGGATATGGAAGATTGCCGTGCCTTAATATCCTTAAGGTATGCTAAAACTTCCGCCACGCCCCTTCGGTAGCAGCGTTAATAAGTGCCCGTTCTTTCTGGCTGCGTTGTATCCGTTGCTCTAAATCAACCGGGTCCCAGTCAGATAGCAGCCGTGCCTGTAGGTCTTTGAGGATTGACTGATAGGTGCTATCCTCGGCGAGATCTTGGAATTCATTCGGATCGGTTTCAACGTCGTAGAGTTGGGGCGGGTCGCCCAAGCTATAGATAAGTTTATATCTACCCCGCCGAAGCATCGCGACCGGACGTTGCACACCGTGCGCCAGGTATTCGGAAAAGGCTTCGTCCTTCCACCCCTCCGCTTCTCCACGCATTAAAGGAAGCAGGCTATCGCCATCCAGAGGCGTGATAGGTGTTGCACCTGCGATCTCAACAATGGTGGAAATAAGGTCTACAAGCGATACAACCTCATCAACCCGATGTCCGGCAGGCAAATGTCCGGGCCAAGCAATTTGAAGTGGGACACGAGCGGAGGCTTCATAGAAGTTAGACTTCCGCCACATGCCGTGCTCACCGTTCATTTCACCGTGATCGCTGGTATACACAATTACAGTGTTATCCAACTGCCCAGTCTCTTCGAGGGCTTCAAAAAGACGACCGATTTTTTCGTCGAGGTAGGTAATGAGACCGTAGTAACCTGCACGTCCTCTCCGGACCAATTCTTCAGGAAAATCAACGCAACCAAACATACTCCGCATCCGCTTGAAGACAGGATGCTGGTTTTCCAAATGTCCCTCCGGAATCTCTGGAAGGTCAATCTCATCCAGAGGGTACAGATCCCAAAATCGTTGCGGCACCACGAGTGGGAAATGAGGTGCGATGAAAGAGACGTTGAGTGCCCAAGGCTGATCCTTGCGTGCCGGATCGCGGAGGTAGGTCAATGCTCGTTCCTCAGCCAGATCGTCTACTTCGATTTCCGTGGTGGTTCCCGGACCTGCCTCCTCAAGCCCATACCATGGACGGTTTGCAGCAGGAGTGCCGTTTTCCCAATCAAGGATACCGTGATCGTTCTCGGCGTGGAGGTCACGGGCAAGTTGGGAGCGGAATCCGTGAAGTTGGTCTAGTCCTTCGAAGTGCTGCTTTCCAGACAGGACTGCATCGTAACCGACGCCGCGCAACAGATGTGCCCAAGTGACAGTATCAGACGGGAGCGGGGTTGCGTTGTCCCAAGCACCGATGTGATGAATGTAACGACCTGTCATGAAGGACATCCGTGAAGGCATACAGAGGGGAGAGTTGCAGTAGGCGTTACTGAATGTAACACCGTCGGCAGCGAGGCGATCCAGATGCGGGGTCTTGACCAAAGGATGTCCGTAAGGACCACTGTACATCGGGGCATGTTCGTCGGACATGATGAGCAGGATATTGGGCAGATTTGAGGTGTTCATGGAAGGACTCCTTTATAATTGAAGTAAGGGATAAACACTAAGGTTTCTACCTGCTATAGTGTCTACATTGTAACACGGTTTGATCGAGAGGACATAGTGATTTTATTTGACCTATCATGAGGAACTAAGGTAAAATAAAGACAACTAGCCTCTTTCCACTAATGGGTTGAAGCGAGGAAGTTTTTTTATACGAGAAAGGAATCTTTCATGGCAACAAGATCAATCACAATCCGCGAATACCTTCCACCAGAACATGACTTGGATTTATCAGCTGAGGCGCCCGATGATATCGCTTCTTATAAAGTGATGGGCTTAGCCGATCCCTTGTCAAGTGCGGAGGTGCAAATCGCGGTTGATACGTGGCGTCAGATCCAACGTCAAAAAGCAACAATTCAAATCGTTGATGTCGATACTGACCTCATCGCACTCTCATCGGTTCAGTTACGTCAAATACTTGAGGAACTCATCGAGCGAAACACGATGAAAGTGATCGTAAATCTCAGTAGGAGTCGTCGAATTGATAGCTCAGGATTAGGCATCTTGGTCAGCAAATCTAATGAATTGAGACAAAACGGCGGTGACCTCAAGGTCTACGGGTTATCTGAAACACTCACACGCATTTTCAATCAATTAGGCGCATCGAATCTGGAGAAGTTTATCTACCAAAACGAACGAGACGCCCTCGCGGATTTTGAGTTAGATAGGGATACAGGTGTATAACTTGGTTTTAACGGTCATGTTGTCTTTCGTTGTTACCCGCGAAAACCATGCTACCTCGCTTAGGTGTTCACGATGACTTTATGGATACCCCATTCGAATTGACGCCCACCCTCGTTGGGTTTTCAGGCGGAAGTGGATCTGGCAAAACAACACTTGTCGCAGCGATTCAAAAACGGCTCGGCGAGCATAGATCCGTCGTATTGAGTCTAGATGCCTATTACAAAGATCTCAGTCACCTTTCCCTTAGAGAGCGGGCAGAGGTAAATTTTGATCATCCGGACGCGTTGGACGTCCAGTTATTGACTCAACAGATACGCCAACTCAGATGTGGACAGGCTGTTGAGGTGCCACGCTACAACTTCACGACGCACACGCGCCGCCCTGAAACCCGCACGCTTCAGCCCAAGGCGCTCGTCCTGATCGAAGGAATTCTGCTGTTCACATTTGACTCTATCCGGCCACTGCTCGATCTGAAAGTATTCGTCGACGTGCCTCCTGATATCCGATTTATCCGTCGATTGGTGCGCGACATCCAAGAACGTGGACGCACGGTGGATTCGTGCATCCAGCAGTATTATGCAACGACGCGGCCTATGCACTTTGCTTGGGTTGAACCGAGCGAGAAATTTGCAGATGTGAGCGTTTCGAGTGAAGAGAAGGTTGAAATCCTTGCGACACTTCTCATTGAGCGTATTGAACGTTTGTAGGTGCTCCGACTTCCGCCTGCCGACCTACGCAACGTCTCAGAGTTTATCTAGCGGAGGCTTGAGATTCACAATGATTGGGAATCTCACTTAAGACTTAGGAGAAAATTCCATGGACAGCAATAAATTTGTCATGTCCGATGAGGAAAAGTACTTTTTCGACCTCACGGGCTACCTCGTCGTTCGTGGTGCGCTGACGCCAGAAGAGGTTGACGTATGTAATGCCACAATTAACCACTATGCCGAGAAAATTCGAGCCCGTTCGGTTGATGATGGTGGGCTTGCCCGCGGATCATCAACACTTCAGGGACAAACAGGACGATTGGAACTGACGGGGATGTTAGGGTGGGAGAAACCCTATCGAGAACCTTTCCGCGATCTACTCGTCCATCCGGTCGTTGTCTCCCGCCTAAACGGAATGTGCGGGAAAGGGTTTCGGCTTGATCATGGACCGTTGATGATTGGGGCGACAGCGGGAACGGAAGGGCATCAACTACATGGAGCGGGCGAACCGTTCAGCGCGGCTGTCTGGTATCATCAGCAGAACGGAACTATCTACTGTCGGGGTGTTACTGTGGCATGGCAACTCACTGACGTCAATGAAGGTGATGGAGGGTTTGCAGTGGTTCCCGGAAGCCACAAATCCTGTGAACCCACACCTGAAAGTGTCCGGAGCGTGGAAGACGACATGGGACTGGCTGTGCAACCGGCGATGAAGGCAGGGGATGTCCTCTTTTTTGCAGAAACTGCCACCCACGGCACGCTCCCTTGGACGGGTAAGGGTGAACGGCGCTCCATACTCTACAAATATGCATCCCGCGGCGTTGCCCGCGCGGTTGGTCGATTTTTTACCCCTGAAGCACGCTTTGGCGACTGGACGAAAACCCTCTCGCCTGAACAGTATGCCGTACTTTACGGTCCGGGTGTTCATACAGGGGGCGACCTTCCATTGCTTAAATCTGACGGAAAGAAAACTTGGGTTGCATAGTAAAACCGAGTCAACACAGTTGCCGCACGGATATAACCCGCGAAATAGAGAGAGGCAAAATGGACAAACGTGAACGCTACTTCTGGGACCTTACCGGATACCTTATCCTCAGAAATGTACTGACCGCCGATGAAATTGCGGCAGCCAATGAAGCGATAGATCACTGTGCCGATCAAATTTATGTTGGTGGCTCCAACGAGGGGGCCCGGGATTCTCAGGCTCTGAGAGGCACCGAAGCGCGCACCCTCCACAGTCTACTTGAACTGGAAGAACCGTATTGTGATCCTTTCCGCAAGATGCTCGTGCATCCACAGATCATCATGCGCCTCAATGTAATGTGTGGAACAGGCTTCCGTTTCGATCACGGTCCTTGGGTGACCGATAGTGTGAAAGGTACCGAAGGGCTGACCCTGCACGGGCAGGGCGAACCGCACAGACCCTACGTCGCCTACCATCATCAGAATAATAGGATGCACTGCGGTGGAGTGACTGTAACTTGGCAGCTCACTGATATCAACGCGGGTGATGGGGGATTCGCCTGCGTTCCCGGTAGCCACAAATCGAGATTTGCCATGCCCCATGGCGTGCGAACCTGCGACGACGATATGGGGGTGGTCATCCAACCGGAACTGAAGGCGGGGGACGTGATTTTCTTCATGGACGGTGCCCAAACGCACGGCACACTCCCTTGGCGCGCTGAACATCGTCGGCGATCGGTGCTCTTCAAATACGCTGACCGAACCTCTGTACGGACAGGTGCAGCCCGGGAAATAGCACCTCCGGAAATCTATTGGGGAGAGGAACTTGTGGAAGGTATGACAGAAGCGCAACGTGCCGTTATGCATGGACCTTGTTCATCACTCCACTCCAGCAAGCTCGCGGTGGACGCAGACGGCACCGTTCGTGTCGAGGATGATTAGGCTGGTCCAAATAGAAATTTTGCGCCGGTTATAAAAAATATAGGAGGGGAGAAAGTCCAACATATCTGTTTTTGAAACGGTTTTCTCTGGTTGAACGTTCTAATGTATTGAGTGGCCTTCGTAAACCCGTATAGTGTCAATCGGCATTAATGGGTTGCAAGAGTTAGCTCAACATTGATGTTACACCAGGAGAGAACGATGTCTCTGATACAAGCAGTACTATCTCGCTACAGCGCAATCAACCCGTTAGTAGGGCTTTCCTCAACAGCGCTGCGTTTATATGGTGCGCTGGAGGTTTTTCGCGATACCTATCAATCTCCAATGAAGGATGGTTGGTTCCGGGCGCCTCAGTTAGATAAACGGCTGCAACAGATCAGTCTGTCCAAGTGGGAAATTGAGAAAGGATTCACAGAACTGATAGATGCCGGATTGCTCCAGATACGGACCGAACGCAACACCCGGTGGTTTCAACTTAAATGATTGAAAGCCCCCAATCGGATAATACCCTCCCCAATATCATCCTTGCGTCAGAATCGCCACGCCGTGCAGATTTGCTCAAGCAAATTGGGCTTGAATTTGAAGTATCCCCCAGCGAAATAGAAGAGCCACAAATTACAGCGTCTCCAACAATTGCTGTCCAGGAACTTGCCATTCTAAAAGCAAGAACGGTCGCTGCCAAGTTCGATGCAGGGATCGTGATCGGCGCGGATACCGTTGTCGTCATTGATGGGCAGCCAATCGGCAAGCCGGAGAATGATGCACACGCTATCCAAATCTTAAGGCGACTCAGCGGAAACCAGCATGAGGTAATCACCGGCGTTGCGTTAATTGATATCAAAAGAAAAAACGAAGTGGTATGGGCAGAACAGACAGCCGTTTATTTTAGGACATTGCATGAATCAGAAATCGTAGCATATATCCGCAGCGGCGAACCGTCCGATAAGGCCGGAGCTTACGGTATACAAGGCAGGGCTGGTGCTTTCGTTGAGCGAATCGAGGGCTGCTACTTCAACGTGGTGGGGCTTCCGTTAGCAAGTCTGACTGTACAGCTACGGAAACAGCTTGAAAGCCATTCAGACTGCTAACAAAAGAATCGATCAGAAAACGTACGTGATGAACTAAAAAGGCAGTTATAGCCTTTCAAACGGACACAGATGCCCACACCATTCTGAGTTTCTGATAGTGTTTGGCGATGGTCGCTAATGGCGCTTTGATCATGAAAATTCTTGGCATTGATACATCAACCCCTATCGGCAGCGTCGGTTTGATTGATGGAGAGCGTTTCGTCGCTGAACATACACTCAGTATCGTGAAAGCCCATTCATCAAGGCTCATGCCCGCTATAGACCAGATTTTAAAGTGGGCGGATCTTACCGCACACGATCTTGACGCATGTGCTGTTGGGATAGGACCAGGATCATTTACGGGCATCCGAATCGGGGTAGGCACAGTTAAATCGCTCTGCTACGCTCTCAAGAAACCGATTATCGGCGTCTCAACGCTGGAGGCAATTGCATATAACCTCCGCTACACCGGCAAGTTAATCTGCCCGATCCTCGATGCGCGGAAAGATGAGGTGTACGGTGCGGTCTTTCGTGGGGGAAAAAATCTCGTGCGACAGTCGGATGATCTCTGCGTACCGATTGAAACGCTGCTGAGTAAGATCGACGACGCTGCAATTTTTGTTGGCGATGGTTTGCAGCGATACGCCCCCGTTGTTAAGGAACAATTGGGTGATAACGTGCCCCTTGCTGATCCAATCTTTAACGTGCCGCGTGGTGCAAGCATCGCACGAATTGGCTACAACCAATTGCTCAACGGGAGATCTGACAATTACTTTTCACTGACACCTAACTATGTCCGCGACAGCGTTACGTAGATCGTCTGGTGCGTTGTATGACGCTACCTGAACTAAACATCACCGTCCTTCCTGTCGCACTCAAAGCATCATTATCGTCCATCTATTGAATATGCCCCAAGTTAGATTCTTTACTTTTCTATCTCCAGAAATAACGCCCCTCCTTACCCAATATGCCCCACCCGGTTTTGAGGTCAGCGTACACAGGAGCGATCTACCAGATGAGGAGAAAGTCTCGCTCGTACAGGATGCGGACTTTCTGATTCTCTTTCCCGGCCAAATTTCAGAACGGGTCCTACGATCCGCTCCGCGCCTCAAGCTAATTCAGTTAGTCGCTGCGGGCTATGATAGCATGGACGTGAGCCTGTGCAAGGCGCTTGGCATTCCTGTTGCCAACAATGGGGGCACAAATTCCATTGATGTCGCAGAGCATACTATCGGCCTCATACTCGGATTTTATCGCCGTCTGATAGCGTTAGATCGCAATGTCCGGGGGGATCGATGGCGTGATATTGACACAGGATCGTCGACATACACTATCAACGGAGAGACGGTCGGAATTGTAGGGCTTGGGAACATCGGAAGGCGCGTCGCCCACCTGTTGCGTGCCTTTGGGGCGCGCCTCCTCTACTATGATCAGTATCCACCTGCACCGAACATAGAATCCGAACTTGGTGTAACCCGCATGGCACTGGAAGATCTGCTTCGAGAAGCAGACATTGTGACGGTGCATCTGCCTCTTACACACGAAACCCGTGGTATTATCGGCAGGCATGAGCTTTCTTTGCTGAAACCCACAGCCGTACTCGTCAATACTTGTCGGGGTCCCGTTGTAGACGAAGTTGCCTTGACAGAAGTCTTGAGCGAAGAGCGCATCCTCGGAGCCGCCCTTGATGTTTTGGAGCAAGAACCACCGGTCCCGGACAATCCCCTGCTGAAGTTGGATAATGTGCTCCTCACGCCGCACGTCGCGGGTGTAACCTACGATACGTGGACACGAAGGGGCGAATTTGTGTTCCAGAATCTTCAGCGGGTATGGGCAGGCGAGCCGCCATTGGCGATCGTGCGGGAAGAGTAATGGCGGCAGGCGAATCCTACGATCTTGACACTATTAGAACACCAGCAGCTGTCAGTTGGGGTAGCGTCTAAAAGAAACAAATCCATTATCGGGAGCCGATATGAATCAAAAAAACCCATATTTACAGATGGATCAACAGATGGTTGGCGACATTTATACATCGCAGGAGGTGATGGACAACCTCACCGTGTTGTGCGACGACTTCGGATCACGGTTCGCAGGTACGCCAGACGAGCGCAGGGCTGCAGATTTTATCTGCGAGACTCTTAACCGTTACGGTCTCAAAGATGCTCGATTGGAGTCATATTCCTACGCAGGGTGGTCACGAGGTACAGCAACGTTGGAAGTCGTCGAGCCGATCCAAAGGTCGCTTCACTGTATCTCGCTGCCCTACTGTCCTGCTGACGACACTACAGCAGAATTGATCTCCGTCGGTTACGGCAGCCCTGCAGAGTACGAGGGCTTAGGTGATGCGATGAAAGGTCGAATCGTAATGGCAGGCAGCGCGTCGCCCCCTGACTTAGGACGATGGGTGCATCGCAAGGAAAAATATGAACGATCTGTCTTGGGCGGTGCCAGTGCCTTCATTTTTATCAGCGAAAGCCCCGGCGTCGGACCCGAAACGGGAAGCCTACAGAACGACCAACCTGCCCCGATTCCAGGCATCTCGATATGTAAAGAGGATGGTGAATTTCTGACGCGGTTGATGGAGCGGAAGGGCACGGTTAAACTACGTCTTAATACAACCGATGTCAACGAGCCCCGCACCTCGTGGAACGTCGTTGCCGATCTGCCGGGAAAGGAGAACTCCGAAGAGATGGTAATTCTGGGTTGTCATTATGACGGTCATGACATCTCACAGGGGGCTGTCGATCCGGCGTCGGGTATGGTACTCGTTATCGAGGCTGCACGCGTACTTGCTTTATATGCCGGTGAGCAGCTCAAGCGAACGGTTCGATTTGTCGGCTTCGGTACCGAGGAAATTGGCTTAACCGGTGCATTTCGCTATGCGGACGCCCATGAAGGTGAACTGGATAACCTCCGCTTCATGTATAATCTTGATGCGGCAGGCGGTGCGAGCCGAAAAGGTGTGGTGCTGCATCGTTGGCCAGATTTAGTACCGTTCTTCCAGGATACCGCTAAAGAGCTTGCAGCTAACGTACCTGTCGGTCAACAGCTGCATCCGTATTCCGATCACTTCCCCTTTGTCCTAAAAGGTGTTCCGACAGGCCACATGGGTGACGCCGAAGCCCCGCCTTCGGGCAGAGGTTACGGACACACGGCGTATGATACACTGGACAAAGTGGAGTTGGAAAACCTGCGAAAAGGGAGTGCGGTGGCGGCACGGCTGGCATTGCGGATCGCCAATACTGATAACTTTCCCGCCCAACGCCGAAGTGCTGAAGCTGTTCAGACACTCCTCGACACGGATCCGGGCTTGGAAGGGTACCGCGTGTCGCTGGAGTTGCGGAAGGGGCATCAAACCTCGTAGAAAAAATTACGAGTTGAAGCTATTTAAGTCCGGTAGTCCGCGTTGATGCTAATATAATCGTAGGAATAGTCGCATGTCCACATGGTGACCGAGGCGTCGCCGGCATTCAGATCGACGGTAATCGTCACGGTGTCTTCGGAAAAGAGTTCTGTTGCCTTATCCTCATCAAACCCCGCGTCCATTCCATCCTTAACCAGTTGATAACCGCTGAGCCAGACATTCACCTGATACGGATCGAATTCCGCGCCCGATTTCCCAGCTGCCATCATAATGCGTCCCCAGTTTGCATCTGTCCCGAAAACAGCGGTCTTCACGAGCGGGGACTCTGCGATTGCGCGGGCTGCCATCTCCCCTTCCACTTCATCCTTCGCACCGGTCACGACCACTTCGACCAGTTTTGTAGCGCCCTCTCCATCTCGTGCAATTTTCTTCGCCAGCTCAATGCACGCAAAATCTAACCCCTCACGGAATGCTTCGTAGGCATCGCCGGTTGTGTCGGAAATTTCTGGATTCCCTGCTGTGCCGGTTGCCATGATTAGCACTGTGTCGTTTGTACTGCTATCCGTATCAATCGTCATACGATTAAAGGATTTCGCGGCAGACTCGCGTAACGCTTGCTGTAGCGGCTCACTGGCAATGTTCACATCTGTCGCTAGAAAAGCGAGCATCGTGGCAAGATTCGGAGCAATCATTCCCGCCCCTTTCGTCATCCCACCAATCCTTGCGGTTTTCCCCCCAACTTCAAACTCCGCAGCGATCTCTTTCGGGACCGTATCCGTTGTCATGATTGCGAGGGCGGCATCATGTCCGCCATCTGGCTCCAAAGCTGGCGCAGCGAGACGGATGCCGTAACTGATTTTATCCATCGGCAGCTGCTGCCCGATGACTCCTGTCGAAGCCACCAATACGAGACTTGGGTCTATACCGAGCGATTCCCCCACCAACGAGGCCATCTGTCGTGCGTTCTTCATGCCAACCTCGCCGGTACATGCGTTGGCGTTCTTACTGTTCACGACAATTGCTTGTGCCCTACCATCACTTATATTTTCACGGCACACCAAAACAACTGGCGCACAAACACGATTTTTCGTGAAGACACCCGCTGCAACTGCTGGTGCGTCTGCGGCTATCAGTGCGACATCCTTCTCGTTATCTGGTTTTAGCCCGGCGTGGATACCGGTCGCTTTCAAGCCCGGCACTGCCGTTATTCCGCCATCAATCTGTTTCATCACAGTTCTCCATTACGCAAATATTTGGTTTCCTTGTCCGCTCCTTATGCAGCCCGAATTAGTAGGTCAATTATAGCGAGTCATGGCGGAATTGTCAATTCTCAATTCTGGATGCCCCTTGTGAATCAGAAATCTAGCGATTAATGGCAAGCTCCATTTTCAATTGTTTGCGAATAGCTTTAGTGGTATAATGCGCCTAAAATATGTAGGGCGCAATCAAGACCGCCTAATCACGACAAGCGTTATAATACCCCCTGTGTTGAGTATCGGGAAGAGCTACCTCAATCATCAGGCAAATGAGCAGATCAGAAACAGACCTCTACAAAAAATACAAATCGGATACAGGATATACTCGAATTATTGAAAACGGCGAGCGGGGAATAACGGACATTGAGTTCGGTATCCTCAATCTTGAGGTTGGTGAATCTTTCTTTGAAGACACCGCAGATAACGAGGTTATGTTGGTTCTACTCGGAGGTCGGTGCGAACTGCTTGTTGGGCATAACGGGAATAAAGCCCACGGCCTCATTGGCGAGCGTGCAGATGTCTTTGGCGGCGAAGCATATCGTGCATCTATCCCCTATCGGACAACCTACGAGATTCTTGCGCACGACGAGCCTGTCGAGGTTGCCGTTTGTAAAGCCCCCTCTTTCCTCGAAACGGCAGCTGTCATCCTCGATCCGGGCGACGATTTCAACCGTGACGAACATGCGCTGCTCATCAATGAAACACCGACTCACTCAATTTCTGGTGAAGCGATCTGTTTCTACCGTTTTGCGCCCCCGGAAGGGCACGCATCTCAACGTATCTACAGTGAGGCAGGTCCGTTTGAACAGTCCGTGAAGGTCCGTCACAATAACGTACTCGTGCTGCCTAAAGGCTACCATGCCGACCTTGTGAGATCGCAGGCTCAGTTGTATTGTCTTCAGATTTGTCGCTTGTAATCCATAAAAGGAGATGAAGCAATTATGGAGATTACCACAGCACAGATGAATCATTTTCAGGCACACGGGTTTTTCTTTATCCCTAATCCGTTTGGTGAAGAACGGATGCGCCAAATTGAGCGGATCGCTGCGGAAAATGTGGAGAAGTGGACGAGCACAGATTGGCCAGATGGACTCAATAAACTTGCCTGCCAATTTCTTATGGTAGGAGAGCCAATCCTCCAGATTGTGGAGCAACCACAACTCGTTGAAACCGCTAAATGCCTACTGGAATGTGATCAGGTGCATGTAGGGGCGTGCGGATTGGGTGATGCGCTAAAGGTTATCTCCGAAAGTCAAGGTACACCCCCGCAAGTTCATTGGCACGCCGATGGAGGTCCCGATGTGAAACAGGTGTCGTTCCGGACGGGACTGGACCGACACGACCCGACGAATGCACCACTGCGTGTTTTGCCGGGCAGTCATCTGCGAGCTAAGGAAGAGGTTTGGGAAGAACTGTTACAGTTAGAAATCGCTACAGGACAACACAACCTCCCGCCGAAGGAACTTTACGCGAAGCACCCCACCGAGGTTGAAGTCCTCCTCGACCCACGCTGGACATTGGTCTGGACGCCGAGCTGCTGGCATGCCACAGGCATAAAGACAGCTGCCGGTCCCCGCCGAGCGATGGGTTGGAACTACTTTCCCGCCGGAGGCAGAAAGCGTGATTCGGAGGCGTTGAAGTATATTTTTGCTGACAAATTGGATGACTGGAGTGACGAACGAAAACAACTCTGGGGACTGCTGGACTGAAACTGGATAACACCAGAATGGCGAGGATCAACATCGCCCGATTGTTTCCAAGTGACGTGCACCTCTGAAGCGATCTCTTGATGAGCAAGAACAAATTCCGCATAGAATTTTTATCGAGGTGAGTAGTGACGTGGGCTATTCCTGCCTCTGCTGGCACGAACATAGTTTCGCTTGTGATGTGATCGTGTCTTTTGTCGAGGCTTCGAATGGTTCTTCTGGAACTGGCTTTCTGGCACGAAACCACCATAATCAAAATCAGGTACCCGCCGCCGTTCGATTGGTGTCCCCAGCAGCTTTTCAATATCTCGTATCATCTGCTCATCTGCTTTTCCAGCAAGTGTGAATGCTTCACCAGATCGATGAGCGCGCCCGGTACGACCGATGCGGTGAGTGTAGGCATCAACAGTATCGGGGATATCGAAGTTGATTACGTGTGATATTTCCGATACGTCTATGCCACGTGCAGCAACATCAGTAGCCACGAGAACGTCATATCTCCCATCGCGAAAGCCATTAATCGCTTGCTGTCGCTGATTCTGCGACATGTTACCTTGTAGTGCTGCCGCGTGATAACCACGCTTTTCCATCTTGCGTGCCAGATTACGAGCGCGAAACTTGGTGCGGGTAAAGATCAAGACGCGGCCGGTGGGTGTCTGTTGCAACATTGCCAACAGAAGATCTTCCTTCAGGCTATTGGGCACCGGATAGAGCGCGTGTGAAACGGTCTTCACTGGAGCAGTCTTACCTACTTGAACGGTGACCGGATCTTTGAGGATACTATCTGCCAATTTGCGGATCTCTTTTGGCATTGTGGCTGAGAAGAAAAGCGTCTGGCGTTCGGTCGGTAGCATCTTGAGGAGGCGACGAATATCGGGGAGGAAGCCCATATCGCACATGCGATCCGCTTCGTCCAACACCAACACCTCTACGTGTGATAGATCGATATCGCCGCCGTAAATGAGGTCGAGTAGGCGACCAGGACAGGCAATAACGATCTCTACGCCACTCCGCAGCCGCGAGACCTGAGAAACTTTGCTCACACCGCCGTAGACGGATACGCTGTTCACTCCGGTATTTTTGCCAAGGTCAAGACCCATCTGGTAAATCTGTTCCGCGAGTTCGCGCGTGGGGGCAACGATGAGGGCACGTACGCGACGGAGCGGGCCTTTGGTTAACCGCTGCAGAATAGGCAGCATGAAAGCTGCGGTTTTACCGGTGCCGGTATGGGCCAAACCCATCACATCGTGCCCTTCAAGCACCATGGGAATAGCTTGCTGCTGAATCGGGGTGGGTGTGTCGTAACTGGCTGCTTTAATTCGGGCGACGATGCGTTGATCGAAAGAAAATTGTTCAAAATTCACTGGAAGTACTCCTTCAGTCTGTTGAGCCGAGTTGCACTCTCAGCTCGATAATGTTTTGCTAATTCCTTTGCTAACTATGCGGCAAATTGATTGTTTGTACAAACAGGACCTTTTGGCTGACGTTGAACTGACGTTATCACGACTCGCCAATCATTTTTTGATAGCGGCTAGGGCTTCAGAAGTGCCAATCTTTGCTAGGTGATTGAACTAATTCTGACGCACCTTGAGGCGATTTAGGACAGTCTCCTTGGTTTTTGGCGAGTAGCACGATGATTACATCGTTTCCTGAATTCGCGATGGTAAAATGTCAGCAAGTCCTAATGCCTTGACCGCTTTCTCGCAAACACGATATTCATTGATTCCCATTGTCAAAGCTGTCTCTCTAATGCTGGGTTCACGTTCGAGTCCTCTGGCGATTCGGGTTTCCATTTTCGTGATGAATTGCCGTGTAGATCTGATGTACTCGAAAAGCCGCATCGTGCGGCTTTGCTGAGTCGATGCCTGTCGAATCCCTTGCCGGCTCCACCAATAAGAACACCAACATGAATCGCTAAGTATTTGTTACCAACAGTCTTAGTGACATCTCCAAGATAAGCCACTGACATTTTATCTCCGTCTTTCGGGTTTACTCTGAATCATCTTGAACTGCATTGGCAAGAGCGTCCTCGGTGACCTCAGAGATCTCCCTGCTGACAAGCATCGGTGCGGCATCAAGATCTTTCACTTCCATCATCGAGGCGACCCTTTGAAGGGAGGAAAGTAATGAGGTTTGTTCCCAATTCTCGAGTTTCTCGAATGCTTTCACGAAACGGTCATGGAGTAGCGATGGGGCATTCGCAAGTGCCTTTTTGCCCAAATCGGTAAGTTTTACAAGGACACGGCGCTTATCCTCGTCGTCGCGTCTCCGCTCTATCAAGCCGCGCTTTGAAAGCCGGTCCAGTATTCCGGTGACCGTTGCATTGCTAAGACTGACGTTTTCCGCCAGCTGACCCGCTGTTATATTCCCCGACCGTGAAATTTCACCTAGGGCGATAAGTTGAGGCGTGGTCAAGCCGTGATAGTACGCGAGATAACTCGAATGGAGATCGGTTGCCCGCATGATGCGTCTGAGTGCCATAAGCACTTCATCCTGTATGTCTGTTCGATCTAGAGCCATTGTGAGCCTTTCCCATAAAGAAAGAATAGGCAACGAAATTATACGGAGTAAAGATTTTGAGAGTTTTCACGTAAGGAGAGATAAAGTCATCTGCTGGTAGCGGGAACATCTTCGGAGGTCTGGCGAAGCGAACCACAACTGGATCTAATTTGTCCACTTTCTTTTTGTGAGCAGGACTATGCGTAAATCTATCTACAAGTGTACATTCTCAAGATTTTGTTATTCATTTAGTATGCTAAATAATAACATGTGAAAATTCGTAAGTCAAGAAGAAGCATGAATACTGCGAAGTTTGAATTGTTAGGGGGATATTACGGGAGAAGGTTTTGAAGGACATTAAGCGAAAAACATTAGCGTACAAAATACCTATTGTTCATAGAAATTGGTTCGGCCACTCACGCCAAGCTTAGGCATGTGATCTTGGCCAGGCCCCTGAAATCTTCACAATAGAATTTAGGCGATCGAGAAAGGTTATTTCACATGGGCATCCTGTCAGTTATAATCTCAGAAACAGGTTAAGAAGAGTATTGGGGGTTCGTATACGGAAAGGAATTAAGGGATTGAGATGCGAGGTTGAAGAATTGTTCGACAATCCGTGCCATTCGGGTAACACCATGAAGTTTTCTGTTGACCCCAAATCGAAGCCATGATATAAAAAGTGACGAACAGTATCGGCGCCCATTCACCACCTATCCCAGAACTCGGAACCGGGGGTCAAAGTCAAATTGTACAACTTGAAAAGTGATGTCGTACAGTGGGATTGGTTCTCGGACGAGCACGGATCGCCCACTTATGCCTTTAGGCACCTACCATCGTTGAGTGAGTAGGCTGCCCGCGTTGCAGCATAAAGGATAGTGTAACCTCCAAGTCGTGAGACTGCGCTATCAGTTACATCGAAAGGAGCGCGTTGTGGACAAGCAGGTCATCGAGGATTGGTAGATGATTGATTATCGAGATGCACCACGGACGGACAGCGCCTATGCCCGCTGGTTTTCAGACCATTAACAGGAGGTCGGTTCTTTGCATAAGGCTGGGAACGGTACTGGACACTGATTGACCGAAGCGCATTGGTTACTTCCCGGAGGATCTACCTCAAGCGGATGCGGTACAGATGGTAGGACACCAGCCGTGACAACGAAGTACTTGGTTGGGAGGTGGTCGGTCCGTTGGATAATTTCTATCTCAATGAATTCCGCTACGGAATACAACAAAAAAATATCTGTCTCACTGGCATTTTGAACGCAGTAACCAATCTCTATGGCGGAAAGAGATCCTTCACAAAGCCTCAAGATGACATAGCCCAAGTGAGGAGAGAAAGATGTTATGAATATCAATCCTATTGTTATCGGCATGATCGGTGCCGGCTTTTCCGCAACATTCCATGTCGAGAATTATCGACGCGTCCCCGGTATCGACTTACGGATTAAGGGGGTGACTGCGCGGAGCCAAGAGAGTGCCACCGCCTTCGCCGCAGAACATAATCTGGAAACGGTTTATCCCACAGTTGAAGCCCTTTTTGCGGATGACGAAATAACTGTCGTCGATCTTTGTGTTCCCAACTATCTACACTATCCGCTAACCATTCAGGCAGCCGAAGCAGGGAAACACATCATCTGTGAAAAGCCCTTGACAGGCTATTTTGGTGATGGTGGGGAGACGCTTGTGGGGCGTGAGACCTCCCGGCGCACAATGTTTGAAGCCGCGCTAAAGGCAGCGGATGAGATGGTAGATGCTGTTAAACGCAACGGCGTAACGTTCTGCTACGGGGAAAATTGGGTGCACGCACCAAGCATACAGAAAGCAAACGACATCCTCGCACAGAGTGACAACACTATCCTCCGTATTATTGCCGAGGAGTCGCATAGCGGGTCGCATTCCGATTACGCAAAGGAATGGCGTTACTCCGGGGGCGGTGCGCTTTACAACAAGGGGTGTCACCCCGTTGGTGGGACACTCTATCTCAAATACAACGAAGGGCAACGGAAATATGGAAAACCCATCAAGCCCAAGAGTGTTGTCGCAGAGGTCGCAAACCTGACCCATATCGAAAGCTTTGTCAATGAGGACGAGAAGTGGATCAAGGAAGGTTGGAAGGATTGCGAAGACTGGGGATCTATGATCATCACGTTTGATGATGATACCATCGCACAGATCACCGCGTCAGATATTGTGCTTGGAGGTATCCAGAACGTCCTGACGGTGTATTCAAGCAAGGCGGTGGTGCAGTGCAACATCAATCCTAACACTGGGATGTTGACGTACACGCCGAATGATCACGTTTTGGGCGATACCTATATTCGGGAGAAAGTAGAGACCCGCGCTGGCTGGCAGCTGACCAATCCTGACGAGGACTGGATGAACGGTTTTCCACACGAGCTTACTGACTTCTGCGAGGCGATCGCTTGCGGACGACCTCCCAAGAGCACAGTAGAGTTGGGACGCGACATTCTCGCTGTGTGCTATGGGGCGTATATTTCGGCTGAAACGGGTGAGCGGGTTGACCTCTCTGAGTGGATGTAGAAGATTCGGTGGGACCAAATACCCAACGTTGCCTCTATAGTGTAATCTAATCGGAAACAACCAATAACTTTCTGAGGAGCTACCCATGAAATACATCGTAAAAACCAAAGAGATGCCATGGAAGCCGAAGTTCTTTCCCGGGGAAGAGAAACAGTATGGCGACTTCAAACCACTATGGGAGGAACACGCTGCGGAGCAGTTTGAAGTCCGGCTGACACGAATTCCAGCAGGCGAAACAAATACGAAATACCATACCCATACAAAAGAGGAGGAATGGTTCTACGTACTAAGCGGTTCGTGCCATATCCACATTGAAGGGGAGTGGTATCACATCGAGCAGGGTGATTCTGTTTTTAAGCCAACCGGTGCCTACCACATCTTTAGGAACTTCGGAACAGAACCTTGTGAACTAATCATGTTGGGGACCAATGTGGAAGGAAGCGAGGTTCATCGTTTGCCGGAGCCGGAACCCCCAGAAACGGTATAAATTAGGGATTATTTCTTCTCTCGCCTAAACCGCAGTATCCTCCCTGAAACGAAATGCGGTTTCTCCGGTGAATACTGTGGAGGTGATCGTCGGGCACAAGTGCTTTTCAATGTGTTCGACGATCAAATCCGTTCCGCGGAAGTGACTAAAATTGAGCGACGTGGGCTGAAAAAACGAATCCGTCAAGTCACGGCATAGCACCACATTTTTTCCGTGGTAGACCATCTGCCTCAGACCGAAAGGGCGACCGGAAACGCAGATATTGGTATGGACGCCCATCAATATGACGTTGTCAATGTCGCGCTCCTGCATCAGATTATAAACCTCTTGACCCTCATCGCTAATCGCATCCTTAGAAGCAATTTCGATAGTCTCAATCTGCCGGGTCCAAGGCACCTTTCCGCCCTTCCACTGCCGAACCCCATCGTCATCAGCAACCCAACCCGAACACGGTTCGATGCAGCCGCATCCACCGTTCTGTATAAAAGGTAGTGGTTCCCCTTCCCGTTCAGGATCCCAATAATTCCACTGGATTTCTACCGAAGATTCGGCAAACAGTGCTTCAATGGCACGGTGACGCTGTGGGGTCTCCTTGTAAAAGTCCATCGTACCGCTCGGCGCATGAATGATGAGTACCCCGGCCTCCCGCGCTGCTGACACGGTTCGATTCATCGTTGGCACCATCTCCGCGACCCGTTGAGCCGCATTCTTGCACGTATGGTCATCCCACATATCGCAGATAATAAGCCCAGTTTGGCGAGGATTCCACTGGACAGTCTCCAGAAGTTCTTGGTCTTTGCGCCTACTGCGTTGTTCAAGGACGAGATTCTTCTGTTCTTGGTTGGTCATTGTTTTCTACCTGTCCATTGTAACTGACGTAAGAGGTTGGAAGAATGGAAGGACTTGTTGCTTCCATTCTTCCGCTCAGATGGAAAATTTATTTCTACAGCACACACCTACTCTTCGAATGCCGAATCAAATGCACGTGCGGATGGTTCAAAGTCATAGCCCTTGACTGCGGCACAGGCTTCGCGTGCCCCGTGCTCTCGATCCATACCGCTGTCCTCCCATTCGATGGAGAGCGGTCCTTCATATTCTATGTTATTGAGTGCACGAATGATTTCCTCGAAATCGATATTCCCACGACCAATTGACCGGAAATCCCAATAGCGTCGAGCATCACCAAAATCCAGGTGCCCACCAAACACGCCGGAGAGACGCGGGGTTGATGACCACCATACATCCTTCATGTGGGCGTGATAGATCCGATCGCTAAACCGCTCAATGAATGCGACATAATCAACGCCTTGATAGCCAAGATGGCTTGGATCGTAATTGAACCCGAACGTCTCACGTCCGTTGACCGCTTCGATGGCGCGTTCTGAACTCACGATGTCGAAAGCAATTTCGGTCGGATGGACTTCAAGCCCGAACTTAATTCCGACCTCATCAAACACATCGAAGATTGGATTCCAACGGTTAGCGAAATCTTCAAACCCTGCATCAATTTGCGTTGGGTCGTTCGGCGGGAAAGAATAGAGCAGGTGCCAGATACTGCTGCCGGTAAATCCATTGACAACGCTCACGCCAAGTCTTGCTGCAGCGCGGGCGGTGTTTTTCATCTCTTCCGCAGCACGTCCACGGACCCCTTCGGGATTGCCATCACCCCAGATAGCGGGCGACAAGATGGCTTCGTGCCGACTGTCAATATTGTCACAAATCGCCTGTCCAACAAGGTGATTACTAATCGACCATACCTTTAGTCCATATTTTGCTAAGAGGTCATGTCGTCCTTGGCAGTAGCTATCATCTTCAAGGGCTTTGTCGACTTCAAAATGATCTCCCCAACATGCCAACTCCAGTCCATCATATCCCCAATCGCTGGCTTTTTGCGCTAATTCTTCAAGTGTTAAATCTGCCCACTGCCCCGTGAATAGTGTTACCGGTCTTGCCATCTTATTCCTCCTTGTATTAGGTCATAAAAAGTAAGGGGTTGGTAAGAAATCTGCCAACCCCGTAGGATAATAGATATTACATTTCACTTTATGCTGGTGGTGCGTAGCTCGCGTCTACCCATCCCCGTTTATTTCCACTTTCTACCGCTTTGTGGATGAAATGGACACCTCGTGCGCCATCCTGTACGGTTGGATAATCTGTATCGAACGCGTTTGGTATTTCACCGGACAGTTTTGCAGCAAGCGTGCGTGCAGCGTTGACATAGACATTTGCAAACGCCTCTATGAACGCTTCTGGATGTCCAAACGGTAGGCGTGAGTTGTGCGCCGCAATCGGGGCAACGTAATCATTACCGCGCTTATACACATGTTCAGGACCATCGGGGTAACGGACAGAGAGATAATTCGGATTCTCCTGATGCCATTCAAGCGAGGCTTTCGTACCATAGACGCGGATGCGAAGATTGTTCTCTTCGCCAACAGAAATTTGCGATGCGTACAGCACCCCTCGCGCACCGCCTTTATAGTGGACTAGGATATTCCCATCATCTTCGAGCTGTCTCCCTTCCACGAAGGTGGTCAGGTCTGCACAGATCTCCTCTAATTCTAAGCCGGTAATGTAATGGGCAAGATTTTCTGCGTGCGATCCAATGTCCCCGATACAGGACGAAACCCCCGCTTGGCTTGGGTCTGTGCGCCAGACTGCCTGCTTTGCACCCTCTCCTTCCAAGAATGTCGCCAACCATCCCTGTGGATATTCAACAACAATTTTCCGAACCGATCCGAGCGCTCCTTGTGATACCAACTCACGGGCTTGCTTCACCATCGGATAACCCGTGTAGTTATGCGTCAGCGCAAAGATTGCATCGTGCTGTTTCACCAGTCCACAGAGTGCTTCTGCATCTTCCAGTGTCGTCGTCATCGGCTTATCGCAAACGACATGAAATCCTGCTTCGATGAATGTTTTGGCGACATCAAAATGAACGTGGTTTGGTGTCACAATGGACACGAAGTCGATACGTTCGCCCTCTGGCAATGCGCTCTCTTTTTCCGCCATCTCCTGATATGAATTGTATACGCGGTTAGAGTCAAGTAACAGTTCCGCACCCTGTTGCTGCGATTTTTCAGGTGATGCGGAAAACGCTCCGGCAACAAGGTTTATTTCCCCGTCAAGTGCCGCCGCTTTTCGGTGTACCGCCCCTATGAATGCGTCCGGACCGCCACCGACCATTCCATAACGTATTTTTCTTCCAAGTGGCATATTATTATCTCCTGCGATTTCAAATACTGAGCCCGCCTTAAAAGTCCGCGGGTTGCAAGCACCGATTATAGCACGATATATGCTTCTTGTCAAAGTGATTCAGATCTGGTCGGAAATCTGCAACCAAGCCCTTGCACTCCAAGAGCAAAAGATGATAAACTTGCTGTGATATTATCCACATAGAAGTCGTGCACTTCATACTGAGCTTGGAAAACGGCGAAAGGAAGATTTGTATGGCATTACGCGTGGCAGTTATTGGGATGCGGGGAATCGGGAACACACACGCCGACGTCTACCATGAACACGCAGCAACATCGTTGGTTGCTGTGTGCGATATGGTCAAGGAACGTGCAGATGAGTCGGCACAACGGCTCGGCGTTAAGGCATATTACAGCGTTCCGTCGCTCTTGGAGAATGAGGCACTTGATGCTGTCAGTGTTGCGACAGGGGGTTTTGAAAACGGTGCAGCTCATTTTAAGCCAGCGATGGAGGTGCTTGAGGCGGGGTTGCATGTATTGTGCGAAAAGCCGCTGTCGAACGATGTTGCTCGTGCACGAGAAATGGTCAACAAAGCGAAGGAGAGGAACGTCTGTCTGGGAACAAATCTCAATCACCGTTTCACGCCGTTAGCGATGCAAGCGAAGGAGTGGGTAGTAAACGGCAAACTGGGGGACCTGCTCTTCATCAACATGGCGTTGTGGATCGAAAATCCGAATGAGACTTCGCCGTTCTTCCATCTCAGAGCGTTGCACCCGCACTCACTTGACGTGATGATGTACTTCTGCGGTGAAGTAGAGAAGGTACATGCGTTCGCAGTCCGTGCGCCGGGACGCCAGAATTGGAGCAATGCGTCGATTAACCTCAAGTTTAAGAGCGGTGTGGTTGGACACCTCAGTGGCAGCTATGATGCGGGACGGCTAAATGAACGGTGTGAAATCGCAGGAACAAATGGACAGTTTGTCCTTGATGGGGTGTTTGAGAAGTTGACATTCTTCCCTCGAAAAGGTGGTGAGGTCGAAGAATATTTCAACCCACCGCCGGGTGCTGCAGGACACATGGACTCATTCGCGGATACCTTCCCAACACGGATTGGCGCGTGGATTCAACAGCTTGTGGATGGGGCTTCACCCGATGAAATTGATGCCTCTGGTGCCGCTGGTCTTGCAGCGCAGGAAATCATCGAGGCGGCGATTAAATCGTTCCAGACCGATACGGTCGTTACCCTGTGACCGTCGGATTTGCTTAAACCGTGAATTCTAACTTACTCTCTTCTCCGGCACATACCGCTGCGTAATGTTCCTCGAAATTCAACATCTCAAACAGACTTACACCCGCTGCCATCTGCTTTAGCATCAGATCTTCCTTCCGCTGGATCTCCTCGGCAATCGGTATCGCTGCTGCTAGCTCATCAATGGATCCGACAATAAGCCCATCATCGTCGCCAAAAATAATATCTCCCGGATTCACGATAACGCCGCCGCAGGTGATTGGGATTTGCATCTCGAAGATCTTAGAGGTTGTCCCCGCGATCGGGTTGAAAGACCGTGCATAGTAGGGCACATCTAAAGTTCGGATCGTTTTGGTGTCGCGGCAGGGACCATCTATAACGATGCCCGCTAACCCCTTCCGCGCTGCCTCTGTCGGAAATAGCTCACCCGCCACCGCACGGCGACTCCCCTGAGTATCAATCACAAGCACCTCACCCGGTTCAGCATCCCGCAACCCTTTGATCACCGTGAGAAAGTCTTCATGACAGGTCACTGTATGTGCCCGCCCGACAAGTTTGAGTCCGGTTCGGACAGGGCGGATGGCGGAATCGATAACCCTTAGCTCCGTAACCGTGGGGTCGACAGCTCGCGCCGCCTTATTACCATCGCATACGCAGGCGGTATCGAGTGCCAATAGACGACGCTTAATACCTTCAAAGTTCATTCAAATCTTCGCAGTGGAAATCCCCTTTTTGGGCTGGGGAGAAAACTGCGTCTCCTTTCCTCTTTTTGGGTCTACATTGTTGCCTGCTACTGTTATTCGGCCCCTTTTTAGTTCTATTTGATCTTAATTGATGATATACTAAAATCAATCGATAAATGAAAGAAATTGTGCCTACATTGACATTTATGGAAGCCGAACTCCAATGACAATCGCTAAAGGAGACGGAAGCCGTGTCGATTGATCACCTGCTTAATATCTGTTTTCTCATTTTGTTTTTGTCCCTCTTGGTGATAGTGCCCTACTATCTATTTTGGAAGCGGAAAATAATGGGACGAATCCTGTACCATCAGGCTATACCAAGATTCCACAAGGTGTTTCTGGGGGTTACGATCATTCTTTGGGTCGGTGTCATACTTACGCAAATCGTGTTGGTGGTAAACAACGGTTGGCAATCTTCGTCGAAGTTGTGGCCAATGCTAGGATTAACACTCCCTCTATGTTCTCTGTCTTCCCTAAACCGGTTTGAAATCAGAGAAGCGGGCATCTATTCTCAAGGACGCTTTACAAAGTGGAAAGACCTATACGCCTTCCAATGGAAAGAGGAAGGGGATTATAAACTCGGCTTGGGGAAAGAAGCGTATATTCTTGGCTTACACATGTCAGGTGATAGGTTTCCATGGTGGCTTGAGTGGGATAAGTTTCAACCGGATCAACGTGGAGACATTGATAAGTTATTGTCCCAATACCTCCCAAAAACGACTTGAGATGTTGTATTGATTTCTCAAAGAATTGGGCGAAAGTTTGAATAAGCCTTCTGAGCGAGATGTGGAAACAGTTCATCGTGGATCTCGATGCACTGCCACAAATGGATCTTCCGTTTCTCATTGGCGGTATCAAGTATGGTCGGATAATACATGCTTGCACCGGTGTCGACGTTGTAGCCGCCGGGAGAATGGATGCTCAAGTACCGGCGCAAAGTCGCTAGGTCCGGTTCAGTCGTGCAGTGGCGGGTCAGATTCATGGTGAACATCCGCCGCCGTTTGCCACCCCCAAAAGATGCGTGATAGGTGTCGTGATTAAAGATAACCAGATCACCCGGATTGGTTTCCAACGCAACGCTGCCGGGAAACTCCTGCGGCGGAACACCGAAAAGTTCCTCCGATTCGTTCGGGTTTATCTCTCCTGCCCTCACAAAATGGTCCGGACGCTGACTGCCGGGGATAACGCGCAGGCAACCGGTGTCAGCTGTCAGCCGATCGAGGTAGAATGCAATTTTGCAAGAAAAGAGTTGCCCCCAATTCCCGTCTGGGTGCCAACCCGTGTCGCCAGTATAATAATTCCCATCGCCGCTGGCATAGTTGAAATCCTCCCCCAAAACCCCACCGGCAACACCCAGCACACGGGGATCGTCCAGCAGTGAACAAAGCCTTGGCTGATGTTCAATTGGACCGCCGAACATGGTTCGCTTTGAGCCATCGTGTGCCTTGCCTTCACCGAAGTTCTGGATGGAGAAGTCAAATTCTTCGGTAATCCAAGCAACCTCGTCAGCCGAAAAGAGGTTGGGAAACGCTAAGTAGCCGAAGGTGTTGAAAAAATTAATCTGTTGTTCGGTGAGTTTCATGGAATGCCTCCACATTATGAGTCAGTGGGTTTATGCGCGCTTTTCCTGTTCTGGGAAAGGCCTCCGAATATCGTAAGGGTCCTCTGTCAGGTCCGGGAAAACACCTTCCTTTATCAGCAGTTCAAGCGGTGATTCGCTGGTTTCAAGCGGCATCGTGACCACATTCTTGACCCGCAACGACTCGTAGATCGCCATCATGATTTCCATTGTATACCGTCCCTGTCTGCCTGTGCTTCGATGTTCGGGAATCTTGCCCTCCATCCAGTCGATGAGTTCTTGGTACTGATCTCTCGGTTCCGGGCGCGGCTGAATCTTCTGCCAGCCACTCGCTCCATTATTTTGAAGCAGCACAGTCCCATCTTCCCCCATATTGATTTGTCCATCTGTTCCGGAAACTATCGCTGCCGAGATTGCGGGTTCGGGCAGGTCGCTTTCATAGATGCCGCGTGCACCGCCCTCGAAGCAGATTAGCCCCATACACAGATCTTCACACAGTGTGCGACGTTCCCACCTGTTTGTGGATCGAGAAACCTGACCAATTACCCAGAGTGTCTCCGGATCCGACAGATGGTATCGCATCCCATCAATAGCGTGTGTGCCGATATTGAGCAAACCAGCATTCGGCTTTGATCTCCGATGGAGCAGCGTTGGTTGTCCGATGGCACCGTCCTGGACAAGCCTTCGGATCTCGGTATTCGCCGGGTTGAAGCGTCCGTTGTGTCCAATAACCAGCTTTGCGCCGTGTTCCTCACATACCGAAATCATAGTGTCCGCTTCCCCTAGGGATGCCGCCATCGGTTTTTCCCCGATAATTCCTTTGACTCCCGCCTTCGCCGCGGCAACAGTGATTTCGGCACGGACTCCCTGCCATGTCGTGATACTTACGATATCGAGTGCCTCTTTTTCCAACATCTCGTTGTAGTCGGTATATACGGCGGGAACAGTGAATTCTTCAGAAAGGCGTTTCGCCGATTCCACGTTCACATCCATTGCCGCAACCAATTCTGTCGCTGGATTTTGGGTGTAAGCAGTCGAATGCGCGCGCCCCATCCCACCGCAGCCAATAATGCCGGTACGATAAGTTTTAGCCATCGGTTTCCCCCATTTGTTGTGGTTTTTCTATAGGATTTCCTAAGAAATAAAAGCCCCACCTTTGGCACAGGAGAGGTGTATCTATCTATCCGAATCGGTTCAGTCGGAATTTGTCGATCGGATAATCTGTTTTGCCATCAGTAGCGAGTTCAGCGAGAATCTTTCCTACGATTGTTGAGAACTTAAAGCCGTGGCCCGAGAATCCTGCCCCGACGAAAATGTTTGAATTCAGTGGATGATCGCCGATGAGAAAGTCGTGATCCGGTGTGAGCGTATACATACAGGTCGCACCTTCAATGAAGGAAGGATTCACTTCGGGCATAATGGTTTTGAGCCACTGCGCCAGCGCGTGCTGTGTGTCTAAGTCTAACGTCCGATCAACCGTTTCAGGGGAGGTCATGGGTCCATGTCCGTCATCAGCTACCTTGATACCAGGACCATAGTAAGGAAATCCGTAGTACGCCCGATCATAGTCCGCGTAGACAGGTAAACGGTCCGGCTGATACAGCGCTGTCACCTCTTGCGGCTGGAAGTAAAATTTCTGCTGTCGCGTTACCTGAAGTGGTAACGATAGATCTTTGAGAAGGCGCGAAGCCCACGGACCGGGGGCAACGACGAGCCGTTTACAACGATAACTGCCTGTCGATGTCTCAACTTCTGGATGTTCTTTGCTGATGTCGATATGGTGGACGGTTACTCCGCTGTGAACTGTTGCACCGAACTGTTCAGCTTGCGATACATGGGTCCGAACGCAGCGGCTTGGGTTTAGAAAACCCGAGTCCGGCGTATAGCAAGCAACGCTGTCCACTGCGAGTTGCAGTGCCGGAAATCGGGTGGCAACCTCTTCGGCGGTCAACACCTGGTGTGACGTTTTCGTGTCCTGCATGACACGGATATTCTGATCTAACCGTTCATTCCCCGGTTTGGCAAAGGTTAACATGCCGTTAGAGGTGAGCAGTTGTTCACCGGAAAGCGCCTCTAATTCCTGCCACAGCGGCAGAGCGGCTTTCACCAAGGTTATGTATACGGGATCATTATAGAAGACTCGGAACGCCCTGGAGTGGCCATGAGAACTGCCTTGGCTATGACCAACCGCGTATTGATCTATACCAACCGGTGCCGCACCTTGGCGAGCGAGGTGGTATAGTGCCGCGCTTCCCATCGCCCCCAACCCGACGACCAAAATCTCTACATCTCGGCGCATTCTAGTGTCCCCTTGTCTAACCTGCCCTACTGAACCGGTTCAATCAATGCCGTAGACCCGCATCGCATTTCTTCCGAGGATCATTGCCTGTGCATTGGGTGAAAGCGACTGCGTGTGCAGTTCTGCCAACCTCACCAGTTGTGGATAGTTTAGGTGGCGCAGAAGTCCCGGCAGGTCCGTACCCCATAATATTTTCGATGCCCCGATGCGATCAACCGCAAGGTGGAGATACCGCTCCGCTGTCGGATAGGGGAAATCCTCGTCCGGCAGATAGGCTGGCAACGCAGCGGTGTCAAACCATACATTCGGTAGCAGCCCAAGGTCGATCTGATCCCACCATAAACTCCACAGTTCCGCATCTGCTTCTGCCGACGGATTCGGCTGACCCAGATGTGCGATAACAATCCGCAGATCCGGATGGACCTCTGCAATAGTACGCACCGCATCGGTCTGATAAGAACGGCTACCTATAGCCCCCAAATCAAGGGTCAGTACCAATTTGCGACGTTCAAGCGAGTTCCAAAGCCAAGCAATTTCCCGCATATCGAGCCTAGCGTTAGGATGTAAGCCACACAATCCAGTTGCTTCAGAGCATTCCAGTTTGACCACCCGAAACTTAGAAGATGCTATAACGGCTTCAAATTCTTGACGATTGCCCGATCCCCACGGATCGAAATACGCTGCCCCGACTAAACGATCCGGATAGCGGTCCAGCGCGTCAAGCACATACGAGTTGCACTCCCCATAAAACGGTCCTTGGAGCAATACCGCCTTGGCAACACCCGCCCAGTCCATATTCGCCAGAAGCATTTCAGGCGTGAATACGGTTGTCTCATTGTAGGGGGGCAACAGTTGGGTCTCCTCATCACCGACGGCGATGCGCCCATAACCCAGTCCGCGGGTAGGACCCCTACCTGTTGATCCTTGGACTTGGGGAAAGATATGGGAATGTGCGTCAACAATCATGGGCAGGTCTATCCTTACTTTCACTCCAGATTGGCGTGTCTGTTGAACATCGACTCCGGGGTTTTCCCTGTTTTCTCCATCAGTAGGAGGATAATTGCATCCAAAGTCAGTAGAAGGCTCTGTTCAAACAGGGACCCCATGGGTTGTACTGAACGAAAACCGAGGTCTTTGTTGACTTTTGGTGAAGGAGCGGGGAGGGTAAGAATCACGTCCGCCAATTTGCCAATCGGTGAGTTTTCATCAATGGTGACGAGGCAAATGGTCGCACCAATCGCTTCGGCTTTGTTGGCGCTGGTCACCAAGCTGCTGGTTGAACCCGAGCCGGAGCCAATCAGCAGCACATCTTTGTCCGTGATACTGGGGGTAACGGTCTCCCCTACGACATAAGTATCAAAACCTATATGCATCGAGCGCATAGCAAAACTCTTCATCGCTAGACCGGATCTGCCAGCACCGGCGACAAAGACCGTCTGGGCATCCATAATGGCATCAACCAATTTTTCCGCCGGGTCGTTACAGACATGCCCCACAGTCTCGCCTAATTCTTCGAGTATTTGGCTGATATATGCCTGTATGTTCACCGATCTACCTTTTTAAGCCAACAATTCTTTGATTTCGAGAGCAGCACGACGTGGTTCTGAATGGTTGGTAATGAAGCCGCCCACAATGACGACTGCCGGACGATAGACGATGATATCCGGCAAAATCTTCGGATTTATCCCACCTGCTACCGCCATCTTGGATCGCTTCAGAGCGGATTGAACCAATTGAACTTCTCGCAGGGGATCCATGCCACGGTCTTGAAGGTCAAAGGCTGTATGGACGCAGCAGTAATCTGGCGAAATAGCCTCAAGCTGATCGATGCGCTCTCGAACATCAGTCACCGCTATCAAATCTATCATGACCTGCTTATCGAGGATGCGGGCTTGATCTACGGCGCGATGAATCGTGACGTCATGCGCCACTCCCAGGACTGTCACAATATCAGCACCCGCTTCAAACCCAATTCTTGCCTCAATATCGCCGGCATCCATGATCTTGAGATCCGCAAGCACTTCAAGCTGAGGGTGGGCATCCTTAATCTCCGTAACAACCTTTACACCCTCTTTCATGATCAAGGGGGTGCCAACCTCGACAATATCCACGAGATCACTAACTTTTTCAAGGATGTGTTTGGCTTCCTGACTGTTGCTTGAGTCCAAAGCGAGTTGCAATTTCATATTGTCATACCTACTTTTTCAATCCGTGCGCTACCCACCGGCATTTTATCACGGATGGGGTTCACTGTCAAAGCAAGAAAGATGCAAATAGGCATAAAAAAAGCGCCTCGGTTGCCCGAGACGCTTTCGTCTTGAACTGAAGCATTAACCTCTGCCTGGTGGACCACCTTCAGGTTTCTTTAATTCAGGCAAAACCACCCGATCGCCTTCCACCAGCCCACCCTTGATAATGACGTCAGTCTCGTTCTGCTCACCGGTTTCAATAGAGACACGCTTTCCTTTCTGGGCTTTTGAGTTATTCTTCTCTGAGCCGCCTGCTGCGTCAAGCGTGACGAACTTATCTTTCGTAATTTTGATGTTTGTCGAGACCCCGTCCGCTAACTGCTTGCCGTTTGCAAAAAGTGTGAAGGTGCGCTCACCATCACGCAAGCCCCGCTGGGAGCTATCGAGGCTGATTGTCAATTGGTTTCCGCTAATGCTGGTGACCTTTCCTTTGAAGCTCTTTCCGGTTAGAGTTTTGAGTTCAACCTCTTGATCCGTTTTGAACGCGTCTGTATCAGCACCCACTTTCGCTGTGGCGATCGCAGATTTCTCCTCTTGGACCGCATCAATCGGCAGCATCAAAACCTCCTTCTCCTCATAGGTGATGACATCGACGTCAGCACTCATACCGGGGCGCAGCTCAGGGGGTGAACCGAGTACCTCGACCATTACCTCAAAAGTAATAATATTATCTCGCTCCTCTCCACTCGGCGAGATTTCAGCGACACGGCCCTCATACGGTGTGTCCTTATAGGCGTCAACTTTGATTGATGCCATCTGATCCATCCTGAGCCGTTCCATATCGACTTCGTTGATATAGGTCTTCACCACCATCTTTGACAGATCTGCAATTGTCATCAACGGAGGACTTTGCGAGAATGCCGAGCGACCAGAGGTCACAATCTCCCCCTCTTCAATTTCGAGTAGGGTCACAGTGCCAGCCATCGGCGCTCTGATGGTTGTCCATTCCAACTGTTCCTCTTGGTTCTTCAAGCTACTCCGGCGTCGTAGGAGATTCGCTTGCGCGCTCACCTCGCTTTGCTTAGTAACAGCTTTTTCATTGTCAAGGGTGTCCAAAATCTCCTTAAGACGAGTTTCGGCGATTTGCAGTTGGAGGTTTCTCTCCTCCTCCTCCGCTTCTCTCATTTCACGGAGTTTATCCAAATTCATATCTTGATATGTCAGGGTTAGGTTGCGATTTGCGATTGCGCTCTTTCTTGTGGCGATGGTCTTGTCTTGAGAATTTACCGTTTCCTGCTGAGACTCTAACCGCTTAAGCGCCGTCTTATATTGCGATTCCGCACTGGCGTATCTCGATTCCGCCTCCTCCAATGATTTCTTAGAAACCAGTTTCTTCTCAAATAGTTCTGTATTCCGATTTCTCTCAGATTCGGCATTATCCCGCTCCACTTTCACAGACTCAAGTTCCGTCTGAAGTTCTGCAAGCCTTATCTTTGCCCGGTTAAGTTCGATATTTGCCTGTTCCAGCGCAATCTTATCTTGATCCAACTGGTTCGTCGTCGTTTGGATAGCCGTTTCTGCCGAAGTAATCTGTGTTTGTGAAGCTGCTTCGGTTGTCCTCAAATTCGATTGGGCAATCTTGACATTATCTTCAGCTTGTTGGCGTGCGCTCTCAAGTTCGTCGGTTTTCAATATAATATTGAGTTTTGATTGGAAGAGTTGTGCTTCAGCAGCGTTAACATCAGCTTCAGCCTGCTTCCTTTCTTCGATATACTGTTCCGGGTCAATCTCCAGCAATATCTGATCCTTTTCAACGTAATGCCCGTCATCTACATACAGTTTTATAATTTCGCCCGCGACGTTTGCCTTGACTTCGACGTCAATGAGCGCTTCGAGATTGCCTGTCGCGCTAATTAGCTTCTGGAAGTCTCCAACTCTGACCACTTCAACCCGCTTTTCAGCTGCGGCGTCTTTTTTTCCGCGCCCTCCAATCCATCCGCATGACACGAGGGTTGCCGCTAAAATGAGAATTGCAAAAAGTCCTATTACCTTTTTCACTATTTGACCGCTCCTTTGTTGATGATTCAGACTTACTCTTGACGCTTATGTCACCTTGACCACGAGTGTTTTTGAAAGTTTATCGCCTAACCGCTGCTTTTTCTCTCCTAAGATGAAGATACAGTCAATCACACTGAGTATCGGCAGGGAAAGGTTGCGGAGAAAAGATTGCCACGATTTACAGGGCAAGCCACTGTTTGAATCAATGACCTGTGTTCTCATCAGTCTTTTGCCGATGCTTCGCCCGTTTAGCGCATCTTGGAAGAGTAGACACAGTACCGCAATGGAGGCAGCAACCCAAAGCACAATGTTGGAATCTTCCAATCCCATACGCATCCAAACACCGAACGGAATACCGACGATGGCAGCGTAAACCAAGCTGTCCAGTACCTGTCCCCAAAATCTGCCAGAAAGCGACGCCAGCTTAAAATCTCCTCCCGCAATCTTAATGTTTTCGTCTCCCGGTACCTCCCTCAACGCTTCTATCGGCATTAAAATTGCTGCGCGATAGGCGGGATACAACCCGAAGATAACCCCAATACTCACAGAGACACCCATGGCAATGAGCATAGTTGAGTATGAAATAACCGAGGGCCAATTACTGCCCTCCCACACAAATTTAGTGATGAGCATCGCGCTGCCCTTCCCGAGGAAAATACCGAGAATCGCGCCGAATATACCGCCCGTTATGCTCAAGACCAACGCCTCAATCAAGAACTGGCTCAAAATATCACGCCGCTTTGCCCCAAGTGCCTTGCGCAAACCGATCTCCTTTGTCCGTTCTGTGACAGAGACCAGCATGATATTCATAATACCGATACCCGCTACAAAGAGTGCAATAAATGCGATTCCACCCATTAGGTATTTCATCGTGTTCCCAATTTTTTCAGCGGTTGCCAATTCCTCCTGAGCCGTCCAGTATTGATATTCCTCGCCGGAGTTGTTGTGCATCCTCCCCAAGATTCGCTTCGCCTCTTCTTTCGCGATTTCAACGTCATCGAAGTTCGTTGCCTCTACGCGAATACGCTCGACCTCTTTCCGGCCAGTAAAACGTTGCTGAAAGGTTGAGAGTGGGATGATAAAACGCTCATCCCAGCCTTCGGTATCCATCGCATCACCTTTCTCTTCCAGCACACCGATCACTGTCAAACGTACGTCGTACCGGGGCCCCCAGCTTGTTGTCCGCGTCGCCTTCATCTCCTTGCCCACTGGGTCTTCACCCTTGAAGACTTCATCGTAGAGCTTATAGCCAATAACGGTGACAGTTGCCGCCCGTTCGACCTCCTCCTCAGTGAAAAAGCGTCCCATGACTGGATACCAATTGTGAGATCGATCATACCCCGCTGTTCCTGCAACTACCCGAGAGTTTCTACTCGCACCTTCGTAATTCACATTCCAGCCGGGCATATCATCTTCACCGACTACATGAGCGACGCCTCTCCCTTTTTCCATTATTTCGTGTATATCTTCGGTTTCCAAGTGTTCCGCGCGGTTTTTGCGCCAGCGTCTCAGGGTACGTCCCGCCCTCCTGCTGAATGTCCCCGATTGCCGATCCCAATCGTCCCGAGTAATCTCAATCATGGTCAATCCACCGGTACGTTCAATTTCGCCTAACACCAGTGCACGTGAACCATCGCCGACTGAAACCATACTTACCACCGCGCCAACACCGATAGCAATGCCCAAAATCGTCAATCCGGAACGAAGTGGATTCCGACGTAAACTGGCGAGTCCAATCATGATACATTCGATGAGATTCATGCAATTTGCTCCTTTTAGGGCATTCGTCCAAATGAATGCCTGAAACGATATCCTAATGTTCCTATTCTGTTCGCAATGCTTCGATAGGCGATAGTTGTGCAGCCTTTACCGCTGGATAGACGCCGAAGACAATACCGATAAATGCCGAAAAGGCGACCGAAATAATCATCCATTCTGTGGAGACGACAGCGGGCCACTCGGGGACAATCTTAACAATATTGACCGCAACATTTGCCATCCCATGACCAGCGGCGACGCCCAACCCAATACCTATAAGTCCACCGACACTACACATCGCAATCGCTTCAACCAAAAATTGGACGAGAATGTCCCGACTTTTGGCACCAACCGCCTTTCGTAAGCCGATTTCGCGGGTCCGTTCCGTTACCGAGACTAACATCATGTTCATGATACCGATCCCACCGACAAGCAGTGAAAATCCGGCAATCACACCGAGCACAATCTTGATAACCTGACTGATTTTGAACAGTTGTTCCATTCCCTGCTTCATCTCCCAGACATTAAAGAAGTTATCCTGATTGCGATGCCGCTTCTTTATAACCTCTGTTACCTCTTCTTTGGCTTGGTCAATCAATTCCATGCTTTTTGCTTGGACTGAAATCATTGTGACGCGATCATTACCCGTAAATCGCTCCTGAACGGTTGTCAGGGGAAGGAGAACGCGATCATCCAGATTCCAACCAAAACGGAGACTGCGTCCGCGCGGCTTCATCACACCCACAACAGTGAATCGTTCCATGCTTCTGTCTTGGCTACGTTGCTCCCAGCGACGGCGCCTGTTCCCACTACCGCGTGCGATTTTGATTGTTTTGCCAACTGGATCTTGCCCCACAAAGAGCTCGTTTGCCACGTCCGATCCAAGGACGCAGACTTTGGTTCGCTCAGTAACATCTTCTTCTGTGATAAAACGTCCGCTTGCAGGTTCCCAATTCATTCCAATTTGGTAGAAAGACGTAATCCCTTCATACCCTGTCCGTTTCTCGGCACCACCTTCTGCTTGAACAAGCACCCCACGCCACTGTGGGATACGAGGGATGACCCCCTCAACGGAGGGGCATTCGGCTTCAATCGCCAACACATCCCCATACTCAAAATATTCGTTGCTGCGATTCCGCACCCAGCGATCGCCCTTGCGGATATGGCCACTCCGATATAGCGTTACCTGATTGGCACCACCGATTTTTTGAGCATCCTGAAGCACAATCATCTTAGCTCCATCACCAATAGCGATCATTGCCAATACGGAAGCGATGCCAATGACAATCCCAAGCATCGTTAAGAGTGAGCGCATCTTATTCGCGTGAATTGCTGTCAACCCAACTGAAAATCCTTCGCCAATTTTCATTCCTTCTCCTCCCCTATTTGTGCTGAATTCCACCTTAACACTTGGACGAAACAGCACGAAATTGGTTTATCCATTTGATGATAGGTCAACGATGTCGGGATCTGAGATGTTATAATGAATGAGATCGGTAGAAATTGCCTTGACAATTTGAGAAATCACTGATAATATATACCTCCCAAATTTAGTTCACCCAAATTACCCATAAATTGCGAGGTTGCTCAGAATGCCACTTATCTACCTTGAGGATATCTTGGAACATGGCGGTAACAAGTATCTGTCGGTGAATATTGCAGCAAAACGGGCACGTGAAATCAATGCCGAAAACAGTCTGCCAATGTTAATGCCTAATGCCGAAAAGCCTGTAACAATTGCAATTGACGAACTTAGATCAGGGCGCATTGAACATGAGGAGTTAGATCAGGCGGAAGAGCTCGTCGAAGAGTCACCGTTCCCTGCCATAGATGAGGAGGAGACGGATGGCGAAGTGACGGAAGAAATCCTACCGCCAGAAGAACTCGTCGAAGAAGACGATGTGATTGATCCGGATGAAATGGAAGAAGGATTGTAATAACATTAGTTCCGCGTTATTTGATGGGATATGTGGTAGGAAAATTCACACTTGAGGTTTTACCGCTTCTGATATCGGAAACTACCGCGCCGCGTAAAAGACCATTTTAAGAAATTAGTTCACTCTATTATGCAGGGGTTCGCACGAGAGAAAAATGAAGTTCTTTATTCTCATGTGAGCCCCTTTTCTGTTTCCTAAGAAGTTTTGCTTTCTTATTGATCCAAACCTGCAGACATGCTAAAATAGGAATATAGCATTTCAAACTCTAATTTTGGAGGTCCAACATGGCGCTAGGTGAGGGCGACTATAAATATGAATTAGTTGACGGATGGCCAAATCTGCCGGAAGGCTGGGTTTTCTCTATGGTGTCGGATGCAGCAGTCGATTCCAAGGGACGAATCTTTGCCTTTACTCGCGGTATACATCCGGTTATTGTTTTTGACAAAGAGGGGAACTTCGTCACTTCGTGGGGATATGGGGATTTCGGTGTCTCCCCGCACCTGATTAGCCAATCACACGGAATCTTCATCGGACCTGACGATGAAGTCTACCTGACCGATGCGTGGCAGCATATCGTGCGCCGTTACACGCTGCTCGGCGACTTAGAGCGTGAATGGGGAACACGTGGTGTTGCTGGTGTGACATACCATAAACGCGAGTATAACATGCCTACCGGCGTGGCACTCGGTCCTGAAGGGGAAATCTACGTCGGCGACGGATACGGTAATCGTCTCGTTCACAAGTACTCCAAAGAGGGTGAACATCTTCTCGCGTGGGGTGAAGCGGGGAGCGGTCCGGGTGAATTCGCAGTGGTCCATAACATCGGCTGCGATAAAACAGGACGCGTCATCGTCTGTGATCGTGAAAACAACCGCATCCAGATCTTCGATCCAGACGGGAAACACATGGAAACATGGACAGATGTAGTTGCTCCCGGCGATGTGTGGATAACTGATGACAATATGATCTATGTGGTCGAGCAGGGAGCGGGTTCACGTGTCAGCGTTTGGACCCCGGAAGGAGAGCGGTTGAGTCGGTTCTCCGGTGCGGAAAACAACGGTATCATCCAGTCGGCGCATGGTCTCTGTGTGGATGACGAAGGCAGCATCTATGTCGCCGAAATCGGTGAGCCGGGTCGCGGACAGCGGTTCCAGAAGTTTGCCCGCGTCTAAATAGATTCACCCGTTTTTCGAAATTGTGCAACCGAAGCCGAGTTTTTGCAAAAAAACTCGGCTTCTTTTTTTGGACTTTCTTTTTCTATGAGTCTTTATTATTTATCCCGCTGTCTGATCCGGCATCACAGGTCGCGTCCGATCCTGGGGAATCAGTGGGCGGCTGCCGTCAGGGGTTACAAGGAACGACTGTTCAATGTGTAGGGATCCAATCCCCGGCATCGAAATCATCGCTTCCAGGTTGAGAACCATGTTCGTTTCAAGTGGTAGGTCTGATGGGATGTCCACACAACCATCATGAATCCGCTGCCCGTTTTCTGCGACGATGATTGGATAATCGCGAACTTCCAAACCCAGCCCATGTCCGTGCGGAGATGAGGCTGTGATACCGTGTGCGGTAAGCGTTTTCCACATGGCAGCTTGAGAGGCGGATGCTTTTGCTCCCGGCGTCATCTCTTCCACTCCCGCCTCCACGCATTCCCGCAAGGCACTATGCCTGGCAATCAGTGTCTCCGACGGTTCCCGCATCGTCAGTGTTGTGCCGCTATCAGAGAAAGCCCCTTCATAGATGCAGCCATAGTCTACATACAGTATGTCGTTGTCAGTTAGGATATAGTCTGGCTCCGTGGCAAGCCCCAAGCCGCGCATCCCAAACGCGAAGTGATCGAAATCCGCACCAGCCTTGGCGATCTGTTGTCGATAGTGTTGGACAACATCGGCGATCGGTTGCCCCGGTCGGGGGTGCGCTAGCGCTTCCATCGCTGCTGCTTCGCTAATCTCTGCTGAACGAATCAGCCGTGCCAATTCATCTTCGGTCTTAACCATCCGAATAAGGCGAATAAGGTTTGAGCAATCCTTGATGCGTGCCTTCGGTAGTCCTGTCTCGATCGCGTTCTTTGCCCTCGGTGATAACCCCTCCATCTCGATTCCGAGTCGAGCGTCAGTCAATCCTCGTTCCTTCAGGACATTCAGGAGTGCATCGATCGCTGTCGCATTTTGCTGCGGCTTGTGGAGTATATCGAAGATCCGTTGCTCTGCATCGGACAACGCGGGCATCGGCAAGGAATCATCTAACCCGTGATCGCCGAAGATATGTACATCTTGCACCCACAGACCGGACGCGTTTACTGCGAACGTCGGGCTTACCACAAGTGTGGGCTCACCCTCCAGTGGGAAGATTGCATAAGCAGCGGTCGGATCGAGATCGCTCGGTGCGCCCGGCGCCATCATATACGCCTTGAACAACGGATCAATCCAACACCGATAATCCGAAAAGTAGGTGATATTGACCGGTGAGGTTGCTACCAAGGCATCTACGCCGTAGCGGTGCATATACTCCTGTGCGCGGGTTTTGTTAAAAAGCACCGTATTACTCCTTTGCCCAAACAGTGAATTTTGTTAGACGCCCTCAAAATTTCAAACCCAAGCTCACGCGATGCGCCCGTTGCAGAGTACCAAAATCAGCGAACGCATAATCCAGAGACAGCATTGTTGCGGCAAAATTCATGTGGATACCCAAGCCGAGCGTAAGCCCCTCTTCATCGTTGCTCCTGTCGGGACCCAGCCTGAACTTATAGCCCCCACGAATCGCTGCCATCTTTCGATACCAATACTCTAACCCGATATTTAGCCGTTCGCTGTTGTCATTTGGATGGTTGGCGTCAAGTGCCATGGTCAGGAGGTTATCGCCAGAATCAAGCAGATCATAGGCGATACCCAACCGAAAGTTAGACGGCAGCGGAAACTCTACAGTCTCTAATTCAGCCTTTCGCGTGGGGTTCGTTGTGTCCGGATAGGGGCGATATTCCGCATTTCGGGAATCGCCAGCCTCTTCGGCACCGGTCGCAAGGTCTGGACCGCTGAAACGCATCTCCGGACCGAAGTTTGAGAAACACATCCCTATCCGTAAACTTCTCCACCCTGTATGATATAAAGTACCAACATCAAGCGCAACGCCTGTAGCACTTTCCCGATGAATTTGCTGATGGATGTACTTGGCGTTGACACCGAATGAAAGATTGACTCCCGATTCTTTCTCGTAAAGCTGTCGGGAATACGCCACTGACACCGCGGCATCCCAGGCTGAGTACCAGAGGCCCGTCCCGTCTGGCTTTGCAAGCGTTGTGATTTCCGTATCCGGTACATTGAGGAATGTAACACTTGCGCCCAAGGTGCCTACCTTCTCTACCGGTGTGGCGAATGCAAGATAGTTGTAGCGGGTATCAGCGAGCCATATCGTGTGCGTGTCCGAAAAGCTGGTCTGTTTGAGTTGGCTCAATCCGGCTGGATTCCAGTAAATACTGGTGGCATCGTTAGCAAGCCCACCGAACGCGCCTCCCAAACTGTCCACCCGCGCACCGGGCCCAATTTTCAGAAACTGTGCACCAGCGGTCCCGACATTTGTTGTTGCATCACTTGGAGCTGCCCATAAAAATATAACAGTGACTAAGAGAATGGAGATTATCGAGGAAAATCGCCACATCGCTTGATTTGTAAAAATAGTGTTGTGCATGTGCGTACCCTAGTTCAGCCCCCTTTATCGAATGATCGAAAACCGACCGATCTTGTTTCCGATAACATCGTTGCTATCATCTCGTGCTTCAACATGATAGATATAGACTCCGCTCGCAAGCGCTTGATTGTAGAGATTAAGAAGATCAAACGTTTCTGTGCCACCCTTGTCACCCTGTGCTAAACGCTCATCTGCGTTGAAGAGTGCGAAGCTCTCATGTTCAATCTCTCGCACCAATTCACCCACCAACGTATAAATCCGAATAGTACACCGCGGCGGCAAGCGCGTGAAGAAGATCTTATCCGTTCCTACAGCAGTAACAGCCCTGTTCGTAACGAAGTAGGGATTTGGCACAACGCGGATCCGGTCTAGATCCGCTTTGATGTTTTCAGGATCAAGCGACTCACCTTGTGTCATCAGCATCAACTCGTCGCCATCCCGCGGCGCACTGATACCGCCCATGTCAGCCATGAATACATCGCCAGCGGAAATTTCTTGGTTGGGATCTTTTATGTAGACGTACCCACCCCGAATGTAAATCCTGAAAAAGTCCGGTGTGGCTTCCCGGCTATATGTATCACCCCAACCAGCACCCAGAATTGCATATCCCTCGGCACGCTGATCGTTGAACGGAATCTCCTCGCCCGTATCTTCGTCGACCACTCTGACATGTGTATCATCGATAAACGTGATCGAATACCTATGCGGACGGTAATACGTTGCCCAGAAGATGTTGGGCCAGGTGTTCATCCCAACACCGGGTGATTGAATATCCACCGACCAACCCGTAACGGAGCCATCGACCAGTTCAACATTATTGATTGGGTTTTCGTTCGGACTTCCGTAAGTCACATCAACCCCCGTTATCTTCAAGACAATTCCATCAAACATCGGGGAGAGTACTTCAACCGCCTCGCCGTGCTCCGGATCATACCAATCAAAAAATTGCTGTTCCACGACCGTCTGATTTGTTGTCGTGTCGATAATCTCATAGGAGGGTGGTTGATATCCGGGACCTGTAATATACGCAGCGGGTCCCGTCTGTGTCGCGCCCTGCCAAACGATTTTGTACTGATGCCCCGTCACCTTATTCGGCGCAAGCACCATCGGTTCGACCGTGACAGTTCCCACCCCTTGACCTTCTACGTCAGCGCTCGCCTCTCGGTATCCAGCGGGTTGCGCGCGTGGGACAACGTGAAGCATCGTCTCAATCTGGCTGCTCTCCATTGAGATTAGCCCTGTTTTTGGGTTACCACTATCGAACGACGTTACTGCGTAGGTGTATTGAATCCCGTTGGTTAACCCTGCGTCAGTGTAAAAATTCTTGATACCTGCATCTTCGCCGAGCGCCTGTGAAGGCGTGGATACGACACGGAAGATATCGCCCGCCACAGGGGGACCTGAAGGACCGTCGGTGATCGTAACATACAATCCCCCGAAGTAGATAAGCTCACCGGAACGGTAGGTTCCATCGGGATACGCTTCGCCTGTATTCGGATCTTTGACGATAACATATCCCTCGCCGTTCGCTGGAAATTGAGGATTATGCGCCATAACCTCCCAGAGCGTTGTATTAATTATCTCGAAGGTCGTGCTGGAAGTGAATTTGATCGCGTAGATGGCATTCTTGAAGAAGTCTGCAAAAAAGGGTTCATCCCCCCCGCTCGCAATGGTAGCGTCCGACTGCTTGCCCACATGTGCAACGGTGAAGAAATTACCGGTCGCGCTCGGTCTATCGAACTCCATGAGCATCGTCCAATCTTCCATGGGGCTGCCGGTGTCCGAATCGTAGGAGGTGTCGCGTCGGTAGACTCTATAGCCCTCGAAGATTTTCTCCGGGTCGGTGGGATCAACATACGCTTCAATACTGTTACCTAGCCACTGTCCTTCACTTTCCCAGACAAGTGTCACCTGTCCATTGGCGGGGTAAGCGGATACCACCGGGGACGGCGGCGGGGCAGGTGCAACATAGCCGTCGTCATACAACTTTTGCGCCCAGTCCGCAGATGCTTGGAGACCCGCAAGGCCCTCACCGATAGCCACTGCCGTAACGAAGGTGAACTCCTGTCCGGGGGCAAGCGATTCCACAGGACCGTAGGATTGAACGAAGCGTTGGTCATCGTAGTTTGCCGGGAGTGGATCAACACCGGGAACGCTGATTAAAGCGTACATCTCCGCATCGGTCGTCGGGTCGGTATTGATGGTAATCCGTTTGTGCGCTGTAAAAGGTATTCTTGCCCCGGCAGCCTCAGGGTCATTCCCCACAAACGCGTCCAACACCCGTAAGCCGATGTACCCGGGAGCAGACGCATTAGAGAATCCGTAAGAGAGGTAACGATTCGGATGTGCGTCGGGGTTAAGCGCGTCCGGCGTTTCATCTAACGCGATAAAGTCATCCGCAGAATAGCTCGCTGTGCCTGTCTCGTTACTGGAGACATCTACATCATATCGAAACGCCATAAACAGGTCTTCAAGCGTATCGCCACCAACGTTTTTGACCTTGTATTCGATAATAAAGAAATCGTAGAGCGGTGCATAACTCCATTGAAAACCGTTAACTTCAAGCTCTAAGCCGAGGACCAATCCCTGATTCGCATCCGGGTTCGTATCGCTGCACTTGAACATGATCGATTGGCTCGTTGGTGTTCCCTTTGTCGTTACACCAGGCTTGTTCGAAATTATTTCAGGCACATCGTCGGTGGGCCAAATTTCGCTTGACCTGCCATCTGACGTAGAGACACCAATCTCTCCAGCTTTTTTAGCACCGATCCAGATGTCACCTTCATAGATATACGAATCGTTTGTTCCCGCGGGCCACCAACCTGAAGGATTAGCGGTCGGGTTGCTGGGAAAGCCGACGACGGCGGTGTTGTAGACCGCAGATGACAGATTACCTACATCAAGTGCTTTCCAGTCCACGGCAGCCATCACCGGCAAAATTGTTATAATCAGTAGCCCAAATATGAGGGATACTCGTAGGGGGAGTGCTGCACGTCCGCCCGGTTTGGGGTGTTTCATTTTTCCTCCTAAAATTGTTCAAACTTTAGTAGTGAATAGGGTTGAACCAAAATATCCGCTGGAATGCCAAGGCCGTTGTGCAATTTCCGAATCATGTCCAGAGATAAGCTGCGTTGGCGATTTAGAACTTCTGACACGCAGGGACGCGAACCGAGATAGGGTTCAAGGTCGCATTCAGATAACCCTTGATTCTCCATGTAGTGAAGGATTGCCTCAATCGGATCTGGAGGCATAATGGGATAATGTTCCTCTTCATAAGCCTCCACCAATGTGACAAGCACATCAAGTTTATCTCCCTCCGGCGAGCCGTAGTTTGAACCCCAGAGTTTTTCTATTTCCTTCAACGCAGCTTCATAGCCTGCTTCGGTTTTGATGGGTTTAATTTCCATGGTTATTCTTCAAAAGCACTATGTATTACTGTAGTTTGGACAATTTGTGCTGAGGGCATATAAAGCATACGATGCCTGTAGGTCGAGTTTCCATACTCGACAACTCGCAGCACGTAGGTTGGGTTGAATGTCCCCAACCCATACGTTCCAACAAGCTAAAAGCTGGGTGCCCCCACGGCAACTGATTGTTCTGTAATCGTGAGCGAAACCCAACCTACGGAAAATTGTCTGAACTTTAGTAATATTTAGCGAAATTACTTGCTGCTTTATTAGGATGCCATTCCAAGTCCATGCTATCAACTTGGAAAACACGCTTTCAATTGATTAGAAGGCGTTGGGGATAAATAATATGCCAATGGCGAACATAACCATAAAACCTCCCATAATCAAAAGGAAGATACAAGTAATCATATTTGTAGGCACAGACGACACGCGAAAATGATCGTTCATTGCCTTAACAATTTCTCTAAGTACAGAACTGTGTGTACGCTGTTTGACCTTGATTTGACCCGTTCCCATCCAGCCCTGAACAGACACTTGCAGATCAGCTTCAATAGATGTAAGCCGTATCAAAGAAAGACTTTCTTCGTAAGGCAACTGTAGCTTTTGGAGCACCTCAATTAGTGCCTCACGAAAAGACGCATCTGTAACAGCGTATGCGGTGTAACCTCTCATTTGATAACACATCATTAGAAGAATAAATCCAAATACGAGAGGATTCAGCCAATTTATCAAATTGAAATCGCTGGGCAATCGCAAGAAGAAGGACTGTAAGATTGTTGGAATGAAAGCAGCAAACATAATCGAGAGAAACCATCTCTGTGCGATCAAAAAGGGCTGCTTGGTCAAGATACCCCGAAGTCCAATGGCAAGAAAAACAATTGCCATAAATCCAAACAGGATTGGCGACATCACGTCGTAGAAATCGAATTTCATGTTCGCTTCCTCATGCCTCTATATATCTTTCGTACTACTGGTGCTTTAGAGTGGTAACAATTCAGCTTGAACGATTAACGCTAGACCCGGCTTGGCTGTACGCAAGTTAGAGCTCGGAAAGAGCACTAAGATTACATCACCGCGTTTGTAACTTGGCTTTGGCGTCGTCATAGTTGTCATAGGCATGCATCTCAGGATTTTCCCAGTCTTCAGCAAAGGAGACCAAACGTGCCCGTATATCTGCCGCCTGCGCTTCGTCAATGCCACGTTCCTGTAAATCTATAGCATTGGAGGACGGAAAAGTTACAATGACGGACATACCCTCACACATATCACTGGGTGTTTCCGAGAGTTCAACCTTACCGTCGCGATAAATACCTTCAATAGTTATCGACATAATTGTTACCCTCTACGCCCCCTGTTGTGCTGCTTACCTTCGTAGACCGGTTGCAACCTGCACTGAACGAACGTTTCTAACAAGTTGAGCATAGGACCATAGTAATCGGCGTCAAGAATGAAATTCACCCGGTCAGTGTTTTTCTTAATCCAGCCGGAAATGTTTCTCTTATTCAGACCATATTTCTGCACAATGTCTTCATCTTTCAGAATTGATGCTGCCAAAGTGCTCGGGGCCGAACCTGCATTGTAATGCTGACTCGTATACCGAGCCTGAGATCGAGGTCCGGCTTTACCTACCTTCAGAACGCGCTCTTTATCAGAGAAAACGTATACCGCTATTTTCCCTTTCGGTAAATTGCGTGGCGGTCTATGTGGCATCATCAGAGTTTCAACGCGAATGGTATCCGGCTGTATTTTAATTTTTCCTAGCTCGGCAACAACCAAGAAATCGGTTAAAAGCTGTGTAGGATTCCATTTCATACTTTCCTCCTAAACTAAAAATCCAAACTCACGCCAATCATAACCAACCGCGGCGAGCTCCACGAAAGCGGCGTGGAATGCTTTCTGGCGGTAAGCGGTAGGCCATACCGATCGTATGTCACCGGATCCAGCAGATCGTCCAGATTCTTCGTGTTGAAGATGTTCCGAATATCCGCAAAGAGGGTATACGTTAACCCACTGATTCGGCTCCGCTTGCTGAGCAATACATCAACATTGTAGGTCGGCGGATAACGTTTTGAGTTCACGTCAGGTTTAATCGGCGCGCTCGGATTGGGCGTATAGGGCAAGCCGCTACCGTACCGACCGATCAGGTTGACGGCACTATCGAAGGGCAATTGGATATCCAACGTTCCAGAAACAATATGCCGCTGATCCCAGTCTAAGGGATGGCTTTCGGTCACTTCAGGTTGTTGCCGATAATAGGTCAGGTAGCCCAAGTTTCGACTTGACCCCTTTCCCTTTGCAACGGAATAGGTATAGCTGAGCATCCCGGAAACTGGACTCTCCCCCGTGCGCCACTTGCGAACTGTCAGCTCGAATCCTTGAACCCGTCCATAGATGTCGTTGATAAAATAGCTGTAATCATTGGTAATATCGACATGCACGCTACTCACCAGTTTATCTATATCCTTGGTGAATCCGGTGATGTCAGCCGTTAGGTCATTGGTAAATTGCTGCACCACCCCAACCTCATAGGCGATCGTTTTCTCCGGTTCCAAGTCGGGATTCCCTCTTCTACGGATTGCACCCCGCATATCAAAGTTGAGGTTTTCATAGAGGTCATCGCCGCGTGGGATCTGGTAGTAATGTCCATACGTGAAGTGCAGCTTCGCCCGATCCGTTACCGGGAACGAAATCCCAAGGCGTGGAGAGAGTGTTTGCTTAGCGGAAGCCTCAACCGGGTTCTTGATGACCGGCAGCCCAACTTTGTAAACGCTTTTATCCAATTTGATTGTTCCGTCAGGATTGAGTTCAAGCGGATCCAGTGGATCTTCAGGCGAGACCCCGTCTGGATTATACAGATCATACCGCAACCCCGCATTGACGATCATTCCTGCATATTCCATCTTGTCCTGCACATACACGCTCATGGAGCTGGGCGCTACATCATAATACTCCATGTAGAGGTTTGAATTCCCCCAGTTGGTTGTGCCAAGATTATAAATGTCTTGCAGTGTAACGCCAACGCCCGTCTGGATCTGGTGGTTTTCCGTGACTTGGCTGGCAAAATCTGCTTTTACTATTGACGTCGTCGAATCGCGGTCAGTCCAAGCATTATCATCGCCTGCAATGTAATAGGTTGTGTCGTTGTACGCCTGTTGGGTTGGGTTCCTTATCCTTCCTTCTTCCTGGTTTTCCTCAAAGGATTTTTCAGGATCCCAAGCGTTCTCATCAAACGTTTTATGCAATGGATCCCACAGTTTGTTTGGTTGATGACTTGTTAAGGAACGGTGAAACTGCCCGACCGTCAGCGTGTAAAAGGTGCCGGAGTTGAGGTTATGTGACAGTTGCACAGAAAGGCCCCGTCCGTCCCTGTCTGTCACCGGAGTTGCGCTGGGCAAGAAGCGTAGACTGCCACCATAGGTGTAGGATTCCCGCTGATCGAAAAGCCCGCTCGCAGTAAGCTTAATTTCAGGCGTCACCTCAAACTTTAGCTTGCCCTGAAAGGTGTATCCTGTCCCATCGCTATTGGGCAGAAAGCTTTCATCTTGTCGCAACTGGCTAGCGAACGAGAAAGTTAAGCGATTACCCCATATCGGTCCGCTGAGTGCAAGTTCCCCAATATGACTCGGACTCAGATCGTACGTTTTTGTATCGTTGAACAGACCGCTGTATTGATTTAGATCCACAATGTAGCCATCTAACAGCGTTACCTGTTTCTTTTCATAGTCGATGAGGGTACCATCGGTGTCTTGATACGGTTGGCGTGCCATAATAACCTCGCCCGCAGCATCCACCTGAGGCTCGCCTGTAGTGGGATCAATAACCGGCGACAGCGGGTTTTCTGTCCTGTCCGCATACACGCCGGGGACAATCTCCGTGAAAACAACCTGTCCATCGCCCTCTTGATTTGCTAACTCTTCAACCGTAGTGGGGTCTCCGCGATAGGGGGCTTGATAGTCGTAAGGTTCGCCGAGGAAGATTCCCCGGAAAGGTTCAAGTGCTACAGGGCGGAAGTTGTTGTCGGGATCGAACCAAGGACCGTATACCGGATCGCCGTGGTGTGTTGCCCACTGACCAACGCGATACCGGATTCGACCAGAAAACTTCTGAGCGCCAGCTTTCGTGATGAGGTTAATCACACCGGATTGTGCGTCACCGTGTTCTGCATTAAATCCACCCGTGATAATTTCCATCTGTTCGAGGGCGTTGGTGCTGATATTCACACCTAAGCCGCTGCCAATTAGGTCATTGACCGGCAGCCCGTCAATCAAATATTTAATCTCCATCGAACGACCGCCGCGGATGTGGACCGCACCCGATGCATTATTTACCGCTACGCCAGCCTGAGTTTGGAGAATCCCATTCACAGTATCGCGCGGCATCGCTTCGATGTCCTCCGCTTCGATGATCCGTGTTGTTTGGGTAACATCTCGCTTAATTAGTGGCTTGACAGCTGTTACCGTTACCTCTTCGAGCGTGACGACATCGGCAGTCTTTAAGGCAAAGTTCAGAGTTGTCGTAAGCCCAGCGAACACCTTCGCGCCCGCCACAGTCTCCGAAACATAGTCGCCGAGTTCTACTTTCACATCATAACCGCCCGGTGGGATATTGACGATGACATAATAGCCTACGTCGTTTGTGGTAGTGGTGCTACTGGTTCCGACAATTGTTACTGTTACATCTGCCAGCGGTGCCTGCGTCGCTTCAGCGGTGACGACACCCGAAATCTTCCCAGTGATGGCAGCCGAAGCATCCCAAATACCTATCACGCCTACCAAAGCCACAATAAGTAGGAAAAGTTGTCGTTTGGTGGAAATTATTATCTTTCTCATTGTCGCGATCTAACCCCCTTTGATCTCCCTTGTCGCAGGGAGAACGTCTTTTGCGTGGTTGCTCATTTTCTTGCCATTCCACCTATTATAACCCAAGTTGCTAGTTATTGAAAATCCCTCGATTCTCTTTTTGACTACTTTCATTCTCTGTCAATGACGTTTTTTGCTGTGATTGCCTTATTTTTAAGGTCAAGACATTTTGTGTAAATGAAATTTTCCTTTTGTTTTGGGGTGACATCTATTTGTTTGGGACTGTGTAGATGTAGGCTTTTAGTCGGAATGTCGTCTTTTCCAATAGGTTTCCCATTCTTCGTGAGGGTCAAAGTCAACTCCTTGCCTTACCCAAGTTACTTTTCGGCGTAGGGTGTCTGGATGTTCTTTTAACATCGAAAAGGCTTCTTTTGAGAGTGGGATTCCTCTATTATTTGTCCCTGTTAATCTCGCTAGATAACCGGAATCGCCAAGAGTGTTGTGGGTTTCGATCTGAACAGAAAGCGGAATATAGAAGATGCTATCGGCAGTTTTGTTCCAATGTATTGTAATCCACAGGAAATCCGACTTTGGATAATATGTGGCAATTTCTTCTTCAACTCTTTGATTATCAGATGTCCAGTGAACTTTGATTGCGGTGCGAGAGTTTCCTGTTACTGTCTTGATTGCTAAATCTTCTCCGCATAGAGTAACATCAAAGTTTCTCTCGTTAGTTTTTGACGGTAATATCACCTCATCACCACCAAACATAAACCTGAAATATCCAATAATAACCTGTTCACGGAGAAGCCCCTGTGCAGAATTGCTTGGCAATTGTTTCTCGACGACTTCAAAAGCCTCTGGTAATCCCAAAGTAAAATGAGAAAGTTTTTCTGGCTCATTCAGTAGGTCTACTATGCACTGATTCATTTAGCGACTCCTCAACAAAAGATTGCTCATGGTATAATCTGTAATATGCAACATCAATGTATTCTTGAGATATATCGTATCCGACCCATTGACGGCTGTTTTTCTCTGCTGCGATAGCGGTTGTTCCGCTTCCCATAAATGGGTCTAAGACAACATCACCCTCGAATGAATAGAGTTCAATCAGGCGTGTAGGTAGTTCTAGTGGAAACGGTGCGGGGTGTCCTACTTTCTTGGCAGATTCGGCAGGTATATCCCAAACACTTTTCGTGGATTCCATGAAATTGTACCGCCATCGGAAATTTGGCCCACAATCTCAACCAAGATTGTGATACAATACCAATCCAATTGAAAGGAACTATCCGATGGCAGTACAGACACCACAGAGGCAGAGTGAATTACTACGACCCAAAACCCCGGCGGGGCGACAGGTGGCAACCTGCACTCATACATATTAGTCAAATAGTCTCTTTTGAGAAGTGTATCGTTCTATCCTGTCATTTGCAAGTTCAACATATTTTTCATCAATATCGTAACCAATATAACTCCTGCCTGATTTTAGTGCAGCTAAACAAGCCGTGCCACTTCCGCAAAACGGGTCTAAAACAACATCGTTTTTGAATGTGTATAACTGAATTAATCGATGCGGCAATTCTTCTGGAAACGGAGCAGGATGTCCAATACTTCTGGCGGACACCGCTGGAAATGTCCAGACGCTTTTCGTCCATTCTAAGAATTCTTCTTTTTTTATAGAATTTTCTTTCCGATTTCGTTTCCTAGAAAACGATGCTTTAGAAAAGATTAAGATGTATTCATGAATATCTCTCAAAACAGGGTTTGCTGCAGACATCCAGCTTCCCCATGCCGTCGAAGGGCTAGCACTTGATGCTTTATTCCAAATGATTTCTCCCCGCATATAATAGCCAATTTCTAACATATCTTCAATAATATAGCTGTGTAGCGGGATATAGGGTTTGCGTCCTAGATTTGCAACGTTAATACAGGCTCGTCCACCCGTCACCAGTTTTTTATGGGTTTCGGTAAATACGCTCCTAAGCAGGTTTCTGTACTCATTTAGGGACAAGTCCTGATCGTATTCTTTCTTCACATTATATGGTGGGGAAGTCACCATTAGATGGAGGCTTGAATCCGGTATCTCTGACATGCTCTCACTTGATTTGCAATAAATCTGATTGAGAATTTCATTGTCAATTGGATTTTCTATAAATTCAACTTTCCCCGCGGGGACCTGACCTGCATAAAGTTTACTATTATAAAATTCACTAGAATCATGGTTTATTCTTCCGGAAGTCCCAAACGCACTCGTCTTTGTGCCGCGTTTTCGAGGATTCGGTTTGGCTTTATTCATTTTTTTTAGGCTCCAATAGTTCGAGAAATCTCTCCGCTTTCTGTTCGTAGGTTGACTCTTGATCTGCAATTTCAATGAATCTACCAAGTTCTTCTTTACTTTTCATGCTAGAGAAAAAATTGAGTTTTGTCGAAAGCAGTTCAACTAAAGAATGCTTCAAAGACTCATAAGAATCAAACCTTATAAATCCTTCCTTTCTCGTAGTCTTTATAGTATCTTCTTCATCAAGAGGTGTCGGGTTGGTTGACCAAAATCCCTGAATAATTCCCGATGTTTTCAAGTGGTCAACTTTATCCGTATAGCTATCTGTAATAGGAGTATTACCAATCACAATAATAGGAATTGTAGATGCCTTGGGACTTGATAGTCTGATATTGATTGCTTTACCAATTGCTTTTAGCATGGAATCCGATCTTAACAGCCCCGGTTGTCCTCGATGCGTTCTATAATCTCCTAGGCATGTTAACTGATTGCCTTGCAATTCCCAATTCCATACCACAGACATTTTCACTTCAAAAATCACTAAAATATCTTCTGGGACAAGTGTTCTGGTGTTCTGTTTTGCAATAACAACATCCGCTGGAGATCTAGCGGATAATCCTAACTCTTCGCATATTACTCCTTGAACCGCAAACAGATTCTCAGCTCTTACACAATCTGCTAATAACTTTCTTGTCCATGTTTCAGTATACTTGCCAATTAGGGCATTTCTATTTTGTAAGGTTGACCTGTCTCCTTGATAATCCCTAGGCTAGTAGGCAAGATATCTGCCATCGTCAGTGACATAAAAGAGTTGTTCAGTAGAAGTAAAATGCTCGATTGCTTTTTCAAAGAATTTTTGCTCTACTTCCTGATTCCATAAATCCATTTTCTACCCCTCCCAAAACTGACTAGCCTTTAGAATTGTTATATCAGATTGATGCTTCAGCCGCGTGATGGTTCTGTCATTGTCTTTCTGAGTTCACGGTGTAATTCGGCAAGATGGGTGTCGTTTTCCATCACCTGCTCCAAGTGCACCATCCGCTCTGGACTTGCGGTGCGAACCATCGCTTCACCGAGGATGCGATCGATCCAGAACCGTGCTTCTTTACCGAACATATCACGCAATTCCCCAAGTCGCTCCTCGGGGTAACGAGAGCAGAAGTTCATTGTGTACATCCGTCGTCGCTCAGAGCCCCCAAACGCAGCGTGCTTGAGGTTTTGATTGAAGACGACAATATCGCCGGGGTTCGTCTCCAGAATGAATGCAGGGACCTCAGGACCAGACATCCCCCAGATCTGCCCACTCTCGCGGATATCGCGTTCAATCGTGTCGGCATAAGGCTCGCCAGCGCGGTGGCTGCCGGGGATCACACGAAGTGCACCCGTATCACGGGTGAGCGGATCGAGGTAGAAAGGGATCTTGATATTCATCGGCCGGTTTCCATCGTAACCGTCGGAGTGCCAACGGGTGTCTCCGGCATAGAGGTTCCCGTCGCCGCTTGTATAGTTAAAGTCATCACCACAAATGCTGGCGGCGATGTCGTGGATACGCGGGTCATCAAGTATAGAACTGAGGTACTCACTGAGATCCGGGAACGGGCAGATGCAAGAACGATTTACCCCGTCGTGCAGCGCACCGTTATGTCCGCCACCGTGGGCTGCCCAGACAGCTTCAAACTCGTCAATAATCTTATCAGCGCAGTCAGTCAACAATCCCGGAAAAGACAGGAAGCCAAACGTATCAAAGAATGCCATCTGTTGGTCGTTAAGTCGTGTTGACCCCATTGTCGCGTCTCCAATCTCTATTGTCTCATGTTAAGAAATCGTGCAACAATAATCGTAGGGAACAACGATCGTTGTTCCTTACTGCTTGGTTTCTCTTAGCGTTTTGCACGTTCTTTTTCTATCGGAACTTTGTCGACAGCATAACTTCAGCCAAGACCAATTGAGCAATCATCCACGTGACGGTTCTGCCATCGTCTGTTTCAGTTCCCGATGTAATTCAGCGAGATGGGTGTCGTTTTCCATTATCTGCTCCAAGTGTATCATCCGCTCCGGTCCCGCCGTGCGAATCATCGCTTCGCCGTGGATGCGATCAATCCAGAACCGCGCCTCTTTGCCCAGTTTATCGCGCAACTCCCCAAGCCGTTCTTCGGGATAGCGACGGCAGAAGTTCATCGTGTACATCCGTCGCCGCTCAGAACCGCCAAACGCAGCGTGCTTGAGGTTATGATTGAAGACGACAATATCGCCGGGATTCGTCTCCAGAATGAGCGCAGGGACTTCAGGACCAGACATCCCCCAAATCTCCCCACTCTCGCGGATATCGCGTTCGATAGTGTCAGCATAAGGTTCGCCAACGCGGTGGCTGCCGGGAATAATTCTGAGTGCGCCGGTATCGCGGGTCAACGGGTCAAGGTAGAAAGCGATCTTGATACTCATCAGCCGGTTTCCGTCGTAACCGTCAGAGTGCCAACGGGTATCGCCAGCGTAGAAATTGCCATCGCCGCTTGTATAGTTAAAGTCGTCGCCACAAATAGCGGCGGCGATGTCGTGGATACGCGGGTCATCAAGTATAGAACTGAGGTATTCGCTGCGATCCGGGAACGGGAAAATACAGGAACGATTCACCCCGTCGTGCGTTGCGCCGTGGTGCCCGCCGCCGTGGGAGGTCCAGATAGCTTCAAACTCATCGATTATTTTATCGGCGCAATCAGCCAACAATCCCGGAAAAGACAGGAAACCAAACGTATCAAAGAACGCCATCTGTTGGTCGTTGAGTCGTGTTGATGTCATGATTGTGTCTCCAATTTGGTGGATGCAGCTTCTGTTCAACGTTCTGCGTTTCCTCAATCGCGCATTTATCAAGGAATTGTTAAAAATCTATACGGTAGCGACGCTTAATCCGATCGCTCCTTTTGTATAGGTGATAGAATTTCCGGGGAACCTCTACGATTTCAACAAACTTGGCTCCCACAATTTCGCACGTTCTCCTCGAAGCTATATTGTCGGGATTACACGTAATCCAGATCGGATTAATCCCATGACGGCGTGCGAGCGGCAAGATAAGTTGGCAGCTTCTCGCGGCGTATCGATGCCCCCTGTACGCCGGTATAACATTGTAACCGATGTGTCCTGCGTATTTTTCGAGGTTCTCATCGTTCCCAATCCTCAGCGAGATATTCCCTATATTCGTATGTTGACCGACAGGTCTCATCGCAAATTCATAAGCAGGGACATACCCCCTTAAGGAATCTGCCGGACGTTTTTCAGCCAAAATGAGTTCTAGATCGCCATCGACCAATTGTCCGGGAGGCAAGAATCTAAAAGCATTGTCATCACTCATTGCAAACCACCTATTATGCTATTACACCTATAGTAGAAGATCTCGTTGTTTTCTGGCAGTACGCCGATCAACTCCATTCGTCACTCTCATACCCAAAATTAGTGAATCTCTCTGCCACCTTAATGTTTCACGCCTCACATCTTATGAATTTCCTGCGCCCACCAGTTCTTCACCCATACGTTTCAGACCAGCGGTCAATCCCCCATCCACGATGAGATTTGTTCCAGTAACGAAAGATGCTTGATCCGACGCTAGAAAGAGCGCAGCTGCCGCAATCTCTTCAGGCTTGCCAACCCGTTTGAGCGGATACCACTTCGCCAGGCGGTCGAAGACGTTCGGATCCTTTTCACGTACCGCTGTCCACGCAGGCGTTTGAATGGTTCCCGGACAGATTGAATTGGCGCGGACACCATGCTCTCCATAGCGGACAGCGATGTTCTGCGTCAGCGAGATAACCCCCGCTTTGGCAGCACTATATCCCTCCTCGCCGAGTCCGAGTAGGCCATTCACCGAAGCGATGTTGACAATTGCGCCTTTTTCCTGATCAATCATGTGCGGCAATACAGCCTTGCAGCAGAGGAAAGCACTTGACAAACAACCGCTTATATTCCTGTTCCACAGTGCTTCGTCAACGGTGAGGATGTCGCCTCCATCGCAGAAGTAGGCATTGTTCACCAAGATATCAATGCTGCTGTAGATATCAACTGTCTGAGACACCATCGCTTCGATCGCGACGGAGTCTGTTACATCGGTATGCACAAACCGAGCAGTTCCACCTTCATCTTCGATTGCTGCAACCGTCTCCATTCCAGCGGCATCGTTAATATCCGCTACGACGACATGGGCGCCTTCGGCGGCGAATCGGCAGGCGATCGCACGACCTATACCCGACCCCGCCCCTGTTATAATCGCTGTTCGATTTGCTAATTGCACAGTTTCTGCTCCTTCCTAATCACATCCGAGCGCAGAGCCTTACAACCCTTCCTGTTCACTGAGTCGCTCTAACAGCTTGCAATAGGCTTTCTGTCCACCCTCAAAGCTGCTGATCCGGAAAAACTCGTCCGGTGCATGTGCATTTTCATCCTCCAAGCCGAAGGCGAAGGTTACGGTATAAACATCTAATTTATCCAGAAAAAGACGGCATACCGGAAGGGTACCACCCAGTCGGGTGTAGTATGGCGTTTTTCCGTACACATCTTCGAGCACAGCGTAAGCCGCTTGATTCCCCGGATGATCGTCCGGTATTCGGTATGCCGGGGAGGGCGCAGCTTTTGGCGTGGTACTTATCTTCACCCCCGGCGGCGTATATTTCTCGATGTGAGCGACGAGCTGCTCCAAAATCTTGTTCGGGTTCTGATCCGGCACCAAACGGCAGGTGATTTTCGCGTGGGCTTCACTCGGAATGACAGTTTTACTGCCCTCGCCCTGAAAACCACCCCAAATGCCATTCAGCTCCAGTGTTGGGCGAATCCATGCTCGTTCGAGTGCCGTATAGCCGGGCTCACCGAAGAGGCGATCCACTCCGAGTTGTTCCCTATATTCTGTTTCGTCGTGACCGATAGACGCAATCTGCTCTCGATCCGCAGCGGAGAGCGGGACTACGTCGTCATAGAAACCTTCGACCAACACATCGCCTGCCGGACTGCGCATAGAATCTAAGAGACGCACGAGGGCATGAATCGGATTTTGGACAGCGCCGCCATAAATTCCAGAATGCAGGTCTACATTGGGTCCCACCACATCAATCTGCAGCGCACATAGTCCCTTGAACCCAACAAGCAGCGAGGGTTGATCCTCACGCCACTGCAACCCGTCGGCGCTGACCACCAGATTACAAGCCAATAATTCCTTATGGGAATCTATCGTGTCCGGGAGATGCCCACTACCGATCTCCTCCTCACCTTCAAAGAAGAATTTCAGGTTGACTGGTAGGCTCCCCTCTGCCTTTAGCATCGCTTCGGTGGCGAGGATGGGGATAAGCATATTCCCTTTGTCATCTGAGGAACCGCGTGCGTACACCCTTCCATCCCGTACCACAGGCTCAAAGGGCGGGTCAGACCAAAGCTCTACCGGATCAACAGGCTGCGTATCAAAGTGACCATAGATTAAGATAGTCGGTTTGTTCGGAGCGTGTAGCCATTCGCCGTAGACCACCGGAGGTCCATCGGTCGGTAGGATGCGGATTCCTTCGATGCCAGCGGCGTTCATACGGTTTGCAACCCATTCACCGGCGCGCTGAATATCACCGGCGTGTTCGGATAGTGCGGAGATACTCGGAATACGGATGAAGTCCAGCATCTCATCCAAGAATCGAGACTTGTTGCTTTCCAGATAATTTTCCCAATTCGCCATCGGTTTTGGTATGTCTCCCTTTCTTCTGTGGCGCATGTTAACAAATCGTGCAACAGAAACCGTAGGGGCGGGGTTGCCCCGCCCGAACTTGACAAAAACTCAGCTTCTCTTTTGCATTTTAACTTTTTTATGAGGTCGCAGGTCGAGCTTTCTAGACCGACTGCACCACCGAACCCAGGAACGAATGGGTTTCACGCCCTGACTCGTTGGGGGTGCGCGGAACGGAATTTCACGCATCACGTTTCACGCTTCGGTGCCTACTTAGCACCTTCAGCCACGAGCGTCAGTTCCTCTTTACCATCAAGCCCGGCGGCGACTGGAAACGACTTCCGTTCCGGCTTGCCGTTGCGTGGTACATAACGGACCTGCGGCGAGAAGTATGCGTAAAGTGCAGTGTTTCTCGGATTTGGTGAGCGGTTCGGGCCAGAGCCGTGCGCCATGAGGCTGTGGAAAAATAGCGCACTCCCCGCAGACAAGGGTACCTCAATCTGTCCTGAAAAATCGCGATCCTCATGGTCTGTCAGAGATTCATCCTGTTCACGAGCGATATGTCCCCAAGACTGCATCCCCCATTTGTGGCTCTGGGGAATCACCTGAAAACATCCATTCTCCGGTGTGGCGTCATTGAGTGCAATACTCACCGTTACCAGCTTCGGCGGCTCCATGGGCCAATACGCGGAATCCTGATGGATGCCGTGTGCGGAGCCGTGGAATGCTGGCTTGAACATCAATGTACTTCTGAACAGCAGGAGATCGGGTCCAAGGAGCTTTTGCACAACTTGGATCAGCTTCGGATGGACTGAGAGGCGACGAAATACATCCGAATATTGGCGGGTGTTTTCGGCTTTTCTTAGTACCGGAAGCCTATCATCCGCGGCACCGTGGGTGGTCATTTCTTGTGACTCATTTTTGGCATAAGGTTCACGTTGAAAATGACCATTTTCGCCCTTCGCTTCCAGTTCGGCGGCAAGTTTGTGCAGGCGTAGAATTTCAGCCTGACATTCTACCAATTCTTCTGGCGATAGTAGATTCTCTACGACGAGGTAGCCCTCTTCTTCAAAGAAGGTTTGCTGTTCTTGTTGGGTCATATCAAATCTCCTTGAGCGTTATTCATCATTGGCGGTGCGGAGCACCATCCGCAATTTCCGCAAGTCGTTTGACAAGATGTGCATTAAAATTGTAGGGACTGCTGTATCCGGAGGCCTCTTGGAATTTTCGGCAGATGAACAGATGGCGACCATCGCAGTCGGCTTCGATGAGCAGTGGACGTCCTGACGGATCGCGCAACAAATCAACGGCACCGATCTCAAACCCAATCAGATCCGCCAAACGCAGAGCAAATGATACCATCTCTTCATCAAGCGTTTGTAGGAATTCATAACGCGCTCCCGTAGCAGCGTTAATAATCGACGCTTCAGCCGTATCAACACCCTCCTTCACGCGTAATGTGCCCATAACCACCTTGTTCCCGACAACATACATACGATAGACACGGTCATTGGTTTGTGCAGCTGTGCCAATGAACTGTTGCACATAGTAGGGCGGTGCAAGCACCAGCGTCTGATTAAGGATGCGGTTGCACTCTCCAAAAGCGACCTGATAGGTCCGATCCCGCCTCCGTGTAGTTATCGTTCCTCCCTCACGCCGTAAGATCCGATGCCCCGCACCGCCGCATAGGTTCGTTGATTTCAATAACGCTATTCCGTAGCGGTCTAATATTTCTATCACTGCATCGGGGGTCTGGGAGATGGTTGTCTCAGGTGTCGGTAGCTTGTTTTCAATAATAAGCCGAGAAGTTGCTATTTTATCAATGGCAATCTCCTGCGATCGCACTGAATTGATGACAAGTCGTTCCGCTTCAATCTGTTTCAGTGTTTCAAGCGCATCGCAGGGTAATACATAAACCAAATCTACGTCTGTCCGACCGAGCATTGCCGGGGTCAGTCGATAACTCTGCCCTCCAGCAAGCCTAATCTCATGCTCAAGCCCTCGAACCAGGTCCGCTAACAAGAACCAGTACGCGGGTTCATAGAGCAATCCGATTTTCATAACGAATCCAGCGCACGTTTTCGGAGTTCAGCCATCTTCTCCGCAGATGCAGCCCGCGCTGACTGCCACCCTGCTAAGTCACGCTCTCCAGTTTTAAGAAAGTCGAGCACATAGCCTTCGGCTTCCATATATTCCGCGCACAGATGCGCAACACTGCCGGCAATATGGTTCGGAATAGTCGTTACGCCGTTGCAATCCCCATGTATCAAGTCACCGGGGTAGACCGTAGTCCCGCCGACATGCACCGGGATGTTCACATCCGCTATTTGGTGGTAGCCGTGAGAGCAGTTGGTTCCGCTTGTGAAGGTGGGAAAATTGATCTCCCGCACCTGATCTAAGTCTCGACCGGCGCCACTCGTGACCAGTCCTACGCAACCGAAGGTCTGATAGGTCATGCACATCACTTCGCCAAAGGTTGCCGCAGCGGATGGAACATCAAGATCTTGGAAGACAACCACACGGGGTTCAGGAATCGAGTCGATCTGTGCGATCTGGCTATCCATGCCAGCGTAGGTCTCCCCCTCACGCGGTGGATTACCGGTAGAAAGCGCCGCTGTTGTTGCATACCCAACCATCGGCGGCATTTCCGGGAAACAGGATTGGATGCGGCCATCCATATAGCCCGCGTTGCGTGGACGCACATCAAAAAGTTCTATAACGTTACAAATTGTGGGCGTGTCTACGGCTTTAAGCAATTCTAATTCTTCGGCTGAAACTGTTTGGACTGGATTCATGGCTCTCCCTCTGGGGTCACTGTCGAAATGCGGAATACAAACTTCATCGGAACTTACGAAAACTGATTATAACACGATTTGATTGCGGAGACATATATTTTTTTAGAATCTGGGTCCTGCGCTTTCCAAGGGGGTGAAACATTTGTGTCTTTCAGAAACATCTGTTTCTTTCGCTCTAGACCTTGATTTTCAAAGGGTTTTCGAGCCATCTATCTCAAAATTACGCTCCCATCCGTTTCACCCCTTTTAGTTCTTTCCTCCATGCCCTATTTATATCAATTAGTGGTATCCATCCGAGTTCACAGCAATTCTGTGTAACGCTTGAAAGCAGTAAATAGAACGGTTTCTACGTGATTGTCTCCGGCGTGATATAGAGGCTAAGAGGTTGTATACTCTCACCTTGGCACATTTTGGCAGCTATTTTGCACACGATATGACAGATGTGTTGAGAAGAATCCAAAAAACAGGAAGGAGAAACCACGTTGAATCCAGTAATTCAGGAAGCGTTGAACAAACAGATTAACCACGAATTTTACTCCTCCTACTTTTACCTTTCGGTGTCAGCCTACTTTGAATCGCTTAATTTGGGTGGTTTCGCGCATTGGATGCGGTTACAGGGCGAGGAAGAGCGGTTACACGGGATGAGGTTGTTTGACTATCTTCACGACAGGAACGGACAGGCAACCTTTGAAGCGATTGCTCAGCCGCCTATAGAATTTCAGTCTCCAACAGATGCTTTCCAGCAGGTCATGCAGCATGAGGCCCACGTAACAGAGACCATTGATCGGTTCTACGAACTGGCGGTCCAAGAAAAAGATTACCCCATGCAGGTGGAGCTGCAATGGTTTATTTCGGAGCAGGTCGAGGAGGAGAAGCAAGCCCGTCAGGTACTGGATCAGCTAAAAATGATCGGTGATCAGGGGACGGCTCTGTATCTGTTAGATAAGGAATTAGGCGAACGCGAGAGCGACGACTAAACTTGGATTTGGTTTTTTTAATAGGAACCTCAGACAACACAGGAAGAATTATGGAGACTCTAACGCAAACTCTCGGTCAGGAAGCACTATTCTGCACAAGGATTGGTGAAGTTGATAGAGCGGAATCCTACGGGATCGAGTCACAATTTGGAGCGTCCGGGGGACACAAGGAGCTTGTGCCTACGGAATCCAGTCTCAGTCCCGCCGTCCAACCGAGTCCTTTGCCTGTAACGGTCTACATGGAGAATATGGCAAAGGAACATATCCTCGTCGTTGACGACGAACAGAACATGCTTAACACCCTTGCGTTTATTCTGGAATCTGCGAATTATCAGGTCACAACCGCTGCGGAAGGGCAACAAGCATTGGAAGAAATAGTGGCGGCACGAGAGAACGGTCACCCGGTAGATCTGCTCATCACGGATCTTCGACTACCCGGTTTAACCGGACTTCAGTTGATTGATGAGTTGCATTATCTGAAAATCAAGATCCCTGTTCTGCTCATCACCGCCTATGGAAATCGGTCACTATTTCGTGAACTAAAGCGCACCGGTTGTGCGGACTACCTTGACAAACCCTTTGATTACAAGGAACTTGTCAAGCGTGTTGATTCGCTTGTGGAAAAAAGGTAACTGGGTGAAAGACAAACATCAAGAAAAACAAGGAGGAAATTGACATGCTATGGGGTGAAGCGTCTTTAAGGCTCAAACTGAACGGTTTTGAGGATGGATTAAATGATACGATAGATCGACTGACCTATGAGATCCTTCAGGAATATCGTGAAGGAGTTGATGTTGCACATCAGTTGATGCAACCCCCAATGTGGGAAATCTTTGAGGATACAGCAATTCCATTTGGCAGTCCAAGGCATGAAGCGGAGGACATTGCTTAGATAAGCGTAACTTCAACGTCGGTCTCTTCTGTTAGAATCTAAAGAGAGTGACCAAGCAGTAAAATTGAACATCAGCACTTAGGCAGAAAACTCAACAAGCACTACAGCAAGGCTAAACACAATCTGGATGCAGTATCTATCGCGTCCCAGTATTATAAAAGGAGGTAAACGATCATGGCAGTCATTACAGTTTCCAGAGAATACTACAGTCGCGGCACAGAGATTGCCCGGCAGGTCGCCCAAGACTTGGGATATAACTATTTTGATAAGAAGATCCTTAACGAGGTAGCACGCGCCGCCAACACTACCGCCAAACAGATCAGCCGCTACGACGAGAAGTGTGAGAATGGACTGAAGGGTTTCCTCAAGAAACTCTTTGTCCCAGAGTTCTCGCGATACTTGGATTTCCCTTACTACTACTACCCGTCCGAATTTCTGATGGATAGCTATCCTGTCGAGAGAGATATGGCATTTGATGAGGACCTCATTCCTACTGAAACGGAGGTCTTGGGATTCTTCCGGCATATCATCGAAAAACTGTGGCAGATGGACAATGTTGTCATTGTTGGACGTGGCAGCCAGATGATTCTCGCGGATAAACCAAATACGCTTCACGTGCGATTCGTTGCACCCGTTGCGGACCGTATTGAACGGGTCATGAACGAACAAGGGATCGTTTATCCCTTGGCGGAGAGAGAGGTTGAAGCCGTCGACAAGCAACACGCTCAATATATCAAGCATTACTACGATGCCGATTGGGCAGATCCAAAGCACTACGACATCGTCCTTAACACTGGATTCATGAGCGATGAACAGGCAGGAAAAGTCATCATCACCGCTGCCCGCAACCAAGAGGCTAATGAACAAAGCGATAAAGGCGTGGAGACGTGGACGGAAGCGCATCCAAGTGCACTCCCATCTTTTATCTCCTCCACTCCTCCGAGCTTACTCCGGGATCATCCGAGACATTGGGGCTAACGGTGCGGGCTAATGCTTTAGTTAATCCCATTGAGGTGAGGTAACTATGGCAGCCTATCAAAGCCTGTTCATGTTTATCGCCGGTTTTGCGCTCGTCGCATTGGCCTCAAAACAGATTGGACAGTTTTTCACCAGATTTAAACTTCCTTTGATCAGCGGGTTTCTCTTTACCGGTATAATTGCGGGTCCCTTTATATTCGGCTTCATCTCTATAGAGGCGACTGAGCGGTTACGCTTTGTAGATGAGCTCTCCTTAGCATTTATTGCCTTTGTCGCTGGAAGTGAACTGTACCTGAAGGAGCTGAGAAGCCGATTTAGAAGCATTAAATTGGTAAGCGTTGGGATTGTTGTCAGTACCTTTATCTTAGGCAGCTTGACCGTGCTTGTGTTGGCAGATTTTATACCATTCATGCGGGGGCTTCCAGTTACAGGTCGAGTTGCCATCGCTATTCTTGCCGGTGCGATTCTGGTCGCGCGATCTCCCTCCTCCGCTGTTGCGATTATAAAAGAACTCCGCGCCAAAGGACCATTTACGCAAACAGTCATGGGCGTGACTGTTGTTACCGATGTCTTGGTCATCATCCTGTTTGCTGTTAATGCTTCTATCGCAGGTGCCCTTCTAACCGGACTTCAGTTTAATCTGACCTTCATCGTTCTGTTACTCGTTGAATTGACAGCAGCAGTGGCAGGGGGATATGTCGTTGGAAGAATTTTACTGCGCATTCTGTCAAGCAGAATCCATCACAGCGCAAAGATAGTCGGCATCTTGCTGACAGGCTATGCCATCTTTGCCGTATCCATCTGGGTTCGCCATGCCACCCATGCCAGCCTACCGTTTGAAGTGTTTATTGAGCCACTCCTCGTTTGTATGATTGGGAGTTTTTGGCTGATTAACAGAACCGACGCTCGTGATGAGTTCCTGAAGACGTTACACGAAGTTGGTCCGCTGATCTATATCGGCTTTTTCACACTGACCGGTGCCTCACTTACTCTGGATATTTTGGCAGACATCTGGCCAATTACGCTGCTGTTGGTTGCGGTTCGCCTTGCCGTGATATTCATCGGCTCATTTACCGGCGGTGTCATGGCTGGAGATCCAATGCCGCACAACAGAGTCAGTTGGATGGCGTATATCACACAAGCTGGCGTTGGATTGGGACTGGCGAAAGAGGTCGGAGGCGCGTTTCCGGCGTGGGGTCCGGCTTTCGCCACACTGATGATTTCTACTATCGTGGTGAATCAGCTTATAGGACCTACCCTTTGCAAGTGGGCGCTCGCTTGGGTGAAGGAAGCGCGGCCTCGTGCCAAGAAATCCGAGCCAGATCAGATACACAGTGCCATCATTTTTGGCTCGGACAGTCAAGCGCTGGCACTCGCTCGTCAGCTGCGCGCACATGACTGGGAGGTAAAGGTTGCATACAGTCAAGCGGGAAAGATGGAAAATGTGACAAGCTCGTATTTCGATGCCCAGCCGATTCCCGTTATTTCGTTAAGTGAATTGCAAGCATTTGGTGTGGGGGAAGCCGGGGCAGTGGTCGCCATGCTCTCTGACGAAGAAAATCACCGTATCTGCGAACTCGCCTATGAGCATTTTGGAACAGACACGCTCGTTGTGCGATTGAACGATCTGGCAAATTATGATCGTTTCCGTGAATTGGGCGCGTTTACTGTCAGGCCCTCTACGGCGATCATTAGTTTACTGGACCATTTTGTGCGGGCGCCATCATCGATATCACTGTTACTTGGGATGGAGGAGAACTACGATATTATTGATTTGGAGGTCCGTAATCCCAACCTGGCAGGTATGGCTGTCCGGGATTTACGCCTACCATCCGATGCCTTAATCCTATCGGCTCGCCGTGCTGGACATATCATAATCACGCACGGTTATACAGAACTTCAGATTGATGATTGGGTTACAGTGGTCGGCTCGTTGGAAAGTCTGGAAGAGTTGGAGCTGCGATTTGGTGAATACGGGCAATCCGCACACGCTGTTTATTCCCTACGACACGAATTGGCTCTCGGTAAGGATACATGAGGATGAAATGCTATGGAAGGGAGGATGAATTAGCTATGACCTTAGCAGAAACCTTTGATTTATGCCAAGAGATTGAACTGAGGCATGCAAAACTATACGCTACATTATCTGTCCGATTGGGCGATGTCGATGAACGAATTGCGCGATTTTGGCAGGAGATGAGCGCAGAAGAATGGCAACACCATCTCCTCGTTGGTTTTGGACGTTCACTCTGTGCCCAGACTTTCGGACTAGATGCCCCCGGTCCGCAGTTCGCCGATATATCTATCGAACGAATTAATGAGACGTTGAATGCGTACGAAGAACGTGTGCACACGGAACAGGTCACACTCAATGACGCATTTGAGATCGCTGTTGCGCTTGAGACCGGTGAGTCAGATGCGATCTATGCGGAGTTGGTTTCGACCATCAAGGATGCGATTTATCAGAGCGGTAGACCCTATCTGTTGGGCCGTATCTCCCAGATGGAACAGGATATGCACGATCACGTGAATCATCTGATTGACGCAGCCAAACGGTTTTCCATCAATCCAGATCTGGTACGAAAAGCACACCGCTTGACCGATCCCCAAACTCCGCCGCTGAATTAACACATCTCATCCAACCCCCATTGGTTTATTCAATGAACTCTTGAACCCTCCCGTCATACAATCTCCTCGTCACTGTCTTCCGTTAGTTCCAGAAAGATGTCCTCCAAACTCAGGTCCGTCGTTGTGCGGCTTTTGCGCAGCTCCTCCATCGTTCCCACCGCAACGAGTCTCCCTTCGTTTATGATACCTATCCGATCGCACACCCGTTCTGCAATTTCAAGAACGTGCGTAGTCATGAACACTGTGCACCCACGGTCGCAGCACTCACGCAGGAGCTCCCTTGCGATGCGAGCACTTTTGGGGTCCAGGCCGCTTGTGGGTTCATCCAGAAACAGAACGCGCGGCTCATGTACTAATACCGCTGTCAAAAGGATCTTTTTCTGCATACCGTAGGAGTAGCTTTTGATTAGTGAATCTGCAGCGTCGGTAAGATCAAACGCCTCCAGCAGCTCCTCCTTCCGCCGCTCTGACCGTTTAGGATCAATCTCGTAGAGATCTGCAATGAAGCGAACGAACTGCCTCCCTGTCAATGTTTCATAGAGGTGTGGTGTATCGGGCATCAGGCCCGTTATTGCCTTTACCTGCGAAGCCTGTGTCCTGACATCATAATCGCAAATCGTCGCGGTGCCGGAGGTCGGACGGATTAAACCGGTTAGCATGTTAATAGTTGTGGTCTTCCCGGCACCATTGGGACCCAGAAAACCGAACAATTCACCTGCTTCGACCTGCATGGTCAGGCTATCCACGGCGACAAGTTTGCCGAAACGTTTGGTCAGTTCTTTCGTGGTAATCATCTGTAGGAAAAGGGGCTCCGAAGTCGTTGCTAATTCCATGTTTTACGCTTCGCGTATTATACCACACAGCCAAAGAGATTCAACGGAAATAGGTGTTGACAGGTGCCATCGAAATTGCTATCCTATCTACATACATTTCTTAAATCCATCGGAGGTTTACAATGGCAAACACAACTTTACTCGATCCAATCGCTCCAAACAACCCATCGGAGAAATATCTTGCTCCGCGCCTCGATGACCTCAACGGCAAAGTGATGGGCTTACTGAACATCAGTAAAAACGGCAGCGATATCTTCCTCGACCGTGTCGAAGAACTGATGCGTGAGCATTTTGACCTTGTCGACGTTGTGCGTGTAACAAAACCAACCTTTGCGCGTCCCGCACCGCAAGACCTAATCACAGAACTCGCCGATCGGTGCGACTTCGTGGTGGAAGGGCTTGCAGACTGAGGTTCCTGTATATCGTGCAGTGTGCACGACGGAACCGCTTTAGAAGAACGTGGCATCCCCAGCGTATCGATCTGCTCCGATGTATTCTTCGCTGCCGGGGAAGTTCAAGCGAAATCGCTCGGTTATCGCGATTTCCATCCAACCACCGTTGACCACCCAATCCAAAGCCTTACACCTGATCAGATCCGCGATCGTGCGGAGGGTATCGTTGAAAAGATTGCCGCTGCATTGACAAAGGTTTCATAGCGGTAAAGCAAGTTGTCATTTGCAGAATCGGCTACCGTTTCGGCGAATGAGAACCAAAGTAAGAAAATCAATGCTCGCAGTGGATTAACAAATCCACTGCGCAGGTGCGAGTACGGCTCGACTCAGCAGATCTATAAAAAGGGAGTGTGCACATCCATGAACGTCATCTTTATCATGAACGATACCTTTCGCAGGGACCACTTGGGATGCTACGGCAACACTTGGATTCAGACCCCCAATCTGGATGGGTTTGCCCAACACGCAGCCCTTTTTGAACAATTCTATGCAGCTTCCTATCCGACGGTGCCTAACCGGTGGGACCTGGCGACCGGGCGTTTCGGCTTCCCTTCTCGCGGGTGGCAGCCCTTGAGTCCGGGGGATGTGACTTGGGGGCAGCTCCTGTCTGCGAACGGCGTGCATACCCAAATGATCTGGGATACTCCAATGCTTGCGATGCACGATTATAACTACACACGCGGCTTTGGTGGGCTCAGTTTTGTGCATAGCCAGAAGGGCGATCCATGGATAACTGATCCCTCTCTGGACATTCAGCTGGGGGCACAACCCCATAAAATCCGCAATATCTCAGGTCTACAAAACTACCTCCGCAACCACGCCGCCCGTCAATTCGATCGTGAATTCTGCATTGGACGGGGGATGTCGGAAGCGATGGATTGGCTGGAGACCAACCACAACCAAGAGTCGTTTTTCCTCTATGTCGATATGTGGGATCCCCATGAACCGTTCGACTGCCCTTGGTACGACTATGCGCTATATGCCGATCCCGATTACGATGGCGATCAGATGTTGTACCCGGAATACGGTCGTCCAACATATATGTCCGAGGCGGAGGCGGCGCATCTCCGGGCACTCTATGCTGGCAATGTCACACTGACGGATCGGTGGGTGGGCGCATTTCTGGATATGGCAGAACGGTTGGGGCTCTTCAAGAATACGCTCATCATCTGGGCGTCCGACCACGGGCACCTGTTCGGAGACCATGACCTACAAGGCAAGCCGGGAGCCGAACTCGGTAAGCTCTACGAAATCACCGTCCGGATACCTCTCTTGATTCATCACCCCGATGGGTTGGGAGGGGGTGAACGGGTTCACGGCGTTGTCCAACCCCCTGATATCTTGCCCTCAATCTTAGAATTCCTTGGAATCTCAACACCGTCACACATCCAAGGCACCTCATTCCTACCGTTGATGAGTGGAGACACAGCAAAGATACACGATTACGCCTTCTCAAGTCGATTCCCGCCCAGCGCAGGGACGACCGGCTACACGCCGGTAGAGGGTGCCACTTTCGACGGTTGGGTCGGCTCTGACCGGAACGTTGAACCCAGCACCATCACAGACGATGAGTGGGCTTACCTGTGTGCACCGCAGGGGATGCCTTCCGAACTCTACAATCTGAAAACCGATCCCGATCAGCAACATAACATTGTGGATTCCTATCCTGATGTGGCTGAACGGATGCGTAATGCGTGGATCGAGTTTCTGGAAAATCACGATGCCTCCGAAACGCGCATCCGTCCGTTCCAAGATGCGGATGTCGAGGTGCACACGCCAGCGAGCGGCACAGTCTACGCATTCCGAGACGATCACGGTCAATGGATCGCTTACCCCACCGAGGGGCAGGCGCGACGTTCTGCGTATCACAACGATGCACCGGGTCCGAAGCGGGAGATTCAAAAGATAACTTTTGGCGATCTGCTAACCGACAATCCGAAAAACCTGATTCACTTGTATGGACAGTATTATTGGGCGCAGGACCTTGCCTAATAACCTTTTCTACCGTCGCAAATAAGGAACTTTCAAGCTGTGGCAAAATCGCACACCTTAGAGAATACATCAATTGAGATTATCCACGAAATTGAGCGGGGAAACGTTCAGCACGCTCTGTTTGATTTTGACGGGACGATTTCGCTAGTCCGCGACGGTTGGCAGAGCGTGATGGTGCCCATGATGGTTGACATCCTTCTCAACGAAACGGGGACGGATGAAACGCCGGAGCAGCTGGAAGGGGTTGTTGTTGAATTTGTGGATAATCTGACAGGCAAGCAGACCATCTACCAAATGATGCAGCTCTGCGAAGAGATTGAGAAGCGGGGTGGCGTCCCGAAGCAACCGTTGGATTACAAAGATCTGTATAACAGCCTGCTCCTGCCAACCGTGGATGAGCGTATCGCCAAGCTGGAGAGTGGAGAGATTGAAGCCGCGGATCTGCGTGTTCCGATGTCCCTTGAGTTCCTACAGTCCTTGCAAAAGCGTGGTGTGAAACGCTATCTCGCGAGTGGGACCGACGTTGAATTTGTTCGCCATGAAGCAGGCCTCCTCGGTGCTGCGTCCTACTTCGATGGGGGTATCTTCGGAGCACTGCGGGAGTATCAGAGTTTCTCGAAGGCGATGGTAATTCAGCAAATTCTCGATGATTTCAACCTGACCGGGAGTGAGCTTCTGGTGGTCGGGGACGGTTCGGTAGAGATCGAAAATGCGAAGGCGGTCGGCGCAATCGCTGTGGGCGTAAATTCAGCGGAGAATAACCGCTACCAGATGAACGCGGACAAACGGGGCAGGCTGCTACATGCTGGCGCAGATATTCTGATTCCCGACTTTCGGGATGGGAATCGGCTATTGACCTATCTTTTTGACAGCTAACCAGCAACCCTAAGCAATCGGGGCTTTAGCTTGGGATATTCAACTGCGTAGATCCTACTTATTTGGGAAGTGTGCATAATGTTTCGCGGTGGAATATGTTAGTGATTTTGTTTGTCGCTCATGTAAAGAATTAGTGCAACAGCACTGACTTGCCTTAAAAATCGTAGGCGGGGCATCCCCGGTCACGCTTGGTCTCGGCACGAACGAATCCTCTCAGACTTGCCCCGCAATATTTTGTTGGGAATCGGAATTCTCTCCTACTGCGTAAGTGCTATATTAATAAACCGAGTTGCTAGGGCGTGTTGACATTTTGATGTTGCTAATTGGGCAAACGCTGTAATCATCGGCTAATCTGACACATGTAGCGCAAACTGTTATTTTGCAGGCAGGGATCATCCCGATTCAATCGGGATGGTACAAAAGACCACTTTTACGAAAATGCTTTTTGAAAAGGGGACTTCCTGATGAAAAACTTTGTTGGATTTCACTCTATCTGTCTATAAGCAGGTGTTGTTGACCGACCAAACCTCTATTGCACTTGATAAGGATTCTCGTTTAACCGTTCAGCCCAACCTACGGACTGGTAAATGTCAACAGAACCTAATTTACTTGAGAACTCCCAGTAGGAATTTGTGTCTATGTTATAATTATAATTGTAAGGGGGTTGCCCCCCAATCTGACCACTATCAAATCCAGAGGATAGACAACCGATTTGAAAACAGAGGAGGAACGTCAAATGCACCGGAGATACAATCTGACACATTTCCTTTTAGCTAGCATTGTAGTCTTGAGTCTGACGCCGCTGATGGTAGTCGTTGAAGGACAAGCACGGATTGCCTTTGAATCTGATAGGGATGGTCACATTAAAAACAACTTTTTCGCTTCTGTAATCTACGTTATGGACACCGATGGGGGGAATCAGCGAAACCTCACTAATAATCCTGGCGATGATAGGGACCCCTCATGGTCTCCTGACGGCAAACGCATTGCCTTTAGCTCTAATAGGAATGATAGGGGTGAGAAAAGGGACATCTACGTGATGGACGCCGACGGGGGCAATCAGCGAAACCTCTCTAACAATGACTTTGATGACTGGTCTCCCTCATGGTCTCCTGACGGCAAACGGATTGCATTCGTGTCTGGAAGACAGGGGACTAGTGAAATCTACGTGATAGATGCCGATGGAGGCAATCTGTTAAACCTCACCAATCATGATCGTTCTGACGAGGATCCCTCATGGTCACCCGACGGTAAACGCATTGTCTTTGTTGCTATTAGGGGTGGAAACATGGACATCTACGTGATGGACGCCAATGGGGGCAATCAGCGAAACCTCACCAATAATGACCGTTTTGACGAGGATCCCTCATGGTCCCCTGACGGTAAGTACATTGCTTTTACTTCCTTTAGGAACGGGTTGGGGGGAAACCGGGATATCTATGTAATGGACGCCGATGGGGGGAATCCTCGAAACCTCACCAATCACCCCGATAGGGACTATTCACCCTCATGGTCGCTCGACAGTAAACGCATTGCCTTTGTGTCGAATAGGACGAGGGATTTTAATCCGGACATCTATGTAATGGACGCCGATGGGGGGAATCCTCGAAACCTCACCAATCATCCCGATGATGACACTGCTCCTGCATGGTTGAACTCACCTTTTTCGGTTTCTCCCTCCGGCAAAAAGTTTACAATGTGGGGACGGCTCAAGCAGGTCAACCGATAACTGCCATTATTCGGAGAATGATAAAAAAACGATTTGAGACCAGAGGAGGAATAGCAGATGCAACGAAGGGACAATTTCACACATTTGATTTTAGCTAACTTTGTAGCCTTGGTGCTGACATCGCTGATGGTATGCGTTGATGCACAAGCACAGATTGCCTTCGTGTCTCACAGGGATGGGAACCCTGAAATCTACGTGATGGACGCCGATGGGGGTAATCCTCGAAACCTCACCAATAATCGCGATAAGGACTATTCACCCTCATGGTCCCCTGACAGCAAGCGCATTGTCTTCATGTCTAATAGGGATGGGCACCTTCGAGACGATATACCCGGTATATCCACTTATGAAATCTACGTGATGGATGCCGATGGGGGTAATCCTCAAAACCTCACTAACGATCCCCGTAATGACAGGAATCCCTCATGGTCCCCTGACGGCAAACGGATTGCCTTCGTGTCTAATAGGGATGGCTTTAAAAACGACGAGCTTGTAATCACTAATGAAATCTACGTGATGGACGCTGATGGGGGAAATCTTCAAAATCTCACTAACAATCTCAATAATGACTCTTCACCCTCATGGTCTCCGGACGGTAAACGCATCGTCTTCTCGTCTGCGAGGGATGGTCACCTTAGAAACGAATTTGTTGGAATCACTGATGAAATCTACGTGATGGACGCCGATGGGGAGAATGAACAAAGACTCACTGAAAATCCCAAGAATGACTGGGATCCTATATGGTCCCCTGACGGTAAACGGATTGCCTTTTCGTCTGATAGGAAGGGTGACTTGGCAAACTATGAAATCTACGTGATGGACGCCGATGGGGAGAATGAACAAAGACTCACTGAAAATCGCGTTGATGACAAGTCTCCCTCATGGTCACCCGACGGTAAACGCATTGTCTTTTACTCTAATATGGAAGGGAACTATGAAATCTACGTGATGGAAGCCGATGGAGGGAACCTGCAGAATCTCACCAATAATCCCAATCATGACGTTAGTCCTGCATGGTTTAACTCTCCCTTTTCGGTTTCTCCCTCCGGCAAAAAATTCACGATATGGGGGTGGGTCAAACAGCTTGACCGATAACTTCCACAGTCAGGACAATAATTATGAGCCCCCTTCACTTATTTGAGGCGCGTTGCTGTGCGATAACGTTTGCCGTTTCCCGTGCGACAATAATCTCCTCATCTGCTGGCACGACGAGAATCTTCGCTCGACTATCGGCAGCGGAGATTTCGCCTTCGCCGGTATGACTCCCATTCCTCTGCGGGTCTAACAGTATGCCCTGCCACTCCAAGCCATCGCAAATTGCTGCACGCGCGGTCGGGCTCTTTTCACCAATCCCGCCGGTGAACGCAATCACATCCACCCCGCCAAGCGCGGCGATGTAAGCGCCGATATACTTCTTGACCTGATAGAAGTAGGTGTCCATCGCCAATTGCGCATCGTCGTTCCCTTCCATTGCCGCTTCTTCAACATCGCGCAAGTCGCTGCTGACGCCTGAGATTCCACGCAGCCCCGATTCCTCAATCAGTTGACGACGAATTTCGTCGGTATCCCACCCCTCCGCATCCATCAGGTAAAGCACCGCAAACGGATCTAAATCACCGCTCCGAGACGATTGGATAGGACCGTATTGCGGCGAAACCCCCATCGTCGTATCAATTGACTGACCATCACGGATAGCGCATAGTGATGAACTCCCACCGAGATGACAGGAGATAATCCGTAGATTTGCCGGGGGATCGTCGAGCAGTTGGAGGACACGCTCTGAGATGTAGCGGTGTGATGCGCCATGGAAACCGTAACGACGGATCTGGTGCTTCTCAACCCATTCCCTCGGAACCCCAAATTCAGAGGCGTAATCGGGTATTGTTTGATGGAACCATGTCTCGAAAACGGCGACCAAAGCGGTGTTCGGGAGCCGTTCCTGAAAAGCGCGGATCGAGGCGATGTAAGCCGGATTGTGGGTCGGGGCGAACGGGATATCGGCTTCGAGCGCGTTGACGACCTCCTCAGTTATCAATGCGGAACGCCAAATCCCTCTCGCGAGAATGGTCTTGAAACCTATCCCCACGAGGTCGCTGAGATTCGTCATGACCCCGGTTTCTGGGGAGGTGATCAAATCTATCGCGTGCGCGATCGCAGCGTTGTGGTCTATTGCGTCGATCTCGCCGGTCACAGTCGGTTTGCCGGGGACATCGTGCGTGAATGGCGATGGTGAATTGCCGACCCGCTCAACGCCGCCTTTAACCAACGATGCTGATGTTTCGACATCGATAATTTGGTATTTGAATGAGGTGCTGCCAACATTGGCACAGAGTATAAGCATAATTGATTAGGACTTACGCAGTTGGTTCATAAGTACCCCTGAACCCCTCTGATAAGAGGGGAAAGACAAGTTGCTTTGAATCCCGATCTATCGGGGGGAGAAGATCCCCTCTTATCTTCTCCCCTTGTCAGGTGCTTGCATCCCGATTTATCGGGGGGAGTTGGGGATTTAGGTCGTAGACTCTCGGCGCAGTCGGAGGGGTTGGCTGTAAGGGAACTACGCGCTCAAATTCTCATACCACTTAACGTTGCCCGTGCTCAAACCCCCCGCGATGATGTCCACCCGTCCGTCATCGTTCAGATCAAGCACGTGCATGTTACCGACCCCTAAGCCACCGTCGTCGATGAGTTCTTTCGTCCACCGGTTCTGATCCAGATCTTCTGGACGATAGAGTTGGAGGTTCCAGCCTTCGCCGTTATATCCAGAGATAATCTCCACCCGTCCATCGCCATCGAGGTCAATTCCGTGCAACGAATGCCCGCGGTTCAACGTGTCATCAATCTGGTGTCGTGTCCACTCACCTGTCCGCAAATCTCCCGATGCCTTGTACCAAGATAACGTATTCCCGTGCCACGGTTCAATGGATAAGATCTCGTTGACCCCATCTCCATCAAGATCCACTGTGAAAACCTCGCTGCTCTCTTGATCGCTAATTACCCATCGGCTCCACTCACCCGTTAACGGATCCGAAGGAGGTTCAAGCCAAATTACTCCGTCCCGGCAGCCAATCAGGATGTCAAGCCTGCCATCTCCGTCCACATCGCCGACGCTCAATCCGTGGTTGAGATGCAATTCGCCATCAATTAAGTGGCGTTCCCAAGGACCGTTGACCGGATCGCTTGGGAATGGATAACACCAGAGACTGCCCGGATCGTACCAATCATCTAAACCGCCTTCGGGTCCCTGAATTGAGGCGGCGAACAGAAGGGGTTGACCGTCGCCGTTGATGTCCGCAACCGCAATCCGGTGCAGGTATGGGATCTCTTCGATGAAGTGACTTTTCCACTGTCCGCCGTCCTCCGGTGCCTCAAGCCAATGTAGATATTCGATAAGTGAGCGGTCGCCCCGATTGAATGCGCTTCCAACAAACAGATCCGGTACGCCGTTTCCCGTCAAATCCTGAGCCGCGATGGTGATGTTGCCGGGGTGTTGATCCGAAATCAGATGCCTTTTCCAATCGGGCGCCTCGTACCAAACAATGATCGGCTCGCCTGTCGAGCCCATGATGATATCCTTCTGTCCGTTGCCGTTCATGTCGGCGACTTCCAGCCCGTAAACGCTTCTGATTGTGTCATCAACAAGATGCTCTTTGAATTGCATGATTTTCACCTACAGTTGGGGAAGTGGGTGTTCTCTATGATCGGGCATACTAAGACCCTCCATCATCACTCTCGTATACCGATTGAACTTGCTGTAGAAACGCCGAACTTCCGGGTCCGGATGGTCTCGCCATAGGTTCGGAGGCATCATCGTCACCTCGCTCAAAGAGCGGCGGTTCGGATGGCCATAATAGACCTGAATGGTGCGGCGCACCTTATCGGTTTTGCGTAGCGTGACCCCGTGCAGAGTCGCACAGTTGAAAAGGATTGCCGAACCTGCACTGCCGTAGAAATGGAGAACGCCACCGCGTTCGAGGTGCGCGTCTCTGTCATCGAGAATTTCCCCACCAGCCGGTTCCGGGCTGATAGTAAAACAGTGAGTCTTCTCATTCACATCGTTCAGATAGTAGATAACCTGCGGATAATCGAGATTCAGGGGGTGTTCGGGCCAATAGCCACGGTCTCTGTGCCATCCCGTATCGCGCGCCTCATCCTCTCCACCACGGTGGCGTACAGCAAGCTCCTCAAAGCAGATGGGACCACCCATTAATTCTCCGATAAGCGGAAGCAGCCTTTCATGGCGAATGCTCATCTCAAACGCAGGTTCTGTCAGTAAGAGATTGCAGTTGTAGTCGGGTGAAGTTCCAGAGAACCACATGAACGGGTTCGTCTCCCGATCTCGATCGATGGCGTCGTTGAGGGTGTCGACCTCATCGGGTGAAAGTAGGTCTGGTAGGATGACATAACCGTGGGTTTTGAAGCATTCGATCTGTGCTTCCATGTCATCCGGATCTGCGCTGACGGGATCAACCAGTTTGGGCATAGCTCTTATACCTCCGATATTCGATTGCCAATTACAGTTTATGATGCCGAGTATTGGTATCCAATGCCTTCTGCCGTGCTTTGGTTGGATAGGGTTTTTACGCTTGACACACCCCCACTTTTCCACTACTCTTAATGCCGAGCGATGGGGAAAGTCAATTGGAACTACCTTTGCCAGTATAATCCTATCTTATTACTCCAATGAACATATTTCAAGAGTCTGTGCTAACTTCCTCGCACAGTTTGCAACCCACGCTATTATATCACAGAAATTCCGGCGTGACGTCAGTTTTTTTGAGAACCCATTAACGAATCCGTTCTTATATGTGGAAGGGTTTACCAGAACAAAGGAGATCTAAGCGATGGAAAAAGTCAACGTCTGTATAGTCGGTACCGGTTGGACAGGTACGAACCATTATAACGGCTACCAATCGATTCCTGAGAAAGCGACGGTCGCCGCTGTAGTAGCGCATTCTGATGCTTCAAAGGCGAAAGCGGAGGCGTGGGGCGTTCCAAAAATCTATCGTTCATTTGATGAAGCACTCAAGGATGACGAAATTGACGCATTTAATCTGTGCACCCCCCACTACCTTCACGCGGAACAGCTGCTCGCGTGCTTGCAAGCAGGGAAGCATGTCCTCGGTGAGACGCCCGCGTGCCTTACAATTGAGGAGTGCCGAGCACTTCGCATCGCCATGTTTGAGTATCCGAACCAGAAAGCTGCTACAGGGCATATCTGCCGTTCTTGGCCCACCTTCGCACACGCCAAAGAGGTCGTCTCCAACGGGAACCTCGGCGATCTGTTCTACCTCTCATCCAACTACGCACATAAGGCAGATCCGGATGAATATCCAAGCCGTCTGACGTGGGGACGCAGCCCCCGCGCACAGATGCGTTTGGGCATCGCCTATCACTCCGTAGATCTGTTGCGCTGGATCGCTGGTGACATTGAGGAGGTATCCGGTGATTATACGGAACATGCGAGACTTGCAATCCTGAAATTCAGGAACGGTTCGATGGGCAAAGTATTTACCAGTGCATCGGTGGTACGCCCATACATTATGTCCCTTTCCGTCTACGGGCACGGTGGGACAATTGTTTGCTGGTGGGAGGAAGAAGTCCTTCAAGGCTATCTGCACGAATCTGCCGAATGGGATCCAGAGCGTTTGACAACGACGCCGCTGCACGGTCGCGGTTCGCCCGAATGGGCATACGAGATGGAGAACTTTATTGATAGCATCTTGAAAGATACACCGCTGGCTTGTCCACTGTCGGAAGGGATTGCGACGGTTGAAACCTGTTTAGCTGTTGAAACAGCGATGACGCATAATACCAAAGTCAAAGTGGGTACTTGATACAATTGCAATTTTCATGGGATAAGAACGTAGGTTGGGTTGAATGGGGACCGTGAAACCCAACACTAATCTGAAAAATTACGCTCCCCCGCAAATAATGTCTTTCCCTGTTTTATGGTGAATTAGAGAAATGAGTAGACATTTACCAAAGTCCTCCTACAACTCCCCCCGATGAATCGGGATGCAAGCACCTGAAGGGGAGAAGATAAGAGGGGAATCTTCTCCCCCCGATAGATCGGGATTCAAAGCAACTTGTCTTTCCCCTTATCAGAGGGGTTGGGGATTTAGGGGGGTTACTGTGCATTGGGAGTATCTACGTAATCCTCAAATCTACCATAGATAGCAACTGACACCGAACATGGTCAAACTAACATCAGTAATAAAATGGATTTTTATCTTCATATCTCTGATCTGGATTCAGAATGCAATCTCCGCAGAACCGCTCCCTCAATTTGTTGATATTACCGAGGAGGCAGGGATCGACTTTGTCCACAACACCGGTGCGTTTGGCGGGAAATACGTTCCAGAAGAGATCGCTTCTGGCTGTGCATTTATTGACTACGATAACGACGGTTGGCAAGACATCCTGTTGGTGAACGGTAAGGATTGGCGCGGACACCCAACCGGAAATCGGCAAACGCCGGGACTCTATCGAAACAACCAAGACGGAACTTTCACCGATACCACAGAAACTGCCGGGCTTGCCGTAGAACTGTATGGACTCGGTGTTGCCGTTGCCGACTACGATAACGACGGCGATGATGATCTGTATGTCAGCTGCCTAACGGAGGATCGGTTGTTCCAGAATCAGGGAGATGGGACCTTTCTTGATGCAACAGAATCCGCAGGGATTGATAACCCCGGTTTCGGGACGAGCTGTGCTTGGCTGGATTACGATAAAGATGGCAACCTCGATCTCTTTGTTGCGAACTACATAGAATGGACGTCTGAGACAAATCTTTTTTGCACATTAGACGGCGTGAATCAGTCTTACTGCGGTCCCAGATCGTATTCGGGGCAGGCGAGCAAACTATTCAGGAATCGTGGGGACGGAACCTTCACCGATGTCTCACGAATTGCCTTGATTGAAGACCCCACCAGTAAATCGCTCGGCGTCTGCGTATTCGATTACAATGCCGATGGTTTTCCCGACATCTTTGAGGCGAATGACACCCAACCGAATAAGCTCTATCAGAACAACGGGGACGGCACCTTTATCGAAAGAGGAATGCTCGCCGGCATCGCTTACGATGAAAGAGGGGTCGCGCGGGGAGCGATGGGCATTGATGCCGGGGACTATAATGGCAGCGGCCGAGAAAGCCTCGTAATCGGGAATTTCTCCAATGAAATGATGAATCTCTACCATAACGAAGGGGAGTTTTTTATTGACGATGCGCCCGTCGCCAACGTCGGATATACCAGTCTGCTAACGTTGACCTTTGGTTGCTTCTTCTTTGACTTTGACCTTGATGGAAAACTCGATATCTTTGCAGCCAATGGTCACATTGAGAACGACATCAACGCTGTGCAGAGTGAAGTGACTTACGCACAACCGCCGCATCTGTTCCACAACATCGGTAACGGTCAGTTTGAGGACGTGGTGCCAAAAGTTGGCTCAGATCTCCACAAACCGATCGTCGGACGCGGCGCAGCGTATGGGGACATCGATAATGATGGCGATTGGGATGTGTTGGTGAACGCTTCCAATACGGCAGCCCGTCTATACCGTAACGATGGCGGCAATAGAAACAACTGGATCAAGTTGAAATTGGTCGGGGACAAAAGCAATCGGAGCGGAATCGGCACGAAGATTACCGTGCAATCGAGATCTGGTACGCAGACCCGTACGGTGAAAAGTGGCGCAAGCTACTGTTCGCAAAGCGAACTCACGGCTATCTTCGGAATTGGGAATGACGCTCAAATTGATCTTATTAAAGTAGAATGGCCCAGTGGAGATGCCGAGCAACTTGCCGACGTGAAGCCGAATCAATCCCTCACGATTACTCAAACTCCCCGCGAACCGTCAACGCACTTGCCACCGAGATGAAATCCCGTCCCTCTTCGACGCGGTCGTTATTGTAGCTCAAGCCGAGATTCAAATCAGCAGTAAGTCGCTCGCTCAACCTATATCCAACCCGCAGAGATGTCTCATATCGCTCAGACCGTTCTTCCCGATTTGCTCCGAACCGTTCCCGACGGATAACCGTTGAGAGCGTGTTACTGAGGTCTAAGTCGTGCTCAAGTGAAATCTTGCCGACAAAGGGGAGACGAAGTCCACCTTCTATCCGTACCCGATAGTCAACGCTAACATTCGGCGTAATAATGAACGAGGTTGTATCAATTCCACTGCGTTCCCCAGCACGTTGTGTGAGGCGGAGACCAAATGCGGTTTTCGTCGTCTCTCTCCATGTATGACTCCAACTAATTGAAGGCTCGTGAGCGGTGCTCTGACCAATCTGGGTATTGATATTGCTCTGATCCCGCAGCGTATAACCGTATCTCAGTTGAAGGCTCGACGTGTTTTTCGTGTTGAAAATCTTAATATCTCCCTCATAACGGAGGGATTCAGAGCGGGAGGATGTGCTTGATGACTTGGTGAAGTTATTACTGCGGTCGATGTTAGCTCCAAGTGAAGTCCAACTCCACGGATCAACCGATGTGCGGAAGCTGTAACGCGTACCCTGACGCGACTGGGTTCGTTCTTCAGCCTCATCCGGCAGTTGTAGGATGTCCGCTACCCGCATACCCGGATCCAATCCGCGTAGAGAATCTTGGTTATTAAGGCTAACGTTCGCGTTCAGCCCAAGGCTTTCGATACTTCGTTGAATTATGCCTGCCTCCTTTTCCTCCTTTTCTTCTCCCTTACTCTTTCGCTCTCTCAACTTCCGTGCCATTTCCGCCTTGTCGCGACGAATCCAGTCACCACGTTCATTCTCTGCTTCTTCAATTATCTCAGAATCGACCCCCATCCGTTCAAGCCTGTCAAGTTCTCGCTGGCGGCTTTCCTCAAGACGCGTTTCTGCCTCAAAGCTATCAAATTCTTCGGACGGTTTAGACTGTTCACCACCCTGCTTCTTATCCTCTTCCTGTCCTTCCTTTTCTGTTTCCTGCTCATCTCCTTCTTCGGGTGGGACTTCAGGCTCCGGTTCTCGGAACAACCAACCGAACCACACCCGCGGACGGACATTGAGTCCTAAACTTATATTCGCACTGATCCGAGCATCTTTCCGATCGCCGAACCAGTTTTCGTTTAGGCTGACTCGGTTATTAAGCGTGGGACGGATACCTAACAGATCACGATTCAGACGCGGATTCAGGGCAAGTCGATGTTCTCGTTCCGCAATGGTGAAAATCGGTACTGCTGTCGGTTCTTCTGTCTCCTCGGTTGCATCTGTGAATTGCGCGAAGGTGCCGAAACTACCCCCGCTACGGTCATCAGGATCGCGTTTCTCAAGCGTTCGACGGACCTCGTACTGCGGGTTCAGGCTGAAACTCTCAAACGGGCTGATATCGAGTGAAATACTGCCGCTATCGACCTTTTCATCTCGGCTCCGTCCATAGTAACTCCCAAATGAGGAACCGCTGCTAGAAGTATCTGTTGCCGTCGATGAATCAGTTTCAACATCCTCATGGTGGTACTGAGCGTCAAGTCCAAAAAACGAGCCAAGACCGAACTGGAAAGAGCCGGTGTAGAGATCGCTGAGCTCTGTTCCCTGCCGCTCGTTCCAAAAATCTTGACGATTGAGTGCGAATCCTAACACTGGAAGTGGGCGGAGATTAAAAGTCGCCGAAAAGTCCCGATTCTTTGTTTTGCTCTTTCCACTTTGGAAGGAGCGAAACGAACCACGCTGACTTTCTGTTTCAGATTCCTCCTCTCGGATAGAATAGCGGATGGGTAGCCAAGAGAAGAGGCTCAGCTCGCTATTGATATTGAAATCATTGCTGGTTGTACTATAACCCAAATCGTGTCGCCGTTGACGGCCAGTGTCACCAGCGGAATTCTCAAAATCTTTGTCTTGCCTTGCAAATCCACCACCTACCTTCAACAGATTGCCGAGTTTAACATTCATGTTCGCGCGCCGTGCCCAACCTGAGCGTACAAGTGGATCGCTTAGATGAATTTCGTTGACCCACACCTCCCCACCAACCTCCCGTGCTGTGTCGTTGCGGATGCCGATCAGGATGCCGCCAACGTTTTTTATCGAAAGCTGAGAACTGTTTGTCCCTCGTACAACGAAGCCATCCGGATGCCCATCGGGTTCATCGGTATCTACCGTTTCTTCAGTTGATAGATCTGTATCCGATGGGTCAGTCTGACCCGTCTGCGGTATAACACCGCCCAATAGACCGGCGTCCGGATACTCATTTCGCTTCAGATCGTTTAACTCGATTTCAATCAGCTTCCAACCATCAAAGTCGATTACACGCGTGTACTCGTAATAGTCCCTCAAATTTTCGAAAACATTGATATCTTCTTCTTGATCTTGCGGATCTTCAAAGGGACCTGCGGAGCGATAGGTGGAACGGAACCCGGTGCGGATACTTGGTGCAAGACGCAATACAAATGTCGTCTCACTCCTGTCTCCGTAGATCCACAACCTGAGCGTGTCATGTTTTGAAAAATCTTGTCCTTCACCGTGTTGTAGACCGCGCAGTACCCGCGATGTCACGCCGAAAGATTCTGGCAGAAGCACATAATCCAACGTCAGCGTTTGTTCGCGCTGCTGCCGTTGTTGATAGCCGTATGTCGCTTCTGTGAAGGGATGTAACTTCTTAAAATCGTCCTCATCCTTAATCTGTTCATAGGCGGCGTGATAGTCGTTGAAGTTGAAGTTATCTTTGGTCCCAACGGTAAACCGCTCGGCGGCATCATTGGTAATGGCGTCATTCCGGGTTACTACCCCGCGTTCCCACTGAACGCCAACGACCTCAATTGATGCCCACTCAAACTTGCCCGTAACGGTGCCAGACCTGTTCTTCTGTAACCAGAAACGCAAATGTTGGACAAACCCAAGATTGGGTAAGCGGGTGCCTTCTAATGTCGCTGCGCTGAGAGGAATACTCAGAAATGTCCAGCCATTCGGATGTTGGCGTTTTAGCCACTCTTCAGGGATATCGTTGAGTGGAATTTTAATTTCGAGATACGCATCAATAGCGTCCAGGACCCCATCTCCATTAAGGTCTTCCGTATCTAAAACTGTGTTGCTGGAACCAACTTGAACCGGTTGGAACCCGGCACTATACTCCCAGCCGACATCCTCTCCTGTATCCAAAGAACCATTTGCGCGGAATTTTTGAGAGGCAGGTAGGTTTTCCAGATCAAGGTCCAACGTGTCAATTTTTCCGTCCCCATTAATATCTTCCAGTTCCGGTGGAAGATCTTCGGTGTCAAGTCGGTTATCCAAGTCACTATCCTCGCTCACGACACCCAGATCGATATGCAAGGTCACGTCGGAGTCGCCGCTTACTCGAAACCAAATTTCGAGGAATTGGCGCTCCGAGAAATCTTCCCCAGAGGCGGAAAGACCGTAGGAGAAACCGCCCCACTCTTCGATGACATCCGTAAGGTCATAGCCGATTTCCATGACGAGGCGCTCTTCGGTCGAAGTTGCCAGCGGATTGATTACCGATGCAGGCACCTCGCGATTGCGCATATAGTTGCCGACAGCTTGGGATTCATTGCGATCCTTTGCAAGCACACGGAATAGCGCCCGATTGTCCAGAGTTAAGCCTTCTGCTACAGGTAGGCTGCTCACGCGCCAGTGATGTTTGAACGTGGGAGTATTTGACGCCTCTCGTGCCCCTTCCATGCTATCAATTAGGGCGAGACCAACACTGTTCGGGTTGTTGTGGGAGAACGCTGTTTCCCCGCTGAAATTTATAGACAGCGGGAGATTACGCATCGCGACGAGTGGCAACGGATTCAACAGCGGTGCCAAATTGAAATCTCTACCAAAGGTAGTGTTGAAGTTAACAGCTTGCAATCGGCTCGGTGCACCATTGACGTCAGGAATACGAGACGGTTTTTGTCCAGTGTTCAGGATATAGCCTGTCGCGAAGCTAAATCCTTTTTGGAAGGTCGGACTGAAGTAGCTGCCGCCTCCTGCACGCAATCCTCGCCTCGATCGACCACCGAAACTTGAATATCCGCCAAAACCACCACCGCCGAACCCACCTCCAAACCGCCCAGACTGACCGCCGCCAAATCGGCTGCCACCGAACCTGCTACCAAATCCATCGGAAGACCTGCGCCCAAAGGTGGTATCGCTCGTTTCAAACATAGTGTCAGTTTCCGGACGATCGGTTGTGCCGATGAGCCTTTCAAACCGGTCCAACTCCTGCTCCTCTTTTTGCTCTACTCTCTGTTTGGGGACGTAGGAATATTCTAACCACAGGCCAGCGACCGTCTGTTGCAATGATCCGCCGAATGGAGTCCTCTCAAATTCGACCACAATCTCATCGAATTCATCAAGTTCAGTAAAGAAACGGATGCTTCCTACCTCATACACCATCGTGTAATCAACATCGCGTTGCAGTTGTCGCCCGTTGAGTCGGACTTTCTCGCTACCGGGGATTACAAACAGCCCGACGTTATACGTTTCCGATTGAAAAGAATAATCTACGATGATTGTATAGGCGGCATCAGTCGTCCGTGGATTCTCATGGTAGATCGCTTCGTTACTCAGCCGATCACTAAATTGGAAATACGGGCTTTGAGGGTCATCGATGACAAAGGGACGCAAATCAGGGAATGTCAGGAGGCCCCTGTCAAAGTCAATAAATTCTGGATCAACGATGCCATCCCCATTTTCATCGAGTCCGAAGATCTGGATGTACGGGACTTCTGCGCTCCCTGTATCAAAAGATTCGCCGCTCCCCTGACGCACGATCACGATCTGATAGTCTCGTGGACTAATATTCCGGTTCCCGAGGCTGTACACACGCCGCGATTCTGTTCCGCGCAGGCTTTTCCCTTTGATGGTGACATAGCCGATTTCCTCACCCTCTTCGTCGACCGTACCGTCCCCGTTTTCGTCTGCAAAGACATTTCCCGGATTCCCAACCACGCCACCACCATCGCCGAGATACTCATAAGCGACAACGATTTCGTAGCTGGCGGAAATCGGGCTTAAGAACTCAATTTCGCCAGTTTCGTAATTGATGTTATAGTCCTGACCTGCTTGCTGTAGATTGAAATACCCACGTCCCGTCCGTACACCGCCTTGGTTGTTGCTTGCGACGTTGTCGTCAATATAGATCTCCTCGCTGCCGTGCTTAATTGGACGGTAGGCGTCGTGGAGGAGCTCATCTTCGCCGAGTTGAATTAGGTAAAAGCGTTCTTTAACATAATTTGCGTCGGGAATTTGGAGACCCCTTCCGCCTGCCGCGCGTCGCGATTCCCCGCGGAAACGGCGTATATCCGAAAGACCTTTGCTACGAGAGCCGAATGCAGTCAACTTTGCGCCCCCAAGTTGGGCGACCGCCTCAAGCCCAAATAGATTGCGATTGACATTCAGAAAGCGAGCGTTGGGCAGATTGAGTGTCAAGTCACCAAACGAGAGAGTTTTGAGGATGCTTGTCTCCGTCCCTTCATACCAAACACGGATTTTCTGTTCTTTCATCCCACCGTATCCACCCCCATAACCGCCACTATAGCCCCCATATCCGCCCCCGTATCCGCCGCCATATCCACCTCCAGAGTCGCTATAATCCACCTCGACGTGCGTGTGCTCCCCAACCCGCCCGTGTAGACCTACTTCGAGAGTTTGGCGAATATTTATCCCAGTATCGCGAGGCACCCCATAACGACCGCCTCCAAAACTACTGCCATATCCGCCGCCATACCCTCCACCATATCCGCCGAACCCTCCGCCGAATCCACTCCCATAGCCCCCACCATATCCTCCACCGAAACCACTACCAAAGCTATCGTAGCTGTAGGAGGAGGTCAACCCGAGATCGAGTCCAGAACCGAAACTGCCGCCTCCGTAGCTGCCGCCGTAACGATTAATATCGCCTTCGCCAAAATAGTGTGTTTGGTGTAGCTCAACCGTCACCGACTTATGGCCCGTAATCTGTAGGTTGGACTGGAGCGGGAGCGCAATTCCCTTCTCCTGTTCTTCCCGTTTTCCTGCGCGCAGGTCATCAAGGTCGCGGAGGTCGAGCAGGTAATCTGGATTCTTCCACCGGCGCAACGACTCATAATACGGCGCCAACATCTCGAGGCGAATGTCCTGTTCTTCGGTTTCCTCGTCGGTCGGAGGCGGCGGCGTTTTCCACGGATCTGTATCTGCTGGGGGTGCCCAGAAATTCTGGGTTTTCGACGGTTCTGCGGGGTCGGATGGAGGGATATCTTCTTTCGGGTCGAGCGCCAGGGAGCGGCGTTGGATGTAGGATTCCGTCAACGATACGTCTTTAAGGACAGGTTCGGCGTGAGCAGCGGGAGGATGTAGCGTAGCAAAAATAAGTGCAAGGATGAAAAGGGAAGGACGGCGGAAAATTTTTGTGACGAGCAAATTCAATACGTATCTCCGTCGGATCTGGGATCGGATAAACCGGTCACTAATTTGGCAGATCGCCAAAGCATACCTGCTGGCTCCATAACGAACTTAATACACGGTAGGAGTCTTTCATGACGACTTAACCTGATTTGGAGATAAACGCAGAAGAGAAAGAGCTAGTTTACAGAAAAAAGTTCTTAGGTGAAGGAATAGGTTAATTCTCCTGTGCAGTTGGTTGGTACAATGGAACAGATTGTATGCAATAAGCGATGCGTAAGGGTGCATTGATCAAATGATGATCTCCTTCAAAGAGAACATCATTAGGCAGATAACCCCTCACGCATTACTCGTTACTCGTTATGCTTCTATAAGGTACCTTTGGTTGAAAGTACACCGCTGACGCGATCATCAATACTTGTGGAGCCATCAAGCGCTTTTGCAACTGCCTTGAAAATCGCTTCAATGATATGGTGGCGATTGGTTCCGTAGGGGACATTGATGTGTAACGTCGTTCCGCTGTGGTTGGCAAATCCATGGAAAAATTCCTCAGCAAGTTCTACGTCAAACGTGCCTACCTTTCCATAGTTGAGTGGGGTTTGGTAGTGAAGGTAGGAGCGACCGCAGAGATCCAGGTCAACCTGCGCAAGCGCCTCATACATCGGAACGGTGAAACTGCCAAATCGACGCATTCCTGCCTTGTCTCCAACTGCCTCCCTAAAAGCATCGCCTAAGCAGATACCCACATCTTCAACGGTGTGATGTGCATCAACGTGAAGATCGCCGGTGGCATTTACTTCAAGATCAAAGAAGCCGTGTTTGGCAAAGAGTTCAAGCAGGTGATCGAGGAATCCAACACCGGTGTTGATATTGGAGGTTCCTGAGCCGTCAATATTGAGTTTGAGTCTAATTTGAGTCTCCCGCGTTTCGCGGACTACTTCGGTTTTACGTTCCACACCGTCTCCTTGCGTGAAACGCGAAGGTTCCCATCTATAGGGTTTCACGCTTCATTTTACAATTAGAGATGCTACGATTGCCAATCGCCTCTCAAGAATCAGGTAATACTACCCTTCCAAAGCTTTTCGAAAATCGTCACCGTTCCGCTTCCACCAATCGAAGAGAATGGAGATGTCGGTGCCAATGCAGAAATGCCGCACTCCCATATCAAGATAGGATTTCGCTGCATCCACGGTATTGACTTCAGCGCGCGGCGGTACGCCCATCTTTATGCCAGTTTCAAATACTTTGCGTTCGGCAGCCTGAATTTCAGGCGCACCCCGTTGACCGGCTTTGCCGACATTCATCGAGTAGTCAGATCCACCCCACTGAATCATATCCACTCCATCGACGGAAAGAACTTCTTCCAGATTATCAACGGTCCCTGCTTTCTCAATCATAATCACAACGACGACGTCTCTAATCGCTTTAACATAGTCTTCGGAACCGCCATACCCCATGTATGAAAAACGACGAGTGGCAACACCGTAAGAACCGCCATCTTCAGGGGTGTCCGGTCGTGAGATGCGCACGCACTCCTTGACATCTTCCACAGTATGGCAGTCGGCGAACAACACGCTCTGGAAACCGGAGCCGATTGCGCGTTGCGCAATAAAGCCGCGCGGTTCTTGATCGACCTTGACCATGCTGGACATGCCGTGTAAATCAGCCGCCCGACCTAAGTTATCGAAATCGTGTAGATCAAAGGGACCATATTCTGCTACAAATTCAACATAATCATACAAGCCTGTGTGCCCGATCGCCTCGATAAGCGACGGCCAAGTGCTGTGGATGTGAGTGCCGAGCGTCGGTTTCCCTGCATTCAACAACTCTCGTAATTTATTAGGTCGCATATAAGTTTCCTCCAAGTATTCAGGTTTAAAGTTATCACCCCACAGGCATGATGCTTTGTGAGGTATAAGTGTAGTCGTAGAAAAGTGGATATTTGCAGATACTTAATGGCTGTTGCTCTCTGTCCTCAACTATCTGCACATCTGTATATTTCTGCCTAAGTTTCGGAAGGTTGTACCAATTCTAACAATCGATCAATGATATCAAGGCTCGATATACCATCCGCCTCGGCGTTAAAGTTCGTGAGGATACGGTGTCGTAGCACCGGCTTCGCGACGGCGCGTATATCGTCGTAGGAGACATGATAGCGACCATGCGCGATCGCCCTTGCTTTCGATCCCAGCACAAGATATTGCGATGCTCTGGGACCTGCTCCCCAATTGACCCAATCCTTGATGAAATCCGGCGCATCCGACGCATTTGGACGGGAACGGTGACTCAACGCAACTGCGTAATCAACAACTGACTCCGCAATCGGAACCTTTCGCACCACCTGCTGCAATCGCAAAATCTCCTCGCTTGTGATGACGGCGTCTAACTGCGGTTCGTAGGCGGAGGTCGTCGTCATAACAATCTCTTTTTCATCGGTGGGATCAGGATAGTCAAGGTAGATGTTAAACATAAACCGATCCAGTTGCGCTTCAGGCAGCGGATATGTGCCCTCCTGCTCAATCGGATTCTGCGTCGCTAAAACAAAAAAGGGACGATCCAGGTCATAGGTTGTACCACCCGCAGAAACTTTGTACTCCTGCATGGCTTGCAGCAACGCCGCTTGCGTTTTGGGCGGGGTACGGTTTATCTCGTCTGCTAACACGATATTAGCGAAAACAGGTCCCTTAATGAAGCGAAAGGATCTCCTGCCAGTTTCCACATCGTCCTGAATAATATCAGTACCGATGATGTCTGAAGGCATTAGATCTGGCGTAAATTGGATGCGACTGAAGTCAAGATCTAAAATTTGAGCAAGACTATTGATGAGCAAGGTCTTTGCCAATCCAGGCACTCCCACAAGTAGACAATGCCCTTGCGAAAAAAGCGCAATCAATAGTTCATCAATGACTGCCTGTTGACCAACAATTCGTTTCTTCAGTTCATTCAGAATTGATTCTCGCGCATTTTTCAGAAACTCTGCGGCTTCTAAATCTGCGTCTGACACATCAACGGAATTGGTATTATTCAACTATTCGTTCTCCATAGCTCACTAATTTGTCAAGGTTGCGCCATCTAAGCGAAATCCGTGCGAGGACGATCCAGCCGAGAATCAGCCCCATTCTGCTCAATGCGCTCGACCTTCTCCTATAAGTGTAGCCTATTTTATAATACGGCGTCAATCTATTCTGTGATTTAAGGTTCAAATGTGGGGATTTAGAAATAGTGCTGAGTTCCCGGAGGGCAGCATCGGACGGGCACAGCTGCCCTCAATACTGTCTTGATGTATCCTGTTTTATTTGGATAAGAATATACGGAGTATCTCGCCTTGCGTCCGACTATTTTCGTACCTGCATATCTCTGTCGGAAGAATTGAGATTGGTAAATGAGGCAGGGCGATCTAGCGTTGCGGGGTATTTCGCTTGAGATACAGGATTGGATAAAAGCGTAGCGGGGATGTGAACAGATGGGGTAAGGGGGAGGCGACCGCCAAGACTTCCTCAAGACAGAGCTAAGCAAGCCTTGGCGATCATTATGATTACTTAATTAACAGCGTCTCTGAGCGCTTTACCAGCTTTGAAGGCAGGAACGTTCTTGGCTCCGATTTTGATTGGCGCACCCGTTTGAGGATTTCGACCTTCACGGGCAGATCTCTCCCTGACTTCAAAAGTACCGAAACCGATTAGCCCAACAGATTTGCCATTGGCTAAAGAGCCTTTAATACAATCGATAACGGCGTCAACGGCTCTATTTGCATCCGCTTTACTCGATCCTGTCGCATCAGCAACGGCGTCGATGACGTCTTGCTTACTTACATCAGCCATATTATCCTCCTAAATTTATGAAGAAACTTAAAAATTGTACCACGAAACAAAGCCAATTATACTATACACACATTAGTATGTCAAGCGAAAAAGACAGTAGTAATGCGGGTCTCAGCACATTCTGCTAATTTTTTTGTGTGCCATTGGGTTCGACAACCCAATATCTTGTGGTATATCGAACTTAACAAACGAGGATTTTCTTCGTTCGGTTTCGTTAAATTTGAACATTTTTAGGACATTTTAAAACTGTATCTCTTGTAACCAAGAAGAAGTGCTCTAAAATAAGCCAGTACCCGCATCTATCCCTTTAGTGAGGCGTCGCCCCCTTAGATAATAAACTGCCCGATAAATTCATTCACCGGTGTGGCTTCTAATCGCTCCCGGTCTAAGCAAAGTTCCATAATCGTCTCCGCCTGTTTCGCCGGAAAACGGGTCGCTAAGTTATTGACAAACTTTTCCTCCAGCAGCGGAATCCCTTCCGCGCGGCGACGACGATGTCCGATCGGATATTCGACCTCAACCTTTTCTGTGATCGAGCCATCTGCGAAGCGAATTTGGAGCGCATTGGCGATTGAGCGTCTATCCGGATCGAGGTAGTCTCTGCTGTACTGAGGATTTTCCACAACTGTCATCTTTTCGCGCAAGGTATCAATGCGCGGGTCAGCCGCAATCTCATCCTCATAGTGGTCGGCGGTAAGTGTTCCGTAAATTAGCCCAATCGCTGCCATATATTGGAGACAGTGATCGCGATCAGCGGGGTTGTGCAACGGTCCTCTCTTTGAAATAATCCGAATTGCCGACTCATGCGTCGTGATTGTAATCTCGTCAATCTCATCCAAGCGATCCCTTACCGCCTCGTGCAGCTGGAAGGCACATTCTACCGCTGTCTGTGCGTGGAACTCCGCTGGGAACGCAATTTTGAAAAGAATGTTCTCCATCACGTAAGCCCCAAACGGCTGCCGACAGACGAAGGGTTTCCCGTTGAACAACACATCGCAAAAGCCCCAGCCCTCTGCGGAGAGTACGGACGGATAGCCCATTTCTCCCTTCATCGTCATCAATGCCAGCCATACAGCGCGGCTTGTTGCGTCACCTGCTGCCCACGATTTACGTGAACCGGTGTTCGGCGCTTGACGATAGACCCGAAGGCTGCCCCCGTCAGCAAAGGCGTTGGAAACAGCGTTGATAATCTCTTCCTCTCTGCCCCCGAGCATTCCTGTTACAACTGCGGTCGATGCAACTTTCACAAAGTGCACATGATCCAAACCGACACGGTTCAAGCTGTTTTCCAGCGCAAGGACGCCTTGGATTTCGTGCGCTTTAATCATCGCGGTGAGCAGATCGCGCACCAAAAGGGGTGGACGCCCCTCTGCTATATTTCGGCGACTCAAGTAGTCGGCGGTTGCGAGGAGGCCGCCCAGATTATCGGACGGATGCCCCCACTCCGCCGCGAGCCATGTGTCGTTATAGTCCAGCCAGCGAATCAGACCGCCGATATTATATGCCGCTTGAACCGGATCTAATTCAAACTGTGTCCCCGGGACGCGGGCACCGTGTGGGACATGTGTGCCGGGAACTGTTGGTCCCAGATGTTTCGTGCATTCGGGGTAGCGCAACGCCAGCAACGCACAACCGAGCGAGTCCATCAAACAGTGGCGCGCTGTCTCGTAAGCGAGGTCGCTGTCAATGGTGCTTTGCGCGACGTATGCAGCGATGTCAACAAGTATCGGGTCCGGATCAGGTCGAGCATTAGAGATGTGTGATGCCATAAAGAAACACCTTCTTTCTTTATAATAACGCAAGTTGCTATTTGAATATCCATGGAATTTCCGTTAGAGTATTTGTTGCCTAAAACAAAACACTCAAACAGGAGAATCCCATGGACTTAGTAATTGTAGCATTTTATA
>JAJDUM010000022.1 GCA_022826645.1 Candidatus Poribacteria bacterium
TGAATAATTGTGTCGCATCATTCGGGGACACTTACAAGAAGCACCGGTTGTTCATCAGTTCACTGGTTCATTAGTTCATTAATTACCCAATGAACTGATTTACGTTTCACGTTTCAACAATGTGTTACTCTTTGTCAGAATTGGTATAAGTTGAACCGTGCTTGCTTCACCTCTATCGAATCATGCGCTCTCTGCAATGGAGGCAATTTGAGCACCAGCAGCCCTGATTAGGTCTTGGGTGTTAAGTTCCAGACCCAATACAGGGTCACCGCTGCTAATATTGACCTTTTGGCACCGTGTAATCGCTTCATCAAAAATAACCGGTACACTATCAGGCAGCCCCAACGGCGCAACAGCACCTTGGATGCAGCCCGTCACAGACAGAATCTCGTCCGCTGTAGCGAAACTCAAGCGTCTCCAAGTTTCGGGAACGTAGGTGCGCACCATTTTCGGGTTGACTCGCGCATAGCCCAGCACGCACGCCATGACATAGTGCTCATCTTTGTCACGGAGCAGGATGGACTTGACCATTTCATCTTTGGACACGCCCCGTTGGGCTGCTGCCTCCTCAACTGTGAAAACGGGTCCACTGTGCCGTAGCAGTCGATAGGCGATTTTGTGTGCATCCAGTATGTCCAAGATCTTTGTTCTAATAACGGTCATTTGGTCCTGCGACATGTGCGAAGCTTACGGATAGAGGTAGTCGGAAAGTTGTGGGTATATCTTTTGTCCAGAAGGAAAGAAGGGGAGAGAAAGTCTGCCCCATTCTTTCCTTGCTGCTACTTCGTCTGCCCGGCAGCAGACAGTGCCTTCGCGCTGACACCGAGAACGGACAAGAACCCCTCCGAATCCGCGTGATTGAAGTCGCCAATTGCTTCCATTGAGGAGGTCTCCTCCGAATAGAGTGAATGCATCACACCGGCAGCAGAATGGAATGCGATATTTCCCTTGTACAGCGCAACGGTAATATCGCCAGAAGCCATGCGGGTGAGAGGCTCAATGGATGCCAGCATCGATTGGGTAGCGGTATCGAACCAGTAACCTTGATAGATCTGTTCAGCTACATCGACTGATATTCGATCGAAAACACGCCGTGCCCGTCGGTCCAAAATGAGCTGCAGTAGAAACTCGTAACACTGACCGAGTAGCTCCATCCCCGGCGATTCATAAACTCCCCGACTCTTAATCCCCACGAACCGGTTTTCGACGGTATGAATCCCGATACCAACGCCGTTTCTTCCGGCGATGCGATTCGCTTCCGCGAGGGCTTGGAAGGGGATCATCGGGCTCCCGTTGACTTCCAGCGGCATTCCTCTATCAAAAGTAACCGTGAAGTGTTCAACCTCATCGGGGGCATCCTTGGGATGGAGGCCCATGCCCGGTGTAATAAAGCCAGCGGGCGTTTTAAGGGATTCTAATCTGCCCGCTTCATGGGTTAAGCCAAGCATGTTTGCATCGGTCGAGTACGGTTTTTCATGGGTCGCTCGAATCGGTAGGCCGTGTGCGTTACAGAAATCGATCATCTCTTTTCTGCCGCCAAACTGTTCAAGAAACGCCGGATCGCGCCACGGGGCATAGACCTCAAAATCGGGATTCAACATATTGGTCGCAATCTGAAACCGCACCTGATCGTTGCCTCGACCGGTGCAGCCGTGTCCCAATATATTAATGCCACGCTTCTCCATTTCAGGCAAGAGCGCCTCGACAGTAACATGTCGGGCGATGCCGGTCGTATTCCAATATCCCCCTTCATATTTCGCCTGGGATTGGATGACCTTGATCCCTGCCATTGCCAGCTCATCCTTCGCGTCGACGATAACCGCCTCTTGTGCACCGCATGCAAGCATTCGCTCGCAGATTTCGTCCATGTTTTTTTCATCGGGTTGCCCAAGATCTGCGGTGAAACAAACCACATTGACCCCGTTATCGACCAGCCATTGTGTGATGGTACAGCTATCGAGTCCACCCGAAACCGCAGCACCAACAGTTTTGCCTTTTAATTGATCAACAGTCATTTCTATCTCCTTATGATGAATTTTACGCGTAATTGTACACTATGGTCTGGAATAAAGTCCAAAATTTCGGATTTGATATGCATTTCTCGAACTTCTATAATCGGCAATTCCCAATACCCATAGGGAACTGTCAATATACTATACAGTGGTATAGCGGATGAAGAAAAGTGCTTTAACAATCCTATTTTTGACGATGTTTCTGGTCATGTTTAGCTTAGGTGTGATCCTTCCACATCTGGCGTATTATGCAGAGGAGTTGGGCGCAAGTGCTGCACAAATCGGATTTTTGATAAGTGTCTATTCAGCGATGAAATTAATTTTTGCACCGGTGTGGGGACGTCTCTCAGATCGGTATGGTCGGAAACCTGCTATTCTGATAGGGCTCGTTGGCAACGCAGGTGCGCTGGTTCTATTTGGTGCAGTGAAGAGTCTGCCTTGGTTATTCATCGCCCGTGGTTTATCCGGCGTATTTTCCCCAGCTATCCTGCCAACGGTCATGGCTTATGTTGCGGATGTCACGGCAGAAAAAGATCGGGGAAAGGGAATGGGTTTGATGGGCGCTGCAATGGGGTTAGGTTTTATTGCGGGTCGTGGCATAGGTTGGATTTATTCAGGCGAAGCATCAGGAGATGGAACAACTTTGTAAACAACTTCACCGGGCTTAATATAGCTGAGTCGTCGTGCCAACCGCTCTTTGGTGAGCTCGTCCGTTTTCAGTTTTTCTACCCGAACTTTTAAGCGATCGCGTTCACGCTCAAGTTCTGCCAACTCGTCCAAGGAACGTCGTTTGATTTCGCGGGCTTCCTGCCAGTTCTGAAACCCTTCCACAAACCGATACAGACTAATCGATAGCATAACAACGGCGAGAATAGATAGCCCAGGTTGGATAAATCGCATGGTACGGTCTTCCTCACTCTATTTATTTAATTCGTCCCTTGGCGAACCATATGTCTTGACTAACATCTCAGCAACGACCGACGGCACCATCTCTAACAACTTTTTATTATTCATTTGCAGCCCGCCCATCTGTGCCACCTGCATAACCAGTGTCGAACTTAAATGGGCGTACTTCGTATTTGCCATCATGAACAACGTGTCCACCTGCGGTGCGATTTGGCGATTCATCAGCGACATCTGGAACTCGTTTTCAAAGTCGGAGAATGCCCGCAGCCCTCGAACGATTGCAGAGGCACCGCGCTCCTGTGCGTACTGCGCTGTAAGCCCTGAATACTGATCGATGGTAACACCCGGATAAGGTTGGATGACAGATTCTAACATCTCAATCCGTTCTTCGAGTGTGAAACGTGTATTCTTGGTAGGATTAATGCCGATCAGCACAGTCAACTCATCGAAAACGGAGAGCGCGGAAACTCGATCTATCAGATCCACATGACCATTGGTGAGCGGATCAAAGCTGCCGGGGTAGACGGCAATTTTTTTCGGCAAGGATATCGTCCCCTTCTCGCAAGAGTGCCATTAAATGATGCTCAGTCAATCGGAATCTTAACACACGGCTATTATATCCGTCAACCCCAAAATCTATGTGGGTTCATTGGCGCATTGGTTCATTAATGTGCTAATCAACTCTTAAACGAATGAACTCCTTCTTTCGGGAGAAGAATCTGCCCTCTACAAACAGGGATAAAGTATGGTAGAATAGGAAACGACATTATCCTCGAAGGAGAAAGGAAGATAGATGGCAGGTCCATTAGAAGGAATACGGGTTTTAGATCTCACGCGTATTTTAGCAGGTCCCTACGCAACGATGATCTTGGGTGACCTTGGTGCGGAGGTAATCAAGATTGAGCAGCCGGAAACGGGAGATGAGGCAAGGGATTTCGGTCCCTTCAAGAATGACTTCAGTCTCTACTTTATGAGTGTTAATCGAGGGAAAAAAAGTGTTACTTTGAACCTGAAATCTCCACGCGGCAAGGAGCTCTTTTTGGAATTGGTCAAAGGTTCGGACATCCTTGTCGAGAACTTTCGGCCGGGGACGATGGAAAAACTTGGATTGGATTACGAGTCGCTCAAAAAACACCACCCGTCTCTGCTCTATGCCGCCTGCTCAGGATTTGGACAGACCGGACCGTATGCAATGCGGGGCGCATACGATATGATTATCCAAGGGATGGGCGGAATTATTAGTATAACCGGCGAACCAGACCGTCCACCTGTGCGCGTAGGCACCTCGATTGGCGATATAACATCAGCACTGTTCACCACTATCGGCATCCTGTCCGCACTTCGGCATCGCGACCAAACCGGTGAAGGACAACTCATTGACGTTGGAATGTTAGATTGTCAGGTAGCGATCTTGGAAAACGCAATGGTTCGCTATTTTTCTACCGGTGACATTCCACGTCCACTGGGTAGGCGGCACCCGGCAATAACGCCGTTCGAGATCTTTGAGTCCGCAGATGGCTACGTGGTCATCGCAATTGGAAACAACGAACTGTGGCGGAAGTTTTGTGAACATGTCGATCGTCCTGAATTGATTGACGATGAGCGGTTCCACACGAATGCGCTGCGCACTGAGAACCACGAGTCACTTTTCCCGATCCTCGCTGAAATCATGTGCCGCCGCACAACCGATGCGTGGGTCGAAGCGTTGGAGGCGATAGGTGTGCCGTGCGGTCCGGTAAACACCGTCGATAAGGTGGCAAATGACCCCCAAGTGTTGGCGCGAGACATGATTGCTGAGGTAGAACATGACACGACCGGCACCGTTCAGATTCCGGGAATCCCAATTAAGCTCTCAGAGACACCCGGTCAGATCGATGCTCCCGCACCAAATCTGGGTGAGCACACATCAGAAGTCCTGAGCGACTTGCTGAAATTAACGGTAGAAGAAGTTAATCAATTGAAACAGGACGAGATTGTCTAAAACGTGGAGGAAGATCTGCTATGTATACTTCTACATTTGGTCTTTGGCTTTTGGCATCAACGGCATCAGCAGAAGGCGACGCGTTATCGGGAACAGACCATCTAACGATGGAAGGCGATCTCGCCGCCCAAATGGTAACGAGCATGGACGAGTATGTAGCGCAAGCGGTCGATGATTCCGTCGAATCGCGTCAGCATCTATGGAACCGGGATTATCGCTCACATGAAGCCTATGCCGCTTCGGTTGCCCCCAATCGTGAACGTTTCAGAAATTATATCGGTTGCGTGGATGAAAGGATACCTATTGACGCTCTCCACTATATCGCCACAACCGCACAGACAGCCGAGATAGCAAAAACAGAAGATTATACCGTGTCCGCTGTGCGGTGGCCCGTATTCGACGGTGTGGATGGAGAAGGACTTCTGCTGGAACCGGAGAGCGATCCGGTCGCCCAAATAATAGCACTTCCCGATGCGGACTGGACGCCGGAGATGCTTGGGGCGGTAGCGGACGGGATACCACAGGAGGCACAGTTTGCCCGTCGCTTGGTTGAACAGGGATGTCGGGTTGTGGTGCCTACGTTGATAGATCGAGACGACAAATGGTCGGGCAATCCCAAGATCGGCCGTATGACCAACCAGACCCACCGTGAATTTATCTACCGCATGGCGTTTGAGTTGGGGCGACACATCATTGGCTACGAAGTCCAGAAGATCCTCGCATTGGTGGATTGGATGAGCGGTGAGGAAAATCATCCGCCGATTGGAGCGATGGGCTACGGCGAGGGCGCGCTAATCGCACTTTACAGCGCTGCTGTGGACACACGGATCGACGCAGCGGTTGTCAGTGGCTATTTCCAATCGCGTGAGGAGGTTTGGAAAGAACCGATTTATCGAAATGTCTGGGCGCTGCTGCATGAATTTGGCGATGCAGAGATCGCGAGCCTCATTGCCCCCCGAACCCTGATTATTGAAGCCAGCCGAGGTGTTGAGATTGATGGTCCCCCACCGGTCCGTGACGGACGATCGGGCGCTGCACCGGGAAGATTGACCACACCACCACTGGAATCGGTGAAAGCGGAATTTGATCGAGCTCATGCATTGTATGAGCAGTTGGGGATTGGGCAGAACCTCATCCTTGTGGAGTCGGGCAACGGCGTTGGCTCGCCCGGATCCGATGCTGCACTGACCAGTCTTCTTACCGCGCTCGGTCAGGATCAGCCGCTCGCTCCATCGGGAACACTGTCGCAGGATAGGCGCATAGCATTTTCGCCTGAGACTCGACAGCACCGACAGTTTCATCAACTGATAGGGTTCACACAAGATGCCATGCGTCAAGCCGCATCTCGGCGCGAGGCACTTTGGTCACAGTCAGATCGTTCGTCTATCGAGCGGTGGCAGGAAACCTGTCAGTACTACCGCGATTATCTCTGGGATGAAGTTATCGGCAGATGTCCACCACCAAGTGTCCCAACCAATCCCCGGACCCGATTGGCTTACGACGAGCCGGGCTTTAAGGGGTATGAAGTTGTCCTTGACGTTTGGGAGGAGACGTTTGCGTACGGCATCCTACTAGTTCCCAAAGGGATTGAGCCGGACGAGCGCCGTCCGGTGGTGGTCTGTCAGCACGGATTGGAGGGCAGATCACAGGACGTCGTCGATCCGAGAATCGAATCTCCATACAACGCTTACGGTGCTGATTTGGCGGATCAGGGGTTCGTGGTCTACGCACCGCAAAACGCCTACATCGGTCAGGATGCCTTCCGCGTCATCCAGCGCAAAGCAAACCCCGTCAAGTGGTCGCTCTTCTCGCTCATAACCCGCCAGCATGAACGGACCCTTGAGTGGCTTGGGGGACAACCCTTTGTGGACGCTGAACGAATCGGATTCTACGGGCTCTCCTACGGTGGCAAGACCGCCATGCGGGTTCCTGCGCTGCTCGATGGCTATGCGTTGTCGATCTGTTCCGCAGACTTCAACGAATGGATCGTCAAAAATGCGACATACGATTCTCGCTACAGCTATATGTTCAGCGGCGAGTATGAGATGCCAGAGTTCAATCTCGGCAACACTTTCAACTATGCGGAGATGGCGTGGCTAATCGCGCCCAGACCGTTTATGGTAGAGCGCGGTCATCACGATGGTGTGGCACCGGACGAATGGGTCGCCTACGAATATGCAATCGTGAGACATCTGTATACCAACCTCGGTATCTCGGATCGGACAGAGATTGAGTTCTTCAACAGCGGACACGAGATTAACGGTGAGGGAACGTTCGAATTCCTGCACCGCCATCTAACTGAAGGAAGTTCATAAATAGAATGGAGTCAGGATCGTTGGCTCTGCTCAACCGCAAATTAGGGGACAATTACCCACCTTAATTTCAAAGGGATAAAATGGATCAAATTCACGACGCTGTGCGTCAACAGTTTAGCCAACATGCCGAATATTACGCGCAAAGCAAGGTGCACTCGGAGGGAGAAACGCTGGGTGTGCTTGTCGATTTTGCAGAACCCACTGGCACCGAAAAAGCCCTCGACATCGCTACCGGAACAGGTTTCACAGCCTTCGCCTTCGCGCCAAAGGTTGCACAAGTTACCGCAACCGATCTGACCCCGGCGATGCTAAATCAGGCGGAAGCAATTGCCGGTGAACGCGGACTACAGAACATAGATTTTCAGGTCGCTTCAGCAGAAGCCTTACCTTTTGAAGGTGAATCTTTCGATCTGGTAACGTGCCGGATTGCGCCGCATCATTTTCGGGATGTACCACAATTTTTGTCGGAAACCTATCGGGTGTTGCGTCCAAGCGGCCTGTTCTGCATGGTGGATTCTGTCTGCCCAGAGTCAGAGCGACTCATCGAGTGGCAGAACCGTGTCGAAAAACTGCGGGATCACTCCCACGTCTGGGGCTACCCGCCTTCGCAATGGCGGGAGATGATTGAGGGGACTGGGTTCACGATTGAGAACGAGGTGCATACGCATAATGCGCTTCAACCGTTTTCGTGGTGGGCTGACCGCCCCGGCAATTCGCCGGAGCGGGTTCGGCAGATCCGCGCCGCCTTTGATGAACTGAGCCCGGAGGAGGAACCGATCTTTGCCATTCGGCGGGAGGCGGGAGAGTTTTATTTTGCGTGGCCCATGTACTGCGTCAAAGCGCGAAAACCGGATTCATCATTGGTGAATTCTAAAAATAAATAAACACTTTCGCTCCCCATGTTTGGTAGGCGCTGTTTCTCCCGACCTGTCGGGATCCCGATTTATCGGGACGCGCCGGTACAAAGCGTCCAATTAATTCTAAACTTTACTAATGAATCGTATGATTGCAACGTCGAATCCATCATTTTTTGTACTTGAACCGCGCAATCGCTTCCCGCTCTGTGAGCATGATACTCGCGTAATGTGCCGGCATCTGGGGTGATTTCCATCGACCTGCCACCTGCATATCCACAACAGATGCCCCCGCTTTCGCAAGCGATATAGCAGATCCCACACGAAGCGAGTGCCCGGAGATAAAGCCTTCTACATCCGCCTCCCGTGCCCTGCGCTTGATTGCTGCACGCGCACCGTTGACAGATAACCGCCCAGGACAGATATGCTGCTGAAACCGAACGCGACGAAATAGGGCTCCTCCGTTGATAGCACTCACTTCAATATACCGCTTTATAATCTGCATGGTGGGTTCACCGACGAACTTATGCTCACCGTGTCCTTCCTGATCTGTTTTGCTCTTGCGAATTAGCAACGTCGAACCGTGCCCGGTCTCGGAACAGCCTAAGTCGTCGATGTTGATTGCGACCGCTTCAGAGATTCGCAACAAGCAATCGCTCATCAGTCGAATCAGGGCAGAATCCCTCAACCCTGCAACGGTGTTATCGGCTTCGGCGCGAACACAGACCTTTTCGACATCTTCCCACTCAAGTCCATTGACCGGTTCTCTGCCCCGATCCTTTCCTTTACGCCGAATCCCTTTCAGGGTCTGGTCGGTGATCTGCGTATCTCTCTTATCAAGGGGTGAGCCTTCGATTTTGGCACACCATTTGACCGCTTTAACCACCATTTCACAGGTGGCGGGTGCTCTGCCTCCTTGGTACAATTTTGAGACATATTCAGACAATAGCACATCTGAGAGTGGACGTTCCTGCAGCCAAGTTTCCAACTTATCGAGCGCCCCCCGATAGTTTTTCAGGGTATTCGGTGCGACAGATGCCTCTATCAACCGCTTATTTTTCAAAGAGATAATTTTGTCTTGAATCACCAATAGGTTCCTCTCACAAATCTTTCTTATTAAGTATACATTATAGTATACAGTATAAAATGTGTGTTGCCAAGGCTTTTTTGACGATTTTCAGTTATTTTTTTTCCAAAACAGGCGTGATAACGACTATAATTGTGAGAAAATATCATAGATTTGCCCGGTATTCTCTGAATTCGTTGGCAAAACATCGATTCTCCTATGAGCTTACTTTGCACACTATAATGTGTATATCGTTTCATCTGTTTTTGAAGCGGGAATTTTTACCTTTAACGGAATGCCAAAGCATTCCTTACTCATAGGAGATGATTTGATGTTATCAACAAGTGTTTGGAATCTGCCAAGTCTTTGGAAAGGTGTCGAAAGAGCAAGTATCTACATGATGATGTTTTTGGCGGTTGCGATGCTTGCGATACCACTGGTACAGCCCCAAGAAGCCGAGGCGGGGATAGTAGCAGAGGGCGCTCGAGTACTAGTTGCGGTTGCGATTGCCGTTGTTTTTTCAATGTGCCCTGCTGCTGACTGCTATGCCTTGGTCGGCAGTGCGCACAGCGTGACATGTTACAATGACCACAGGGGCAGAGGATGGGCAAAATTTTATTCTTGTGAAGAGGGGAAAATGTGGCATCATGGGAGCTGCGAGCAGAATTGAGTACTCGGTCGTTTGTTAGACGTAAAAGGGAGGTGAGAGGTATGAAGTGGTACTACTTTGGACTTTTATCACTCGTGGCGTGTACATTTTCCGGTTTGTTGGGATGGTACGTTGGAGGGATGGAGGGTAAGTCTTTGGGAGGGATTGAGAATAAGTTTTTGGCGTCTGCTGCTGTGGTAATAGTATGTGTAGCGTCAGGTGTAATCTATCTTTCAAGGGATTTCAGAAGGAAATTTCCGGCTTACAGTCTGCTTGACTATTCCTGTGTTGTCATCTACGGGGCCGCGGCTCTAATCAATCATCACCGACACCTCCCTCAATAAGCAAGACATATTGTTTTCTAAAAATTGAGGGCGAGTGGGCCTAAGAGCAAACTTAACTTTTTCAGGAGAATCTATGATGTTGGCTTCGCGATATACAAAAGCAATATTTTCTATTGTCGGGATCTTGGTAGTCGGAGTTTGGGGGATCGTTGTTTTTCAGGTGTATGATGCCCGTGGACATGGGTGGAACCCCATCCAATACACATCGACTGGTACAAGTGTAACCACTCTCAGTATCGACGATCAATTCACGGTGACGAACACATGTGGCACCTGTTATCAAGGCGAGATAACGACGTTTGTCACTAAGAAGACGGTTGAGGTTGAAACGTTTGAGCTCCATTACCATTGGTGGGTGCTCCAGTATAAACGTACTATATCCACAAAAACTGAGCAACGGACTCGGTTCGATGATGGGAGTTGCTCGAATTCAAGTTGCCCTACGAATAATTGAGTTTTTCTAGACTTAGTGCCGCCGTGGAAAGACGACATGGCGGCACCAACCTTCAGTCCGATAAATCGAGACCAGGAAAGGAGATTATCATCATGTCAATTCGTCGTTTTATTCCGTACCTCATTGTGGTTGGTATTCTCGCGTTACTTTCTGTCTTCTATTTTAGCTATAGAGAATACCAAAGCTACGTTGAAGTTCAGGAGTTGGTATCCAATGCGGTGGCATTTCGGCAGCCTCTTGATAAAGGGACTCAAGGGGGAGGAGATTCAAGCAATTGGCAAGACACGCAGAAGGGGAATCACCCTGCATCGGGGACAAGTGGATTTGCTACCAGCCAAATGGAGCACGCCAGCACTCATAGAGGAGAGTTCTCAAAAAAGGCAGTAAAGGTGCAGATGCTCTCGCCAGAAGTGGTAGCAAAATATACAGGTGGGAATCCACATGAGGCGATTATAGTAAGCAAAGGGGCTCCGCCTCCGGTGGAAGTGGGGCAGACGTGGACCGCGGATGACATGGTGACACAGTTCATTGAGCTCCCAGATGGAAAAATCGTCAAAGCTCTTGTTGTTCCCGGCCAGGAGATTCGGGAGGGAGATCGGGTTTCGGCGGAATATATTGAATCTGTGAGAGACAAGCAGTCGGAAATCAATATTGATGGGGTCTTGTTCGAGGCTCCCAGCGGTGCAGACCTCGACCTATACAGGCAAAAAGCAGTTTGGGCACGGATGTTAGATACATCTGTGGAGGAGGTCGACAGTCTCATTGCGAATCAGGAGTTGATTGTAAAGCTAGCAGGTGAGCCGCTGACAGCCGAGGAGACGAAAATCAACTTTGATTTTCTACGTAAATTTCCAAAGTTTGAATCTTTGCTACGGTCAGAGAGACCTGACCTATACGATGATCCCCCAGTTCATGATCACACACATCAGTTCCCCTCGGATAGTTTGGTGTTTGAGCCAGATGAGGTTGATGTCTCCTCAAGTCAATCTATGCTGTCTGAGTCTGAAAGGGGAGAGAGACAGCCCCCTGTTCCGTCTGAAACACCACCCGTGTCAAGCCAAGAAGCTTCAGACCAAGAACGGGTATCACTGGCGCGTTTTGATAAAGCGCAGCAGTTGATAGACCAGTACGGTCGGGAGGAAGGGCTTCGTCGGTTCAGAGAGATGGATCCCGAAGCAGCTCGACAATATGAGTCTGATCCATCGAGACTAGAGCAGGATCGAAACGAATCGCCTGCCCGCCAGCCGCGAGGAACACAGTAGGCACTTTCAACGCTAAGGAGAATAGATTATGTTTCCAAAAACGACGAGGCGCGCAAAGGACACTGTCCTGATTGGAATCCTATGTATTCCGATTCTCGCAGGGGGAATTTATCTTTACTACCAAAACACAGGGGAAACTGTGCAAGAACGAATTTATGTGGTGCCTGAGCGTTCCGAATCGCCTAAGGTGCAGCCTGATCCTGCGTTTCAACCGGCGGATGCACACACGGTCCCCGCCTCGGCAGCGGCTGTGTCGTATGATGAAGATTTCTCCACTGCTGATGATCATGACTATGAACCGGATACCTCCTCTGATGGGGGCGATGTCTTTCTGACAGAGATTTCGGAAGGCCCTGTCCTCTCTGAAATCGCATTTGATGCAGCGGCTGCGGAGGAAGCGCGTATCGCTGGTATCGCATCGCAGATTGAGAAACTGGGAATAGCCTTAAACGAAAAATATCCCGAAATAGCGCAGCTTGCCACGGTCTCACCCGCAGAGCTCGAGGAATTGTACCCGACCTCCGAAGATCGACAAGAGCTTGCGGAACTCGGACAAAAAGTACTCGCGGAGTTTACAGGTGAAATTCGCTCACTGTTTTTACAACTGCCAGCAAACGTGCAAGAGGATAGTTTCGACGAGGTTCGAGAGCATTTCACAACTTACATGGGACAGGAGATGGCGGACGCAATCATGAAGGAACTTCGCTCACGAATGGGGGAGTAGGAGATCAATCCATGTGTAATAAACAGAAGATTCGCTATGCGTTTTTTGGATCGGTGGTAACGTTTGCTTTGATGGCGATGGTGGCAGTGGGGGTCTCCCCTTTGATTGCACAAAGAGATGGTATGTCCCGTTCCGAGGATCCTGATGAAGCATCGAGATTTGACGAGATTCAGTGCACCAAGCTAACGGTGGTGGATAAAGCGGGTAAAAAAGCGATTGTCTTAGACGCCATGGAAGAGGCAAATCATATCGTACTGTATGATCAAAAAGGGCACCCGGGGCTACACTTATGGGCTAGCGAGGGGGAGCATAGTATAAATGTCCTGGCTCATGTTAAGATTTAGTGCAATCAACGAGTTGTGAGATAAACTCAGCGGTCATGCGTTTAAGGTTGATGCGAAACTCACAGATTGCCACATACCCGGCAAGGAACTTCTTGTGAACCCCCGAAAAGGACGGAGGAAATTGCGAACCGTTGTCCAAACGCCTTCAATCGTGTTGGTGTGGACCTCTCGAACCCCATCCGCATCGGCATCTCGTGCCCACTGTCGTTTCCCGTGGCAAACTGTGGCATGACACCGGTTGAGTCCCGAATAACCGCGCCACTCGTCAGTATATACAGTGGCAGCCAATTCGGTGAACTGATGCACATGAGAAACAAGCGTCTCTTTATTGGTCTGATGCACGACCCGCAGCCTGACTTGACCCGTCTTGCGTCCTACGGTGCCTACAATCGGTGGTCGGTCTTTGGCATAGGTGCCACGCCCCCTGCGTTTATTCGCACGGCGACGAGGTGGATCTAATGGATTGGGGTGCGGTTCACTTTTTTTCCCCTGCGTTTTGGAACATCTCGTCGGTCTCGGTCTGTTGATCTACAACGGGGAAGTTCGGTTGCATCGCTTGGGCATTTGCCTGAATCGCGTGACGGATACAATGCACCGTCGGACGACTCAGCCCCAGTTCACGGGCAAGCTGGGCACTCGATTCGCCTTGGTAGATACCCCGTAGCAGAAGCACCACTTGAGCCGGAGTGAGTTGTTTCTGTTGAAACACTGTTGAACTATACAGATTGTAAATGCCATCGCACAAAAGACAGCGATACACCGGCAATTGACTCGTCGTGGTCTGTCGGAAGCAGCGTGCCTCCCCCACGCCGGCTTCACAATGCGGACATGTTAATCCGTCAGGGTGAAAGTGAGTGAGCAACCAATCCGTCGCTGATTCATTATCTATTAAATCAAGTATTGGGAAATCCATACTTAATAGTTTACCATACTTATAAAAGTATGCACTCTGTTTTTACATGAGCCAACATCGATTCTCCTATGAGCTTACTTTGCACACTATAATGTGTATATCGTTTCATCTGTTTTTGAAGCGGGAATTTTTACCTTTAACGGAATGCCAAAGCATTCCTTACTCATAGGAGATTTTGACATGTCAAGACAGTTTTCGATTTTCACAAAGGGGATAGCGTTTGTTGTGGTTGTTGCAGTATGTGTGGCTATGTTGCCATCTGAGGTATTCGCGGGCCCGTGTGACTCAGAACGATCCACAATGCGAAAAACCTATATTGCTCTTATAGCAATTTGTGGAACTGCGGGTTGGCGCTGTGCAATGGCAATTCTCGCCCCGAATCCCGTGACAGTTGGTCTATGCGTTTTTGGTATTGTAGGCTGTGGAGGGATAGTCTGGGCTTATGTAGATGCAGCGAGGGCGTATAAGAAGTGCATGAACCGTTCAGGGGTTGCAGTGTTACCTGTAGTGCCACAGCGACAGACAATTTCATAATCCAAACACAAGTTGATGGGGTAGGGGTTAACGATTGTTGTTCTCTACCCCAACATAGGGGAAGGAGGAAATTCCGTTATGGCATTTGTAAATACAATAAAACGGCATATCTTCAAATACGAACCGCGTGTCGCGTTTTTGGGTGGGAGTGTGGTGATTATTTGTGGGGTGATAATGGAGGATATCTACGTAAGCATAGGTTATACATTGCTGGGGATAAGTGTCATTACCTCGAGTTACATAAAGCGAAAATTGATGCTTGTCTGTTCTGTTGTTACCATGGGGCTCGCGCTGTGGATTATCATCTTCAAGCCCTTCTCCAACGACGGAGATGACACAGCTAGGAGGGAAGTGGGTGTACAGCAGGAGGTAATGAATCAAGCGGCAAAGCCAAACAATGGCAAGAGTGATACCTCCAAGGAGCAAGGGTCAGACCCTGCTGACATCCCAGCCTACATATCCCAAGGTGGATCCCCTCTTGATGGGAGGAACCTAATCATACCACCTGAACTACGCGACGACCCAACGATCCAGCAGATGATGAAGGTTCTGAACTCTGATTCATTTCAGAAACAGTTGAAGGAACAAGATCCACAAACGCCAGAAGAATATATCGACCTTATGGTAGCGCATGGGGTTACAGAGTTGGCAGATATGGACGTTGAAAAAGAGATTGCTAAGACCTACGACTTCATGGCACAGAAATACCAAGCTGAGAACCCTGGTAAAGCTCCCGAGGATGAAGACGAGGCGATGGCAAAACAATTCGGTGAAGTGTTGAAGGATTACGGACTAAAAGAGGGCATGGAGAAAATTACAACGGATCGGGAGAATGTTATCTGGATTAATGCCCGTTTTAAGGGAGATGAATCGGCATTCAATGAGTGGTGGGGTGATGTGGTGGCAGTATACGAAGCGGCTGACTCTGCAGGGGCATCCCTCTCACAAAGAGATTCAGAGTTCCCTCACGGGGAGTTTTTTGATATACCTTCTGACGAAACTACTCTCGATATTCCTCTAGTAGTAGAACCCGAGCAGGGTGGCTCTGATCACGGGCTGTCAGAAATGTGGGAAGATTCCACTATTCCCGGACCCGATAATCCGGACGTAACACCTCCTACGGTTGACCCAGAAAAGGTTGTACCCCAAGTTTTGTCCGAACCGCCTGCACTTCCTACCGACGAAGCACTCGAAACAACCTTGAAAGAACGTTTCTCATCAGAGAGGCTCGATCGGGCAATGGACACTTTGGAACGGTATGGACAGGAAGAAGGGCTTCGTCGTCTCAGAGAAAGCGATCCGGAAATTGCGCGTCAGATAGAACGCCGCCGTGATAGGGGGGATATCGAGTCCGACAAGTCGAGACCCGGGGAGGATTACTGATGAAAGCGTTTTTGGTCGCTGTATCGTCTCTTTGTGTTTGTAGCATTCTACTCTGTTTTTTGGCGTATGCGACGGGCAAGTTCCCCTTCGTGCCGAGAATCGACGACATGACAACGGAGCCTCAGCAAGTCGTTATGCAAACGCCTTCAGTTGAGCCTGATCCTCTGTGTTCTCCGTGTGTGGAACGGATAGCTTTAATGCTAGAGATGGTACAGGAGTGGGAAGCGGAAACCGTACAGTTTGCCCAGGCACCTACTTCCCAATCCCGTTCCGAGGCGATCGATAAATCTGGACAAGTTAAGTTGGAAACAGAGGAGGAGTGTTCTCCGTGTGAGGAGAAAAGGGCTTTAATCCTAGAGATGATAGAAAAAGACTGGGAGGCGGATATGACTGCGTTTTTGGAACAATCTGCCAAACCATCAAAACCAGCAGCGCAAGGGTGGGTCTGGTTGTCGTCTGAACAAAGAGAGCAGGCGCAACAGTTAGACCAGTACGGCCCGGAGGAAGGACTTCGTCGATTGAGGGAATCTGACCCTGAGGCGGCTCGGCAATTTGATCGGAAACACAGTAGACCTGCCCCTGATGAGGCAGATGATGAGTCCTTGACCCAGTAGGGCTCATCTTAAAGCAATACAAAAAGCGGTATCACCCCCTCTCTTTCCCCTCGCTTGCGGGGAAGGGCAAGGGGATATGATGCCGCTTTTTTGTGCTCACTGTATCAACACCTATTTTGTTTAATACCTAATGGCCCCAACGTCCACACCGGACAGGAAACAAACTTAAAACGCTTCATCTAAATAGTGGCCTACTTCGCCCAAGCCTCGGCCGATGAAATGTCAATAGGCCCCGTTTACAGGCTCTTACTCGGCTCTCTTGGTATAAGTTCCAGCGGTTGAACGATCTGCCGGCGTTCGGGGGTCAGACGTGCTAACAACTCCGGTGAGGGTTGATAGCCGTATCGGAAATTGCCCCACGATGGGCCATAGCGATAGACGATAGTTCGGCGGATGCCCGGATTTGTCCGTTTCGCTGAACCGTGTGCAGCCCCATCTACGAAAAGCAGCGCATCGCCGGCTTTCATGTGGATTTCAACCGCTCCTTCGATCCCTTCGACTGTTGCCCCCACCGCCATTCTGTGTTTGTCGTAGTGCGGATGTCTGAAGTTAGATTTATGACTGCCGGGGATAATCATTGTGCCGCCATCACCCGGGTTAAAGTCCGTCAGTGCGATGAGGATATCAATCTGTCCGCACATGAACCGTCCGTTGTGATAGCGGAACTGGTTTCGATGGATAGGCGGGTATCCCCCAGAGTGCAGACCAATGGCTTCTCCGGGACCTCGAAAGGTGGCAAAGTTCTCATCTATAAACAGGGGCCCGTGATGGTAATCAAAGCTGCCTTCCCCTCCAACGAAGTGTTTCACCTGATCAATCCATGAGGGATGGTCAATCAACCGCTCGAACGGTTCGCCTGCCTCATAAATCTGCTGTAAATTGAAACCGTCAGTCGTGCCATACCGGTGTGCGTGAACGTAACCATACCATTCACCCTGTTCCAACGGCGGTATGGCATCGAGACATTCGTTGAGTTCTGCAACCTCTTCGGGGGTTAAGGCATTTGGCAACACGACATAGCCGCGTAAGTCAAATAGATAGATTTCGAGATCAGAAACCATAAGCCCTCCTCTGATTCATTGTTCATTATCTTCAGTATGTACGCCCTATTGGGTTTAATCGTCCTCCAACGCCAAGACATTGCGAGCAAGCGGGGAGAGTCGATCCTGAACTTCGGGCGACAGATATTTCCTCTGTTCAAGCTGCTGCGGCAGTCCACTCTGCGTGAAATAGCCGTGCATGACCCGTCGTCGTTGGCCCGATGGATTGGCGGACGCCCCGTGAAGGATATGTGCGTTAATGACAATGACGCTGCCAGCCGGGATCTCAGCATAGACCACACCCGCCTCATCGTCGGGTGACGCCTCATCGGTCTTATGGCTGCCCGAGACCAGTCGGGTCGCACCGTTAGCCCTGTTCATGTCATCGACTGCCCACAGTGAATTGGCAACAATGGGTCCCGTATCGGGCGCGGGTGGCCCATCGCGGTGGAGACCTTGGTTGCCTTGATTCTTCAACGGTTCCAAGGAATTCAGGCTGGAAAGGATGCAATCTTCCCCAAGCAGATGACGTGCGAGGTCATAAACCGGGCTTCGCAAAAATATCGACTCAAAGAAGGACCCCTTGTTTACAAGGTTAGAAGCAAAATGGTAACCTTCAACCTTCCGAAGTCCGTCTCGTTCAGGATCGAAGGTTGCGTAGATACTATCTAGTGCGCCCCGGAGAAAGCGAAGTTCATCTTCGGTCAGAACATTCGAGGCTATAGTAAATCCATTCTCCTCCAGATTCTGGAGGTGGTTCTGAAGAACTTTGTCGGTTGTTGGAGACTTACTGTTAAGGGATTGCGTCATCTTCGCACGCTTAGTGTGGACGGAATCGTGAGTGATATCTGTGGCATGACCCGCTTATCGGTCCTGCACAGATCCGTCAAAGCCGATTGGCGTATCCAGCACTTTGTCCTGAACGGGATAACTCAGAGCCGCTTCGTTCAGTTCAATCCCCAGCCCGGGTCCCTCAGGCACTGTCAGATAACCCTCCTTCAGCTCCAACGGCTCAACAAGCAGATCGCTCTTGGGCGGTTCTGCCTCGCCGGTATACTCTTGCAGCGCGAAGTTTGGAATTGCCGCATCCAACTGCACACACGCTGCCGTGCTCACCGGGCTAAGCGGGTTGTGCGGAATAACTTTAACGTGGTGTGCCTCCGCCATCCCTGCTACCTTCTTGCACCCTGACAGTCCACCGCAGAGGCATAGATCCGGACGGATATAGGAGGTCGCCTTGGCTTCAAGGAGTTGTTGGAATTCAAAGATACTTGCGAATCGCTCGCCTGTTGCGATAGGCAGGTTGCACTGTTCCTGCACATCACCCATGATCGCCGGACTATCCGGTAGCATCGGGTCTTCGTAGAAGTAGGGGTTAAACTGTTCCAACCGCCGTCCCAGCCAAATGGATTCTGCAGGATTCATCTGTCGGTGAATTTCGACACAGATATCAACCGAATTGCCAACGGCATCACGTACGGCCCCTACACGACGTACCGCCTCATCTGCCCATTCTGAGTATGATTTATGCAGGTGAAAGTCCCCCGGGAATGGCGAGAAACGGAGTGCAGTAAAGCCTTGCCCCGCCTTTTTCACGGCATCCGCCGCTAAGTCCTCCACGGTTGCGCCGCCCACGTGCATGTAGCACCGGACGCGGTGGCGCGTCATACCGCCCATCAGGTCGTAGATCGGCACACCAAGCCGCTTCCCTTTGATGTCCCACAGCGCGATGTCAATGGCAGAAAGCGCGCCTTGAACGACCGAACCCATGAAATGCGACGAGCGATAGAGCCACTGATAGTGGTGTTCGATAAGCGACGGATCTTTGCCGATCAGATACGGTGACATAACCTCCAGCATCGTTTTGGTTGGGCGTTGCCAACCGTGAACGCCGCCCTCTCCAATACCAACTGTGCCATCTTCACAGTGAATCTTGATTAGAAGCCACCGATCCCAGAGGATCGTTTCTACCCGTTCAATCTTCGTTTTCTGCATTACCTTATTTTTCCTTTATTATGGTAGATTTTAGAATTAATGAGACATTCCAAGCCGGTACGATTAGGAAAACGCACCTACCGTTCTCCAGTTTGGTGGGCGCTGTTTCTAACTGCGCCGATGCGGTGCGGTTGGAAACCGCACCTACCGGGGGACGAAAGTATCTATTTATTTTTAGCATTTACTATAAATATCACTAAAGTTTGGACAATTTGTTTTGGTATCAAGCAGCCTCGTCAAGGCTGTGTTGAATATTGTGCGAGTATGCGTCTTGATAGCTTGTCTGCGAAAAAACAGGTCTCTCAATTAAGACCGCGATATATTGGCTCATCAACC